>CANRAO010000012.1 GCA_947628615.1 uncultured Clostridia bacterium
GGTAGTTCAGTTGGTTAGAACGCTAGCCTGTCACGCTAGAGGTCGTGGGTTCGACTCCCATCCAGGTCGCCATTTTGCCTCTGTAGCTCAGTCGGTAGAGCAGAGGACTGAAAATCCTCGTGTCGATGGTTCGATTCCGTCCGGAGGCACCAATTTGTTTGATTCCGCATATTATGGAATCAAATGCGGGCATAGCTCATCTGGTAGAGCGCCACCTTGCCAAGGTGGAGGTAGCGAGTTCGAGCCTCGTTGCCCGCTCCAATACTTTCTTTTCGGCGCTATAGCCAAGTGGTAAGGCGTAGGTCTGCAACACCTTGATCCCCGGTTCAAATCCGGGTGGCGCCTCCAAAATGAGCATCGGCGATTGCTGATGCTTTTTATTTACCAGACCTAATTTTTCTATTGACAACTATTGTTTATTGTTGTATAATTATTAAGTTGATTTTATTCGATTTTGCCGCTGTGGTGGAATAGGCAGACACAAGGGACTTAAAATCCCTCGGAGTAACATCCGTGCCGGTTCAAGTCCGGCCAGCGGCACCATGTGTTTTACGTAGACGTTTTGAACCCTTGTGTTCTAAATGTCTATTTTTTATGCCGAAAACATGCGTGTTTCACGTTGTTTCTGGCATATATCTTTTTTAGACATTACAATTTTTAATTTAAAATAGTTGAAAAATTAAAGTGAAATCATAAAATTTGTGTAATCTGAACCCCAATATTCCAATTGTTATTCAGTGAAAACACCGTGTTTTAAGGCATAATCCTTCTCTGCCTGACATGGTGTTTTATATTTTAACATGGAGTGAGGTCTTTCATTATTGTAAAACGATATATATTTATCTACTGTTTGTTTAAAATTTTTTTCTGATGTGAAATCAGTACGATATAATGATTCACGTTTTAATGAGCTAAAAAATGCTTCCATTACAGAATTATCATATGGGGTACCTGGATCTGAAAAACTTTGTATAACATCAAGTGAAGCAAGATATTTTCTAAAAGTAATAGATACAAAATTTCCTCCTTGATCATTGTGGAAAATCAATCCGTTTTGTGGCTTTCGTGATTCATATGCTGATTTAAATGTTGATTTTATAAGTTGTGTACTGTTTTTTACAGCAATTTTATAACTAATTATTTTTCTAGAAAATAAATCAAGAATTGCACAAATTGAATATTTTATTTTATTAAATGTAAAGAAAGTTACATCACTTACCCAAACCTGATTTGGGGCAGATGTATTAAAATGTTGTTGAAGTACGTTCCTTTTTCTAGGTTGTTTATTTAACTTTTGATATATCCTTTTTGAGTCAGTGCGAATACTGACTAAATTCATCTCAAACATTAATTCCGAGACTAGACGTTCGCTGATCTTATATCCCTTGTTTTTTAAAACAGCTGTGATTTTTTTTGCTCCATATATCTGCTTGTTTGAATCAAAAATTTCTTTAATAATAGGTTTAAATTCTTCTCTACGTTTTGCCGAAAGTGTGTTTTCTTTTTTGTTTCTCCAAATATGGTTATAGAATGTACCTCTGGATACTTCTAAGGAATCGCACAATACATGAACACTGTATTTTCCGTACAGTTTTTCAAGTTCATATAGCTTGTCACGTAATGGTGAGTAAACTGTACAATTGACAGATTTAAGAATTGCTATCATATCTGACTGACGTTCTACAGTTCGTCTGAGCTGTTGTACTTCCTTGTAAGTAAAAAGTTTTTCTTTTGATTCAAAATCAGATCGGTACAATTTAATCCAACTATATAAGGTACTGGATGGAACACCTGAAATTTTCGAAATAGACCTAACTGATTCTCCTGAAAAGTACTTAGTTACTAATTTTTGTTTTTCTTCTAGTTTAAATTTTCTCGTCATAATAAATAACTCCTTTAAATTTAGTAGAGTTATTATAACATAAAAGTTGAAAAAATTTATTTACACTAGTCGATAATAATACCATAACAGTTAAACGTAAAAAATATGTGATAAATGCAAAGGAACTAAGTCCGTCATAATGAGACTAAGTTCCTTAAATTTTTTGGTGGGCTTTCTGAGGAATAGTAGTAAGAATCGCTTATATAAAAGCAAAATAATAATTCTAGTAAATAGTTTATTTATGGAGCTAATACTTATGTTATATAACATCTCTTAAATTCTCCAATATAGTAGAAGAATTACCATAAACAGTATAATACTATCCATACTTATGAAGTATATTGTTGTATGATCATCAAAACTCTTATATTATGAACGAATTTTATAATAATAAGCAATCGTACCATATAATAATGTTATCGTTCCTAAAATAAGAAATTTATTTATAAAAATTAAGAAATCGTTCTTGACAAAAGTATAAATGATGATTATAATATAATAAATTGAAAATTTAGGAGGAGTGGAATATCAATGAAATATACAATTGAAATTGGAAAGATAGTTGAAGGGGCTTTGAAACATGATCAAATAAAGGTTATAAATTATACAAAGCAACTGATTTCAAAGCTAGAACAAGACAATGAAGTGAGAGCTGCAAATAAATTTACCAAGCTTTTAACTGCCCAGAGTGAAACTACTCTTTCGGCCATGGATATGAGAAAGAATATTGCTATTCCATTAGATTCTGAATCTAGAACGGTATTAGCTGACATTATTTATCCTGACAAAAATAAAACTAGTGTTATTCTTTCAAAGGAAAACAAGAATAACTTGAATAATTTTATTCTTAGTTATAAAAATGCCGATAGGTTGAATTCAATGGGAATAGGTGTATCAAATACTTTGTTATTGTATGGACCCCCCGGATGTGGCAAGACAAAATGTGCATATCTTATAGCGAGAGAACTTAATTTGCCATTGGTTATAGCAAGACTGGATAGCCTTATATCTTCGTACCTCGGAACTACTGCCAAAAACATACGGGCATTATTTGAGTTTGCCCAAAAAATTCCATGCGTACTTTTTTTAGATGAATTTGATGCTGTTGCAAAAGCTCGTGATGATAGTAATGAGCTTGGTGAGTTGAAACGTGTTGTAAATAGTTTGTTGCAAAATGTTGATGCAATGAGCAATGACAGTTTATTAATAGCTGCTACAAATCATGATAAATTATTAGATTCAGCTGTATGGCGAAGATTTGAGTATAAATTAAAAATAGAATTACCTGATACTAATGCCATATTAGAAATGATTGACCTCTTTACTAGAAATGCTCACAATTTAAGTACCAAAGAAAAGATGGAATTAGCTACGGCTTTGACTAATCTAAGTGGCGCTAATGTTGAGGAAATATTGATTAAAGCAATACGTAAGGCTGTAATTCATGACAGGAAAGTGGAGAAAATTGATTATTATGATGAGCTTTTTTCGTTCAAGGGTATAATTCCGCAAAATTGCAGTTGTGAAAGGATGCTATTAAAAATAAAAGCAAATTTTCTAAGAGCTTGCAATGATAAAGTGTTTAGCTATCAAGTAATAGCAAACATTTTAAATTGTTCAAAAACAACAATTTCGAAGTTAATTAAGGAGGCTGATGAAATATGAAAGAGAAAAATCTTCCAATAAAACTTGTTCTGCAGAAGAATGATGATACAAAGAGAAATACAGGAGGAGGTTCTATAACATTTTTTGGAGAGATAACGAGTGAATTACAAAAAGCAGTCGAGGAAAAGTTTAGTCAGATGTTAAAATACTATCAAGAAGTATTTGAGGAAAATGAATTTGTACCTGCGGTCGGTAAGATTACTGTCAAACCTGAAGCTATTGCCAAGTCGCATAAACCTAACGTTCTTTGCAAAAATTGTCCTATTATAGGAAGTAAAGATTTAGGTGAAATATTTATTAAGGTGAATGCTAAATCTATCCGGGAAACTGTAGAACTCATAAGAAATCCTCCGTCTGAAAAATTCAGAGCTAATTTAACCGCAGTGGATGATATAAGTCCTATAATTCCTAGTGAAAAAATATCTAGAAACATAGTGAGTTTATCCGAGCATAATGATTTTGCTTGTATTAAAAACAGAATTAAAATTAAACTTTTTGATTTTGATGATGAATTTGATAATGCTCAGATTACGAATTATGTATTTAAAAAGATCAATGAATATGGTTTTGATGGAAAATATAAAGTGATAAAATATGGATCTTCTATAATGTATATTAAAATTGAAGTTGAAACATATGATGATATAATTAAGCTTGCTAGTATAAATGGTGTAAAGACAATTGACTTTTTTCAGGAATATTCACAGCCATTAAGTAACTATGATTGTTCAGAAATAGTTACTTTAATTGACAGTGAAGCCTCAGAAAGTGATATTACAATTGGAATAATTGATGGTGGAATAAGTGATGAAAACAATCTCTTAAAAAATTATATTGTTGCAAGAGAATTTTACGTTGACAAATTATATCAGAATCATAAACACGCAACTTTTATTGCCTCAACTATTCAGTATGGCAACGAGTTAAATAGCATTAAAACTAATGAGCATACTCGATACAAATTCGTTGATATTGTTGCAATACCCAATTCGGATAGGAATTTTGGCTTAACAGATTCAATTGGAGAAATTGAACTTATGGAGATAATTGAGGAGTGCATGGATAAGTATGCGCATAATACAAAAATTTGGAATTTATCTTTGGGAATAGAAACTCTTGTGTGTGATGGTTCAATTTCTGATTTGGGAAAATTTTTAGATTATATTCAGGATAAATATAAAGTTCAAATATTTGTGTCAAGTGGAAATTTAAATGAATTGCCTTATAGAGAATGGCCACCACAAGTTGATATGGGTGAAAGAGATAGAATAATTTCACCTGCGGACTCTGTGAGAGCTATCACTGTTGGTTCTGTTGCATTATATGATTCTAATGATTCAATAGTAAAAAGCACAGAGCCTTCTCCGTTTAGTCGTAGAGGTCCAGGAGCAAACTACATAGTAAAACCTGATGTTGTTGACTTTGGCGGAAATCTTTCTAGAAATTATTCTATTGCAGGATTAGGAATGAAGGGGATGGATTTATATGGTAATATTGTTGAGGGGAATGGAACTAGCTATTCAACTCCTAGAATTACACAGAAGTTTGCTTCAATTTATGATAAAATGATGGATAAAGATATATTACTTGCTAAAGCTATTTTGATCCATTCTGCACGAATGAATTCTCGTGGACTTTTAGATGATAACCCTGATAATATTAAATATTATGGATTTGGTATGCCGTCGAATAATGTTAGTGATATTTTGCTCTGTAGTGAGGATGAAGTAACACTAGTGTTTAAACAGAAGGTTAGGCAGGGAACGCATTTGGAGATGCTGGACTTTCCATTTCCGAAATCACTCATAAGAAATGGAAAGTATTATGGTGAAGTAGGAATGACGCTTGTATATAATCCCGTTCTTGATGAGAATTTTGGTTGTGAATATTGCCGCATAAATATTGATGCAAAATTTGGTGTATATAGACAAAGTGCTTCGGGAAAGATTAAATTTAAAGGTTGCATACCTCTTGATTGTGCTTGGAACGATAAATTTGAAAGAGCGAGAGTTGAGAACGGTTTTAAGTGGAGCCCAATAAAATCATATTATAAAAAAATTAAGCGTGGAATAAATGTTGGAGATGGCTGGAAAATTCGTATTGATATGACCCAAAGAAATGAAATTTCAATCCCTTATCAAGAATTTGTATTAATTGTAACTATAAGAGATCCTGACGGAAAGGATATTTATTCTGAAGTTGTGAATGGATTAAGAGAAAGAGGTTATAGTACAAATAATCTTGAAACTAAGTTACAATTGCGTCAGCGTCATTAATATTGTTTTACGTAACGTTTTGAACTGTATATTTTTTATGACAAAAACATGCGTGTTTACGTTGTTTTCAGCATATTCCTTTTTAGGCATAACGATTTCAATTTAAAATAGTTGAAAAATTAAAGTGGAATCATAAAATTCATGTGATCTGAACCCTAATATTCTAATTGTTATTCAATGACAGCACCGTGTTTTAGGGAATAATCCTTTTCTGTCTGACATGGGGATTGATTGATGCAGGTAATGAAAATGTGAACAGAGGTCGTAATCTGAACCATAAGCGTTCGAATACGACCTCTGTTTTTATGTTTAACCTTTATTTAAGCACCTTTACGGGTGCTTTTTTCATTTTATTGATTCGTACAGTTAATCCAAAACATCTCAAAGTTGAATACTAAAACGGCTAAAGTTATGTATTTGAACCATTAGTGTCCGGATCTTTTTCGCTTTTAATGGCTTGTCTACTTAGAAAATTGGCTTCGGTTTTAAATTTAGAAAGTAATACTATTTATTAAATACTATTAGTAGATTTATAATATAATTTAATGGAAAAAAATATATAATATGTATATATTGTAAATTTATAATTAAATTATATGTAAATATGATAATATTCGACAGCAATGTGTTATAATTTTATTATTAAAGTAATTAGATATTATTAGTATAAATAAAGGGAAATGATTAAAGATTTATCTTCTATTTATATTTTACAAGAATAACTTTGCAAGAAGGTATAATCATGAACAGTTTATTTGATTATGTAGAAAAAAATCCACAAATAGGTGCGGCAATTATCACAGCATGTTTTAGTTTTATAGGTGTGTTTTTAAACATTCTTATTAACATATATTTTAGAAATATTGACTATAAAAATAAAAACCGAATTAATTATATAAAAGTTTTAGAAAATTTTTATATACCATTGAAAACAAATTTGAATAAAATATATATAATTCTTTTAAAAATAAATAAAGATGATTGTTGTAATATTTTTAAAGAAGCACAATATTTAAGTGATATAAAAAGCCTGAGAGAAAATACAGAGAATATAATAAATATAAATTCAATTAATACAGAAAAATATATTAATGATTTTAAATTATTTATTTATCAAGAAAAGTGTTTAAAAGATATAAGGTTAATGCAAATAATTATAAATAAAAAAGATGCAAATCAATTTGCAGAAAATTTGAATGGATTTATTCAAAATATTGAAATATTATTTAATCAAATTAAAATTCAAAGTTATAAAGTATTTTCAAACCATTATCTAATTTTTTTATTTAAAAGGTTTATTATTAGGAATAAAAAAGATAATATTTGAATTAAAAAACTCATAAAATAAGGAGAAAGCATATGTTACAAAATAATATTCTAATTAAAACGGAAGAAATTGATAGTATGATGTTAGAGATAATTAAAGAAATCAAATCCGATGTTGAGACTGGTATTTTAAGATACTTACAAGCTAATCCATATTCAAGTTTTCCTTTTTATAATTTTAATAAAATAATTAGCGAAAAAGGATTTAAAAAAGCATTTTTGTCTGAGAGTGAGACGGCAAAATTATATAAAAAGAAATTTCTAGATATGTTACACACACCAAATGGCAAAAATACTTTTTTTATTGTGGGATATCAAGGTTGTGGGAAAACAACTTTCATACAATCGGTGGTTAGCGAATATAAAAATAATACAGAAGCCAATGTTTTGCTTATAGACTGTGATAAAAATCCTAAGAAAGTAAAAGAACAGGTTAAAAGTATATTTTGCAGTGAATTAATTACTTCAATCGATAATATTGATGACTATTGTGGGTTTATTAACTTTTTTAATAATAATTTACCAGTAATTAAAACATTTAATAACAATATAAAATTATTAGAGTTTTTTGAAATAATTAATAATTTACAAGTGAATATAGAATTGGATGAAACTAAAAAATTTATAGAATTGCATAATTTCATTTCTTCATTAGATTTCGTTGATGTATTGTATTTATTGTTTTTTTGGCACTTATCATTGCAGTATGAATCTGAAAAAAGAAGTAAATTACTATTTGTTATTGACAATTTAGATTATATTGATGATTACAATGAATTAGTAACATTTATTGAAGGTATTGATGCGTTTACGATAGAGTTTTCAGATAAATTTTCACAACTAAAAGTATATAAAAATACAAATAAAAGAATAGGATATATTGATAAAATAAAAATATTTATTTCAATGAGAGAGACAACAAGAGCTAATCTGCCATCCTCACATTTTTCTAACGCATTTAATAGTATTTATATTAGTGAAGATATGTCTGAATGGTACGATAAAAGTGCTATTATTGAAAAAAGACTTAAAACTTTAAAAGATTTTGATAAGTATAATGAATTGGATACTATTATATATGATCAAATAGAATTAATATTAAGTATTATTAAAGATGACTATACAAAGCGTGTTATTTTTCCTTTGTTTAATAATAATTATCGCTCATGCATTACTATGTTAGTACGTGTTGTTATAAATAATCCGATACAGGTCAAGTCGTATAAATATCTAATGAGTTTAAACGAACCAATGTTTAGACACGGAGCTAGAGGAATATTATTTAAACTTATTTTTGATAGATTTAGTTTGAATGATGGAAACGAAGAAAATTGTTTGAAAAAAATAGGTGTTTTAGACCTGTTAAATAGAGCAAATAAAGAAGTTAGTATATGTAGATTGCTATTATCTTATTTAAGTAACTATACTGAGACTAAATGTTCTTCTGCTCGTAATAGTGTTAGTATTAAAGATATTTTAGAAACATTCCAACATGTATTTAAAAAAGACGAAGTAGTTAAAATTCTATGGGAAATGTTTAACTTAAGAGATACAGAATGGACACATTTAATATCCTTTAATCAAATAGAGTATTATGATAAAATTAAGAATAATGTAATTGAGATTAATAAATTAGATCCTGAAACTACGTTATTACATTATAGCTGTGCAGGTAAAATTTATATAGAATATGTAACAACGCATTTTGAATTCTATTCAGTGCGAATCTTTAAAAATCTTGAAGCTGCTTTATTTAGTGATAAAAGTTTTATTTTTGATAAAGAAACGAATACCTATAAATTTTTTACGATTATCAATAAAGTATATTTACAAGTTAAAAGTTGTTGCGATGAATTAATAAAATTTAACAAGAAATTGTGTAATCAGAGTAAATATGGAAACCCATATAAAAATTCAGAATTATATAAGGATTCACATTATGTTTGTCAATTTAAAAGAAAAAACATTTATGGTGAAGAGAGAAGGTTTAAGCAATTTCATGAAGACCGAATAATTAATAGTCATATTGTATATATTGACGCATTCAGAATTTATGTTCTAAACTATTGCAAATTAATTGATAAAAACCAGAAAGCCAAAATAAACGAAAGACTTACAGGTTATATAAAGAAATATGTTGATTTATTAGAAGACAAAAATATTTTAATAAATGAAAAGACTTCTAAAATATTATTATCACATTATAAAAAGCAAATAGAAAAACTTCAGAATAATTGGGATGATTTCACAACAGAAATAAGTTATAATGAGTAAGATAAAATACATATGTATTTGCAATGTCATTTAGAAATAATTATGCGTTAGTTCAAGTCCATATCGAAAAAATCTTTTTTGCTAAGTATTTACAGGATAAGTTAGTAAAAAAGATTTTTAGCAAGAAAGCCCCGATTTTTCGGGGCTTTCTTGCTTTGTAGCTTTAGCGTAAAGCAACCACCAGTTCTACTGGTGGGAATAAAAAGCTTAAGCAAAAGGATAAAAAAATAACCTCCAAATATGATAAGATAGAAAAGGTTTGACAAGAGCATTACTATCAAACATATAAGGAGGTAAAAGCCAATGAAAAACGAGATAAAAACACTTTCACATTCAACATATCGATGTCAATATCACATAGTATTTGCACCAAAGTACAGAAGAAAAGTAATCTATGGAAAATTAAAAACAGATATAGGACAAATACTAAGAAAACTGTGTGAAGAGAAAAAGGTAGAAATACTAGAAGCAGAAGCAATGCCAGACCATATACATATGCTAGTAAGTATACCACCATATTTAAGTATAGCACAATTTATGGGATTTCTCAAGGGTAAAAGTACATTAATGATATTTGACAGACACGCAAATTTAAAATACAAATATGGAAGTAGACATTTTTGGTGCAGAGGGTATTTTGTAGACACGGTAGGACGAAATGAAAAAGCAATAAGGGAATATATAAAACACCAAATGGAAGAAGATTATATAGAAGACCAAATGACACTAAAAGAGTATGTGGACCCGTTTACGGGTAGCAAGAATAAGTAGGCAAAAAAGACAGCCGCTTTAGCGGCTGCCCGAGATAGTAATGCTATGTCAAACATTCAGTAACCCCTTTTAGGGGTTGAGCCTGTATTTGCCCCTTCTAGGGGCTGTGCAAACCACCACTTTAGTGGTGGTTCTGATTAAAAAAGCAATAAAAATGAATAGTTTTTTATAGATGTATTTTGCTGAATTTACGGAACTGTAAGGACTCGAACTATCACCAACCAAATATTTGAAAAAATTAAGGCGCATAGAAAAAATATATGTGTATTATTTTTTTACATAAAGCCAATCGTTTTAAAAATAAGCGGTTGTATTTCGTTTTAAGAGAGATGAATCCTATGAACTATCAGAATTAAACACATATATCTGTAATTAAGAATGCCATCGAAAAATGACAAAAAGAATTACAAATTGATGTCAGACTTTATTTAATTGTAAAAGGTGTTTTATTATCTGCCATATTTTAAAGTCAGCTGTAAGCAAACAAAAGAAACTGTAGTGCCAGTTACCTTGAATTATCGGTTTTTATGTGATACTATTGGTTATAGGTGGTTTGTACGAAAGTAAGGTGATAAGATGCACGATATATGGAACCCGTGGCATGGCTGTATAAAGTGCAGCGAGGGATGTCAGAATTGCTATATGTACTTTCTTGATCGTATTCGTGACAAAAACGGTGCTGATATATACAGAACAAAATCAAGATTTACCTATCCTGTTCATAAGAACAGAAAAGGCGGTTACAAAATACAAAGCGGTGAATTGATTCGTGTCTGTATGTCGTCAGATTTCTTTTTAGAAGAAGCGGACGAGTGGCGTGATGAAGCATGGGAACTTATGAGGGAACGCAGTGATGTAAAGTTTTTTCTTTTAACAAAACGCCCACAGAGAGTGGCAGATTGTCTGCCGTCAGACTGGGGTGATGGTTGGGAGAATATCTTTTTCAATGTCACCTGTGAAAATCAGCGCAGAGCAGACGAGCGTATTCCTATCCTGCTCGATTTGCCGTTTAAGCACAAGGGAATAATGTGTGCACCTTTCATCGGTGCGGTCAGCATTGAAAAATATCTTGGTGACGGGCAGATAGAACAGGTTATATGCGGCGGCGAAAATTACGATGGTGCAAGACCGTGTAAATTTGATTGGGTTAAGAGCCTTAGAGCCGAATGTGTTGCCCATAATATCACATTTTGCTTTATTGAAACAGGTACGGTTTTCATCAAAGACGGCAGACGATATCATTTACCTAAAAAGCGGCTGCAAAGTGAAATGGCATATAAGTCGGGAATGAATTATGTGGGTAAGCCGATAGAGTGGAAACTCACAAACGCTTTGGGTATGGAGATACCTAAAGAACATTTATATGTACCTCACTATCGCAGTAATTGTGAGCATTGCGGAAGCAGACTTATTTGTAACGGATGTTCTGATTGCGGAAGATGTAAAGAATAAAAGTAAAGAACAAAGTAGGGAATTGATATAGAATGTTAAACGGTTTTAATACGTTTGAAATCAATTTGATTTACGATGGAAAATGTGGTTGGCTTGTTCTTGATTTTGGAAGGCTGTAATTAATATTCTATCAAATTAATATAAAATTCAGGCACATAGAATTAACTATGTGCCTTTTGTTATGAAGTATTATTTATTATGATAATTAATTTTTGTTTAAGTTAATCACATTAACTTTCATATTATTATTCTTATTAACGGAGAATTTATCCTTTATCCCATTGGTCAGGTAGATTTTTTCGTCATCAGTTATTAGAATCATATCAAAATCTTTATATTTCCGCCAATGTTCAATTGCTTTGTCAAGACCCATAACAAATAGCGAGGTTGAAAGTGCGTCGCACAGTTTGCCGTCTTTTGCGATAATTGTGACCGACAATAAGCCGTTTTCAACCGGCTGACCTGTCGCTGGATCAATAATGTGACCGTATGTTTTTCCGTCTTTACCTGTGAAATATCTCTCATAATTGCCGGATGTGACAACTGCAAGATCAGTTACGCTCAGCACTCCGATATTTCCTTTGCCCTTTGGATTCCTAACACCAAGCCGCCATTCACTTCCGTCCGGCTTTGAGCCTATTGTCTTAATGTTCCCTCCCAAATCTAGCAAAGCGGATGTTATACCGCTTTTTTTTAAGATTTCTGCGGAAATATCACTTGCATAGCCCTTGCCTACAGCTCCGAAATCAAGCATTATACCGTTGTCAAGCTGTATGCTGTTATCAGTTAGTCTGACTTTATCATACCCCACTCTTTTTAATAGTCTTTTGATTTCATTTTGGGAGGGTATACGATATTTTTCTGTCGTAAAACCCCATGCGTTTATAATCGGATATATTGTAGGGTCAAGAGCTCCTTTTGTTCTTTCAGCCATTTTAAGCGAAAATGTCAATAACTCTGCCGTTTCTTCGCTGACTGGCGTTGATTTTCCGTTGCTGTGATTGACAGCGTATATTTCGCTGTTTTCATCGGTAACTGACCATAGACTGTCAAGATGTTTGATTTGTTTCTGTGCCTGTGAAATAGCCTGTTTTGCATTTTCACCGTAGGCAGTAATGTTCATATAAGTATCCATTGCAAAGAAGTCAGTGCTTGACTTTTTCGGTTCGGAGCTGTTATCTGAACACGCTGTTATGAACAGCATAACACTGAATATTAAAACTATTGCGATTTTTCTTTTCATTCTCATTTCTCGTCTTTCAAAATTTTAGCCTATTTATATTTTATTTGGGTGTGAATATATTGTCAAGTCATAAATCAAAAATCAAAAACCCTTGACTTTTTTGCCGAAAGATGTTATTATATTCCTGCTTGGAGGAATATTTATGTGCAGAACATTCAATGTAATAAAATGTAAACGGGGGGGGGCTTAAAAGCCTGACCTTTATTTGTTATGCACAAAATAATTCTCTGAAATCTAATATTGGATATAAGGCGTTGTATACCTATATGGCGTACTGCGTCTTTTATTATTTAATTATATTTAGGGAGGTCTATTATGACGAAAAAAGTTTTAAATCTATTGACAGCATTGGTAATGGCAGTTAGTTTAGCAGGGGTGTTGCCAACGGTGACGGCAGGAGCGGAGACCTATAGCGGTTCATGCGGTGATAATGTAACTTGGTCGCTTGATAAAGGAAGTGGTGTGCTTACAATTTCAGGTACGGGTGATATGGATAATTTTGGTCTTGATTATGGGGCATCAGGTTACGCTACTACTATACCTTGGTATAGTTATCGATTGAACATTAGACATGTTGAAATTAACTATGGTGTAACAAGAATTGGAGATTGTGCCTTTTGTGATTGTAACAGTTTAACAAGTATTACAATACCAAATAGCATAACAAGCTTTGGTGGTAGTGTGTTTAATAATACACCTTGGCTTGAAAACAAACAAAAAGAAAATCCTTTAGTTGTAATTAATGGAATACTTATTGATGGAACAACTTGTAAAGGAGATGTAACAATACCTGACAATATAATGAGTATTGGAGTTGGTGCTTTTTATGAATGTAAAAGTTTAAACAGTATAGTAATACCAGATAGCGTGACAAGCATTAGAACTCTTGCGTTCGGATATTGTGGTAGTTTAACAAGTATAACAATACCAAATAGTGTAACAAGTATTGGAATTGAAGCGTTTTTCAAATGTGAAAGTTTAACAAGCATAACGATACCAGATAGTGTAATAAGTATTGGAGGTCATGCATTTTATGAAACGCCATGGCTAGAAAACAAACAAAAAGAAAATCCGTTAGTTATTGTTAATAGAATACTTGTAGATGGATCAACTTGTAGTGGAAATGTTATTATACCTAATAGTGTAACAAGTATTGGAGATGATGCGTTTTGGTGGTGCGAAGTTTTAAAAAGCATAACAATACCAGATAGTGTGACAAGCATTGGAGATGATGCGTTTGTTAATTGCACCAGTTTAACAAACGTAACAATACCAAACAGTGTAACAAGTATTGGAAATTTTGCGTTTTGGAATTGTGAAAGTTTAACAAATATAACAATACCAGATAGTGTAGCAGTTATTGGAGAACATGTATTTTCTAGTTGCGGTTTAACAAGTATAACTATACCAAACAGTGTAACAAGTATTGGAGATAGTGCGTTTAGTAGTTGTGAGAGTTTATCATACATAACAATAGGGAATAGTGTAACAAGCATTGGAGATTATGCGTTTGAATTTTGCCGCAGTCTAACAAGCATAACAATACCAGATAGCGTGACAAGCATTGGAGATGGTGCGTTTGAAGATTGTGACAGTTTAACAAGCATAACAATACCAGATAGCGTGACAAGCATTGGGGATTATGCGTTTTATTCCTGCTCAAATTTATCGAAGATAACAATACCTGATAGTGTAACAAGTATTGGAGACCGGGCGTTTGACGGTTGTAACAGTTTAACAAGTGTAACCATACCAGATAGTGTGACAAGCATTGGATATGGTACGTTTTATGATTGTGACAGTTTAACAAGTATAACAATACCAAACAGTGTAATAAGCATTGGAGATGATGCGTTTTATGATTGTGACAGTTTAACAAGTATAACAATACCAAATAGTGTAATAAGCATTGGAGATGATGCGTTTTATGAGTGTATAAGTTTAACAAGCATAACCATACCAGATAGCGTAACAGATATTGGATATGGAGCGTTTGGTGGATGTAACAGTTTAACAGAAATAAATGTTGATTCTAATAATAAAAATTATTCATCTCAAGATGGAGTTTTATTTAATAAAAGTAAAACTGACTTAATTAAATATCCGGAAGGTAAAACACAAACATCTTATACAATACCAAACAGCGTAATAAGCATTGGATATGAGGCGTTTTTTAGTTGCACCAGTTTAACAAGCGTAACAATACCAAATAGTGTAACAAGCATTGGAGATAATGCGTTTGAGTATTGTGACAGTTTAACAAGCATAGCTATACCAAATAGCGTAACAAGTATTGGTGATTGTGCATTTACATATTGTGATAGTTTAACAAGTATAACAATACCAGACAGTGTAACAAGTATTGGATATGAGGCGTTTGCATGGTGTGAAAGTTTAACAAGCATAACAATACCAAAAAGTGTAACAATTATTGGAGATGATGCGTTTTTTAGTTGGGACAGTTTAACAATAAAATGCTATAAGGATAGCTATGCAGAGCAATATGCATTAAAGAATGATATTGACTATGAACTTATAGATGATAATTCAAACATACCCAACAACCCATACAACTCAAATCAAACCGTCAGTCCTATAAACAAGGCAAAGACAGCCCCAAGCACAAACAAAATTACCGTTTCAAAACCCACCAAAGTAAAATCAGTTAAGCTGACCGCAAAGAAAAAGAAACTGAATGTAAAATGGAAAAAGGTAAGTGGAGCGACAGGCTATGAAGTAATGTATGCTAAAAATAATAAATTCAAAGGCAAGAAAATGATTAAGGTTAAGAAAAACAAGGCAACTCTTAAAAGGTTGAAATCTAAGAAAAAATACTTTGTCAAGGTTAGAGCCTATAAGACTGTAAACGGCAGTACAAGTTACGGTAAGTGGAGCAAGGTTGCTAAGAAAAAGGTTAAATAGCGGCGAGCCGCCGCAGGCTCTCCGCCTATTAAAAATTTGAATATTGTTAAGGGTTATACAACGGAGGAATTGTATATTGAAATAAACACAAAGCGTTCGGAATTTTTCCGAACGCTTTTTTATCTCCGACCTATAGTTGTAGAATACAGAATATTTAACTCTTATCTGCAAATAATAAAACAAAATGTAAAATAACGGAGTTAATATGTATCCTAAAAAAATTTACTACGAGCCTAAAGCACTTGAATATGAGCTGGGACAAAGGCTGAAAGAAAAATATTCTGATGTTGAGTGGATTCCTATTGAAAGCCATAACAATATTGAGAAACTGAGAAATAAAAGCAATGCAGAATTTGTTGAGATGAAAAAATATCTGATTATCGGTATAAGAAAGACTCACAAATATGTGGATAATCAAAAGGTTTCTGATTATCTTGTACCCTTTTCATCATCTGGCTGCAGTGCTATGTGTTTATACTGCTATCTTGTTTGCAATTATAATAAATGTTCATACCTTCGAGTGTATGTGAATATTGACCAAATGATTGAAAAGTTAATTGCGAAATCACATAAGACGGATAGGGTCTGCACATTTGAAATCGGGAGCAATAGCGATTTGATACTGGAAAATCAAATCACAGGAAGCCTTGTAAAGACTATAGAGCGGTTCGCAGAACAGGGACGAGGGTTTATTACTTTTCCGACTAAATTCAGTATGGTTGACAACCTTTTATCGCTCAATCATAAGGGTAAAGTTATTTTCAGAATGAGCGTAAATCCTGAGATGATTATAAGAAAGGTCGAGATAGGAACTTCTCCGCTGAATGATAGAATTGAAGCGATAAACAGAATGTGCGATGCAGGGTACAGGGTAGGACTGCTTATTGCACCTGTTATTTTTGTTGATGATTGGAAAAGTCTGTATACTGAACTTTTGGATACGCTGTCTAAACGCCTTACGGAAAAGGTAAAAAGCGAAATGTTTATGGAAGTAATTTTTATGACATACAGCTATGTACAAAATGCAATTAACAGTCAGGCTTTTCCGAATGCTTTGAAGATATACAATAAAGAACTTATGACAGGCAGGGGAAGGGGAAAGTATTGCTATAAGCAGGAGTACCGTGACAAAGCAGAAATATTTTTAAGAGAAGAAATCAAAAAGAGGTTTGACGGTACTGAAATAGTATATGTAGTGTGATGATTTGATTTTCCTAACTCAATAAGCTTTATTATAAAATACAGATTAAAAGGTATTAAATGTATAAAAAATTAGTCATTTTAATATTGACTTATTTGAAAAAAATACTATAATTAAATTAGACAAGCATATGTCGCAATCTGAGAAATATTCAGAAATATACAACAAGGAGTGTTTAATTATGGACAGTAAAGTAGCAAAGCTTATTAACGAACAGGTAAACAAGGAGTTTTATTCAGCTTACTTGTATTTGGATTTTGCAAATTATTATGCCCAAGCAGGTCTTGACGGCTTTGAAAACTGGTACAAGGTTCAGGCTCAGGAGGAAATGGATCATGCAATGCTCTTTTATCAGTATCTTCACAACAACGGCGAGAAGGTAACTCTTGAAGCTATTGCGAAGCCTGATATTGAGCTTAATGACAATTTAGCGCCATTAAAAGCAGGTCTTGAACATGAAAAGTATGTAACCTCGCTTATCAACGACATTTATGACGCAGCATTTGCAGTTAAGGATTTCCGCACGATGCAGATGTTAGACTGGTTTGTTAAAGAGCAGGGCGAGGAGGAAAAGAACGCAGAGGATATGATAACGAAGTTCGAGCTGTTCGGTTCTGATCCAAAGGGACTTTATATGCTTAACAGCGAGCTTGCTTCGAGAGTACATTCTGCACCGTCGCTTGTGCTGTAGGGATTAGTTTTATATGAAAACAGAAAAGGTTCGGTATAAATATGCCGAATCTTTTTTCTTGATATGAGACTTGTTGACATCTATTTTTCTTTGTGGTAAAATATTACGAAGTGAAATGTTCATACGAAGGGAGGAACGCTCCAAAAGGGGCGAATTATATATGTCAGGACATTCAAAATGGAGCAATATTAAAAGAAAAAAAGAGGGTAACGATGCTGCAAAGGCTAAGATTTTTACTAAAATCGGCAGAGAAATGATGGTATGCGTAAAAGAGGGCGGACCTGACCCTGCTAACAATTCAAGGCTTCGTGATTTGATTCAGAAGGCAAAGAGCAACAACGTGCCAAATGACAATATAGAAAGAATGATAAAAAAGGCTGCCGGTGAGGGCGATAAGAATAATTACGAGACAATGGTCTATGAGGGATACGGACCTAACGGAGTTGCTGTTATTGTTGAGTGTCTTACTGATAATAAAAACCGAACGGCAGGGGATATAAGACATTATTTTGACAAGTTCGGGGGAAATCTCGGAACGACCGGCTGCGTATCATTTATGTTCGAGCAAAAGGGAATAGTTGTGCTTGAGAACAATGGTGCAGATGAGGATAAAATAATGGAGGACTGTCTGGAGTCGGGTGCTTCTGATTTTAATATCGAGGATGATATTATTGAAATTACCTGCGAGCCTAATGAGGTATCAAATGTAAACCACGCAATGACTGATTTGGGATATAAAGTTCTCTCAGCTGAGGCTGAACAGATACCGTCAAACCGTGTTTCATTGACCGATGAGGAGGCAGTTAAGAAAATGAATTTGCTTTTAGAAGCTCTTGAGGACAATGATGATGTTCAGGAGGTTTATCATAACTGGGATATGCCGGCTGAATAATTATAGGCTGATACAGCTCTGCTTTGTTTAAAAATGAAGGCAGGGTTGTTTATTTTCTGCAAAATGCTGATAATTTCGGCTTAAATCATTACTTTTTTGTGAAAATACGAATAATTCGTCAATAGATATTGCATTTTTTCTTAAATGAGTATATAATATTTACGATATATATTTTTTGGAAAGAGGTATTATAAAATGTTAGACATCAGATATGAGCTTTCAAGCAAGCTCAAAGACAAACCTAAAGACGAATCGAAGCTGGGATTCGGAAATATCTTTACAGACCATATGTTTATTATGAATTATGATACAGGCAAGGGCTGGCATGACGCCAGGATCGTACCGTACGGCGATATTTCTCTTTCACCTGCGGCAATGTGTCTGCACTACGGTCAGGAGATTTTTGAAGGGCTAAAGGCTTACAGAACAAAAGACGGTTCTATTCAGCTTTTCAGACCTGACGAAAACTTCAAGAGAATGAATGTTTCTAATGAGAGAATGGTTATTCCTCAGGTCAATGAGCAGGATTGCCTTGATGGTCTTATGGCACTTTTAAAGGTTGAAAAGGACTGGGTTCCTCATACTGAGGGTGCGTCATTATATATCAGACCTTTCATTATTTCAACCGATCCGTATGTAGGAGTTCGCCCTGCCGACCACTATTTGTTTATAATTATTCTGTCTCCGTCGGGAGCTTATTACTCAACAGGTCTTAACCCTGTTAAAATCTATGTTGAAAGCAGATATGTAAGAGCAGTAAGAGGCGGTACGGGCTTTGCCAAGACTGCCGCTAACTATGCTATTTCTCTTAAAGGACAGGACGAGGCTCACAAGCAGGATTATGAGCAGGTTCTTTGGCTCGACGGCGTAGAGCAAAAGTATGTTGAAGAAGTAGGTTCAATGAACATTTTCTTCGTTATTGACGGCAAAATAGTTACTCCTGCACTCACAGGCTCGGTTCTTCCGGGAATTACAAGAAAGTCTGCAATAGAGGTTTGCAGAAAACGCGGTTACGAAGTTGAGGAGAGAAGAATTTCTATCGAGGAAGTTGCTAAGGCATATGATGATGGCAAGCTGGACGAGGTATTCGGAACAGGAACGGCTGCTGTTATTTCTCCTGTAGGTCATTTAAAGTGGAACGATAAGATCATGACGATTAATGACAACAAAATCGGTCCTGTATCGCAGATGCTTTACGATACAATGACAGGGATTCAATGGGGAACTATTCCTGACGAGTTTGGCTGGATCGTTCCTGTTGATGTTGACTAGTATTTTGTTTGAATATAAAATCAGCGGGCAGATTTTGCCCGCTTTTTTGTTAAAAATAAAAAGCTAAGCACTTGTATGGCTTAGCTTTTGCTTTACTTTTATTTATTCTTAACAGATAAAGCAATAAGTATAGTTATTACTTTTACATAAATAGTTACTAATGTATTATTTGTTTATTTTTTACTGCTTCTTACTATAAGTTTTACTACAACAACTATTAAAAAGATTAATAAAAGTGTACTTATTGATACGAAAATAGCAGTAGGTATATCTATTACAAACATATTACTTCTCCTTTTTTTACTTTTAAATATTAATTGTAAAATTTACATTCAATGCAATTCTAAACCTTGTGCTTCTTGATAAGCCTTTACTGATTATCAATGTAAGCGCTCTTAACAGCTTCGATTTCGCTTTCTTCAGTATTGTTTGCAGAGCTTTCTTCAAGAATATCGCTTGGAGGTATAATTATGTTTATTGCCTGTTTGTGGTTTACAATGTTCATTTCAGTATAAGAACCGCCGCTTTCGCCGTCTATTGTCCATGAAACCATTTCTTTAGAAGTGATTTTAAGGTTTGCAGTTTTGAATTTCAAGAAGTATTTCGGATTAAGCTGAGCCTTTTGTGAACCGGCAGCAGGAAGGTTTGTTATAAGGGAAGTCCATTCTATAGGATTGTTCGGTTTTTTGACTAGTGTTACTTCAAAAAGTCCGTCGTCGAAGAGAACGCCTTCTTTTTTTAGATTTAGAATGCCTCCGACAGACGTTGTATTTGTTACCATACCGAGAATAAAGGTATCCTCAATTGTGTTTCCGTCGTATTCGACTTTTAGCTTGTAAGACGGAATTTTACCGAGACTTTTTGCCCCCTCAAGAACATAAGCCAAATGTCCCAGTATGTTTTTTGAGGTCTGGGGTGTTTCATAAGAAACTGCTGTAAACACACCAAATGCGGCAATGTAACAAAAATGCTTGTCATTCAGCGAGCCGACATCGTAAGCAAACGGTGTGCCGTGAATAACATTTTCAGCGGCCCTAACCATATTTTTAGGGATTTTCAGGCTGTTTGCAAAGTCGTTTGTTGTTCCTGCGGGTATGTAGCCCAGATTAGGACGGTTTTCACAGTTCATAAGACCTGTAATAGATTCTGATAATGTACCGTCGCCGCCGGAGCATACTATAAGGTCATAACCCTCATTATTGCTTTTTTCTATTACCTTCAGAGCGTCGCTTTTTTTCTGCGTGGGATATGCTGTAACAAAGTAGTCATCCTTTGTAAAAAGGTCAATAATATCCGATAGACTAGACTTTAACAAGCCTTTTCCGGCATTAGGATTATAAACAAAAAGTAATTTCTTTTTCATTTTAATTCCTTCTTTGTTATTAATTCTCAACATAGTAATATCTTATCTTATATTAAAAAAAAAGTCAACATCAATACTAAGCAACCTTTACAAATTGGCAGTTTTGTGTTATCATTTTTCGGTAAGGCAGGATTGCTTTAAGAAAGGACATTTATCGAATGGATTTAGATAACTTTGACGGATATATTTTCGATTTGGACGGAACGCTTATTGATTCGTCAAACGCATGGCACAGAGTAGATAATATTTTCCTTTCATCATATGGGTTTGAAACTCCTGAAGATTACGACAGGGAAATAGCGGGAATGGGCTTTGAACTGACTGCAGAATATACAATAAACCGATTTAAGTTGGACCGCACAGTGAATGAAGTTATAAATGAGTGGAATGATATTGTAAGAGATATATTTGCAACGGAAATTTCTTTGTTTGAGGGTGCTGAGGAGTACTTAAGATACTTAAAAAGCAAAGGAAAGAAACTGAGCATTGCGACTGTCAACAATCTGGAGCTGACAATACCTGTTTTGGAAAACAACAATGTTCTTGATTTGTTTGATGATATTACCACAGCGTCAGAGGTGGCACGACCTAAAGGATTTCCCGATATTTATCTGAAAGCCGCTGAAAAGCTTGGACTTTTGGTATCAAAATGCGTTGTGTTCGAGGATATTTTACAGGGAATTGAAGGAGCAAAAAAAGGCGGTTTTAAAACAGTAGCAGTTATGTGCAAAAATAATATTCATTACCGTGATGAAATGGTTTCACTTTGCGATAGGTATATAACAAGCTACAATGAGCTTATATAATTGATAGGAGAATAATATGAAAGAAATTGTTATAGGTAAAGAATTCAAGGCTGAGCGTATGGTTGATGAAACTATGCTGGCGTCAACGGTAGGAAGCGGAAAGGCAAATGTTCTATCAACGCCAATGCTTATTGCCTTAATGGAAAACGCCGCACTTTGCTGTCTTGATGAATTTTTAGAGAGCGATAATGACGAAACCTCCGTAGGAACGATGATTTCTGCTTCTCATACGTCTGCAACGCCTTTGAATATGCGGATTTATGCCGTTGCTAAAATTGTCAGGGCGGACGGCAGAAAAATTGATTTTGAAATTGACGCTTTCGATGAATGCGGTCCTATCGGTAAGGCGGAACATTCAAGAGTAGTTGTGTACGGCAAAAGATTTCAGGAAAAGTGTAATGAGAAATTAAAAGTATAATATAAAAACGGTGCAAAGCAAGTCAGTCGATTTGCCAAGCACCGTTTCTATTTTTTTAAATTTTCTACAGGTTTGTTTTATTATCCTGATTTGGAAAGGTAATATGAATGTATATTGAGCCGTCAATGTATTTGGCGGTAATGCTTCCGTTCATTTGTTCTGTAAGAGCCTTTGCGATTGAAAGCCCCAGACCTGTTGACTTTTTTGCCGTTTCTACTGTATAGAAACGGTCAAACAGCCTGCCTGTTTGTACTTCGTCAAGAGAGGAAGCCTTGTTTGAAAATATAATTTCACCGCCTTCAAGAAGTGTGATATTCAAATCTCCGCCGCTGTATTTTATAGCATTGCTGATAACGTTTCCGAAAATTCTCGATAATGCGTTTTTGTTAAGACTTCGTTCTATTTTGACGTCAGGAATGGATATTTTCGGAGTGATATTTTGCTCTTTAAGCGACGCATAGAATGCCGATATGCTTTCCTCTAAAACGCTGTTTAGGACTACGTTTTCATATGATGTGTTATCTGATACCGATATAAATACAGAGTATCTGAATAGCTCTTCGGTAAGCTGTTTAAGAATTTCTGTTCGATTTCTGATTATTTCAAGATAACGTGTAACCTCTTCTGATTTTTCCGTCTGCTCAAGTAAATCAAGATAACCGCATATCGCAGTCAGGGGAGTTCTTAAATCGTGCGAGATGTTAGTAACCGCTTCTTTAAGCTCATAATCTCCCTGCTGGTAATGTAATCGTTCTTTTCTAAGCTCTCTGAGCTGTATGTTAATACTTTCTGCAAGGCTTTTCATATGTTTATTATGGCTTGATATGTCAATAAGGGTATTTGTTTCAATTTCAAGTTTTTCTGATAATGCTGTTTTAATTTCTTGAGCTGATTTTTTTAACATATGTAATTTTGTCGTTAGTAAAATTACAGCCAAAATAAGGATAAATATTGTTATCCATAAACATACTTCCATAATAGATCTCCGTTTCTTGCAGGCGGGGTTTGTTATTTCAATTTATCACTTGAAATCTCTGCGCCGAAACAGTGCATACCCCGCCGCTGTAATTATAACTATGAGAATCGGCATATATACTAGATCAACGCTTAATGCTTTATTATTAGCCTTTGTTATAGAGAATTTTGTGTCAGGATCTTCTTCATAAGTTAATCCGTTATCTCTGTATTCATTATTATAAGAGAAGCAATTAGATATACGCTCTAAGCTCTCATAAATATAGGAATACGGAGTAATGTGATATGCTGTTTTTAATATAGAGCGTTTCCAGCCGCCAACATAATTCGGATTTTTAACTTTACGTTCTGTTCCGGGTATTTCTACAAACTCTGTCAATTCATTTCCGTATTCATCAATCGTTACTTTTGATTCATAATCATATTCAATATTGTATTTTTCATTTAATAATGAAGAATCAATAGATGTTGTTAAAAATGCTATACCGAAAATCAATAATATATTTATAATTGCAATAATTGCCCGATGGGGAATAATACAGCTTATTGTTACAAAAATTGCAGTAAGTGCCATATTAGAAAGCAGACAGCCAAGGAAAATCCTAATCAATACACTTGCCGGGATATTTGAGAAGACATAACTGTTAAAAGCCGCAAAGATTCCTGAGAAAATCAAAAAGAGAAATATGCAGTTTATCTCACCCAAAATCAGTTCGGAAAGAAAGATAGTACCTTTTGTATGACCGCAGATCATTTTGTTGCGAAAAATGCCCTCGTCAAACTCACGGCCTACAAGCCAGGTAATAAGAATTGCTATTGCAAAAAATTCAATAAAAAAATAAAAGTCATCAATATAATAATTCCTCGACCAATTTCCGCAATAAACAGCGATTGCAGCTGTTGCTATAACTGCTAGCCAGAATATTATACTTTTTAAATAGCGGCGAATGCCAGCATAAAGAAGTTTACTCATTACGCTCACCTCCGACCATATTGATAAAATAGGTTTCTAAGTTTTCATTTTGCTCATGAGAGGAAATAAGTTCGCAATGCTCATTGCTGAGTGCAAGAACAAGCTGGGACAAAACAATCTCACCGTATATATTAGCAGTTGTATCTGAAATGATTTCATACTCGATGTTCATTTTGTCAAGTACAAGAGCAAGTGTTTCTGTATTGCTCACTTCTACCTGTATAGACTTTCGGAAGGACGCTTCAAGTTCCCTAGCACTGATCTCTTTGACCATATGTCCGTTGTCGATAAAGCCGTAATGTGTGGCGATTCGTGAAAGCTCGTCAAGTATATGGCTGGAAATTAACACAGTTATTTGTCTTTTGCGGTTGAGCTCTAAAATAAGTTCCCGAATTTCAATGATTCCCTGCGGATCAAGTCCGTTTACAGGCTCGTCCAGAACTAAAAAATCAGGATCTCCAATAAGTGCAACGGCTATTCCTAAACGCTGCTTCATTCCCAGAGAGAAGTGCCTTGCGTGTTTTCTGCCTGTGTTTTCAAGCCCTACAAGCCTTAGAATTTCCGGTATTTCATCATATGACGGCAAGCCGAGAATAAGGCATTGCTGTTTTAGGTTTTCCTCCGCAGACATATCAAGGTAGATAGAGGGCGTTTCTACGACTGCTCCCATCCTCCTTCGGGATCTAACTATACCCTTTTCTTTGTAGTCTTTTCCGTAGAGAGAATATGTTCCTTGAGTTGGCTCCTGAAGTCCGCATATTAATCGGATAAGCGTAGTCTTTCCGGCTCCGTTTCTGCCTACAAAGCCGTAAATCGCTCCCTTTGGTACGTTCATAGTAAGACCGTCTAACGCTTTAAAGCGTCTGTAGGTTTTACTAAGAGAATTAGTTTGTAAAACATACTCCATAATTTTGCCTCCTTTAATTTGATATTCACAGTCTATCAGATAAAGGTTAAGAAAGCGGTAAAGAAAAGAGTTAAGATACAGTAAAGATTTAAACTTGTTAATCCTCTTTCATTTTAAAGCCAATGCCCCATACTGCTTCTATGTAATCCTTGCCGTTAATTTCACGCAGTTTTCTTCGTAAATTGCTTATATGAACCTTCAAAGAGCTTTCCATACAGTCTGGGGTATCCACGCTTATACGGTCGAGAATAGCTGATTTTGTTATTACCTGTGAGGGACTTTGCATAAGTAGCTTTAATATTGCAAATTCAGTTTTTGTGAGTTTTACAGGCTTTTCTGATACGGTTACGGTATGCTGTGCAGTGTTTAAGCTCAGATCCTTAAAATTAATAGCATTTTTATTTTCTTTAGCAGAATTATTCCTGAGGGCAACTGCAATTCTTGCAAGCAGTTCCTTAGTGTCAAACGGCTTTGTAATATAATCGACAGCACCGCCCATTAGAAGCTCCACCTTGTCATTTACGTCTATCTTGGCGCTCACCACAATAACAGGTGTATCTTTGATTTGCGGAAGTACTTCCTCTCCATTTAAGCCGGGAAGCATAAGGTCAAGAAGAACAAGATCGGGTTTATGCGAAGAAAGAAACAACAGAGCTTCCGTGCCCGAGTATGCACGGGAAACCTTGTAGCCTTCCTTTGAAAGCACTTCTTCAAGCATATTGCCTATGTGGACGTCATCGTCTATAATCATTATATTTTTCATTTTATCACCTGTGTTTAAAATTATTACCGGCTAAAACAAAACTGACACCGCTTATTGATGTCAGTTCATATTGTTTTTTGTGAATAGCAATTTCTGGTTCCTTTTGCATATAGGTGCTAGTCTGCTGTTGTACATATTAAACAAATTTTGCAAACATTCAAAGGCAGCAGAGCCACCGGCGGTTCGCCGGTTATAGCAGTTCGTTTGAAATGAGAGCTAAAGTGTCTCTTGCGATAAGAAGCTCCTCATTTGTCGGTACTACCCAAACCTGAACCTTTGATTTAGGTGTTGATATTCTTGTAAGCACACCCCTTTTTGCATTTGATTCAGGATCTATCTCAATGCCAAAGTATTCCATATTCTCGCATACCTTTGCTCTTACATCAGCGGCGTTCTCGCCGATACCGCCTGTGAAAATGATAGCGTCAAGACCGTTCATAACAGCGGCGTATGAACCGATGTATTTCTTTATCTGGTATACGAGCATTTCGCTTGCAAGCTGAGCTCTTTTATCGCCCTTTTCTGCGGCTGCGGTAATATCTCTGTTGTCCGAAGATATGCCCGAAACGCCGAGAAATCCTGACTTTTTATTCATATAGTCGCTCATCTCGCTTGGTGTGAAGCCGTGCTTATCCTGAACAAATGTAACAGCAGATGGATCAACGCTGCCAGTTCTTGTTCCCATAAGAACGCCGTCAAGAGGGGTGAAGCCCATTGATGTATCGACCGATTTACCTCCGTCAACCGCTGTGATAGACGAGCCGTTTCCTAAGTGGCAGGAAACAATTTTTAGATCCCTTATATCAGTATCCATTGCCTTAGCGAGAGCCGCTGTAACAAATCTGTGAGATGTTCCGTGAAAGCCGTATTTTCTGACAGAATAGTTCTTATAGTCTTCATACGGCAGACCGAACATAAATGCCTTCGGAGGCATTGTTTGGTGGAAAGCGGTGTCAAAAACAACGACCTGAGGAACATTTTCAGGTATAACCTTTTTGCAGGCTCTGAGTGCCAATGCGTGAGGGTGGTTGTGTACTGGTGCAAGCTCTGCTAAAGAGTCTATTTTGTCTATAACTTCGTCTGTTGCAATACAGGTTTTATTGAAAATCTCAGCTCCCTGCACTATTCTGTGTCCTACTGCTGATATTTCAGCCATAGAACCGATAACTGACGCATCTCCTTCTGTCAATACCTCGACCAGCTTTTCAAAAGCTTCTGTATGAGTAGGAAAACTGCAATCTTCATCAATAGTTCTGCCGTCGAATGTTTTGTGAGATACATGACCGTCTATACCTATTCGGTCGCAGTTGCCCTTTGCAATTACCTTTTCATTTTCCATATCAAGAAGCTGATATTTCAGTGATGAGCTTCCTGCGTTTACTACTAGAATTTTCATAATTCGTTCTCCTTTTTGTATATTAATATTTTGTATACTTGACTTATTCCATTAATATATAATATAATATATTTATCAAAATTTCAAGGTTTTAGCAGTTATTTTAGTAAATTTTTTATGCAGTCAAACATAAAAAGCTTTTTGAGTTAAGTATTTAAACTACTTAACGGTTTAATTCTAACAGCTAGAGGAACAGATAATGATAACTTCTATTATTTGTGAATATAATCCGTTTCACAACGGACATAAATATCAGATAGAAAAAGCCAGAGAAAAGGGCTCTACGCATATAGTTTCTATAATGAGCGGAGACGCTGTTCAGCGGGGAGACGTTGCAATTTTTTCCAAGCATTACAGGGCAAAACAGGCCGTACTCAACGGTGCTGATTTGGTTGTTGAACTTCCTGCACCTTTTTGTATATCTTCTGCTGAGGGCTTTGCAAAAAGCGGAGTTTACATTGCAAATGCTATAGGCAGTAACTGCCTTTGCTTCGGCTGTGAAAATGATGATCTATATACTCTTTGCAAGGCGGCAAATCTGTCAGACAAGCTAGCTCTGTCAAGTGAAAAAAGCAGTGAATCAAATCAGTTTAAAAGGCTGCTTAAAGAAGGTAATTCCTATCCTGCTGCGTTATCTAAAACGGCTGAGCTATTCGCAGGCAAAGAGGTTGCAGAGGTTTTTAACAGCCCAAATAACACTTTGGCTGTTGAGTATTTGAAGGCTGTTAAGAATACAAAAATAAAGCCTATGCCAATACTAAGAAAAGGAGCAGGGCATAATGATGACTGCCTGAACGGAGATTATGCAAGTGCATCAAAAATCAGAGAGCTTTTAAAAAACGGGCTGCTTAATGACAATCTGCTTCCGTATAGTGATAACTATGCTGAGATTCGTGATATAAAGAATATGGAAAAGGGAATTTTGTTCAGCCTTATCAAGATGGATAAAAGAAAACTTCGTGAAGTTCCCGATTGCAGCGGAGACTTAGCTGACAGAATACTAAAAGCTCTGAAAACGTCAAGGAGCTATGACGAACTTATTATTAATGCCAAGACTAAAGCATTCACTATGGCTCGAATCAGAAGAGTGGTTATGTATGCTGTTTTGGGTATTAATAAAAGTGATTTTCAGCTTACTCCTTATGCTAGGGTTCTGGCTTTTAACGACAGGGGAACAGAGATTTTGTCTAAGGCAAAGAAATTGGGCAGAATTGATATATCAACATCACTGAAGGAGCTTGAGCATAAAAATGATAATAACAAAAGGCTTGCCGAGTTAGACGCTCGTACAAGTGATTTTGCAAAGATGTGTCAGAGTGTTGCGAGCAATGAGCCGAATGAATATTCAGTGAGGATAGAAAAAACAAATATATAATAAGACAGGAGAGTTGATTATGAAGCACAGGGAAGTTGATTATGGTTATTTCGGAAAATGTCTGGAGCTTATAAATGATAAGTGTACAATGCTTATTATGATTGAAAAAGGTCCGAGAGTTATTTCCTTTAAGCTAAACGGCAAAGAGAATATAATGTGCGAGGATAAGAGCGAGCAGACGATTATGACAGGCGGTAAGTTTGCAGAGATGTTCGGAGACGACAAGTGGTATATTTACGGGGGACACAGGCTTTGGGTCTCTCCCGAGCATGACCCTAAAAGCTATTATCCCGACAATAAAAAGGTGAGCTATGTAATAGATGGTAATAAGGTAACATTAACGCCTCCGCCGCAGATTGAAACTGATATGCAGTTTTCGCTTGAAATTGAATTGTCAGAAACGGACGCTGCTGCAACGGTTACTCACAAAATCAAGAACATAGGAGCATCGAATATGACGATAGCTCCTTGGGCAATGACCGTTGTTGATAAAAATGCTGTTTCTATAATGCCGCAGTCGGAAAAGGAAACTGGGCTTCTCTCAAACAGGAACTTCACCGTTTGGCCCTATACAGATTTGACAGATGATAGGATGTATATTGGCAACAAGTATCTGACGCTTCAGCAAATACCAGGTGCTAGAACCAATATCAAAATCGGGTTCAATGACGACAAGGGCTGGCTTGCAAGCCTTAATAAGGGTCAGTTGTTTATAAAGAGATTTCCTTATATTGATGGGGCTGATTATCCTGATAACAACTGCAACTGCGAAGTATTTACAAACTTCTTTATGATGGAAATTGAATCTTTAGGCGAGCTTAAAGAAATCAGACCTGATGAAGTTTTGACTCATGTTGAAAGCTGGGAACTTAAACCGTGTGATGATACTTTTAACAGGAGAGATGACAGGTCTATAGACGAGTTTGTTAAGAGGTATATTGGATAGGTTCAGGTATTTATATATTAAATTACGGAGGATAAAAAATGAGATTTCGTCCGTGCATTGATATTCATAACGGAAAGGTAAAGCAGATAGTCGGCGGAAGTCTTAGTGATTCAAAAGAAAAAAGCTCTTATGCTGATGAAAATTTTGTTTCAGGTGAAAATGCGGATTATTTTGCAGAGCTTTATAAAAGGCATAATCTTTCAGGCGGACACATTATTCTGCTTAACAAAGCCGGAACATATGAGTATCAGGAGGATTTAAAACAGGCGGAGTCTGCACTTAAATGCTTTCCGAGCGGATTTCAGATAGGCGGAGGAATAGATGCGGACAACGCTTTGAAATTTATAAGAATGGGTGCAAGCCATATAATAGTTACTTCATACGTTTTTAAAGACGGTAGGGTGAACATTGAAAATCTAAAGGCTCTTGTAAAATCAGTCGGCAAAGAAAAAGTCGTACTTGATCTTTCCTGCAGAAATCGTGATGGGAATTACTATATCGTTACTGACAGATGGCAGAAGTTTACCGATACTAAAATAACCGAGCAGACCTTTTCAGAACTTTATAAATACTGTGATGAATTTTTGGTTCATGCTGTTGATGTTGAAGGAAAGGCTTCGGGTATAGACACTGAGCTTTTGCATATTCTTTCAGATTCTGCTGAATTGCTTTCTTCACAAAGTAAGAGCAAAAATATTATTACTTATGCCGGAGGCATAGCATCGCTTGAAGATATTGATATAATAGAAAAAACAGGCAAGGGGAGAATTGATTTTACTATTGGTTCTGCACTTGACATATTCGGCGGAGACATTAAGTTTGACGATGTTTCCAAATATAGCGGGAATACTTGATTTTTTGTTAAATCTAGGGTAAAATAATTTCTAAGATAACAAAACGGAGGATTAATTATGCAGAGTTTTTTTCAGAATATTTGGGTTAAACGTGTAATATCTTTAATTAACTTAGCTTATGTTGCTGTAATAGCAGTTTTGACTTATGCTACATTCTTATATGAGCTTGAATTTAGACAAGGGTCGCAGTTCTCTTTTTTACTTATATATGTGATTGCCAGTGCAGTTTTCCTGACGCTTATGATATTAACGAGAAATGAGTTTATAACCAAGTTAGTGGGTATTTTGCTGCCGCCGCTTGTATTTCTTTTTGTGATATTCAATCTCGGCGACTGGGTATTGATTATTCCTGCGTTTATAGTTGCAATCGTTATATTTTTTGCAGCGTCTAATAACGAAACTTTAAAGGTCATTTTAGGAACTGTTTATTTACTTATATATGTTCTGGGACTTATTATTTTCTTTGTAATAAACTTTCTATTCGGAGGTTCTAATGTTGAGACAAGGCTGGATTCTAATCTTGCAAACTACCCTGAAGTATACTCTATGTATGCAGAACAGATCGACGCTATAAACAGAGTTAATTTTAAAACAACTGCCAATACTGGAAGCGATTCTGATTTTGAAAAGGACGCTCAAGGAAATTATATTGACAATACGATCTCACCTGACGGAAAAATGCAGTTTTATGTTGCCGATGTTCAGGATAATAATGTAGGAAAGGTTGCTCTTTATGTTGTGCCTTATGGTCAGGATAAGAACTTTAAGTTTTTCAGTCTGAAACAAAAGGGAATAAAGAAAACGGTTTATAATTTTGAACGTGGAGAGGTTCCTTTAGTTGCTTGGAAGGATAACAACACGATAGAATATCAGGCAAGGGGAAGTTCAAAGATAGAGGAAACTTATGTTGTTCTTCCTGAAAAGAACTACTTTGAATTTCTAGGTATAAGCTAGCGGCGAGCCGCCGCTGGCACTCTGCCTTTGGGGAGTTTGTAAAATGTATTTACTTTGCAAAACGGCAGGCTAGTACCTAGAGACAAATTTCAAACAAGAAGCAAGATTGGCGAGCCGCCGCAGGCTTTCTGCCTTTGAGAAGTTTGTAAAATGTGTTTACTTTGCAAAACGGCAGGCTAGTACTTAATGAAAAAGCAATAGTCAAGAGTAACGGTGACGTTGCATCCGGTCTGTCTTTGGGGAAATTGCAAAATGTATTTACTTTGTACAACGGCAGGCTAGTAATTAATAAAAAGCAATAGTCAAGAGTAACGGTGACGTTGCATCCGGTCTGCCTTTGGGGAAATTGCAAAATGTGTTTACTTTGTACAACGGCAGGCTAGTAATTTTAATGAGGAGGTACAGGTATGAAACCAAACATTGAGGGTATAGATAAAAATTTAGGTTTTGGGTGTATGCGTCTGCCTATGAAGGGCAATGAAGTAGATTATGATGAATTCAATCGTATGATTGACGCATATATGGACGCAGGCTTCAATTATTTTGACACGGCACATATGTATGTAGACGGAAAGAGCGAAACAGCATTACATGACTGTCTTGTAAGCCGCTATCCCAGAGAAAGCTATATATTGACAAACAAGCTATCCTCGAGCTATTTTGAAACGCAGGAGCAGATAAGACCTTTCTTTGAAAGTCAGCTTAAAATCTGCGGAGTTGATTATTTTGATTTCTATTTGATGCACGCACAGAATGCAGATGTTTTTAAAAAATACAAGAAGTGCAAGGCATATGAAACCAGTCTGGAGCTTCTTAAAGAGGGTAAGATTAAACACTTTGGTATATCTTTTCACGACAAGGCATCGGTATTAGAACAAATTTTGACTGAATATCCTCAGATAGAGATAGTACAGATTCAGTTTAATTACATAGATTATGATGATACAGCTGTTGAAAGCCGAAAATGCTATGAAGTATGCCGAAAGTTTGGCAAGCCTGTTATTGTAATGGAACCTGTAAAGGGCGGAAGTCTTGCAAATCTTCCTGCTGTAGCAAAGGAAATTTACGATGAGCTTCATGGAGGAAGTCCTGCAAGTTATGCTATTCGTTTTGCAGCAGGTTTTGAGAATGTAGTGCTTGTGCTTTCGGGTATGAGCAATATGGCTCAGATGAAAGATAATATCAGTTTTATGACCGACTTCAAGCCTATTAACGATAAAGAGATGGAAGCGATCAAAAAGGTATGCAGTATTTTAAAAAATCAGGATATTATTCCTTGTACTGCCTGCCGATACTGCACTGAAGGCTGTCCGCAGAAAATTTCAATACCCGATTTGTTTGCGTGTATGAATGCAAAAAATCAGTATAAGGATTGGAACAGCTCGTATTATTACAATGAAGTTTATACTGTAAAAAACGGCAAGGCGTCTGCTTGTATCAAATGCGGAAAATGTGAAGAAATATGTCCTCAGAAATTGAAGATCCGTGATCTGCTGGAAAAGGTCGCAGCAGAATTTGAACAATAAGAGTAATTTTATTAATTATTAAAGGAGAGTTTATTATGACAAACACAAATGTATTAAAATCAATTACAAAACCACGTCTGTCAATAAGGATTCAGATACTGGCAACAATTGCAGCAATAGCTGCGGCAGTAGCTGTTCCGCAGGTATTTCATTTGCTTGGTGCTGTTTCAGGGTTAGGAACTGCACTCGGCGAAACGTTTTTACCTATGCATCTGCCTATCATTCTTGTCGGTCTTTTAGCAGGTCCGTATGCAGGAGCTATTTCAGGCTTACTTGGACCTCTTGCGAGCTTTGCACTTTTGGGAATGCCTGCAGCTGTTATGCTTCCGTTTATGATGATTGAGCTTTGTGCATACGGTTTTTTTGCAGGGCTTTTAAGAAATGTGAAAATGCCGACTATTGCAAAGGTACTTATTACTCAATTTGCAGGACGTGCAGTTCGTGCTGCGGCAATACTTATTTCAGTTTTTGCATTTGGAAATGAGAGCGTGAATGTTTCTGTAATATGGATGAGCATAGGTGCCGGAATTTTCGGTATCGTTCTTCAGTGGGCGTTGCTTCCTCTTATCGTTTATCGTGTGGAGAACTCGAAGAATGAAGGCTGATTTAAAGAAAGCTGTAGATTTGCTTTTCAAGGGTGAATACACCTGCGTTCTGTGCAAAGATGATGAGGTAATTACGAGCGCTGTGAGAGGTGTAAAACCGCTTATTGACTGGTTAAATTCTAAAACGGAATTAAAAGGCTTCTGTGCCGCTGATAAGGTGGTAGGGAAGGCTGCCGCTTTTCTCTATGTATTGCTTAATGTTGATTCGGTTTACGCTCCTGTTATGAGCAAAACAGCAATCGATATTTTGTCTAGGTATGGAATTGAACCGTTTTATGATTTGTCAGTTGAAGTTATCAGAAATAGGTCTGATACGGATATTTGCCCAATGGAAAAAACAGTACAGGATATTAATGACCCAATAACAGCTTTTGAAAAAATAAAGCAGAGACTTGAATTAATGACCTCGACAGAGTCTGCAAATCATTAAGATATAAAAAAACCGGAGGACTGTAAGTCTTCCGGTTTTTTGTCTGTTTTGCTTTGAATGCTATTTTTTGTTAAGTGCTTCTCTGCAATAATACTCCGTATATTCCAGTTTTTCAAAGCCGAGATGCTTGTAAAAATTCGGAGCAGGCGTTTTATTGTTGGTAAGCAGTGTTATACATTCGATACCTTTTTCTTCAATATGCTTTTCAAGAGCTGATATAAGACTTTTTCCGATTCCCTCTTTATGGTGTTTGTTTGACACAAAAAGCTCATAAATATAAAGCTCGTCTCCCGACCACCAAACCTGCTCATTTGCAAATACAGCACCGATTATTTCACATGTTTTATCATCTTCAAAAACAAAGCCGACAAATCGCTTAAGGTCGGATATTTCATCTAAATACCGTGTTCCGGTTTTCTCATTCCACTTGTTGTTCCACGGATCATTGTAGTATACATCTATAAGAAGATTGACACAGCTTTTCAAATCTGTTTTTTTAAACGGTCTTACCATAAAAGTATCCTCCGATTTTGCATTGTATTATTATTTATGATATAGTATAATTACATTATAGAGATATAAGCAGTTTATGTCAATAATTCTTATTTGAAGCAGTATTTTTACTGTTTTTCACTTGATTTACACAATCAGGTGCTAGTGTTAATATAGATAAAAATGACAAATGCCTGAAAAGGAGAAGATAATTATGTCAAAAATACTTATTGTGGACGATGAAAAGAAAATAAGAGATGTTGTGCGCGAGTATGCTGAATTCGAGGGCTTTGAAATTGCTGAGGCTGAAGACGGTATGGAAGCTGTCAAAAAGGTTTCGGAAATTGATGATATAAGCATAATTATTATGGATATTATGATGCCGAAGCTGGACGGTTATTCGGCTGTTCGTGAAATAAGAAAGACAAGCAGCGTACCTGTTATTATGCTTTCTGCAAGGGGAGAGGAGTATGACAAGCTGTTTGGCTTTGAGCTGGGAATCGACGACTATGTTGTAAAGCCGTTTTCGCCTAAAGAGCTTATGGCAAGAATTCGTGCGGTAATAAGCAGAGCTAACCCTGTTAGCAACAAAGAGGATATAGTAAAATATAAGGGTCTGACTATTAACTTTACTGCAAGAGAGGTTTTGATAGACGGTGAAAAAATTTCAATGACTCCGAAGGAGTATGACCTTTTGTTTTATCTTGTGAAAAATATGAACATAGCGCTCTCAAGAGACAAGCTGTTAGAAGAGGTGTGGGGATATGATTTCTACGGTGATGACAGAACGGTTGATACTCATATTAAAATGTTAAGAAACAGCTTGGGCGAATACAGAGATCTTATAGTTACCTTGAGAGGAATGGGATATAAGTTTGAAAAGATTGTTTAGTAGAAAAAAATCTGATAATGCTGTTGAACCTGTAAAAAAGCAGAAGAGTCTTGTAACATATATCTGGATAAGCTTTATGGTCTTCACTATAATAATTCTGCTTTTGCTCTGGCTTTTTCAGTATTTTTTCATTGAGATGTATTATCAGTCTATGAAGGTAAGGGATCTAGAATCATGTGCTGAACAGATTTCTGAAAACATTGATTCTTATAATCTTGACGCTCTTATCAACAGTCTGGCATTTCAGAACAGTGCTACTATTCTGATTACCGATACTTTGGGAAATGTCGAGCATAATGCAAATTATCTCGGTAGATTTTCTTATTTTAACGCCGATGTTGAGAAAAAGTTCGGACAGTATATTTATAAATTCAGAAACAGGCTTTTAAACAGTGGAAAAAACAGTATTTCGGAAATTTATGAGAATAAAGAGACAGAAAGCAAAGAGCTTTTTTATGTAACTAAGATCGAATTAAACGGAACACCTAAGCTGTTGTTTTTAGAAAGCTCAGTTGAGCCGGTAGATTCTACAAGTAAGATAATTAAAGAACAGTTGATTTTTATAACCTTTATTTTGTTTGAACTTGCATTTATCATAGCTTTATTTATGTCAAAGAGAATAGCAAGACCTATTGTTAAAATTACCGAATCGGCAGAGAAATTTGCAGAAGGCAACTATGACGTTCATTTTGAAGGCGAAGGGTATGAGGAGGTTCAGGAGCTATCAAATGTACTCAATCATGCAGGGCAGGAAGTAAAAAAGGTAACTGACTTAAGGCGGGATCTTATTGCCAATGTATCGCACGACCTGAGAACGCCGCTAACTATGATAAAGGCGTATGCCGAGATGATAAGGGATTTATCGGGCGATGATCCTAAAAAGCGTGCCGAGCATATACAGGTTATCATAGACGAATCAGACAGGCTGGCTTTTCTTGTAAATGATATTCTTGAGCTTTCTAAACTGGAAAGCTCGAATGCTGAACTATCGCTTTCTGAGTTTTCAGTTTGTGATAAGATGAATGACGTGCTTTCAAGGTATCAGATCTTAATTGAGCGTGACGGTTACAATATCAAGTATTACAAAGATGATGACAGGATCTGTCTTGCAGATGAAATGAAGATAGAACAGGTTTTGTATAACCTTATCAATAACGCAGTTAATTACTGCGGTGATGATAAGACAGTTATCATACGGCAGATCAATGAAAAAGACAGAGTAAGAATTGAAGTAATAGACCACGGCGAGGGAATTTCAAAAGAGCTTATGCCGCTTGTTTTCGACAGATACTACCGGGATAAAAAGGTTGCTCGGGATAAGGTGGGAACAGGAATAGGATTATCGATCGTTAAAGGAATTTTAAAATCGCATGAGTTTCCTTTTGGGGTATCAAGCGAAGAAGGTAAAGGTTCTATGTTCTGGTTTGAAATGACAAACACTAAGCCGTTAATAAAAGAAGCTTCATTGGAGGATAATAATACAGAAAATAATTAAAATAAAGTTAGGTTAAATTATCACAAGTAATCTATTTAGTTAGGCGGAGTATTAGAATATGAGATTAATGTTTATAGGAGATGTTGTGTCAAAGCGTGGGTGTGAATTTTTAGCAAATCATATATTCGACTTAAAAAAAGAATATGAGATAGATATACTTGCTGTAAACGGTGAAAATTCGGCTCCAGGAAACGGAATTACTAAGTCGTCGCTGGAAATGCTGACAAACTGCGGTGCAGACGTTATAACAACTGGCAATCATTCTTTTAAGAGAAGAGAATCTGTTCACTTATATGACGAGTGCGAATATCTTCTCAGACCGATTAATTACCCCGACGGAGTAGTAGGGAAGGGAATGTACATTCTCGATTTGGGAAGAACTCAGGTCGCTTTTATAAATGCAATGGGTGTTATTTATCTTGAACCTATTGACAATCCCTTTACCGCTATTGACAATGCGTTGTCAAAAATATCTACGCCGAATATTTTTATCGATTTTCATGCAGAGGCGACATCTGAGAAAAAGTGTATAGGACACTATTTTACTGGACGTGTAACCGGTGTATTCGGAACGCACACTCACGTTCAGACGGCTGACGAGATGATTCTGGGAGGTCATACAGCTTACATTACCGATGTGGGTATGACAGGTCCCGAGCGTTCTGTGCTGGGCGTTGACAGCGATATCGCGACTGCTAAAATGCGCCTTCACTTTCCTGTTATGTTTGAAGAAAGCAAAGAGCCTTGCTTTATAAACGGAGTTGTAGTTGATTTTGACGAACAGACCGGAAAGGCAAGAGATATACAAAGAATTATAAAAAGATAACATTTAAGTGAAAAGATCAATATATCATATAAATAAAAACCTGTTCCATAAAAAATGGTTCAGGCTTTTATTTTAATACTTTAAGTGTGAAATACCCCCACGGGATGTACTTCATTTTGTATCTTTGCCGAAAAGTTAGCAAAGCCCTTATCACTTACAACAACTGCTCTCCTTATACAGGTATAACCGTATTTTTCTCTTAGACGGTCAACTGTTTTGTTTAGACTTTCCTGCTTTTTGTTTTTATCTGAATATTCAATAATTGAGGTCTGGTAGTTGGAGTAAATATCTTTAAGCTCGGAAACGCAAATCGATACTGCACGGATAGGATTGCCTGCTGCCCAGTTGTATGATTCTTTGTAAAGCGAGAGTGCAATTTCTGCTATTTCGTAGGCGTTGTCTGTGGGAATATGCAGCTTCTTTTGCCGTGAATAGGTATATAGCTTATTGTTTTTTACCGAAATTGAAACGGTCTCGCATTTTGAGTGGATAGCTCTAAGCCTTGATGCTATGCTTTCTGCCAATGCAAATGTGATTATTTTTACATCGTTGTCGTTTTCAAGGTCGCGGTATGAGGTAGTTCCATTGCTTACCGATTTGATCAGAGGTTTATGACCGTCGCTTTCAACAGGAGTTATATCAAGTCCGTTTGCATAGACCCAGAGATATTGTCCCCATTTGCCAAGCCAGCTTTGAAGAAGTGAAACAGGTGTTTTTGCCAGTTCTCCTATTGTGAAAATCCCTCTTTGGTTGAGTCTTTTCTTTGTTGCCTTTCCTACATACAAAAGTTCTCCTACATCAAGCGGGAAGACCTTTTCCTTAAAGCAATCCTTGCCGCTGGATGCAATAACTGTGGTGGCGTCGGGTTTTTTCATATCAGAGCCCAGCTTTGCGAAGATTTTATTGAAGCTAACGCCAATAGATACCGTAATGCCAAGCTCTGATTTTACTCTTTCTCTTATTTCATCAGCTATTAACTTTCCGTCAGCCTGCCTGCCGTTTCGCCAATAGCCGGTTATGTCTATCCAGCATTCGTCTATACCGAATGGTTCAATTTTGTCTGTGTAGTCAGAGTATATTTTTCTTGCTGCCTTTGAATGTTTTAGATATTCCTCATAGTGGGGCGGTACCAGAATAAGCTGAGGACATTTTTTCTTTGCCTGCCAAATAGGTTCTCCTGTCTGTACGCCAAAGGATTTTGCAAGTTCGTTTTTGGCAAGTATAATTCCGTGACGTTCCTCCTGATTTCCGGCAACAGCTACGCATTTTCCTTTAAGCTCAGGATTAAGTTTACATTCAATTGATGCGTAGCAGTTATTCATATCAATGTGAAGTATAACTCTTTCAGTTTGTGTTTCCATAATCATTCATCCCTTTTTATTTTTCATATTTCTAAGGCTGTCAATTGCTATAAGGCATAAAGAACATTAGTTCTATATACTTATTATAGAACATTTGTTTGCTATTGTCAAGAACAAATGTTCATTTTTGAAAAATAAAAAAGAATAAAAAAAGCAGAGGCTTCGAATTTTGAAGACTCTGCTTTTAACCTAAGTTATTTTATGTTAAATCGCCGAAGTTAAAGTTTTTATAGGTATCGGTTTGTTCAACCTCAATAGTTTCGTAAACCTTGTATAGTACTTTATTAACGGCATTGTTATTATAAGTCTGAGCAAAATACTCAATATTTTTATTGATATATTTTTTATCTAAAGGAACACGCATAATAATGTGATATCCTGTGCTTGACTCGACGACCTTGCTTACTTCGTTTTCTTTTAAACTCAATGCCGCTTTTAGATAAGCCTCGTCATAATCATAATCCTTGCCGACTAATATGCCCTTAGGATAGCTCTCATATAGAGAATCATATGTGTTTTCCTTCATAAGGCTGTCAAAATCAGTACCCGATTGAATCTTTTTGTAAAGGTTGTCGGCAACCTTTTTTGAAGCCTTTTTAGCTTTGCTTTGCTGGTCATCGCTTAAAGCGTCATAATTTGAATCAATAACCTGAGCCCTTGCCGGTTTTGAGAGTTTATCATAGTCTTTAACGCTGTTTGATGATAAGACTTCGTCAGATATTTTTTCTTCAGAACCAAAAGGAATAAATATTTGCTTTACCTGATAAAGTTCTTTTTGAGCTGTTTTATAAAAATCTTTTTCAGAAATGGAAAGAGATTCTTCTACCTTATCAGCTAAGACATTGTTTCTCATAGCAATATTAAGGTATTTTTCAGTCATATAGTTTTCTTTTAGAAAATTTTTATAATTATCTCCCTGCTCGTCTTTAACTGACTGGATTCTTTCCTTAACGGTCTTTTCATCATCTTCATTAAGTGTGATGTTATTTTCCTTTGCATAGACTGCATGAACATAACCGCCCTTTATATATTCAGCAAGAGTGTCCTTAAATGAATCGAACATATTTTTAAGATCATCTCCGCTTGCATTTTTAAAGGTATCTTCAGAAATACCGTAGTACTGACCGTATCCATACAAAAACTGATAATAGCAATTTCTCAATTCATCAAATCCAATTTCAGTTCCGTTGATTTTCAAAAATACTAAATCATCGGTATTAACTTTTTTACCGTCAATTTTAAATGACGCTTCCGGAACATCAGCATTAGCACTAGTACTTGAATTAGATAGTGAAGGATTAATTTTAGATTTGTTCATAAAAATCATCAAAACTGCAACAATAATCACTGCAATAACGACAATTATGGGTATTAGAACTTTAAGCGGCGCATTAGACTTTTTTTCATCAGAATCAATTTTGTTGCCGTATGAAAAGTCTATTTCAGAATTTTCATCTGATTCATCAGGTTCTAAAATGCCTGTGTACTCTGATGATGACGGTTCTTTCTGATCTTCTCTATCTAGAATCTCATCATATAAATTTTCATCAGTTTGATTGACGTTATTCATTGAATTGTCAATCTGATTTTCATTATTCAGAAATTCATCCTGATTTTTATTCTCATCCATATTTATTCTCCATTCCTAAAATTAAGTTTTATGAGTAATTAACTCATTAATATTAGCCAACACATAATTTATCATATCAATGTGACAGTAATGTGATAACGAAATTATGGCAGTAATCTATTCAAATCTCTCGGGAACATTGAGGTCTCGCGAATATTTGAGTAGTTAAGCAGTTTCATCAAGAGCCGCTCCAGACCTATTCCTAATCCGCCGTGAGGGGGAAGTCCGTATTTATGAGATTCAAGGTAGTTTTCAAAGTCGGCAGGGTCAAGTCCCTGACGTTTCATTTTCGCTACCTGCTCATCATAATCATGAATTCTCTGACCGCCCGAGGTGATCTCAAGACCTCTGAATATAAGGTCAAACTTATATGCGGCTTTAGGATCGTCTCTGTCGTCCATTGCATAGAACGGCGGCTTGGAGCTAGGGAAGTGAGTTATAAAGATAAAATCGCTGTCATACTTTTCTTTTGCGTATTTGCAAAGATTGACTTCGTCCTCAGGGTCTAAATCGAATTTTGTTGAAACATTTTTGCCCCGCAGAAGCTCTATTGCATCGGAAAATCTAATTGATGGAATATTTTTGATATGAGGTACATCAGCACCGAGCAGTTTTATCTCTTTAGAGTAATTTTTCTCAATATACTCAAAAATATGTTTAAGCATAGCTGTTTCCATATTCATAACATCATACATACTGTCTATATATCCCATCTCGAAATCAAGACCGATATATTCATTAATATGACGTGATGTTGCGTGCTTTTCAGCTCTGTAAACAGGGGCTATTTCATAAACTCTGTCATAGAAAGCGATAGCAGCCTGCTTATAAAACTGAGGAGACTGATTCAAAAATGCAGGATGACCGAAATAATCTATCTTGAAGATGTTTGCTCCGCCTTCTGCGCCCTGAGCAACGATTTTCGGCGTGTGAATTTCAGTGAAGTCATTCATTCTCATAAACTCGTGCATTCCCTGAACAAGACCTTCCTGTAGTTTGAAAATAGCACGCTGATAAGGGTTTCTCAAAGAAACGCTTCTGTTATCAAGATTGACATCAAGGGTGCAATTAAGTTCGCCTTGAGAAATCTTGAGAGGATATTCCTCTTTAGGTTTAGATATAAGCTTTATTTCACTTAGAATGATCTCAATGCCGTTTTGGTCTCGCTTATTTTCATTGACAGTGCCCTTGATATGAACAAAATAACCCTCGTGCAGACCGTCTATGCTGTCTTTGCAGTTATCCTTATTATATACGGTTTGAATAACGTCTCTTGCTGTTCTTATAACAACAAACGAGATGCTTCCCATCGACTTGACCTTATGAACACAGCCGGAGAATTCAACCTCTGAACCGATATTGTTCTGAGCAGTTTCAACGCTGAATTCTTGCATTACGTTTTTGCCGCTTATTACTAACAGCTTATCGTTATCAGTTTCGGCTTTAGGTATGAATTTATCGGGGTTTTCATATTTAGTGAGTTTTGATGTGTCAGGTTTTGAAGTGTTTTCAGATTTTTCACTTTCTTCCGATGTCTGTTTTTGCTGTTGTGTTTCATCGGATTTAAGCTTGCTTTCGAGAATTTCTTTTATGACCTTAGGCGTACCTACGCCTTTAAGTGCCTTTGTACATTTTCCCATAAAGAAGCCGAATACCTTTGTTTCGCCGTTTTTATACTGTTCAACCTGCTCGGGGTTAGCGGCTAAGATCTCGTCGATTCCTGCTTCTAACTTTGAGTTGTCAAGCTCAATCAAATAGCCGTTTGTCTTTATGATTTCACTGCAAGTTTTTCCTGTTTCGACCATTTCTCTGAATGTCTTATTAGCGTCGTTTAAAGAAACCTTTTCCTCGTCTGAGAGCTTAACCAGTTCGGTAAAATCTTCGGCTGTGAAATTAAGATTATCCAAGTCAATTTCACCGAGATTTAGTCTTCTCATAAATTCACGCAGAATAAATGCGGCTATGCTCTTTGGATTGTTATACGCCTTTACTGCATTGTCAAAGAAATCAGAAACGACCTTAGACTGAATCAATATTTTAGCGTCTGTTTCGCTCAAGCCGAATTTCTCAACGTATCTCTTGATTCTTTTGTCGGGCATTTCAGGCAGTTTTGCTTTGATCTCGTCAAGCATTTCGTCAGTGAAGTTTACCTGCAAAATATCCGGCTCAGGGAAGTATCTGTAGTCGTGAGCGTTTTCCTTGTTTCTCATTGAGGTCGTAACATCACGGTTTTCGTTGTATCTTCTTGTTTCCTGAATAACACGCTTTCCTGCGTCAAGCAAGAGAGCCTGACGTCTTTCCTCGTATTTTATTGCTCTGCCGATTGATTTGATAGAGTTTAGGTTCTTGATCTCCGCACGAGTGCCGAATTCCTTATCGTCGGGCTTCATAAGAGAAATATTTACGTCGCACCTTAAAGAACCCTGCTCCATTTTGCAGTCGCTGACGCCTGCATATTTAAGCAAAAGCGCAATTTGAGATACAAACGCCTGAGCCTCTTCAGCAGATGAAATGTCAGGCTCGGTAACTATCTCGATAAGAGGTATTCCGCATCTGTTGTAGTCGGCGAGCGAAACGCCGTTAAAATCATCGTGTATGAGCTTTCCCGCGTCCTCTTCAAGATGTATACGGTTAATTCTGATATTTTTCTTTTTGCCGTCGACCTCAATAGGAACAAGACCGTCTAAGCAGAGAGGTCTTTGAAGCTGTGAGATTTGATATGCTTTAGGCAGGTCGGGGTAGAAGTAGTTCTTTCTGTCGAACACAGAAAACTTGCTGATGTTACAGCCCAGCGCAAAGCCTGCTTTTACTGCGTATTCAACAGCAGTCTGATTGATAACGGGAAGCGTTCCCGGCATACCTGTGCATACAGGACAGCACCTTGTATTTTGGTCGCCTCCGAACTCAGCGTTGCAGGTGCAGAAAACCTTTGATTTTGTAAGCAGCTCGGAGTGAATTTCAAGACCGATGACTGTTATATATTTATTTTCCATTTGTCTGTTCCTCCGTTTATTAATCTATGTTTGGCAAAACTCTTGTGAAGTTCTTTTCATAGGCGTCCGCTGTCTGAATTACCGTCTGCTCGTCAAAAGGCTTTCCGATAACCGACATTCCGATAGGAAGTCCTTTGCCGTCATATCCGCACGGGGTAGAGATTGCAGGAAGTCCTGCAATATTAACCGTTACTGTGCAAATATCAGCCTGATACATCTTTACAGGGTCGGATATATTTTCATCACAGCGGTATGCAGTTGTTGGCGTTGTAGGTGTTAAAATAACATCGCACTTATCAAAAATATCGTTGTATTCTTTTCTTATAAGCTGTCTTAAAGCCATTGCTTTTCCGTAGTAAGCGTCGTAGTAACCGCTTGAAAGAGCGTAGTTGCCTAAGAGTATTCTTCTTTTAACCTCGTCGCCGAAGCCCTCACGCCTTGACGCTTTGATAAGCTCATCATATGACTCGCACTTCTTATCAGTTCTGTGTCCGTATTTTATACCGTCGTATCTTGAAAGGTTTGAAGCCGCTTCAGCAGATGCAATAAGATAGTATGCAGGAATTGCATATTTAAGCGACGGCATAGAACATTCAACAAGCTCTGCGCCCATAGCTTTGTATTCGTCAGTGGCATTTAAGACCGCAGTTTTTATAACATCGTCTATTCCCTCAGCAAAAAACTCTTTAGGCAGGGCGATTTTCAATCCCTTTATATCATTGCCTATTTTTGCGTTGAAGTCGGGAACATCTACTTTAGCAGATGTTCCGTCGTGAATATCAAATCCGCAAATAGCATTGAGTATAGTTCCGCAGTCCTGAGCGTTTTTAGCGACAGGTCCTATCTGGTCAAGAGATGATGCGAATGCAACCAAACCGTATCTTGAAACACGGCTGTATGTCGGTTTCATACCTGTTACTCCGCAGAAAGATGATGGCTGACGTATCGAGCCTCCTGTATCTGAGCCGAGAGCCGCTGTGCAAAGGTCTGCTGAAACTGCACTTGCCGAACCGCCCGATGAACCGCCCGGTACCCTGTTAGTATCATACGGGTTCTTGGTTTTCTTGAATGCCGCCGTTTGTGTAGAACCGCCCATTGCAAACTCGTCCATAGAAACCTTTCCGAGCATTACTATGCCCTCGTTCTCCAGCTTATCCATAACTGTTGCGTTGTAAGGCGGAATGAAATTTTCAAGCATTCTTGAAGCACAGGTGGTTCTTACACCCTCTGTACAGATGTTGTCTTTAATCGCCATTGGTATTCCCGTCAGCGGTGAAGCTTCGCCCTTGTTGATTTTCTCCTGTGCTTTATTGCAAGCCTTATATGCCTGCTCTTTTGAAAGGGTTATAAAGCAGTCCAGTTTTTTGTCTGCCGATTCAATACGGCTGTAGTATTCGTCAGTAAGCTCTTTTACGGAAATTTCTTTTCCGTCCAGAGCTTTTCTTATATCTTTAATACTGCTGTTTTTTAGTTCCATTGATTATTCTCCTTATTAATTCGGAATTTATTAATGTGCGTTTTGTTATTCCACTACCTTTGGAACAACAAAGCAGTTATCTCTGTTTTTAGCATTGGCAATTACCTTTTCGGTAGGCATTGAAGGTTCATTGAAATCCTCTCTTAGATCGTTTAAATATATATTCTTGTTATCGGCAAGAGCGTCATAGGTGACGTCGATTTCCTTTACCTTATCCATAAGCTCAATAATGTTTGTCATATCGCTTGACGCCTTTTTAAGCTCATCGTCGGTAAAATCAAGTTTACCAAGCTCTGCTAAGTATTTTACCATTTCTAAATCCATAATGATTTGTCCTTTCTGAAATATTTAGGTATAATTAGTTTTCCTTATTTTGGACGTAACAATCCAATACTTAGATTTTATTATACACTATTTTGTTAGTAAACGCAAGAGTTTTAAACGTAATTGATATTTTAGGAGCTCTTGACATATAAAAGTATTTGTGGTATATTGAAATCGGCAAAGGGGAGAAAACCCATAACA
>CANRAO010000013.1 GCA_947628615.1 uncultured Clostridia bacterium
CCTGTAGCTCCTGTTGGACCTACTGCACCATCTGCACCTGTTGGTCCTGTTGGTCCTGTTACACCTGTTGGACCTGTTGCTCCTGTAGCTCCTGTAGCTCCTGTTGGACCTACTGCACCATCTGCACCTGTTGGTCCTGTTGGTCCTGTTACACCTGTTGGACCTGTAGGTCCTATTTCACCGATTAAGCCAGCCTCACCTGTAGCTCCTGTTGCGCCTGTGGCACCTGTTGCGCCCACTGCACCAACTTCACCTGCAGGACCCGTTGCGCCAGTTGGACCTGTTGCACCAGTTACGCCGGTCGGTCCTGTAGGTCCTGTAACTCCAGTTGCTCCGGTTGGACCTGTTGGACCCGTAGGACCTGTTTCACCAATCAAACCTGCTTCGCCTGCAGCACCGGTCGCTCCCGTTGGTCCTGTCGGACCCGTAGGTCCGGTTGCACCTGTTGGTCCTGTTGGTCCTGTTGGTCCTGTTACACCTGTTGGACCTGTAGGTCCTATTTCACCGATTAAGCCAGCCTCACCTGTAGCTCCTGTTGCGCCTGTGGCACCTGTTGCGCCCACTGCACCAACTTCACCTGCAGGACCCGTTGCGCCAGTTGGACCTGTTGCACCTGTTGCGCCTGTCGGACCAGTCGGACCTGTAACTCCCGTTGCACCTGTGGGACCTGCAATCATTGACGGACAGCAAGAATTACAGCAGCAGTTTATATAATTGGGATTGTCGGCACAATTACTTGAACCTTTATAAATGTTCATATAAACATTCCTCCTGAATGAATTTATTTTGTAGATTTTTCGAACTGTTGACGAAAATACTTCTTATTTGCCAAATAGTTTTTATCATTTGGTTTTATTTTGCCTGCCTTGTCATTGTATTCGCAAGCCTTCTGAAGATTTCCCAGCTTATCGTAGCATACGCAAAGCTGCATATACGGAATATATCCGTAACAGTCAACAGACGAAAAACCTCCGTTTTGAATTGGGTATTTTAACTTCAAAGCAAGCTCATACCAGAATATTGCCTCACGGTATTTATGCTCTGTCATTTTTATATATCCTATTTCACAGCATATCTCTGCCCGGGGACTGTCATATTTAAAGCTCAGGAATAGACTGTTCAGCGCCTCGTTTATCCTGTCCAGCTTCGTATAACATCTCGATAGATCCAGACAGGCGTTTATACTGTTTTCGATCCACTTATCATCAGCGTCGAAAAACTCTTTAAACGTCTTTATTGCATCTTCATACCTTTCGTGAAAGTACAGCTCCCTTGCATAATAATACTTCTGTCTCGTGTCAAGAACCTTACCGTTATTTAAAAGTCTTTCAAAGATCCTCAAATTCCGATTCGGGTCGTTTACTTTCAGCTTTTTATGCAGAACCTCAATGTCGCAGTACTTAATATTACCGCTCGGTGTTATTACCTCGTGTATTGCACCTTTCCACAAAAAATGGCGCGACCTTTTCATAAGTCTTTCTCTGTAATATGAAAATGTCGGATTTCCATTATCATCAAAAGCAACATTGTATTTCATCATAATTATATCCGCCGACGGATCAAGTGTGGATTTAAGTTCCATTAACTTTTTCTGATTTTCAGAATCAATAACGTCATCTGCATCAAGCCACATTATATAATCCATCTCCGCCTTGGAAAATGAAAAATTCCGTGCAGCCGAAAAGTCGTCGACCCATTCAAAATCATATATTTTATCTGTATACAAGGACGCAATTTCCTTAGTTTTGTCCTTAGATCCTGTGTCAACGACTATGATTTCATCTGCAATATTCTTTACACATTCAAGACATCTGCCTAAAACACTTTCCTCATCACGGACAATCATACATAAACTTATTGTCGGCATTCCACAGCCCTCCTAAATGAAATTACAACAGTCCCCTACATTAATAGTATGATTATACGTTTTATTGTGTTACTTGAGTTTAATTCGGATTTTCTTGTACTTAAAATATTATATTTATCTAATAACATAGCATTTTCTGTAAATAATAATGATAAGAATTAAAAAATGGAGGAATACTATGAGTTTGATATGGAGTGAAAATGTGCAGTTCCCATCGTTTCCAAGACTGAACGGAAAGAGAAAAACCGACGTTCTTATAATCGGCGGAGGATTAGCGGGAATACTGTGCGCATACTTTCTCAAACAGAAAGGTGTTGACTATATCCTTGCGGAGGGAGGAAAAATCTGCTCGGGAACAACTGCAGGAACTACCGCAAAAATAACCGCACAGCACGGTCTGATTTATCATAAACTGCTTAAATCTCTTGGTAAAGAACAGACTGCTATGTATCTTAAAGCTAATCTGTCTGCCCTGCGTGAATACAATAAGCTATGCAAAAATATTGACTGCGACTTTGAAATTAAGGATAACTACGTCTACTCGCTTAATGACTTACCACTTATTGAAAAGGAGTTCTCTGCTTTGTCAAAACTGGGGTATAAAGCGTACCTTGTAAAGAATGTTTCTCTGCCGTTTAAAACAGCAGGAGCAGTAAAGTTTTCAAATCAGGCGCAATTTAACCCACTTAAATTCGCATCTGCCATTTGCAAAGACTTAAACATACTCGAAAACACATTTATCCGTGAGATCAGAAACAATAAAGCCCTTACCGACAACGGAGAAATCGAAGCGAAAAAAATAATTACCGCAACGCATTTTCCGTTTATGAATAAACACGGCAGTTATTTCTTAAAGATGTACCAGCACCGCTCGTATGAAATTGCACTGGAAAACGCACCGCAGCTTAACGGTATGTATGTTGACGAAAGCAAGAAAGGGTTATCGTTCAGAAACTACGGAAAATACCTCCTTCTGGGGGGAGGCTCGCACCGTACAGGTAAAAAAGGCGGAAACTGGGCAGAGCTTAGAAATTTTGCCGCAAGATACTACCCAAAAGCTCATGAAAAATATTATTGGGCGGCTCAAGATTGTATGAGCTTAGACGGCATTCCGTATATCGGGCATTACTCAAAACGGATGAATGACCTTTACGTTGCCACAGGCTTTAACAAATGGGGAATGACCTCCTCAATGGTATCTGCAATGCTATTAAGCGATATGGTAATCGGCAAAAAGCCCGACTGGGCAAAGGTTTTCGACCCGTCGAGAAGTATTCTGAAACCTCAGCTTGCATTAAACACCTTTGAGGCTGTCGTAAATCTTCTTACACCCACCGCAAAACGGTGTCCGCATCTCGGCTGTGCATTAAAGTGGAACAGTGCCGAGCACTCATGGGACTGTCCGTGTCACGGCTCACGCTTTTCCAAAGACGGTATACTGCTTGAAAACCCCTCGACAGGAAATCTGGAATAAAATACAAAAAGCCATACTGACTTGCTTACACAGTCGGTATGGCTTTTAATATATTAAATCATCTCTAAATTATGAATTTACCTTTTCAAGTGCTTTCTCTAAAGTTTTCATATTCTCCACATTTGCAAATTCAACATCTGTCAGCGTTTTTCTAACAAGCCCTGTCAGCACCTTATTAGGTCCAAGCTCTATAAACGTATTAAAGCCTGCGTTTTTCATATTTTCAAGCTCGCTTGTAAACTTAACAGGAGAAACAATATGCTTTGCTAAAAGCTCAGGCATATTTGAAAAATCGGTCAGCCTGTTCCCTGAAACATTGCTGTAGAAATCAACTGCCGGCATATTAAACTTAACGCCTTTCACCGCCTCTTTAAATTCGTCTGCGGCAGGCTGCATTAGCTTTGAATGAAACGCCGACGCAACATTCAGTTTCATAGCCCTTGCCTTTTTCTCTGTAAATACCTCCATAGCCTTGTCAACGGCTTTGGTATCCCCCGCAATAACCGTCTGAACAGATGAGTTGTAATTTACCGGCACAACATAACCGTCAATTGAACTGCATACCTCTTTAACCTCGCCTGCCGATAAACCTATAATTGCACACATAGCACCGTCTGAATTCTCTGCCGCTTTCTGCATTGCTTCTGCTCTGGCTTTTATTACCCTAAAGCCGTCCTCAATGCTCAGCATACCCGAACAGACCATTGCCGCATATTCACCGAGAGAATGCCCTGCAACTGCTCCGCATTTGATTCCGTTTGCTTTCATAGCTTCTAAAGCACAAAGCGAGACCGCCATAATAGCAGGCTGTGAAACGACAGTTTTGTTCAGTTCCGTATCAGGACCCTCAAAAACGATTTTTGCAAGGTCGTAGCCGAGAACCTCGCCGGCTGTCTTAAAAACAGACCTTGCACCGTCAAAGTTATCAAACAAATCTTTTGCCATTCCTACATACTGCGAACCCTGCCCCGAGAACATAAATACATTTTCAGACATAAATTTACTCCTTGTCTTAATAAATCAGTAATCGTACACTTGTTATTAACAAAATAATGTTGACCTTTTTGCATAAAAATAGTATAATATATAACATCAATAATTCCTAAAGAAGTCAGATCGGCTTAACTGCTCAGCTTCACAGACGTATAATTGCGGTCTGTATCTGTTGGGAATTGCATCAGCTTTATATTTTGACTGTTGTTGATTTAATGTACAATTTGGATTATATCATCTTTTTATAAATTTTTCAATATGTGAGAGAGAGGACTTTTTATGACCGGTGTAAACATCATTGGCGCAGGTAAATATGTTCCTGATTTGGTTTTAACAAACGAAATGTTATCCCAGATCGTTGACACAAACGACGAATGGATCACAACAAGAACAGGAATAAAATCCAGATACATCACAAACGGTGAGCCTACTTTTCATCTTGGCGTTATGTCTGCCAAAGAAGCTATTAAAGACGCAGGCATTGACCCAAAAGACATCGGACTTATAATTTGTACAACCATTACAAATGACTTTTCCACGCCGTCTGTTGCCTGTCTTATTCAGCGGGAGATCGGAGCGATCGGGTCAATGGCGATTGATATAAACTGTGCATGTGCAGGCTTTGTTTATGCCTTTGATATGGCAAAACGATATTTAGAAACAGATAAGAATTTAAAGTATGTTTTGGTAGTTTCAGCTGAGGAACTTTCAAAAATTACCGACTATACCGACCGTTCGACCTGCGTTTTGTTCGGCGACGGTGCGGCGGCAGTTATTTTAGAACGAGATGAAAACAAAATATTCTCAAGCTATCTCGGCGCTGACGGAACAGGTGCAGAATACCTTCTTGCAAGAAGCTATCATTCAGAAACGCCGTTTACCACAAATTTTGATAGATTTGACGACAAAATGCCTGACGGCAACAGTCATTATCTATTCCAAAACGGCAAAGAGGTTTATAAATTTGCCACAAAAACATTGCCGATCGCAGTTAAAGAGTCCTGCAAAAAGGTAGGTATGGTGGCTGATGATTTAGATGTTATTATACCTCATCAGGCAAATATAAGAATAATAGAAACAGCCGCTAAAAATCTCGGCGTTTCTATGGACAAGTTTTATATAAATCTCGGAAATCACGGAAACACTTCAAGTGCGTCTATTCCGCTTGCCTTATATGACGCTATAAAAGACGGAAGTCTGAAAAAAGGGGATAAGGCTTGTATAGTAGGCTTCGGCGCAGGGCTTACCTACGGCGGAGTTGTATTTGAGTTTTAATTTGTTTTTATAAATCAACGGAAAAGAGGAAATTTATGAACACGAAAATCACCGAACTTTTAGGTATTGAATACCCTATCATTCAGGGCGGTATGGCTTGGGTTGCAGAGTCAACACTTGCTTCTGCCGTATCAAACGCAGGAGGTTTGGGACTTATTGCAGGCGGCTCTGCTCCTATCGACTATCTAAGAGAGCAAATAAGAAAAACCAAAAAAGCTGTAAACGGCAAGCCGTTCGGAGTTAATATCATGCTTATGTCTCCAAACGCTGACGATTTAGCTAAGCTTGTTATAGAGGAAGAAGTTCCTGTTGTTACAACCGGCGCAGGAAATCCGGGCAAGTTTATGGAGGCTTGGAAAGAGGCAGGAATAAAGGTCATACCTGTTATTCCGTCGGTAGCTCTTGCTAAGAGAATGGAAAGAGCTGGTGCAGACGCCGTTGTTGCCGAAGGTACAGAATCGGGCGGTCATATCGGAGAAAATACAACAATATGTCTGGTTCCGCAGGTAGTTGACGGAGTAGATATACCTGTTATCGCAGCGGGTGGAATCGCAGACGGCAGGGGAATTGCCGCGTCAATAATGCTGGGCGCTGAAGGTGTTCAGGTCGGAACACGTTTTCTGGCAGCAGAAGAATGTCAGATCCACCCGACATACAAAGAGCTTGTTGTAAAGGCAAAGGATACTGACAGCATTGTTACAGGAAGAACAACAGGGCACCCTTGCAGAAATGTTAAAACAAAGTTTTCAAAGAAGCTCGCTTCAGGCGAGAAAGACGGAAGCATTACGCCTGAAGAATTTGAAGAAATAACTCTCGGCTCACTTAGAAAAGCTGTTCAGGACGGAAATCTTGATGAAGGCTCGTTCTTATGCGGAGCAATTGCAGGCATGATAACAGAAATCAAAACCTGCAAAGAGATTATAGAGGAAATGTTCTCACAGGCTGAAAGTCTGCTGAATAAATAATCTAAATTTAAAGATTTAACCGATACATAACGGAGGTTTAGCATATGGCAACAGCAATAGTTACGGGCGCTTCACAGGGAATAGGCGCTTGCATAATAAAAAGACTTGCAAAGGACGGCTTTGACTGTGTAGTCAATTGCTATCCGAGCGATAATGATAAGGCTAACGCAGAAGCAGTAAAAGCAGAATGTGAGAGCTATGGCGTCAAGGCGGCAGTTTACCCCTGCGACGTTTCAAAATATGACGACTGCGAAAAAATGGTCAAGGATATAAAAGCCGAGTTCGGCACAATTGACGTTTTAGTAAACAACGCAGGTATCACTAAAGACGGACTTCTTGCCCGTATGAGCGAGGAACAGTATGACGCTGTAATTGCAGTAAATCAGAAAAGCGTGTTCAATATGATGAAGCACGTCGGTTCTGTTATGATGCGTCAGAGAAGCGGAAAGGTTGTAAACCTTGCTTCTGTTGCAGGTCTTTACGGAAATCCAGGGCAGTTTAACTATTCAGCGTCAAAGGCGGCTATTATCGGTATGACCAAAACTGCCGCTAAGGAGTTAGGTTCAAGAGGCGTAAATGTAAATGCCGTTGCACCCGGATTTATCAAAACTCCGATGACCGACGCTTTAACAGAAGAACAGCGAAACGCTATGCTTTCTGTAATAGCTATGAAAAGATACGGAACTGTCGATGAAATTGCAGGAGTTGTTTCTTTCTTAGTTTCAGATGACGCAAGCTATGTAACAGGACAGGTTATTGAAATAAGCGGCGGACTTTCTATGTAGTGCAGAACCGCATATGAAGTTTGCAAAGAAAGGATTAATATATCAATGAGAAGAGTAGTTATCACAGGAATGGGAACAAAAAATCCTCTCGGTTTAAGCATTGAGGAGTTTTGGAATAATATCAAAGCAAACAAGCTGGGTTTTTCTTTTGTTGACCAGTTTGACGCGACGGATTTTCCTATCAAGGTTGTCGGTGCTGTAAAGAATTTCGACCCTCTTGACTATTTTGAGAAAAAAGAAGCAAGAAAGCTGTGCAGATTTACTCAGTTTGCTGTTTCATCTGCAAAAGACGCTTTAAACGACGCTGAAACCGACTTCAAAGACTTAGACCCTTTCAAAGTAGGAGTTATAATTGGCGCCGGTATCGGCGGTCTTGAAGAAACCGAAGCCCAGCACCAAAGATTTTTAGAAAAAGGTCCTGACAGAATTTCTGTATTCTATGTTCCTATGATGATCGGAAATATGGCGGCAGGCGAGGTCGCAATGCGGACGGGCTTTAAAGGCGATAACTTCTGTACAACGACCGCCTGTGCATCGTCTACTCACGCTATCGGAGAGGCTTTCAGAAAGGTAAAAGACGGCTATCTCGACGCTTGCTTATGCGGCGGAACAGAGGCTTGTATTACAAAATTCTCTCTTGCAGGCTTTAACAATATGAAAGCGCTTTCAAAAGCAACCGAACTTGATAAGGCGTCCACGCCTTTCGACGCTGAAAGACAAGGTTTTGTTCTTGGCGAGGGCTGCGGCATTTTAATTCTTGAGGAGCTTGAACACGCAAAGGCAAGAGGTGCAAAAATCTATGCTGAGATCGCAGGCTACGGTGCAACTGGCGACGCTTATCATATGACGAGTCCCGACCCTGAGGGAGAAGGCGCTGCGAGAGCTATGGTAAACAGCTTTGAGGAAGCAGGATTGACCGCATCTGATATTGACTATATCAACGCTCACGGAACTTCAACAGGTCTTAATGACAAATATGAAACAAAAGCTATCAAAAAGGCTCTTGGCAAAAGTGCCGATAGTGTAGTAATAAATTCAACAAAATCAATGATAGGTCATTTGCTTGGTGCGGCAGGTGCTGTTGAGGCAATTATCACAGCGTTGTCAGTGCGTGATGATTTTGTACACAGAACTATGGGATATAAAACTCCCGACCCTGAATGTGATTTGAATTACTCAGTTGACGGTAACAAGGAAATGACTGTTAACGCCGCTCTTTCAAATTCGCTCGGATTTGGCGGTCATAACGCATCAATTTGTATAAAAAAGTTTAAAGACTGATTATCTAAAAGCAAATCTGACAGGCTTAACTTCTATATATGAACGGAGGAACATATAATGAGCAAACAAATAGGCAACGGCTTTGAGATAGACGACTTAAACGCTATTGCAAAGATAATCAAAGACAACGATTTAGGAAAAATAAAAATCAAGAACGGCGATTGCGAGATATGTGTTGAGGCGAAGACTTGTCCTGCTTCTCCGATAGTAAATGCTGCTCCATCGGTTATTGTACCTGATGAAACATCTGCTGAAACAGCCCAAACAACTGAAAGCGGAAACGTATGCAGATCACCTATTGTGGGAACCTTCTATGCGGCTTCTGCTCCTGACAAAGAGCCTTTTGTATCTGTGGGCAGTCAGGTTCACAAGGGAGACGTTATTTACATCATTGAATCAATGAAGGTGATGAGCGAGGTAACAAGCGAATTCGACGGCAAGGTAAAGGAAATCTGCGTAAACAACGGCGATGCTGTAGAGTTCAATCAGCCGATTATGATAATAGAATAGCGGTCTATATGATTGCTGAAAGGAAAATTTATGGCAGTAGTATTAAACAAAGAGCAAATAAAAGAAATAATCCCTCACAGAGACCCGTTTTTACTTATCGACGAAGTAAACGAGCTTGAAGTGGGAAAAAGAGTTAAAGCCACAAAATATATCAAAGCAGACGACTTCTGGTTTAAAGGGCATTTTCCGGAGTACCCTGTAACGCCGGGTGTTTTGATGGTTGAAATGCTTGCACAGGCAGGAGCTGTTGCACTTTTGTCGCTCCCTGAAAATAAGGGAAAAATAGGTCTTTTCGGGGGAATTAACAACTGCAAGTTCCGACAGCAGGTCGTTCCCGGAGACACTCTGGAGCTTGAAGTTGAAATAATCAAGGTAAGAGGTCCTTTAGGGGTCGGAAAAGGAATTGCCACAGTAAACGGTAAGAAGGCTGTTTCCTGTGAAATCACCTTTGCTATAAAATAAAACTGGAGACTTTATATGATTAAAAAGGTTCTTATAGCGAACAGAGGAGAAATAGCTGTTCGTATAATTCGTGCTTGCAGAGAGCTTGGAATAGCTACTGTTGCAGTTTATTCAACGGGCGATTCAAACGCACTACATGCAAAGATTGCAGACGAAGCAGTTTGTATAGGTCCTGCATCGAGTGCAGAAAGCTATCTGAATATGCGTGCTATAATATCCGCCTGCGAAATTACAGGCGCAGACGCAATTCATCCGGGCTTTGGCTTTTTATCTGAAAACGCAAACTTTGCAAGAACTTGTGAAAAATGCGGTATAACCTTTATAGGTCCAAAGCCTGAATCTATAGAAATGCTCGGAGATAAGGCTCAGGCAAAGGAAACTATGAAAAAAGCAGGCGTTCCCGTAATACTCGGCTCTGACGGAGCTGTTAAGGATTTGACTTCGGCAGTGGATCTTGCTCGGGAAATAGGCTATCCTGTTATGGTAAAGGCTTCTGCCGGCGGCGGCGGAAGAGGTATTCGTATTGTAAGAGAAGAATCCGAGCTTGAAACGCAGATCACAGCCGCTAAAACCGAAGCAATGGCTTGCTTCGGAAATGACGAGATTTATATTGAGAAGTTTATAGAAAACCCAAAGCATATTGAGATTCAAATTCTTGCTGATAATTACGGTAATGTAATACATCTTGGCGAGAGAGACTGTTCTATGCAAAGACGCAATCAAAAAGTGTTAGAGGAAACTCCGTCGCCTGTTATGACAAATGAGCTTCGTGAAAAAATGGGTGCATCAGCTGTTGCGGCGGCTAAGGCGTGCGGTTACAGAAATGCAGGAACGATTGAATTTTTAGTCGATAAAGACTTAAACTATTATTTTATGGAGATGAATACTCGTATTCAGGTTGAGCACCCTATTACAGAGGCAGTTACGGGCATAGACTTAGTTAGACAGCAGCTTCTTATCGCTTCAGGTAAAGAGCTTGACATAAAACAGGAAGACGTACACTTGACAGGTCATGCAATTGAGTGTAGAATTAATGCAGAAAATCCTGAACAGAATTTCCGCCCGTCGCCCGGAGTAATAAATTCATTACATATCCCGGGGGGACTTGGAATAAGGGTTGACAGTGCAGTTTATCAGGGATATGAGATTCCGCCGTATTATGATTCAATGATAGCAAAACTAATTTGCTTCGGACCTGACAGAGAAAGTGCCATTGCAAAAATGAAGTGGGCGCTCTCTGAATTTATCGTCGACGGCGTATCTACAAATATTGACTTTCAGTTAAAACTTATTCGCAGAAAAGAATTTTTAGACGGCAATTACGACAATGGTTTTCTGGGCAGAGTTGATATTTTAAAGGATCAGTAATGCTCAACTTTTCATACGCATTGATATATCTGAGGAAGGGAGATTTTTTATGCTTGAAGATTTGTTTTCAGTGGTAAAAACAAGATTCAACGGAGCTGATTCAAATGCCTCAAATGTAAAAAAAGATGTAAAAACAGATATTCCTAAAGATTTGCTCTTTAAGTGTCCCAGATGTTCTAATGTAACATTTATGGACGACTTTATAGGTAATGCAAAAGTTTGTCCAAAATGCAATTATCATTCGAGGATCTCGGCTAAAGAACGTATTGATATGACTGTTGATAAGGGCAGTCTTATTGAATTTGACAAGAATATGACTTCTAAAAACCCTATTGACTTTCAGGATTATGAGCAAAAACAGGAAAGCATTCGTGAAAAGACAGGTCTTAAAGATGCAATTATAACAGGCGAGGCAACTATACGCGGCGACAGAGTTGTAATTGCTGTAATGGATTCAAGATATATGATGGCTTCTATGGGAAGCGTTGTCGGTGAAAAACTGACCCGTGCATTTGAATTTGCAACAGAAAACAAGCTGCCTATAATTGTGTTTACAGCATCGGGCGGTGCAAGAATGCAGGAGGGAACAGTCTCTCTTATGCAGATGGCTAAAACAAGCGGTGCTGTAGCCCGTCATAATGAAGCAGGACTTTTATATATTACTGTTATGACCGATCCTACGACCGGCGGAGTAACGGCTTCTTTTGCATCTCTTGGCGATATTATCATTGCCGAACCGAAGGTTCTTATAGGGTTTGCCGGAAGACGTGTAATAGAAGGAACAATAAAGCAGAGACTTCCAAATGATTTTCAGTCTGCTGAGTTTTTAATGGAAAAGGGCTTTGTTGATATGATTATCGACAGAAAAAAAATAAGAAGAACGCTTTCTCACTTGTTAAAGCTGCACCAAAGCAAAGGAGGCGTTGCTGATGAATAACCTTCCTGCAAGCGAACGCCTTGACATAGTAAGAAACAAGTTTCGTCCTACAGTAAGAGATTATATGCCAATGATATTTGACGATTTCTTTGAAATGCACGGCGACAGATACTACGGCGACGATGGTGCTATTATCGGAGGTATAGGATATTTCAACGGAACTCCTGTAACGGTTATCGCACAAGTAAAGGGACGAAATATAGAAGAAAATAAAGCCTCAAACTTTTCTATGCCCCATCCTGAGGGGTACAGAAAGGCTTTAAGGCTTGCTCATCAGGCGGAGAAATTCCACAGACCTCTTATCTGCCTTATCGACACACCCGGCGCATTCTGCGGTGTTGAAGCAGAGGAACGAGGTCAGGGAGAGGCAATTGCCAAAAATCTAATGGAATTTATGACGCTTAAAACTCCCATATTTTCCATTGTTTTGGGCGAGGGCGGAAGCGGAGGAGCTTTGGCTTTAGGCGTCTGCGACGAATTGGCTATGCTGTCTAATGCTCTCTATTCTGTAATTTCACCGAGAGGCTTTGCATCAATCCTATGGAAAGACGCAACCCGCGAACGTGAAGCGTGCGATATTATGAAAATCACCGCTGAAGATTTGAAAAATTTGAACATATGCGATTATATTATCGAAGAGCCTGAAGGCGGTGCACATAACAACCCTGATCTGGTTGCAGAAAACATAAGCAGTTATTTGTGCGACGCTTTTAAAAGAAATTTGCAAAAACCTATTGACGAATTACTTAATGATAGGTATACTAAGTTTAGGAAAATCGGTGAATTTGAGGAAAACCAAAACTAACCGATAAAGGTTATGGCGGGTAAGCTGAATATTACGGCTTAATTCCCGAAATAATAGACATATCTTTAAAAAGGAGGTTGTTTTTCACATGGTATTTGATAAGGTAAAGGATATTATCGTAGATCAGCTTGATGTTGATGAAGACAAGGTTACATTGGAGGCTTCTATTACTGAAGATTTAGGTGCAGATTCTCTTGACGTTGTTGACTTAATTATGTCACTTGAAGAAGAATTTGATATTAAAATTCCAGATGAAGAAGTTGAGAATGTAAAAACTGTCGGCGATATTGTTAAGTTCATTGAAGAAATAGATAATTAATTTTATAAAAAAGCCCCGAAACACATCGGGGTTTTTTCTTTATAAAAAATATAATAACCTAAAATTTATAAGACTTCCAAAATTTTTTCGGACTATATTTGATTTATATGGTGGATTTTTGATGCTTTAAATTCACGAACAACTAAACATTCTTCCCAAATTATCCCAAAACTATTGATAATCCTTATTCGTACTTAATAAGATTATCTTCAACCAAACTATGCCAACCATTTAAAAGAATGGCTTAAGCACCAAAATCCTTCAAATAAACCGTTCCATGCAGAAGTCAAGTCAAAATTCATTAAAGTGTGTCTTTTTGTGTTTTTTATAATATTATTACTTCTTCTATCTGAAATTTACATACATTATATAACATAATTTGCATTTATGTCAAGGTTAAACAATAAACTATTTTATTTTTTGTATAACTTTCACAATTTACAATGATATTTTTTGGGTATTATGTCAGGTTATAATAGCTATTGTCGATATTTGTTAAGTAAAACTAATAACAAGAACCTAAAATCAAGTAGAAAATACCGCTTAAACCATTCTTTGTTCAAGCGGTATTTGCCCTTTCGGGCGTTTATGAAAATATTTTAGAAGAAATCTGTTTAATTATTTCTTTTCAATTTAAATAAAAACAAGATTTTTTAATCTTTTTCGGCTACAAAGATAAACTTATAGGAGTAAAAATTTTTTCATAAATTAATTTTACTTTTTTATAAAAAAATTTATAAAAATAAAGACAAATGCTTCTTTTTATGATATAATATATTTAAACATACAACTTATAGAAAGGGTAATACTCATGATAAAGGAAAAATCCTGCGGAGCTGTGGTATATCGGAAATATCATGGGAACACTGAAATTTTGCTGATAAAGCATGTTAACAGCGGTCATTGGTCCTTTCCAAAAGGCCATGTCGAAAAAGGCGAAACTGAAGTTGAAACTGCACATCGTGAAATTCTTGAAGAAACAAGCATTGACACTATAATTGATCCGACGTTCCGAGAAACTGTTTCCTATTCACCTAAAAAGGATACTCACAAAATAGTGGTGTATTTTATTGCTAAAGCAAAAAATACAAACTTCATTCCTCAGGAAGAGGAAATCGCTGACATTAGATGGATAGAAATTGACCGTGCCTGTTCGGTACTCACTTATGATAATGATAAAGGTATTGTTAATAAGGCTAAAAGCTTTTTAGGCTGATCTGCAATTTTAAATAACTCAAGCTAAGCGCTTGGGTTGTTTTTTTCTTGTTCAGCGTTTTGAAGTTCCAGTTCCTTTCGATATGACGCAAGTATCTGTGATTCAAACTCTGATCTTACCTCGCTGTTAATCGGGTGAACTACATCTCTAAATGTTCCCTTTTCATCACGCCTGCTAGGCATTGCAACAAAAAGTCTGTTTTCACCTTGAATAACCTTAATGTCGTGTACGGCAAAAACATCATCCAGAGTTATGCTTACAACTCCTCTTAATTTTCCTGAATCTAATAGCTTTCTTATTTTAATGTCTGTTATTTTCATATGTCCTTGACCTTTCCTGTGCAAAATTAAACGACTTTTGCAGAATTTAATCTTAAAATGTCTTAAATCTGATTTGCACACCTTTATTTAAAAATATTTTTGACCAAAGCTGTATTTTTATTCAAAAAGTCTTTATTTTTATTTTAAAATGTTATATAATATATTAAAGAATATATGTTCATTACAAAGGAGCCTTCTTAATGCATAAACAAAACACAAAAATAAACTCAAATATTTTAGAAGGAAAGAAGCATATCCACTTTATAGGAATAGGCGGAAGCGGTATGTATCCGCTTGCCCAGATTCTCCATACAAAAGGGTATTACCTGACCGGCTCTGACAATAACGAAACCGAAACTCTCGACGCAGTAAGGAAAATGGGCATACCGGTTTTTATGGGGCAAAGAGCAGAAAATATAGAGGGCGCTGATTTAATCGTCCACACAGCAGCTATAATGTCCGACAATCCTGAACTTATAGCGTCTTATCAAAGCGGTGTTCCCGTGCTTGAAAGAAGCGAACTTCTCGGAATCGTTACAGAATGGTATAATGATGCTATCTGCATCTCAGGCACTCACGGAAAAACAACTACAAGTTCAATGCTGACCCAAATTTTCATAGAAGAGGGAGTAGACCTTTCCTGCGTAATCGGCGGAAAGCTGCCGTCAATCGGCGGAAGCGGAAAAGCAGGGAGCAGTGATATAATGGTCTGCGAGGCGTGCGAATTTGTAGATACCTTTTTAAAGCTGTCTCCTGATGTTGCAGTAATTTTAAATGTCGACGCTGACCACTTAGACTATTTCGGTACGCTTGATAATATAAAAAAGTCGTTTCATAAATTTGCTTCAAAAGCTTCAAAAGCACTTATTATAAACGGCGATGACAAAAATACCCTTGACTCTATCAAAGGAATAGAAAAGGAAATAATAACTTTCGGCTTTGACAGAAAAAATGATTACTCCGCAGAAATTAAAGAGATAAAAGGTCTTGAAACTACTTTTGATCTTTACTTCAAAGGTAAAAAAGAATGTACTCTTTCAATACACGTTCCGGGTATTCATAACGTGTTAAATGCACTTGCCGCAATTGCCGCTGCAAGATATTCAGGTGTTTCGTATGACGGTATCGCTCTGGGTCTGCAAACATTTCGCGGCGCAATAAGACGCTTTCAGAAAATCGACGAGGTAAACGGAATAACAATCGTTGACGATTACGCTCATCACCCCGCAGAAATAGAAGTTACACTAAAGGCTGCCAAAGCGCTCGGTTTTAATAACGTATGGGCATTATTTCAGCCTTTCACATATTCTAGAACTTCAATGCTTTTGGACGACTTTGTAAAAGCTCTTAAAATTGCCGATCACACTGTACTGACTGATATTATGGGAAGCCGTGAAAAAAACACAGAAGGTATATATTCAAAGGACTTGGGAGAAAAAATTCCCGGTGCAATATGGTTTGATTCGCCCAAAGAAGTTCAGGACGCTCAGACAGCCGAGCAAAAGGAAAAGAATTTCGATCAAATTGTTGATTATATTTGCAAAAATGCAAGATCGGGTGATTTGGTTATCACTCTCGGCTGCGGAGATGTTTATAAAGCAGCAAAAAAGCTAGTTCAGAAGCTAAAAAGTATTGACTGTAAAAATTAAGTTCTTATAATTAAATTCGCAGTAAAGCTGACGAAAGGAAGATGATTATATGAAAACACTCAGCGACAGAGATAAGCTCGTTTATAAATATATTAAAGAGCGTATTGAGGACGGTTATGCGCCTACTGTCAGAGAAATCTGTGCTGAATTTGGCTTTAAGTCCTCATCTACAGGCTTTCGCTGTATTGAGACTCTCAAAGAGGCAGGGCTTTTAGAAAAAGGAACAAATCAGAACCGTGCTATAAAACTCACAGGAAAAAAGGGTATGAGTATTCCTTTGGTCGGCACAGTTACTGCGGGAAATCCGATTACCGCTATTGAAGATATAACCGATTACATCAGCTTTCAGCCTGACAGGCACTATTCAAATCAGCTTTTTGCCTTAAAGGTTCGGGGAGAAAGTATGATAAATGCCGCTATTTTAGACGGTGATATCGTAATTGTTGAACAGGTTCCTGTAGCGGAAAACGGTGAAATTGTCGTTGCTCTTGTCAATGATGAAGAAGCAACTGTCAAAAGGTTTTATAAAGAAAACGGACATTTCCGTCTTCAGCCGGAAAATGATACAATGGAACCTATTATCGTTGACGAAGCAAAAATTTTAGGTAAGGTTGTAGCTGTTGTAAGATACTATGATTAAATAAAAGAAAACACAAAGTCCTCAGAAGAATAACTTCTGAGGACTTCTTTTTACAAAATAAAAAGAGCAAGACCTATTACGAGTCCGCCCTCTTATTTCAAAATTTACTTGATCAGCTTTGCAAGCTGTGATTTTTTCCTTGCAGCCTTATTTTTGTGCATAATGCCTTTTGCAGCAGCCTGGTCAACCTTTTTGATTGCGTAAGTAACTGCTTCCTTAGCGTTTGCTTCACCGTTGGCAACGGCAGCCTGCGCTTTCTTTATTACAGTCTTGATTTCTGATTTAATAGCTTTGTTTCTAGCGGTCTTAGTGTTAATAACCTTGACCCTTTTCTTTGCAGATTTAATATTCGGCATTTTCACACCTCCTCTGAAGTATTTACAAAAATCCTTTTTTGAACTCTTGTAATATTTTGCACTTATTTGCATAAGCTAATTGCATGACTGAGAGGAAAATGCAATTATTTTATAAAACAAGTCTCAAGTGATATAATAGCATATTAAAAATAAAATTGCAAGCATTTTTCACAAATTTTTAGTAATGACTTTTCCTAACACTTAACAGGTCAATCACACTTTGCGCAAACAGTGTTAAAAAAATTAAGGAGTTTAAAATATTATGGGAATTCGTACCGATCTTGCGCTTGAAGCTGCACAACAGCTTACAAAAACAACGCCTATTGAAGGTGTTACAAAGAACGAGCATCAAAAGGCAGATTTGAAAATTACTGAAATTATAGTTGAAACAGACTCTGCAGCTCAAAATCTCGGCAAGCCTAAGGGAAAATATATAACCATACAAAGCGAACTTCCGCTTGAAAACCACCCTGATAACTTTAACGAGCGAGTAGATATTCTTGCTGAGGAGATAAACAAGCTATGCAGAAACAAGGAAAATATTCTTGTAATAGGTCTTGGCAATAAGAGCATCACTCCCGACAGCTTAGGTCCCCATGTCGCTGACCAAACCTTCGCAACACGACATATAAAACAGCTTGCCACAGACGTCGATACAACAGACCTTTCAACCGTTTCCGTTGTTAAAACGGGAGTTTTAGGCAACACTGGTATTGAATCAAGCGAAACTGTAAAAGCAGTATGTGATCTGATCAAGCCCTCTGTTGTTATTGTTATTGACGCTCTTGCCTGCTCGGAAATATCAAATCTCGGCACAACGATTCAGCTTTGCGACACAGGCATTTCGCCGGGAAGCGGTGTGGAAAATGCCCGAAAAGAATTGTCAGAACAAACTCTGGGAACACAGGTCATAGCAATAGGTGTTCCCACAGTTGCAGATATGCAAACTATTTCAGAATATGTGTTTGAAACACCTGCTCCGAATAAGGAAATGAACAATATGATGGTAACTCCGCGTTCAATAGATAAGCTGATTATGAGGGTCTCAAGACTGATTGCAATGGGCATAAACCGTGCGTTTCAGCCTAATTTGTCTATTGAAGATATAACCTCGCTTGTGGAATAATTTTTATATCCAAAAATACAACAAAAACTTCTATGAAAAATGCAAAATACCATAGGAGTTTTATTTGATTTTAAATAATAATTATTCAGCCCCCTCCTTTGGAACTAAAACCTTGTAAACTATTGCAGCCAATGCTCCGCCTACTAGAAAATATCAATTTACAAAACAAAAGCTGTCAGTTTGATACCGACAGCTTTAATCCTTATTTATTCTTCTGTATTATCTGTTTCGTTTTGTTCTGCAGCTTTTGCTTCCTGTTCCTGAGCTTTTATTTCCTCTTCGCTTGGCTGTTCAACCTCTGCTATCTCTGCCGAGTCATCATGTTCAGCACGGGTAAATGTAACAACTCGAGAATCATCTTTCAGCTTCATAAGCCTTACGCCGGTCGCATATCTGCCCATAACTCTGATGTCGTTTGCACGAATTCTAATAACAACTCCGTCGCTTGAGATCATTATAATATCGTCCTCGTCGTCGATAACCTTAATGCCGCAGACATATCCCTTTTTATCCGATACCTTATAGTTAAGCAGTCCGTAACCGCCTCGATTCTGAATTCTGTAAGAATCCAAAGTTGAACGTCTTCCGAGCCCCTTATCTGAAACGGTAAGAACAGTTGCACCGTCACGAATTCTCGCCATAGATACAACGTAGTCACCTTCACGAAGCTTGATAGCACGAACTCCATGAGCAGTTCTCGACATCGGACGCATTTGACCCTCATTAATTCTGATAGCCCTTCCTTCGTGAGTTGCCACCATAACCCCGTTTGAACCGTCAGTCATTCTTGCGCCCATAATTTCGTCGCCGTCATCAATACCAATGGCAATAAGACCGTTCTTTCTGACGTTTTTATAATGGGAAAGGGCTGTTCTCTTTATCTTGCCGTTTTTGGTGACCATTATAAGATATTTACCTTCGTCGAAATCCTCGGTTTTTATCATTTGCGCAATATGCTCACCCTCAGACAAAGGCAGAATATTTATAATGTTCATTCCCCTTGATGCTTTTGAACCCTCAGGTATTTCATAGCATTTCAGCTTATACATAATGCCCTTGTTTGTAATAAACAAAACATGGTCGTGAGTGGAGCATATAAACATTTCTGAAACGAAATCGTCCTCTCTTTGTTTCATTGCCGAAACGCCCCGACCTCCACGATGCTGAGCTTTATATACCGAAACAGGCATTCTCTTTATATAACCGTTATTAGTAAGTGTAACAACATTATCCTCAACCGGAATAAGATCCTCAATATCAACTTCTCCGCTAACGTTTTCAATGCTTGTCCGTCTTTCATCTCCGTACTTGTTCTTTATTTCATTTACTTCATCAAGAATTATTTTAAGAACTCTCTCATGATTAGCAAGTATATCTTCATAATCTGCGATTTTTTCTTTAAGAGCATTAAATTCATCAACAATTTTCTGTCTCTCCAGACCCGTTAACTGACCTAAACGCATCTTAACGATCTCATCTGCCTGAACCTCAGTCATACCTTTTGTGTGTTCAGTAAGTTCGGTATTTCCAAGAAGTATAGCCATATCCTCGTCTTTAAAACGCTCTAGTAATCTTTGTTTACCCTCTTGAATTGTCTTTGATGAACGAAGAATATTTATAACCTCGTCAATATTATCAATAGCAAGGCAATAACCCTGTAAAATATGAGCTCTGTCCTTTGCTTTTTTCAAATCAAAGCGAGTTCTTTTTTCAATAACATCAACTTGGAAATCAAGATACTTTTCCAACATCTCTTTTAGCGTAAGTATCTTAGGAACATTATCAACAAGAGCGAGCATAATAACTCCAACTGTATCTTGAAGCTGTGTGTATGAAAACAGCTTATTCAAAACGACCTGCGGAATTGCGTCTTTTTTAAGCTCAACGACAATCCTCATACCGTTTCTGTCAGATTCATCACGCAAATCGTGAATTCCGTCAATTCGTTTATCCTTAACAAGGTTGGCTATGCTCTCCAAAAGCCTTGACTTATTAACCATATAAGGAATTTCATGTACAAGAATACAGTTTCTGCCTTTTATTTCTTCTATTGAAGTTTTAGCCCTTAGAGTTATTTTTCCTCTTCCTGTTGCATAAGCGGCGCGAATACCTGCTCTGCCCATTATAATTCCGCCCGTCGGGAAATCAGGTCCCTTAATACAGCCCATAAGCTCCTCAAGAGTGCAATCAGGATTTTCAACAAGAAGACTAAGAGCGTCAACAACCTCGTTCAGGTTATGAGGCGGAATATTTGTCGCCATGCCGACAGCAATACCTGTTGAGCCGTTAACCAAAAGCTGCGGAAAACGGCTGGGCAAAACCTGGGGTTCTTTCAGTCTGTCGTCATAGTTCGGCATAAACGGTACGGTCTCTTTATTAATATCCGTCAGCATATGAACCGAGATCTTTGCCATTTTTGCTTCGGTATAACGATAAGCAGCAGGCGGGTCTCCGTCAACAGAGCCGAAGTTTCCATGTCCGTCGACCAAAGGATAACGCAGAGAAAAGCTCTGCGCCATACGCACAAGAGCGTCATAAACAGACGCATCACCGTGAGGGTGGTATCTGCCCAAAACCGCTCCAACAGTATCTGCGCATTTTCTGTAAGCCTTATCAGGCGTTATTCCGTTTTCGTGTAAAGTATATAAAATTCTCCTGTGGACCGGTTTTAATCCGTCACGAACATCCGGCAAAGCACGAGAAACTATAACAGCCATTGAGTATTGAATAAAAGAGCTTTTCATCTCTTTTTCAATATCCCTGACAATTAATTTATTATCAAAATTTCCGCCGTCGGAAAAAGACTTGTCCTGAATCTCTCTTTCTGACACAATATCACACTCTTTTCGTTAAAATTAATCCTATCAACCGTTTGTCTTGATTACTTCTGTTTCAAAATCATCGCCTAGCTTTTGGTCGAACACATAAGAAAGCTGTTTTATTTCATCTTCTGTTAAGCATCTCTTTGGCAGAACATATATAGAGTCTTTTTTAAGAAAAATTATAAACAAATTATCCTTTTCATAAACCGACAATCCTATATCGCAAAAGCTGACAACCCTTGGCGGAATGTGAGGAGGCGTTTCCCCATCTTTAATTGCCTGATCTATCTCCTCTTGAGAAATCATCGTTTCAATTGAAAATTTATTTTCATACAGCTTAAAAATATACCTGTCGTCCTCAAGCGGCTTTAACGACTGCATAAGCGTTTTTCTTATTTTTATTGGATTATACCATACTATAAATATTACTGCCAGACATACTACCAGACAAAGCCATGAAGTAAAATTTTCCGGCACTTTTACAATCTGATAAATAAATAAAACTGCTAAAATTCCAAAAGCCACAGTTTTTAAAATGTTAGATTTTAAAATGAATTTTTTCTGAAATTCAATAAACGCCTCTTCTTCCTCGGTATTTTTAATATCATAAGATACCGAGAGTTTTGGGCTTTCCTCATCAAACGAACCGTTTATTTGTTCAGCCGCTTGTGATTTAAATGCTTCCAGCTGTGTCTCAACAATCGATTTTTCTTCTTTTTTTTCCTCTCCCATTATTACAATATGCTCTCTTTAAGGAGCAATCCTCCTATTTATTTTTTGTATTCTCAGCCAACTGCTAATTATATATCAAGATTTTCTGCATATTTTGCATTTTTCTCAATAAAATCCTTTCTGGGCGCAACCTTATCACCCATCAGAATTGTAAATATTTCATCTGCCTTTTGAGCGTCTTCAAGCGTAATTTTAATCATTGTCCGTCTTTCAGGATCCATAGTTGTTTCCCAAAGCTGTTCAGGGTCCATCTCTCCGAGACCTTTATATCTTTGAACCTCAACCTTTTGATTGTTTTCACCTGCAAGCTCTTTAATATACTCATCTCTTTCCTCATCAGAAAAAGCGTACCTAACCTGCTTTCCTCTGAAAACCTTAAACAGAGGCGGCTGTGCAATATAAACATGACCCTGTATAACAAGCTCTTTCATAAATCTAAAGAAGAACGTCAAGAGAAGCGTTCTTATATGACTTCCGTCTACATCGGCATCAGCCATAATAATTATCTTTCCGTAGCGAAGTCTTGTTATATCAAAATCCTCACCGATACTTGTTCCCAGTGCGGTTACAACAGGCATCAGCTTTTCATTTCCGTAAACCTTGTCTATTCTTGCTTTTTCAACATTGAGCATTTTACCCCAAAGAGGCAAGATAGCCTGAAATCTTCTGTCTCTGCCCTCTTTAGCAGAACCGCCTGCAGAATCTCCCTCGACAATGTAAATTTCAGTTCCCTCTGCACCCTTTTCAGAACAGTCAGCTAGCTTGCCGGGTAACTGTGCAGATTCAAGCGCAGACTTTCTCCTTGTTAAGTCTCTTGCCTTTTTTGCTGCTTCTCTCGCCCTTTGAGCTGCCATTGACTTTTCAAATATAGCTTTTGCAACAGCAGGGTTTTCCTCAAGATAATTCATCAGCTTTTCGCTAACGATTTTATCAACTAAAGGTCTTACCTCAGGATTGCCCAGCCTGCCCTTTGTCTGTCCCTCAAATTCGCAGTTTGTCAGCTTAACGGAAACAATAGCGGTTATTCCCTCTCTAACATCGTCTCCGAGAAGTTTTTCACCGTCCTTAAGTAGATTGAACTTCTTTCCGTATTCGTTAATAACCCTGGTCAGTGCGTTCTTAAAGCCTGTTTCGTGAGTTCCGCCGTCAATGGTGTGAATATTGTTCGCAAAGCTCATAACAAATTCATTGTAGCTGTCGTTATACTGCAATGCTACCTCTGCATAGCTGTCGCCGGCAGAGCCACTAATATAGATGACTTCGGGAATTATAGCGTCAAGACCTCTTACATTATGAATGTGGGTAACAAACTCTCTGATCCCGCCCTCGTAATGCAAGGTTTCAGATTTAATATCATTATCATCTCTTTTATCAGAAAATACGATCTTCACACCGGCATTTAAAAATGCCTGTTCACGAAGTCTTTTTAACAGTGTTTCATAATCGTAAACCGTTTCTGAAAAAATTTCAGGATCCGCCTTGAACATAACAGTCGTTCCCGTTTTATCTGTTTTTCCGATCACTTTCAGTTCTTCTGAATAATGACCTCTGTCAAACCGCTGAAAATGAATGTTTTCGCCGTCATAAACTGTCAGCTCTAGCCATTCCGAAAGAGCATTTACAACAGACGCTCCCACTCCGTGCAGACCTCCTGCGACCTTATATCCGCCACCGCCGAACTTTCCTCCTGCGTGAAGAATCGTATACACAACAGTTGCAGCAGAAATTCCCTCTTTCGGGTGAATACCTGTAGGTATTCCACGTCCGTCGTCGGAAACTCTAATTATTTCACCTGGCAGAATTTCAACCTTAATTTCATCGCAATATCCTGCAAGTGCCTCGTCTATAGAGTTATCAACAATTTCATAAACTAAGTGATGCAAGCCTCTGGAACCCGTCGAGCCTATATACATACCCGGTCTTTTTCTTACTGCCTCTAGTCCTTCTAATACCTGAATCTGACTTTCGTCATAGCTGATATTTTCATCAACTTGAGAAATATTTTCATTTGATATTTTTTCTTCGATCTCTGTATTCTTCATTTCCATTTCCTGATTACTCAAAATAATCCTCCTTAATTCTGCAATTACACTTATATCTTAATTTTATCTTTTAAATCTCTCTTTTCATAAATCTTTTCTTTAAGGTTGCAGTAGAAATCTGAGAAATATAAACTGTTTCATTAAAATCCTCGTCTAAGCAGACAATAAAACTCTTAGGCAATTCAAAAGATACATTAACGATTCTCCCCATCTTTTCGGAATTGCTTAAAAATTCCTTAGTATGCTTTGAAATTGACGTTTTTTCTATATCAAAAATCCCAATAAGATTTTTTGTATTTATTAAAACATCATTTCCCAGATGTAAAAACATAAATTTCCTTCTTTTTTCAACAATTGTTATTGACTGTTTGTTATTTTTCCATTCTTTATATAAAAGATTTTACCATTATCTTTATTTAATTTTATTTTTTCACAACAGGTTATAAACACCTGCATATCTGATATTCTCGATAAGACAAAATCCTGACGTTTAGCGTCAAGTTCAGAGAGCACGTCATCAAGTAAAATGCACGGAGCTTCTTTCGTTTCTTCGTAAAGTATATAAGCCTGTGCTATTTTAAAAACCAAAGCCACCGATCTGCACTGTCCCTGAGAACCAAACTCACGGCAATTAAGACCGTTTATATTGGAAATCAAATCATCTCTTTGAACTCCTATTGTAGTAAAGCCTGCTTTTATGTCATCTTGTCTTGATTTTTTCAGCATTGATAAGTATTCATCTGCCATTTCGCCTTTATAATCACTTCTATTTTCTAAACTTTTAAAAACAGACGATTCATAAAAAATTTCAAGCTGTTCTTTTCCTTGTGAAATTTCATTGTACAGCTTTCCGGCAAATATATTTAATTTTTTAGTATAAACATATCTTATTACAGAAATATATGAACCTAGCATTGACATCTGCTCGTCCCACACATCAAGCTCTGACGGAGATGATTTTCCCAAGCCTATATTTTTCAAAAGAAAATTGCGCTGAAGTAAAATTTCATCATACTGATTTAAAACTTTCCTATAAGAATTTTTAATTTGCGATGCACATATATCAATAAATTTTCTCCTATTATCAGGAGAACCCTTTGAAATAAACAAATCCTCCGGCGTGAATACCACGCAACACAGATTTCCAAATAAATCAGTTGAATTTCTTAACGGAACGCCATTTAATTTAATATGCTTATCTTTTACATTTGTTTTTTCGAGTTTATACTCTATTTTTTGCTTTCTAAAATTATTTTCAAAAGTAATATCTATACTAAAATTATGACGGTCAAGATTAATTAAATCCTTATCTTTAGAATTTCTAAAGCTTTTAATTCCGCTGCAAAGCCATATTGCCTCAATTAAATTAGTTTTACCCTGAGCATTATCTCCGCAAATCACATTAATTTGCTTATCAGCGTCTATATTTACAGATGATAAATTTTTAAAACCGTCAATTTTAATATTTGAAATAAACATAAATTAAATAATCTCAATCTCCGTATTTAATTCTTCAATAGTAATTATATCTCCGACTCTTACTTTTTTACCTCTCATAGTGCAGACTTCTCCGTTGAACTTTACATTGCCGTCTTGAATCATTTCCTTAGCAATTCCACCTGTTTCAACAACACCTGCATATTTAAGAAGTGAATCAAGTTTTATAAAATCAGTTTTTATCGAAATCTCTATTCTTTCCATATTTTATCTCATCTTTTATTTATTCGTTTTTAAGTCTTACCGGCAAAACTAAGAATGTATAATTTTCAGAATTCAAAGGAACAATCTTCATTGGAAGATTACCGCCGTTCATCTGAAGTTTAACTTTATCGTCCGTAATTGTTTTAAGAGGATCAAGTAAAAACTTGCAGTTAAATCCTATTTCAATCATAGGACCTGTTATATCTACACTTATCTCATCGCTTATTTTTCCTATAGACGTTGAACAGGAAAGATTAAGTTGACCGTTATCAAAAATACACCTTACCGGACTTTTAACTCTTTCATTTATTAAAAGAGACGCTCTTTCAAGACAGTCAATCAAATCCTTTGTATTTACAATAACCTCCGTATTACTTGTCTTTGGTATAGAACCTTTATAATTATGAAATTCACCTTCTATAAGTCTTGAATATACCAAATATCCCGATATATCAAAAATTATATGCTTTTTAGAAATGTAAACTATACAATTTTCGTCATCTTCTTCATTGAGAAGCTTTATAACCTCTCTTAATGCGTTTGACGGAACAACAAATTTAAAATCATTTGTCGTATTTATATTTTCAGTTCTTACAGCAAGCCTGTAACCGTCAAGAGAAACCATATTAAAAACTCCGTTTTGAATTTCAAAAAGCTCTCCCTTTAAAATCGGTTTAGTATCAACAACGGCTACTGCAAATATTGTCTGTCTTATCATATCCTTTAAAATTCCCTGAGAAATTGCAAATTTTTCTTCGCTGTCAGCCTCAGGAAGTTCCGGATATTCTTCAGCGGACATTGCACTTACTGTATATTCAGTAACGCCGCCTGAAATCTTAACCTGCATATTTGAACTTACCTCAATAAGAACGTCTTCTGTAGGCATTCTTTTTATAATATCAGCAAGAAGTCTTGAATTGACAATAAATTCTCCTATGTCTTCAGATCTGACAGATATTTCTGTTCTTATTCCAATTTCCAAATCATATCCTGTCAACTCTAATATATTGTTTTGAAGTTTCATTTTTATTCCTTCTAATGCAGGAATAGCAGATTTGTCAGAAGCTGCTTTTGATACGTTTATAACAGCTTCATATAAAGTTTGTTTATTACATATTAATTTCATAAAAATTTCTCCTTAAAAATAAATAATATAAATAATAAAAAATAGTAGTAGTAGTAGAGGGTGTTTAAAACTAGAAAAACTATGTCAAACGCCGTCTGCATCTAAATTTATTTTTAAACATTCTTTCAAAAAGAATATATATCTTACAACAAAGGAAAAATATTATTAACATCTTTAAACTGCTTTTAACAGTTAAAAATGAAAAATTCTTATAATTATTATTGAAAACTCAATTTAAAGTAAATTTAAGAAAAATATGAATTTAAAAAGTTAATTTATTGTATGTTAATATGATGAATTATTGAAAAAAGTTATTAATAAGTGAGGATAAATATGTGTTTTTATTTAATATTTATTTTTAAAAAGTGTGTTGAAAAGTAAGTAGAATAGAAATAAATTTTATAATTCTTTTAAATTTTTAATTATGTCGTTTACTGTTTCCTTTAAATCTGAATTTGTATCAAGCATTTTCTTTACGTCTTTGTAATTGATCGTCATAGTAGAGTGATCACGCTTTAATTCATCGCCTATTTCTGTATAGCTTAATCCTTTAACTTCTCTTATAACATAGATGGATATTTTCCTTGCCAGAGAGATAGGAGCATTTCTGCTCGGCGAACGTATATCATCGGGAGTTACATTAAATGCTGTTGACACATCTGCTAATATTCTGTCTACGGTAATATCAGCAGGCTGATTTTCGATGAGATTCTCTCTGATTACTTTTTGAGCCATTGCTATTGAAGGCTTTTCGTTTGAAAACATTGTAAGTGCAGTTATTTTGTTTACTGCACCTTCAAGCTGTCTTATATTTGTCTTAATTTTTTCTGCAATAACTCTTGAAACAGGATCGGGAATTTCAATATTTAAAAGTTCGGCTTTTCTTTTTATAATAGCCATTCTCGTTTCAAAATCAGGAGGCTGAATGTCTGCCTGAACGCCTCTTACAAATCTGCTTTTTATTCTGTCTTCTAACTTTGAGATTTTAGTAGGCGAAATATCAGATGTAAGCACTATTTGTTTTCCGTGATTATAAAGCTCGTTAAATGTATGGAAAAATTCCTCCTGCGTTTGTTCTTTTTTTGAAAGAAACTGAATATCGTCCATTAAAAGAAAATCTACATTTCTGTATTTTTGATGAAAGGATTCTGTATCTCTGTTTGTAATGGCTGTTATAAGCTCATTTGCAAAAGTTTCACAGGTAACATACATAACATTCTTTTCAGGACTTTTTCTCTTTACTTCATGTTCAATTGCTTTAAGCAAGTGAGTTTTTCCAAGACCCGAATCGCCGTAAATAAACAAAGGATTAAATACGGCTTTATTGCCTATGTTTCCTGAATCCTCATTCATGCCTGCAACAGCCGTACAAAAGGCATATGCGAGTTCATTTGATTTTCCTTTAATAAAATTGTCAAAAGTAAGATCATAAAGTCCGTCGTTAAGAGAACGTTCTAAATGCTTTTCATTTTCAATTACATAGTTAAATTGACGACTGTCGTCTAATTCTTCAGATTTATTTGAAATGCTTACCTCAACCTCAATGCCTAAGACCTCGAAAAAAGATTTTTTAATCAAATCATAGTAAAAATCCATTACAGTTTGCCTTGCAAATTCACTTTGAGCAAGAATATATGCAGTTTTATTTTCAAGTCTGTCTGCTTCGAGAGGTTTAATCCATTTATCAAAGCCTATCTGGCTGACATTAGGGTCGGCAAGACAGTGTTTTTTTACGTCTTCAAAAACTTCCGAAAAAGAATCCACTATTAAAACCTCCTGTATTTTTTTATTCAGGGACATAATAACCCATTTAAAATATTAAGGTAATTATAGCATATTTTTAATTAAAAAACAAGCAAAATAATCAGAAAAATTTATTATATTACATATATATAATAATAGTATATAAATTTAAAGTGAAATTTTAGCTATGGCTTTACTTTTTGTTGTGAAAAAAATTTAAGAATTGTATTTAAAAATCTTATAAATACTATATCTTGTGGTTATAAAATTTTTATAATAAATAATTGTAAAAATATCTTAAACAACTTGACAAACCGATGATGTTTATACTATAATATTAAATCGTAAGGCTTTTATAAAGCAAATAATTTCAAATATTTCAACAGAGTTGTTATATAAATTAATAACTCACGGAAGGGAGGATAAAAGGATGAAAAGAACATTTCAGCCGAAAAAGAGACATGCTCAAAAAGAACATGGATTCAGAAAAAGAATGTCTACAAGAAGCGGACGCAAAATTTTATCTCGCAGGAGACAAAAGGGCAGAAAGAAAATCAGCTACTAATTCGTTGACCACTGATACTACTAATTTGAATTAGTTTAGTATTAAAGTGGTCTTTTGTTTTTGATTTAAAAACTATTAAGGCGTATTTTATTTGAGGTTCTTATGTTATTTACTTCTATCATCAATTCAAATAAGGATTTTGTAAAAACCTATAAAAAGGGAAAATATACTGCGAACAGAATGATCGCCGTATATTTTATTCCCAATAGAAGCCCATATAACAGAATAGGTATAACGACCTCAAAGAAAATTGGCAATGCGGTTCAGAGAAACCGTGCAAGAAGAATTATAAGAGCGGCTTACAGAAAAACAGAAAAGCTGTTTCCGATAGGTTATGACATTGTATTTGTTGCAAGACCTGATATAAATATTGTTAAATCTACGAGTTTAGAAAAGTTCATAAAACAAAGAGTTTTAAAAGAGATGAACAAGCCGTTTAAACCTTATAAAAAACAAAATCATAACAATAAAAACAGTTGAAAAATGAAAAAGATTTCTGATTTTTTGATACTTATTTATCAAAAGTGTATATCTCCGTTAAAGCCGGCGTGCTGTAAGTACTATCCGACCTGTTCGGAATATGCCAGACGGGCAATAAAAAAACACGGATTGATCAAAGGGCTGATTTTGGCTGTATGGCGTCTTTTGAGATGTAATCCCTGGAGCAGCGGCGGAGTGGATAATGTACCTGAGAGCTTTTGTATTTATTCACTTAAAAACGGAAAAGAAAAATAAAGGAGAACAATTTTTATGTGGAATATACCTTTAATAACACCGTTACTGGGCTATTTAATGAAGTTGTGCTATATTATTTTCAACAACTACGGTTTAGCATTGATTATTTTTACTCTTATAATTAAGCTCATAACAGTTCCGTTTCAGATAAAGCAACAGAAAAATACTGCGAGAATGGCAAAATTTCAGCCGCAGCTTAAAAAACTTCAGAATAAATACGGTAATAATAAAGAAAAATATCAAGAAGAAATGATGAAACTGTATACTGAAGAGGGCGTAAATCCAATGGGAAGCTGTCTGCCGATGATTATTACTATGGTAATTCTGTTTTCCATTATCGGAGTTGTTTATGCTCCTTTAAAATATGTTTCTAACATAGACGGCAAGTCGTTTAGTCTTACCAGTTCTACAAGCGAAGATATAAGTGATTCTGAAGCCCTTGTTACCGACACTATAATAATTGCAGATAAAATGGAGTCGGAAGCAAAGGGAAAGACCTACAGTGAACTTACCGATGCTGAAAAAGAGGAGATTTTCAAAACCAAAACCTTAGAAGACGGCGGAAAAATTAACGGAATTAAAATAAAAAGCTCCTCAAGCGATCCTAAAAAAGCATTGGAAAATGTAGAGAAAGTTTTTTCTGAATATTATCCTGACGATAAAGATTTTACAAAGTTTTTATTGGACGAAAAAAAGATTTCTAACCGACTTTATTTAAGACCTCAGCTTTTAATGTTCAAAATATCAGACAACGGTTACGGACAAATGTTTGATGTTGTCGATGAAAAAATCAATAAAGAGCTTAAAAGAGTAGATTATACCTTCTTTGGCATTCCGCTGAGTGAAATGCCGAGCTGGACGTCGATTTATCTGTTGATTCCGGTAAGCTCGTTCTTATTCCAGCTTATTTTGACGTTTATTTCTCAGCGTTATCAGAAAAAGAACAACCCGACGGCAGGCTCAACAGGAATGGGTATGAACCTTATTCTTTATATAATGCCTATATTCTCATTCTACATTGCGTTCAGTTTCCCTGTGGGATTAGGTTTATACTGGACTTTGACGTCTTTTTACTCACTTATTCAGACAATTATACTGAATAATATATATACGCCTGAAAGAGTAGAGGCAATGATTGCTAAGGAATCTAAGAAAAAGAAGAAGAAAAAAGGTTTTTATCAAAGAGCTCTTGAAATGCAGCAGAGTCAGATGGGCGAATCAAATACAACAAAATCAGACGATGACGATACAGATGAAGAGAGAAAGCTGACAAAAGCCGAAAGAAAACAAGCCGAATTGAAAAGACTTCAGGAAGCAAGAAAAAGAATGGCTGAAAAGTACGGCGACGAATATGAGGAATAAAAAAATAGTTATAATAGAAAGAAGGAGAAAATCATGACAAAAACATTCACAGCGCCAACTATAGACGAGGCAAAAGCTCTCGCAGAGGCCGAGTTTGGGGTATCGCAGGAACAGATTCAATTTGTAGTATTGGAAGAACCGAAAAAGTCTCTATTTGGAAAAATTAAAGGCGAGGCTAAGATCGAAGCTACCTTTGAGGAAAGCAAACCGCAGCTTGCTGCAAGATACATTAAGAATGTTTTTTCAAAAATGGGATATGAGGTTTCTATCGACATTAAGGAAAATGTTGACGGTGCAGTTTTAGACATTTCAGGCGATAACGTAGAAGAAATTATCGGAAAAAAAGGAGAGGTTTTAGATTCTTTGCAATATCTTTCATCTTTGGTTTGCAACAGAATAGACAGAGAATATTACAGAATTTCAACAGACTGCAACGGTTTCAGAGAAAGAAGAAAAGCACAGCTTGAGCGTCTTGCCAGAAAGATAGGCAACAACGTAAAGAGAAACGGAAGAACTACGGCTCTGGAGCCTATGAACCCGTACGAAAGAAGAATTATTCACTCAGTAATTACCGATATTGAAGGTGTAACGTCACATTCAAAGGGTGAGGATCCATACAGAAAGGTAATTATCAGTTCTACTGAGAAAAAAAGATACGATAATAGAGGAAGAAAAAACAACAGACGTTCATATAACAAAAAAGGCTATGATATAGTAAGCTCCTTTGAAAAGGAATACAAAAAGCCAAAACCTGAGGACGAAATGGGTTCAAGCGGACTTTATACAAAGATCGATTTATAATTAACAATAAGGGGGCAGACCTCGCTTTTAGGTCTTGTCCCCTATTTTAAATTATAAATGTCAGCTTTTAGCGTGCGTTATTATATGTTATAATATGTTTTGAGGAGGAACGAACAATGAGTACAGTTTGTGCAATATCAACTCCAAATGCCGTCGGAGGGATCTCTGTTATCAGAATAAGCGGAAAAGACGCTATAAAAATTGCAGAGAAGATTTTCGTTCCATTTTCAAAAACTCCTGTTTCTCAAATGTGCGGACACACCTGTACATACGGAAGGGTCGTCTATAACGAAAGAACTATTGACGATGCGGTTTTAACGGTCTTTCTTGAACCCAAAAGCTATACGGGAGAAAACGTTGCTGAAATTTCATGCCACGGAGGTATATTCGTAACAAAAGAGGTGCTGAGAGCCTGCATTGAAAGCGGTGCAGAGCCTGCGGGACCGGGAGAATTTACAAAGCGTGCATTTTTAAACGGAAAGCTCTCGCTAACTCAGGCAGAAGCGGTTATGGACATCATATCCGCTGAGGGAAAACAGGCTTTAAGCAGTGCAAATCTTGCTCATGAAGGTATACTTTTTAAAAAGATAAAAAGCACAGCTGATGAATTAGTGCGAATTTTGGCAGAGCTTGCGGCGTGGGTCGATTATCCTGAGGAGGATCTGCCGTCTGTGGAGAATGAAACATTGAAATCATCGCTTAGCGCCGCTGTTTCGCAGCTTGATAAGATTCTTTGCGACTATGATAGCGGTTTGATTTTCCGAGAGGGTATTGATACGGCAATAGTCGGACGGGCAAATGTAGGAAAATCATCTTTGATGAATATGCTTTTAGGCTTTGACCGCTCTATTGTAACAGATGTTGCCGGAACTACCCGTGATGTAATAGAGGAATCTGCAAGACTTGGCGAGGTCGTTTTGAAATTATCTGACACCGCAGGAATTCGCCAGACTGATGATTTGGTGGAAAGTATGGGCGTTGATCTGGCTTTAAAAAGACTTGAAAACGCAAGGCTTATTATTGCAGTTTTTGATGCAAGCGAGGAATTAAACAGCGAGGATACAGAACTACTCGATAAAATATCGGATAAGCAAAGTATAATTGTACTAAATAAAACCGATTTGCAGGCAAAAATCACACCGGATAATTTTAAAAGATACAACAAACCTGTTGTAATGATTTCAGCAAAGGAACAAAAGGGCAAAGAGGAATTAGAAAAGGCAGTATTATCGCTGTTTAAGCTGAATAATATAAATTCCGATGCCACTGTTTTTGCCAACGAAAGACAGAAAATTTGTGTTGAACGTGCCAAAAACAGCTTAGAGCTTGCGCTTAATGCTCTAAGCTTGGGTGAAACGCTTGACGCAGTTACAGTTACCATTTCAAAGGCTTGCGATCATTTACTTGAGCTCACCGGAGAAAAGGCAACAGAAGCGGTTGTAGAGCAGGTATTCCATAATTTCTGTGTAGGAAAGTAACTTACATTCACACGGTTTCAGAGGTAGATTATGTTTATAGAAGGTTATGATATTATAGTTGTAGGTGCGGGTCATGCAGGCTGTGAGGCTGCTCTTGCTTCGGCAAGATTAGGGGCGAAGACTGCCCTTTTTACGCTTACTCTTGACGCTTTGGCAAATATGCCGTGCAACCCGTCTATCGGCGGAACAGCTAAAGGACATTTAGTCAAAGAGATCGACGCACTCGGCGGTGAAATGGGAAAAGCGGCAGACGCAACATTTTTGCAGAGCAGAATGTTAAACAGAGGTCGAGGACCTGCAGTTCACAGCTTGAGAGTTCAAGCTGACAGAACCCGTTATCACGAATATATGAAAAAGACGATTGAGAGCTGCGAAAACCTTGACTTAAAACAGGGCGAAGTTGTTAAAGTTCTTTTCAAAGACGGAAAGGTTACAGGTGTTCAGACAAGAATAGGAAGTGAGTTTTCGGCAAAGGCTGTTATTATTTGTTCGGGTACTTACTTAAAGGGCAAGATTTTTGTCGGTGAAAGCTCTTATGAAAGCGGTCCTGACGCTGTTTATCCTGCAAATTTTTTGTCAGACAGCCTGAAAGAGCTAGGTATTACGCTCAGGAGATTTAAAACAGGGACCCCCGCAAGAGTTCACCGCCGTTCTATCAATTTCGATAAGCTCCAAAAGCAGGACGGAGACGAGGAAATCGTTCCTTTTTCTTTTGAGAATCACAAAAATCTTGAAAACAAGGTTTCCTGCTACATTGCGTATACAAACGAGAAAACGCACGAGGTCATAAGAAAAAATATAAAACGCTCGGCAATGTACGGAGGTCAGATCGAGGGCATAGGACCGAGATATTGTCCGTCGATTGAAGACAAGATAATGCGGTTTTCCGACAAACCGAGACACCAGCTTTTTATTGAACCTATGGGATTGAATACCGATGAGTATTACTTGCAGGGAATGTCTACTTCCCTTCCCGAAGATGTTCAAATTGAATTTTTAAGAACTATCGAGGGATTAGAAAATATTGAAATTATGAGAAATGCTTACGCTATCGAATATGACTGCTGCGATTCTACCGAGCTTCTCCCCACCCTTGAATTCAAGCAGGTCTCGGGTCTTTTCGGCGCAGGGCAGTTCAACGGTACTTCGGGCTATGAGGAAGCAGCCGCACAGGGGCTTATTGCGGGAATTAATGCCGTTAGAAAAATATCCGGGAAGGACGGAATTGTTCTTGATCGTGCAAGCTCATATATCGGCACGCTTATTGACGACCTTGTAACAAAAGGCTGTATGGACCCTTACCGAATGCTTACGTCAAGGAGCGAATACCGCCTGCTTCTCCGTCAGGATAACGCCGATCAAAGGCTTACACCTATAGGATATGAGGTAGGTTTGATAAGTCAAGAGCGCTATGACCGGCTTTTGGAAAAGGTTTCTCAGATCAAGGCGGAGATAAAGCGTCTTTGGGGTGTGAACATTTCACCGAAAGACGCAAACGAATATCTGGAAGAATGTGGAACAGAGCCGTTGCAGACAGGCGCAAAGCTGGCACAGATTATAAGACGTCCGCAGTGTTCATATAAAGGAACAGCCTTCTTAGATAAGGAGCGTCCCGATTTGCCGAAAGATGTTCAGGAACAGGTGGATTTGTCTATAAAATACGAGGGGTATATAAAAATTCAGCTTGAACAGGTCGAGCAAATGAGAAAGCTCGAAAGAAAATCTTTGCCGAGTGATCTGGATTACTCTAAGATTCGGGGTCTCAGACTTGAAGCAATCGAAAAGCTGGGAAAGATCAAACCGCTCAGCGTGGGTCAGGCAAGCCGTATTTCGGGAGTAAATCCTGCAGATGTTTCAGTTCTGCTTGTGTGGCTTGAGCAAAACCGCAGAGATAAAAACAGTAAAGACAAACCGTAAAATAAATGCTCTAAGAAAGGGCGCTGATACATTGTGATAATTGAAAAGTCTAAGTTTATGCAGCTTTTCGCTCAGGCTCAGTTGTCTTTAACAGATGAACAATATCAAAGACTGTATAAATATTCAGAAATGCTGGTTGAATGGAATAAAAAGGTAAACTTGACGGCGATTTTGTCGCCGGAGGACATCTCTCAAAAGCACTTTCTGGACAGTATTCTCCCCTTTTCGCTATTTAACATAAAAAATGACGCAAAATTGATAGACATTGGTACCGGGGCAGGATTTCCGTCCTGTCCTCTTAAAATAATTAGAGATGACATTCAAATTACTCTGCTTGACAGCCTTAATAAGAGGGTAAAGTTTTTAGAAACACTTTCAAACGAATTGAATTTACACGCTGAATGTATACACGGCCGTGCTGAAGAGGTTGCCCATAAGGAAAACTACAGAGAAAAATTTGATATAGCAACAGCAAGAGCTGTGGCATCACTGCCTATGCTATGCGAGTATTGTCTGCCATTTGTTAAAGTTGGAGGGTACTTTATAGCATTAAAAGGCAAAAACAGCGAGGAAGAAATATCTTCGTCAAAGAATGCAATTAAAATCTTGGGCGGAATTATTGACAAAATACTAAATTATTCCCTGCCAAACGGAGATAGTCGAGTTTTAATTGCAATTAAAAAAATATCGCAAACAGCGATCAAATACCCAAGAAACAAGGGTCAAATGACAAAAAAGCCGCTTTAATTTACTTATTTAAGTAGATTGAGGACGGCTTTTGTCATTAATACACGATGAATAACTATAGAAATAATGAATACCAAATGATAAAATATTGTTGTGTAGAGACAGAGATATAAGCGAAAATTTCGCTTTGGGGAGGACAGCAAAATGGTTAATTTTACAACAAGACAAAGAGAAAAAGAAATAAATAAGGTACTTGAAATCGGTGTTTCTCTAATCAAACCCAATCCCAGCCAGCCCAGAAAACATTTTTATTCGGACGAGCTCACCAAACTGGCAAAGAGCATTTCGCAGGAGGGAATTCTTCAGCCGCTGATAATCAGAATAAACGAAGGGGAATATCAGCTTGTTTCGGGCGAACGAAGACTCAGGGCGGCAAAAATTGCAGGGCTGAAAACGGTACCCTGCATTATTGTGAATATGACGGAGAGAAATTCGGCGCTTATGGCTTTAGTGGAGAATATCCAGAGAGAAAATTTGTCTTTTTTTGAGGAAGCCAGCGCTATCCAGTCGCTTATAACAGTATACGGAATGACTCAGGAGGACGCAGCAATACGTCTTGGGCTTGCACAGTCAACAGTGGCGAACAAGCTAAGACTGTTAAGAATACCCGGTGATGAACAGCAGGTAATAATGGATATGGGTCTCAGTGAAAGGCACGCCCGAGCCTTATTAAAGCTAAAATCCAAAAGCGACAGGGTCGATGTTCTGGAACGCATACACAAATACAAGTTAAATGTTGAGATGACCGAAGCCTATATATCAAAGCTATTAGAGGGCAGACAGAAAAGAGAGTCTTATAAAAAGCGTTCCCCTGTTTTAAAGGACGTGCGGCTTTTTGTAAATACAATAAACAAAGCCATTGAGGTTATGCGTTTATCGGGAGTCAAGGCTAATTCAAAGAAGACCCAAACAGAAAACGAGATCACATACACAATAACTATTCCGATCAACGAAAACAATTCGTTTACTTTATAAGTTTTTATGTTCCACGTGGAACATAATTCATTATGCTTTGGCAATGTTCCACGTGAAACAATTTGTAATTACATCTTGCAAAAGAATACAAACATTGCTATAATAATAGTTAAGCTGCAGAATATCGGCTTAACTATTTTTTTATATATGTGAAAGGCACGGGCAATGGGAAAAGTAATTGCAATCTCTAACCAAAAAGGCGGTGTGGGAAAATCGACTACGGCGGTAAATCTTGCGGCTGCACTTGGGTTAAAGGGAAAGAAAATTCTTGTTATAGATTTCGACCCCCAAGGGAACACTACAACTAGCTTTGGAATAGAAAAAAGAAGTATACGAAACACCGTTTATGAGGCAGTTATCGGAAACTGCCGTATGGTAGAAGCAATAGTCGCTACCAATTTCAGAGGGGTATCGGTTGTTCCTGCTACTCAAACTCTTTCGGGTGCGGCGGTTGAGTTTTTGGAACTTGACAGGCGGTCGTTAAGGCTAAAGATGCAGGTTTTGACGGTTAAGGACGATTATGATTATATACTTATTGATTGCCCCCCTACTTTGGATCTGATAACAATTAATGCGCTTGCGGCATGCGACAGCGTAATTATTCCTATACAGTGCGAATTTCTGTCGCTGGAAGGTCTTGTTGAACTGACTGAAGCCATTAAGAAGGTTAAAAACAGTTTTAATCCTAATATCGTCATTGACGGAATACTTTTTACTATGTATATGAAAAGGTATAATTTAACAGCTCAGGTCGAGGAAGAGGTAAAAACGCATTTTCCCAAGATGGTTTATAAAACGGTTATTCCTAGAAATGTTGCACTTTCCGAAGCCCCCAGCTTTGGGCAGCCGATAATGTACTATAACTCGAAGTGCAAGGGTGCAAAGGCTTATGAGGAATTTGCCTCTGAGTTTTTAAAAAGGCAAAAGAAAAGGAAAACAAGTATAAATAAAGATAATAAATAAGGAGGAAATATGGCAAAAAAAAGGCTAGGAAAGGGTATGGACGCTCTGTTTTTTGATAGCGGAGAGGAAAAAACTTCGTCTTCTTCGGCGGCGAACACGTTAAGGCTTTCGGAAATTGAGCCTAACAGATCACAGCCGAGAACAGAGTTTGACGATAACGCTATAGAAAATCTTGCTGAATCTATACGTCAGCACGGAGTTTTACAACCCATTCTTGTAAGACCGATCCCTACGGGCGGTTATCAGATAGTTGCAGGTGAACGCCGCTGGAGAGCGGCAAGAATAGCCGGATTGAGCGAGGTTCCTGTTCTTATAAAGGATTTGAGCGATTTTGAAACAATGCAGATCGCGTTGATAGAAAACCTCCAGCGTGAAGATTTAAACCCGATAGAAGAAGCACAGGGCTATGAAAAGCTGATGAATGAGTATAATATGACTCAAGAGCAGGTCGCAGAAACAATTGGTAAATCACGACCGGCTATTGCAAATTCACTCAGACTTTTAAAATTAGACGATGAAACACAAAAAATGCTAAAAAACGGCGAATTATCAGCGGGTCATGCAAAGGCATTGGCAGGAGTTAATGATGTTAAGCTGAGACAGGAGCTTGCAAAGAAAGCGGCTTTAGACAAGCTCTCGGTAAGACAGCTTGAAAAAATTATATCATTGGGCGAGAAAAAGTCTAAAAAGTCGAAGACTTCAATTCGATATGAAAACACTTATGCTGCGGAGCTTGAAGCGGCATTGCAGTCTGTGTTCGGGCAAAAAACGGAGGTCTCTGCAAGGGCTGACGGAAGTTATACTATAAAAATAAAGGTCAAGAACAAAGACGAGCTGGACGAGTTTGTAAAGAACTGTTCGGCTGATCTTGAGAAATAAACATCTAAAATTGAGGAGAAAGTATTTATGTTAGACATCAAATTTTTAAGAGAAAATCCTGATATTATAAAAGAAAACATAAAAAAGAAATTTCAGGATGAGAAAATCAAACTTGTTGACGAGGTTATAGAGCTTGATGAAAAGTACAGAGCGGCAAAAACACGCTGCGATAATCTAAGGAGTCAGCGAAATAAGATAAGCAAGCAGATCGGCGGGCTTATGGCAAAGGGCGAAAAAGAAGAAGCTGAGAAGGTCAAGACACAGGTCGGAGAGATTAATAATGAGCTTTCTACATTAGAGGTCAGCGAGAGTGATCTTTCACAGCAGATAAGAGAAATAATGTTAGTTATTCCGAATATTATTGATGACAGCGTGCCTATCGGAAAGGACGACAGCGAAAATGTCGAAATCGAGAAGTTCGGCGAGCCACTCGTTCCTGACTTTGAAGTTCCTTATCACGTTGATATTATGGAAAAACTAAACGGAATTGATATAGACAGTGCGAGAAAGACTTCGGGCAACGGATTTTATTATCTTTCGGGAGATATTGCGAGACTTCACTCTGCGATACTTTCATATGCAAGAGACTTTATGATAGACAGAGGTTTCACATATTATATTCCGCCATTTATGATAAGAAGCAGTGTTGTTACGGGAGTAATGTCATTTGCTGAAATGGAAGGTATGATGTATAAAATTGAGGGCGAAGACCTTTATCTTATCGGTACCAGCGAACACTCTATGATAGGAAAGTTTATTGATACAATTTTAAAAGAAGACGAACTTCCTAAGACGCTGACAAGCTATTCTCCGTGCTTTAGAAAAGAGGTCGGGGCTCACGGAATTGAGGAAAGAGGAGTTTACCGTATTCATCAGTTTGAAAAGCAGGAGATGATAGTTGTCTGCAAGCCGGAGGATAGTATGAGCTGGTTTGAAAAGCTCTATCATAATACCGTTGATTTCTTCAGAACGCTTGACATTCCTGTTAGAACTCTTGAATGCTGTTCGGGCGACTTGGCGGATTTGAAGGTCAAGAGCATTGACGTTGAGGCATGGAGTCCACGTCAGAAGAAGTATTTCGAGGTTGGTTCCTGCTCAAATTTGGGAGACGCTCAGGCAAGACGTCTCGGGATAAGAGTTAAGGGTGCGGACGGGAACAAGTATTTTGCGCATACTCTTAACAACACAGTTGTTGCTCCGCCGAGAATGTTGATAGCATTTCTTGAAAATAATCTTAATGAAGACGGCTCGGTGAGAATTCCGGAGGCTTTGAGAATGTATATGGGCGGAAAGGATTTAATAAAGTAAAAACAATTTAAACAAAATGTTTTTAATTAGGAATTTTATTCCGCACACTGTTGACTTTAGTGGGATAAAGTTATATAATATTAAGGTAATTGCTTTACAAATTAATTTATATGGAGGGTATTAAAAATGGCAAGAGTTTATAATTTCAGTGCCGGTCCTGCTGTTCTTCCTGAGGAAGTATTAAAAGAAGCAGCAGATGAAATGTTAGATTATAGGGGAACAGGGATGTCCGTAATGGAGATGTCTCACCGTTCAAAGGCTTTTGATACTATTATCAAAGAGGCTGAACAGGATCTTCGTGAGCTTATGAATATTCCTGACAATTACAAGGTATTATTTTTACAGGGAGGAGCTTCACAGCAGTTTGCGGCTATCCCTATGAATCTTATGAAAAATAAGGTTGCAGATTATATTATCACAGGTCAGTGGTCAAAGAAGGCTTTTCAGGAAGCAAAGAAATACGGTAATGTAAAGGCTGTAGCTTCATCTGAGGATAAGACATATTCTTATATTCCTGATTGCAGCGACTTGGATATTGATGATGACGCAGATTATGTTTATATCTGCGAGAACAATACAATTTACGGAACAAAGTTTAAAGAGCTTCCTAACACAAAGGGTAAAACTCTTGTAGCAGACGTATCCTCCTGCTTTTTATCAGAGCCTGTTGACGTAACAAAGTACGGCGTGATTTACGGCGGAGTTCAGAAGAATATAGGACCTGCCGGAGTAGTAATAGTAATTATCCGTGAGGATCTTATCACAGATACTCCTTTAGAGGGAACACCGACAATGCTTACTTATAAAACTCAGGCAGACGCTGATTCTCTTTACAACACACCTCCTTGTTACGGAATTTACATCTGCGGAAAGGTATTCAAGTGGATAAAGAAAATGGGCGGACTTGAGGCTATGAAGGCTCACAACGAAAAGAAAGCAAAAATTCTTTATGATTTCTTGGATCAAAGCGAATTATTCAAGGGAACTGTTGTAGAAAAAGACCGTTCGCTTATGAATGTTCCTTTTGTAACAGGCGACGCTGATTTAGACGCTAAGTTTGTTGCAGAGGCAAAGGCAGCAGGCTTTGAAAACCTCAAGGGTCACAGAACTGTAGGCGGAATGAGAGCTTCAATTTACAACGCAATGCCTATAGAGGGTGTTGAAAAACTCGTTGAATTTATGAAGGACTTTGAGGCAAAAAACAAGTAGACATCATATGTTATATTACATAACAAAAATTTAAGGGGTTAATAGAAATGTATAATATTAAAACATTGAACAAAATATCTGCCGTAGGGGTAGATAACTTTGATAAGTCGAAATACAATGTTGCTGACGACATTGAAAATCCTGACGCAATAATGGTGCGTTCTGCATCAATGCACGAGATGGAATTCGGAGATAATCTTCTTGCTATTGCAAGAGCAGGAGCAGGAACAAACAATATTCCTGTTGATAAGTGTGTGGAAAACGGTATCTGCGTATTTAATACACCCGGTGCAAATGCAAACGCTGTAAAAGAGCTTGCTGTATGCGGATTGCTTTTAGCTTCAAGAAAAGTTCCTGAGGCTATGGATTGGGCAAAGACATTAAAAGGCAAGGGCGACGAGGTTGAAAAGCTCGTTGAAAAAGGAAAGGGACAGTTTGTAGGTCCTGAGATTTTAGGAAAAACTCTTGGTCTGGTAGGTCTTGGAGCTATCGGCGGAAAGCTGGCTAACATTGCGGTTTCTCTGGGTATGAACGTAATCGGCTACGATCCTTATTTGTCAGTTAGTGCGGCTCTTGACTTGAAACCTCAGGTTAAGGTAACACCTCATCTTGACGAGGTATATGCTAATGCTGATTATCTGTCGCTCCACCTCCCGTTTAATTCTGAGACAAAGGGTTCTATCAATGCTGACGCATTTGCAAAGATGAAGGACGGCGTAAGAATTCTCAACTTTGCAAGAGGCCCTCTTGTTGACTATGATGATATTTTGAAAGCTCTTTCAAGCGGTAAGGTTGCAAGATATGTAACCGATTTCCCGGGAGATAAGGTTTTGTGCGAGGAAAATGTTGTATGTATTCCTCACTTGGGAGCTTCAACTCCTGAATCTGAGGACAACTGTGCATATATGGCAGCAGCTGAGCTTATTGATTACATCGAGAACGGAAACATCACAAACTCGGTTAATCTTCCTAATGCTGAGCTTACAAAGACAGGAGACGCTCTTGTTTGCATAATTCACAAGAATATTCCGTCAATTATTTCGCAGATTACCACAAAGGTTTCAGAAAACGGCGGAAATATCGAGAACCTTGTGAACAAGTCAAAGAAAGACTGGTCATACACAATGCTTGATGTAACAGGCAAGGTTGACGCTGACGAGTTTAAGGACATTGAGGGAATTACAAAGGTAAGAGTGCTTTAATAGTTTAGAATGAATATTACAGAAAAGACGAGCGAAATGCTTTTGCTGATCGCCCGTTTTTTTATTGAATTATAAAAAGGAGCCAGTTATTTGGCTCCTTTTGTTTTATATTTAGTTTAAAAAAGAATTTAGAACATCATTTTTGAGAATTTCTCCACTGTTGTGCTTCACGCAGTAATCTTGATATAGTTTCACTTTTTTCTTGGGTGTATGCTTTTCGGTTATTGGAGTACTTTATTGCTAATTTATGTTTTAATTCATCATATTCTTTTGCTTTATTTGGGTGAGCATTAAGATAATCACGAAAGTTAAGATAATTATACCAATTAGAACTATCAGCTTTTACAATATGGATATGATGTGTTTTAATATCATTTTCCAAATCGCCCATTAAAAATAAAATTTGTCCAAAATTCTCGACCTTTCGATAGATAATACCATTCTCTTTCAGCAAGTTCACATAAGGCATAACATCGTTTAATTCATTGACTGCAACAGCAATATCAATTATCGGTTTTGCAGAAACCCATTTAATTGAAGTGCTGCCTATATGCTGAACATCAATGCAAACATCACCTAATATCCGCTTTATCAGCTTTATAGTTTTTTCAGCATTTTCTTCCCACTCAGTAGTGTGAGATAAAAGTTCAACAGTATTAGTCTTTAGTCCAATTATACATATTTCCTCAATAATTTTTTCTTCACAAAACTATGTATTTGTATAGCCTAGCCTATTTAAGCCATTGAATAAAAGCAAGTTTATCACTGCTGTTATACCCTGCGTTACTATAAAATTTAAGTGTTTTCTCTTCCTTTGAACCTGTAAGCAACATCATTTTATAACAATTTGTCTTTACTGCAATTTCTTTGGCATAATTCAAACATTCTGTTGCATATCCTTTTTCTCGGTAATCTTTATGGGTAACAACATTTTCTATAAATGCGTATGGTCTGATATTCCTTGTTAAATTCGGAATAATCACACAAACACAAGAGGATACTATTTTATTGTCGATTTCATTAACGATAATGTGATGATTTTCATCTTGAATAATAGTATCCCATGTATTTTTTAAATGTTCTGTCATTTCCGGCACAGAATCCTCATGCAAAAATAAATACAATTTTAATAATTCATTTAATTCGTTTTCAGCAATTTCTCTAACCATATAACCCCTCTGATTTATGTTAAGTAATTACATTATAACTTCCGATTTATAATATTGTTCTTGAAATTTTATTTGTTCCATTATTTCTTCTTTGGTGAAAGTGATATTTTCAGGACAGACTACCCATTTTTCTTCTACATCGTCAAACCTATGAATTATCGCAATGATTTTACCTGTGAATTTCTCAACGGGTTCGTTTACACCTAAAATGTAAGCGTCCTGTTCCTCACCGTCAGGTGCGATAATTCCTTCAATATACCCATAGTTAATTGGATAATACATATCTTTGTGTTCCGGATGGTAGCTCCCAAGAGGTCTGTCAACAGTAACCGTAACGATTTTTCCTATCATAATAGCTCCCCCTGATTTTTATATTTATAAACTAATACCAAACAATTCGCACACATTATTTGTCGTAATATTCAGCACTTCTTGAGGTGTAATCCCTTTAGATTCTGCGACTTTCTTTGCTATCTCGCTTATCATTGTCGAATCGCATCTATGTCCCCGATAAGGTTCGGGAGCCATATATGGTGCGTCTGTTTCAAGCAGGAGTTTGTCTATCGGAATTACTTCAAGGGCTTTATTAGCTTTTTTTGCATTTTTAAAGGTCAGTGCTCCTGTAAAGCTGATATACATTCCTATTGCCAGAACTTCTTTTGCGGTTTCGCCAGAACCTGAAAAGCAATGTACTACACCCTTTGGTTTAAGCTGTTTTAGGATATTCATACCGTCCTCGGTTGCGTCACGCAGATGCACAATAACAGGAAGCCCTAACTCATTAGCAAGCAAGACTTGCTGTGTAAAAACTTCAATCTGACGAACCTTGTCGTAATTCTCATAGTGGTAGTCAAGACCTATCTCGCCTATTGCGACGATTTTGTTTTTGCCTTGCTTTCTGTCCTTTTTGACAAGCTCACGGAGTTTTTTAATATAGTCTCTGTCTGCCTTGACTATACAGTTCGGATCAGGGTGAAACCCGACGCTTGTATAGAAGTTTTTGAATTTTTCTGACATTTTTAATCCGAAGTCGGCAGACTCAAGGTCGGTAGCGGCGTGGATCATGCCGACTACGGTGCTGTTGAGTGCATTTGCTATTACATCTTCGCAGTCAGACTTAAACTTATAGTCATCATAATGACAGTGTGAGTCAAAAATATTATTCAGCATTTTATTTTCCTCTTTATTAGAATTTTCTAATATATTCTATCATAAAGATACCGATTTTGCAACAAAAAAGCAAAGAACTTAAGTAATTAAAAGTTTTCAGTCAGGCCTTTTTCCCGGTGAGCCACCGGAAGCATTCTGCCTTTGAAAAGTTTCTATAAATGACAAACGCTGATCAACGGCAGGTAAGACTACCTACAAATAACAAACGTGGGATACTGAATGTTTACATTTAACAAAGTTAAAACACGGATTGGATCCAACGTCATCGTTGGGCAGGTCAAGGGCGCAGCCCTGTCGCCAACCGCAGTTGGCGAAATTCCTTACGGAGTGCGCTCCGCAAAAGGTGAATTAAAAAACAATCCGGTGGATTGTTTTTTAAGAGGAAAAGCCCTGCAAGAGAGGGCTTTTCCTAAATAAATTAATTATTAATTTTAATAATTTAAAACAAATTATAACTTTAGTCAGCAAACAAAGGCGTTGATAAGTAACGGTCTCCCGTATCGGGAAGAAGTGCTACAATAGTTTTTCCCTTGT
>CANRAO010000014.1 GCA_947628615.1 uncultured Clostridia bacterium
GAACCTGCGGCATCTTGGTCCCAAACCAAGCACTCTACCAAACTGAGTTACATCCCGATCTATGTAAAGTCAAACAGTGCAAAAACAGTCAACCGTTTGACAGCTATATAATTATAAAGTATAAAAACAACTTTGTCAAGACTTTTTTCAAAAAAGTTTTTAGAAAAAATTTATAACAAAATGCTTGACAAATCATATAATATGTAATATACTATAAATACTTTCAATATTATAAATGCTTTGATAGGAAGCAAAGGCTTTTACTTCTAAGCACAGAGAACTGACGGTCGGTGCAAGTCAGCGTTAGAGAAAGGCTATAACTCGTCCTTGAGCAGGTGCGGTGAATGTTAATTAGCTGCATACGGGAACTCCCGTTACAGAGTAACACATTGATAGATGTGACTGAGGTGTATAGTGTGAGCTGTACATAAATGAGAGTGGTAACACGGGTATTTCGCTCGTCTCTGTTTTATCGGAGACGGGCGTTTTTGATTAACCGATGAAATTTCACAAGCAGGAAATACCTGCGTATATGATTTATAAGTAAAGGGAGGATCATTATGAAAAACGTACAAAAATACCAAAGAGGCTATTATATGCCGCCTTATGAATGTCTTAACTGGACAAAGAAAGAATACATAGACCACGCTCCTATGTGGTGCTCTGTAGATTTGAGAGACGGCAATCAGGCGCTTATCATTCCGATGAGTCTGGAGGAGAAACTGGAGTTTTTTAATCATCTTGTAAAGATAGGCTTTAAAGAGATAGAAATTGGTTTTCCTGCCGCATCTGAAACCGAATACGAATTCTGCCGCACTCTTATTGAGAGAAATATGATTCCCGACGACGTTAGAATTCAGGTTTTAACGCAGTCAAGAGAACATATTATTAAGAAAACCTTCAAGGCTCTTGAAGGCTGTAAAAACGCAGTAGTACATCTGTATAATTCAACGTCTGTCGCTCAGAGAGAACAGGTTTTCCGCAAGAGCAAGGACGAGATAAAGGAAATTGCGGTAAGCGGTGCAAAAATCTGCGAGGAGTACCGTCAAAAAACCGACGGCAACTTCATTTTCGAGTATTCGCCTGAGAGCTTTACAGGAACAGAGCCTGAGTATGCTCTTGAAGTATGCAATGCCGTTTTAGACGTTTGGCAGCCGACGCCTGAAAGAAAGGTTATAATCAATCTTCCTGTAACGGTAGAGATGTCTTTGCCTCACGTTTATGCTTCGCAAATCGAGTATATGTGCAGTAATATGAAATACCGTGAGAATGTTATTATTTCACTTCACCCGCATAATGACAGAGGCTGTGCAGTTGCAGATTCCGAGCTGGGTCTGCTCGCAGGCGCTGACAGAATAGAGGGTACTTGCTTCGGAAACGGCGAAAGAACTGGAAATGTTGACATTGTAACTCTGGCTATGAATATGTATACTCACGGAGTTGATCCAGAACTCGACTTTTCAGATATGCCGTCGCTGGTTGAGATATACGAAAGAGTTACAAGAATGAAGGTTTACGAACGTACACCGTATGCCGGCAGACTGGTATTTGCTGCATTTTCGGGTTCTCATCAGGACGCTATCGCAAAGGGTATGAAATGGCGTGAGGAAAAGGACCCCGACCATTGGACAGTTCCTTATCTCCCACTTGACCCAAAGGACGTAGGCAGAGAATACGAGGGTGATGTTATAAGAATCAATTCGCAGTCGGGCAAGGGCGGAATAGGATTTCTTCTCCAGCAGCAATACGGATACGATCTGCCTAAAAAGATGAGAGAGGATTTCGGCTATTCTGTAAAGGCTGTTTCTGACCACAAGCATAAAGAGCTTATGCCTAACGAGGTCTACGACATCTTCTGCGAAAGATATATGAATATCAATACTCCCGTTAAAGTTATCGAGTCGCATTATATTCAGCAGCCTGACGGTAAGATCACTGCTTTTGTAACTGCCGACATAAAGGGCAGAGATAAGGTCGGAACATATAAAGCAGACGGAAACGGACGTCTTGACGCTGTTTCAAACGCACTAAAAGAGGCTTTGAAAATAGACTTCACAATTGCAGACTACAATGAACATTCTCTTGAAAAGACTTCAAAATCTCAGGCTGTTTCATATGTGGGAATTGAGCATAACGGAGAGACCTTCTGGGGCGCAGGACGGGATACTGATATTATAAACTCGTCTATTCTCGCTTTGGTTTCAGCTATTAATAAAATTGTAAAACCCCTATAGCGGAGTTAAAACTTTATAAATTTATAATAAATAAATCCGTTTCCGGTATGAGAATATAATCGGAAACGGATTTTATTCCAGTAAAAATATTGTAAACAATAAATTAAAGGTATATAATACAATAAAGATGAATAAATTTAAGAATTTTGAATATATATAGGAAGTGATAAAATGAGACAAAGCAGAATAAAAGCTCTTGTTGTCACAATTTTTACTCTGGGGGCAATAATTTTAATGACAGCTGCTACTTCCGACAATAATTATTCAAAAAGCAATTTCGTATCGGCAGAATCCTCTGAAACATTATTAACAAAACCTGTTCTGACAGCAAAACTTAAAAAAAGCAGTCTTAAACTCAATTGGACAAAGGCTGAAAATGCAAACGAATATAAAATATACCGCTCTAAGAAAAAGAACGGCAAGTACAAAAAACTGGCAGAGGTAACCGCAGATACGCTTACTTTCTCTGACAAGGACTTTAAGGGTGAGAGAAAAACATACTACTATAAGATAAAAGCAGTTACAAGGTCGGGCGAAAGTGTTGAACACACATATTCAAACACAATAAAAAAGACCGTGTACAAACGAAAATCAAAAGTACACGGGGTTACCTACATAGACGGAATATTAATAGCCAATAAAACATATAAACTGCCAAAGACCTATAATCCGGGAACAAACAGCAAAGCCTATAAAGCCTTTCAGAAAATGCAGTCTGCCGCTTATAAGGACGGTATCAGTCTATTTATAGCTTCCGGTTTCAGGTCTTACTCCTACCAAAAAAACTTATACAACAGCTATAAAGCAAGAGACGGAAAGGAAATAGCAGATACATATTCCGCAAGAGCAGGTTATTCTGAGCACCAAACAGGTCTTGCATTTGACATTAACAACCCAAGCAGCACTTTTGACAATACAAAAGAAGCAAAATGGCTCGCAAAGAATTGCACAAAATACGGCTTTATAATCAGATACCAGAAATCTAAAGAAAAAATCACGGGATATAAATATGAATCGTGGCATATCAGATATTTAGGTAAAAGTCTGGCAAAAAAGGTAACGAAATCAGGTAAATGCCTTGAGGAATATCTAGGTATCACATCAGAGTACAAACATAGGTAATGTTTTTGAACCAAAAAGGGTACGGGGTAATACTATAAAAACCTTTTGAAAAAGATAGGTTCTTGTTTATAACATCTAGCCTCTGATTATCAGTAATCCGCCTTTTTATTCAGACTTCTAATATACTTAAAAGTTTCTTTCTCTCCCTTTTGAGAAAGCATAACCAAAAGCGACTCCAAAAGCTCTGAGGTGTCGGGATGTATCATTCTTCGCGGTTTGCCGTTTTGAAAGTATTCAAGCGGGTGTTTATCAGTATAATTCTTACCGCGATATACCTTGCTTGCCGCAACCCTGTCGCAGAACATTTCTATAACATACTTCATAGGCATTTTAACAGGTGCAACACGCTTTTCCTGCTTGCTGTAATCAGTCCAGTATTCAAAGTGATGCTTGTTTCTGCCTTTATGGTGCATCCAAGCCTTTGAGTAACCGTATGCCTCACGTTCTCCCTCGTTAGGGCTTTTGTCTCCCTGATAAAACTTAACGCCTGCTGAAAACTCCGTCGGGGAATACTTTGACAGATCATGAAAAAGCCCCTGCCTAAGGATACCTGCCTTTGCACAGTTTCTTATGACCTGATGGCGGTGCTTTGTTATTGTTATAAAATGCCTTAATACATTCAACGACAATTTATCCACCTCGCTGTTAGATATATTTTATCATAATAATTCTTGAAAATCAATTGCGATAGCCTTATGTTTTGAACTTATGATGTTCTGCAGAAAAATATTGAAAAAATTTTATAAAATGCTTGACAGGAAAATAAACATATGCTATAATATGCCTTGCATTCGTATCTAAAGACAGCAGGTGGTGTAAGAACCGTAAATCCTGCCGAGGAAAGAATAGCAAAGTTTTTATAGTATAATTATAACCGAAACTTTGTTCCTCTTTTGTCTTTTGATAAAAGGGGATTTTTATTTACTTTTTTGATACGGAAATATATTAAAAGAGGTGAAATCTATATGCCAAGCGAAAAGGTATTGCTTCAAAAGCAGGAAAAGGTAAACGCTTTGACTGAGCTTCTTAAAAATGCATCTGCTGGTGTGCTTGTTGACTACAAAGGCATCACAGTAGAAGAGGATACCCAGCTTAGAAAAGAACTGAGAGAAGCAGGCGTTACCTATTCGGTAGAGAAGAACACAATGCTTCGTTTTGCAATGAAAAACTGCGGAATGGATGAGCTTACGAACGTTCTTGAAGGTACAACGGCTATTGCTGTTTCAAGCGATGACCAGACCGCTCCTGCAAGAGTACTCGGAAAATTCGCAAGCGAGCATGACGACAAGTTCACGCTAAAAGCAGGATTTATCGGTGAAGATATTTATGACGAGGCAGGAGTTATGGCTCTGTCAAAAATTCCTCCGAGAGATGTATTGCTTGCACAGCTTGTTGGTTCTCTGCAAGGACCTATTCAAAAACTTGCTGCGATTCTCAAGGCTGTTGTTGACAGCAAAAATGACGGCGACGCAGCTTAGACTGCCTTGCTAAAAGTAAAAGAAAAAGTTAAAAATCAAGAGGTTTAAAGCCTCAAGACAAAAATATTTATTAAAGGAGAAAATTATCATGGCTTCAGAGAAGATTTTAAAATTTGTAGAAGATATTAAAGAGCTTTCAGTTCTCGAGCTTTCAGAGCTTGTAGACGCAATCCAGGAAGAATTTGGCGTAACTGCTGCTATTGCAGCTGCTGCACCTGCTGCAGGCGGTGCTGCTGCTGAAGAGGAAAAAACTGAATTTGACGTTGTTCTGACATCTTTCGGCGACTCTAAAATGCCTGTTATCAAGGCTGTTAAGGAAATCACAGGTCTTGGACTTAAAGAGTCAAAAGAGCTTGTTGAGTCAGCACCTAAGGCTATTAAGGAAGGTGCTTCTAAGGCAGACGCTGAGGAAATTAAGACTAAGCTTGAAGAAGCAGGAGCTACTGTTGAGCTCAAGTAATTACTGCATAACTAAAACAATCCCTGACAAACTATACAGTCTGTCGGGGATTTTTTATTTCTATTTAAAAAGAGTATGATAAATCTTTGCGACAAATTTTCTCTTTAATGAACTCCTTTCATATGTAAGTTCCCTTTTAACACTGTCAAGCTCTGCCTTCATATCTGAAAGCCTGTTTTTCATATCTTTATTCCGAAACTCAAGTACTTTTCCGCATATGAACACAAGATCCTCGTAAGAATAACTTTTATCGCTATTCCCCCTACCCCTTTTGCGAATTGCTCCCCTGAAAAGGGTAGTGTCTTCACGATTTAAAAACTCTCTTGCAATGGCTTGGTTGCCTTGTTTGTATTTTTCCAAAAAAGCTATTCGCTGTTCATAAGTAAAATAATCGCACTTTAAACTGCCTTTGATTTTTTCTTCTTCCTCCTGAAAAATTTTCAAATACCTTGCCACCCAGTTATCCTTCCTTGTTCTGAAACAATCAATTCCATTAAGAATACGCTTTATCTCCAGATATTTTCCGTGCAAACTGGTATTAACAAGCATATCTGAAGATATGTATCTTTCGTCAAGTTCAAGTCCTAAAGTCTTCAAAAAATCAGAAATCAACGTATTTCCGTTTCCCTCATACTGTTTCTTTTCATAAACCCGAACGATAATGTTCTCTTTGCCTATAGCCTGTTCAATTTCTTTAAGCTGAGTGTAATAATCAAGTTTAAAATAATTTATGTCCTCAGAATTCAAATAATCCTGAAAACTATCGTTTACTTTAATCTTCACCCTTTGCGCATAATAAGATTCTACAACCAGATCTTGTCTTCTTAGATATACGATTACCCTTAAATCTATTCCACGCTCTGATAAAGCGCTCTTTAATACCTGCCAGAAATTTTCTCTGTTTTTATATCCGTTCCATATGTTTTCATCAGACATTATTATATTCGGAAAAAAATCTGCGAGTTCTTTTATTCTGTCAAGTCCCTCATAAAAGCGTTCGTCCTCCGCCTTACGAATTTCAGCTTCCCTTTCAGGCTTGCAAATCTGACGATGCACAAGAAAATGTGCATTACGATACTGATTTACTCCATAGAACCGATAACCGAAATCAGGAAAGCAAAAGCCTTTTTCCTCCAGCAATTTTTTATTTAACGGTAAAAAATTCTGTATTGCTGTCGTACCCGTTTTTGGGGTTCCTATATGAAGGTATAATCTCGGCATTACATTCTCACTGTTAGACGCTGGCATTTCATTTCTCCTTTGTATTAAATCCTGACGTATTAAGTCATATTTACATCTTCTTTCTACTGTATATCTGATTATACAAGAATTTAATACAATCACTGTGAAATAAAAGTGAAGAATATAAACTTTACAACAAAGAGCGTAGCAGGCAAAACAAGCCGTACTACGCTTCAAAAAGATATTCATTAATTATTTTTTTTGCTCGACCGCAGCCCTTATAAACTCCCTGAACAAAGGATGCGCCTTATTAGGTCTTGACTTAAACTCAGGATGGAACTGCACGCCTACAAACCAAGGGTGTGTTTCCTTTGGCAGCTCGACAATTTCTATAAGCTTGTTGTCAGGAGAGCTTCCTGCCAGAACTAAGCCCTTATTCTCAAACATTTCCCTGTAATCGTTGTTGAACTCCCAGCGATGGCGGTGTCTTTCGTCAATTCTATCAGTTTTGTAAGCCAGACTGCTCTGTGTACCTTCCTTTAACACGCAGGGATAAAGACCAAGCCGCATTGTTCCGCCTTTGTCTGTAATATCCTTCTGTTCGTCCATAATATCAATAACAGGATCAGATGTTTTGCAAAACTCTGTTGAATTAGCGTCTTTAAGTCCTGCGACGTTTCTTGCAAACTCAATAACAGACATCTGCATACCGAGACAAATTCCGAACATAGGGATTTTGTTCTCCCTTGCATAACGAATTGCCTCAACCATACCTTCAATACCCCTGTCGCCAAAGCCGCCCGGAACTATAATTCCGTCGCAGCCTTTTAGCTTTTCAGCAACATTTGCTCTGTCAATATCCTCTGACTGTATCCAGTTTATCTTAACTTTTGCGCCGTTTTCAAATCCAGCGTGACGAAGTGCCTCGGCAACGGAAAGATATGCGTCCTCAAGCTCAACATACTTTCCTACCAAACCGATAGTTATGTCTTTCTTAGCCGCCTTCTGAACAGCAACCATATGCTCCCACTCGGCTAAATCGGGCTTTTTATTTTCTATTCCTAAGTGATAGCAAACTGCGTCTGCCAGACCCTCGTTCTCAAGCCACAGAGGTACTTCATAAAGCGAGGGCGCCGTGAGATTCTGTATAACGTCCTCCGGTCTTACATTGCAAAAGAGTGAGATTTTCCTTTTCATATCGTCGGGTATTTTAAACTCGCTTCTCAAAACCAGAACCGATGGCTGTATACCAAGAGATAAAAGCTCCTTTACAGAGTGCTGAGTAGGCTTGCTTTTAAGCTCCTTTGAACCTGATATGTAAGGAACTAACGTAACGTGTAAAAACAATGAGTTTCCTCTGCCTAACTCAATACTTGCCTGCCTAAGTGCCTCTAAAAACGGTGTTGACTCAATATCTCCGACTGTTCCGCCTATCTCGGTTATAACAATGTCTGGGTTAGAGTCTTTTCCTGCACTGTAAAGCCTATCTTTTATTTCATTAGTGATATGAGGAATTACCTGAACCGTTCTTCCAAGATAATCTCCTCTGCGCTCTTTATTCAAAACATCCCAGTAGACCTTACCTGTGGTAACATTCGAGTTTACTGATAAATTTTCATCAATAAATCTCTCATAATGACCTAAGTCCAGATCGGTCTCTGTTCCGTCGTCGGTAACAAAAACCTCGCCGTGCTGATAAGGCGACATTGTTCCCGGATCGACATTTATATAAGGGTCAAACTTCTGAATAGTTACCTTATATCCTCTGTTTTTAAGAAGTCTTCCAAGCGATGCGGCAGTGATACCCTTTCCCAAACCGGAAACTACTCCGCCTGTAACAAACACATATTTTGTAGGCATAATAACATCCATGCTCTCTAAGGAGCATTTTTCCTCCTTTTTATTTTTTATTTTCAAAACTAACGAGTTTATAATGCTTATTTTACAAATACTATTTTTAAAACAAACCAAAATACTTATTTAATATTTTAACAAATTTCGAGTTAAATTTCAAGAGTGAAATACTACAGATTTTGACTTAATTATTAACATAGTTATAAATGACAAATTGATAATATAACATAAGCCCCGCAGATTATGCCGCAGGGCTTGAATATCATTCTCTGATCTGACCGTCTCCGTTTATCAAAAACTTATTTGTAGTAAGCTCTTTAAGTCCCATAGGACCTCTTGCATGAAGCTTTTGTGTAGAAATTCCTATCTCGGCACCCAACCCAAACTCCTCGCCGTCGGTAAAGCGAGTAGAGCAATTTACATAAACTGCGGCAGAATCTATCTGTCTTTGAAATTCCTCTGCTGAAAAAAGACTTTCTGTTACAATGCACTCTGAATGTCCCGAAGAATACTTATCTATATGCTCAATTGCCTGAGCAAGGTCATCAACAACACGAATTGCTATGATATAGTCGAGAAATTCTTTTTTATAGTCGTCCTCGGTAACAGGTACAACGCTGTTACCAAGTATCATTTTAGTAATATTACAGCCTCTTATCTCAACATTTTTTTCGTCCAGACGTCTTTTCAGCATAGGGAGAAATTCCTCTGCAATATCTCTGTGAACAAGACAGGTTTCAATTGCGTTGCAAACACTCGGGCGCGAGCATTTGCCGTTATAAACAATATCTGCTGCCATTCTTAAATCTGCCGAGTTATCTACATAAACATGGCAGTTTCCCACGCCTGTCTGAATTACCGGAACAGTTGCGTTCTCAACAACAGCGTTTATAAGTCCGCCGCCGCCTCTTGGAACTAAAACATCGATATACTCATTGAGTTTCATCATTTCCATAACTACATCTCTGGAGGTATCTGTAACTATCTGAATAATGTTCTCGTCAAGACCCGCTTTTGATATAGCCTCACGCATGATCTTTGCAAGTATTTTGTTTGAGTGAATAGCTTCTTTTCCGCCGCGAAGAATAACCGCATTTCCGCTTTTAAGACAAAGCGCAGCAGCATCAACCGTTACGTTAGGGCGGGACTCATATATTATGCCCACAACACCCAAAGGCACGCTCACTTTCTGAATTTTCATTCCGTTAGGGCGTACAGAACCGCTTTGGATAACACCGACCGGGTCTTCCAAATTAGTCAAATTCACGCAAGCCTTTGCAATATTGCGGATTCTTGTCTCGCTTAACGTCAGTCTGTCTATCATAGCGTTTGACATTCCGTTTTCGCGGGCTCTTTGAATGTCTACTGCATTTTCCTCCAATACTCTCTCTATCGAAGACTCCAAAGCATATGAAATTTCAAGCAAAGCGTCATTCTTCTGCCCTGTGGTGGCAACGGCAATGCTTTTCTTAGCCGCTTTTGCCTTTTTGCCGAGAGTTTCAATATAGCTTTCAAAATTAATAAATTCCATTGTGAGTTCCTTTCACTGTAAAAAATAACTTAAAACGTCGAAATTATTGTTCATATGAAACAAATCTTGTACCTATCTGTTTGCCTTCAAATAAATCATATAATTTCTCAGGTTTTTTTCCGTTCATAATAACGGTGTCAATTCCTGCTTGAGATGCAATTTCCGCAGCTTCGATTTTTGTTGCCATTCCGCCTGTTCCGAGCTTTGAACCCGACCCTTTTGCAATAGCTTTTATATTGTTATCAATGTCTTTAACAACTGATATAAGCCTTGCATCATTATTTTTTTTAGGGTCATCGTCAAATAGACCGTCAATATCTGAAAGTATAACCAAAGCGTCAGCCTTTGCAACAGAGGCAATTGTCGCCGCAAGAGAATCGTTCTCTCCCATTTCAAGTTCCAGCTCGTCAATTGCTACCGTATCATTTTCATTAACTATCGGGATAACCCCTTGTTCAAGCAGTTTGTTCACTGCGTTTTCTACATTGGATTTTCTCTCCTCAAGCAGAATATACTTTGTAAGTAAAAGCTGTGCAACAACAATATTATATTCCCCGAACATCTTGTCATACATATACATAAGCTCGCACTGTCCCACAGCGGCAAGTGCTTGCTTTGACGGTGTATCGGTAGGCTTTTTTAAATATCCCAGCTTGCCCATACCAAGCCCCATAGCACCGCTTGATACCAAAATAATTTCCCTGCCCGAATTTGATAAGTCTGCAAGAATTTTAACAAGCCTTTCGACCCGTCTGATATTCAGCTTTCCTGTCTTGTGCGCAAGTGTCGAAGTTCCAACCTTAACAACTATTCTTTTGTTATCTTTAAAATTTTTCATTTGTTTTATTCCTTAAATTATGTAAAATAGACCTGAAGTGCAATTTCAGTAAATAATATATCCCAAAATACTAATTTACTTTATTTATCGGCGCTCCGTCAATATATGCTTTAAGATTTTGTGCTACAATTTCTAAAAGTCTCTCTCTTGTCTGCTTGGGCGCCCACGCTATATGCGGAGTTATAGTTATGTTCTTTGCCCCTCTCAAAGGGCAGTCCTCTCTCATAGGCTCTTCTGTGATAACATCAACGCTTGCGTGCGCAATAACACCTTTATTAAGTGCGTCTGCCAGATCCTGCTCGTTTATAACTCCGCCCCTTGACGTGTTTATAAGAAGCGCTGTGTTTTTCATAAGTTTTAATGTATCTTTATTTATAAGTTCGTTTGTATCCTCTGTCAGCGGACAATGAAGCGTTACAATATCTGAACCTGACAAAAGCTCTTCTAAACTGCAGCATTTGACTTTGTCGCCTAAATTGTTTTCTTTTTTAAATATGTCGACCCTAGACGAGGTTCTCGTATAAACCAAAACTTTCATACCGAATGCCAGACTAAGCCTTGCCACCTGCTGACCTATATCGCCGAACCCGATAATTCCTATTTTCATATCCTTAATTTCAAAAATCGGCAGATAGAAATAGGAAAACAGTTTATAATTTACCCAATCGCCGTTTTGAACTGTTTTTGAATATTCCGAAACCCGATTGAAATAATCAAGTATAAAAGCAAAGGTGTGCTGTGCAACCGAATGCGTAGAATACGACGGAACATTGCACACAACTGCACCGTGCTTTGTTGCCGCTTCTATATCGACATTGTTGTAGCCTGTAGCAAAAAGACCTACATATTTTAAATTCGGGCATAACTCAAAGACTTCTTTTGTTATTTTGCACTTGTTGCAGATAACCCCGTCGCTGTTACCTATTCTTTGAGCTACTTCCTCAGGTTTTGTCGAACCGTAAACCGTTGTTTCTGCGAGAGAAGTAATCCCGTCAAGAGAAATATCATTCTTAGATACCGTTTCTGAATCAAGTATACATAATTTCATCAAATAAGCTCCTGCCGAATAACCTTTTACTTTTCGCTGTCTAAATCGTTCAGTTCCTTGTCAAACGCTTTATCCAGAACATCTGCGTCTGATATAGCTTCTTCTTTCTCACGCTCTTTTTGCTGACTGTCTAACAGGCGTTTCTTTTCTTTTTCTTCACGCATAGTTTTTTTATTTTTTACATATGCAACCGCTATATCAATTATACATCCTGCTACCAATAATAATTCAAATACCTCAAGAAAAAATATAGTACCTTTATTTTCAAACGCATAATGAGTTATAAGCGTTGCGTCAATTGCCAATGTAGCTAGCAAATAGCAAACCCTTTTCTTTCTGAAAAATTGTATAAGCAATACTATTGTTGCAAATATGATGAATACCAAATGTATCTTAAACGGTAATGGTGTGTATACGTTCTGAAGTCCTACCTGTTCTGTAAATGCTGCCATTATAATTCTCCTGTTCTTTTATACTTAGTATCCTAAACTGTTATTGTTTTAGGTAAATTGTGCTATTTAACCTTTTTTATTATACTCTATTTACTCTTTAAAGGCAAGAGGAAATCAAAAGATTTAATAAATTTAATAAAATGTAATATAAAATGCCCGCAAAGCTAATTCGGCTTCTAACTTTTTGCCCCTTGCCTCTTGCCTTTGGCAGCAGAGCCGGTGGCGGCTCGCCATTACTTTACTTATTTCTATCACTTATAATTGCTAAGTACTAGCCTGCCGTTAAACAAAGCAAACACAATTTACAAACCTTCCAAAGGCAGCAGAGCCGGTGGCGGCTCGCCATTACTTTACTTATTTTTATTTCTTGCAACTGCTAAGTACTAGCCTGCCGTTAAACAAAGCAAACACAATTTACAAACTTTCCAAAGGCAGCAGAGCCGGTGGCGGCTCGCCACCGTTGCCAAAAATATATAATTGTGGTATAATAATTAATACTAAAATCAGAAAGGCAAAAGAATATGTCTGAGGAAACGCAAAAATCTAAAAGCAGCTATAAAAAGCTCTTTTCAAATACAATAATATTTGCCATCGGTCAGTTCAGCTCAAAAATACTGGTACTGCTTCTGGTTCCTATCTACACTTACGCTATGACCGACGCAGAATTCGGAATAACCGATGTCATAATTCAGATGGCAAACTGGCTTGTACCTATTGTTTCTCTGTCAGTTTCCGAATCTATAACAAGATACGGTCTTGACAAGGATTACGACAAAGCAAGTGTATTTACTATCGGAAATGCGGCGAATATAGGCGGATTAGTACTGCTCGGCATTATCATACCGTTTATAAGCGGAACAAGTTTTATTCACAGGTTTATTGACAATTATACTGTACTGCTGTATATTTATGTTATCACATCAAGTCTGAAGCTGTTGTATTCATACTTTGTAAGAGCGCTTGAAATGATAAAGCTGTACGCTTTTTGCAGTATATTCACCACATTCAGCACGCTTATATTGACTATACTGTTTTTGCTTGTATTAAAAATCGGAGTTACAGGCTATCTGCTTGCGATCATAATATCAGACCTTGCATCAATAATCTTTCTTATATACGCAGCAAAACTGTGGCGGTTTATCAGTTTCAAGAAGCTCGACGGAACTCTTGCAAAGCAAATGCTTAAATATTGCATACCGCTTATTCCTGCGCAGCTTTTGTGGCTTATCACCAATTCGTCGAATTCATTTTTAGCTACTTATTTTCTGGGTCAGGAAAAAAACGGAATACTTTCGGCGTCATATAAAATACCTAACATAGTGTCAACAATATATATGATTTTCGGAATGGCTTGGAATATGTCGGCAATAACCGAAAAAGATTCAGGCGAGCAGGAACGGTTTTATACAAACGTCTTTGACTCTAATCAATCTGTTTTGTATATAGTATCCGCATTTATACTTCTGGTGGTAACTCCTGTTACGAACATTTGGATAGGCCCGGCATTCAGAGAATCCATTAACTATGCGCCTATACTAATATTCGCAACTATTTTCACCTGCTATGTAACATTCTTCGGAACAATTTATTCAGTTGCACAAAAATCTATGCGTTCGCTTGTTACAAGCCTTATTGCAGGCGTGATAAATGTTCTGATAAACATAACGCTCATTCCCGTAATAGGACTTTACGCCACTGCGATTTCAACACTCGCATCATATTTGACGGTATTTATAATAAGAGCAGTAGATACTCAGAAATATCAAAAGTTTGATCTCGGTGTGAGAAAGCTCGTTACAAACTGTGTTTTGCTGATACTTATGACTCTTTCAAATTATATTGGGAATATATATATTAAGTACACATTTCTTCTCATATTATTTATGGTAGTATTTTTACTTAATTATAAAAGTTTGTTTAAGGTTGCAAAAACCGTATTACCGCAAAAGGTATTGAGGTTTTTACCTTTCATAAAATAAATATTGGAGGTTACACAAATGGCAGAACTAAAATTTGAAATCACAAAAGAGCTGGGTGTATTGTCTACAAACGCAAAGGGCTGGACAAAGGAACTTAATATGATTTCCTGGAATGAAAGAGAACCCAAATACGATTTAAGAGAATGGAGTCCCGATCACACACGAATGGGAAAGGGAGTTACTCTAACTGAAGAAGAAGTAGAATCGCTTCGTGCAATATTAAACGGCGAAGAACTTGATGACGATATTGACGAAGATATGATTCTTTAATCTCTATATTAACAAAATCACACAAAACCGCCGAACCGAATGGCTCAGCGGTTTTATTTCTATTTCCGAATAAGTTCTGAATATGTAATTACAATTTTATTTATTCTTTTCTGCCGAATCATATCCGCCTCTTGTAAAGAATAGCTCCCTGATGGCTATTGCGCAGCCTGACAAAAATCCATGCTTTTTATCTATTATACTCATATCCAGCTTTGAAGCTACTTCTTCACCTACAACATTTGCAACCTCTTTTTTTACGTAATCAAACTCTTCATTAGTTAATCTCAGATTTTGCAGAACAATTCTCTGCGGATTAGTAGAATAGTATAGGTTATTGATCAGTACAGCACCTAGCCTTACTGCCTTATCAACTATTTTGCGAATAGTTGTATCACCGTTTAAAACAGCAGATTTTATTGTTTCGTACTTCACTTTATTAATGTCACCGTCAGTAAGTTCAAAAAGCACAGGTGTATTTTTCTCTGAATAAGCCTCAATAATTTTTTTCATAATCCCTATGTGGCTTAATTCCTCTTTCACAGACCCTTTAAACGGTCTGTCATTATTTACATCTGACGGGTCTATTATAATATTGTCAACAAAGTCAGTTCTGTTTTCAAAATCAACAACAGAGTCGACTAAATCAGCAACTACAAAGTGAAGACTTTCACCATATCTCAAAAAAGCAATGTCATTTCTGTTTTGGTTTTTTTTCGGGTGAAAATCAATATTAGCCATTGCCATACCCTTTATGGAATTGTCAAAAATCAACGGGATTTTAAATCTTTCATATATATCAACAGCAAGCATTTTATAATCAGGTTTCCCGCTATCAGTTATCTGAACTGCAGCATTATTATACATTCCGGGATATACCGCAAATCCTATTCCCAATATTTCATCTAATTGCAAACAGTTATCAAATAATATAGAATTAATAGACTCAATTATAAAATCCACAATTTCCTGATAAACTATGTCTTTGTTTATATTAAGACTTCTTTTATCCAAAACCGCTCCTGAAAGAGTCGAAATACCTACGCTTATCATATCATTATCAATAAGCACGCCTAAAACAAATTTATAGTTCTGATTTATGTCAATAAGAATTTTCTTTCTGCCTCTCGGAGCTTTTTGATTAACGTTCTGATATTCTCCAATTTCGTGTATAACTCCCTGAGCGATCATTTCATTTGTAATAATAGTAACAGCAGCTCTTGTAAGTCCAAGCATATTTGCAATATCAATCCTCGATGTAGGTCCCTGCTGTTTTAAAATTCTGAGAACCTGAGTACGGTTTTGTTTTTTATCTAATTTGCTTAAACCATACTTCTGCATAACTTGCACCTCTTTGTAAATTGGATTTAAAATATAACTTTATAATAATTCATTTTAATTGTATATCATAATTATTATTAAACTGTTAAATTCGCATTTCGAGATTAACAAATTTTTATTTACTATATATAAAATGTCCCCCGCCTTTAAAATCGGGGGATGTTTTCATATTTCACTATACCTTTTTATTATTTATTACATCTTGCATACTGTCAATCATCAATTAATAATCCGCTGTTATGCATAGTTTTACATTTAACCAACTAATAGTAGGCTGATTTTACTTCATTGCATTAAGCTCGTTAGACTTTTCTTTAAGTTCCCTTCCGTCCTTTAACAGATTATAGAGAGTTTTTCTATCCTTATTTTCAAGTGCTGTTTTGTATTCGGCCAGATGTTCTATAATATGATCGATTTCCCCTAAAAGAGCAGATCTGTTCATCATAAAGAGCGTAGTCCACATATCCTCATTTAACTTTGCAACACGGGTCAGATCCTTAAAACTGCCCGCCGAAAAGCCCGACTGATTCAAAAGCGAAGGACTTTTTACATAAGCGCTTGAAACAATATGCGCAAGCTGAGATGTAAACGCAATTATTTCGTCGTGTTTTTTTGGGGTTGATATTACATTTTTGATAAATCCTATTTCCTTTGAGAATTCCATAAGCCTTTTCAAAGCCTCTTGATTGGTATTCTCCGTTGGAGTTATTATAAAGCTGGCCTTGTCAAAAAGGTTGTCGAGCGAGTATTCAAAGCCCGAAAACTCTCTTCCTGCCATCGGGTGACAGCCTATAAAGTATACTCCCATATCATTGAGCTTTTGGTCAACTGCTTTGATTATTTCTTCCTTAACACCGCAGGTGTCTATAACGATTCCGCCCTTTTTGAAGTTTGACAAATTCTCGTCAATAAAATTTATAGTATCGTCAGGATAAAGCCCCAGAATAACTAAGTCAAATGAAGACAGCTGATTCGGTGCAAAGCTCCCGTCTATAGATTCCTGCTGTATTGCGTCAGCAATAGCCTTGCTGTTTATATCATAAGCAAAGCATATATAATCAGTATTTTTCTTTATAGCCTTTGCCATCGAGCCGCCTATCAAACCAAGTCCTACAATTCCAATTTTCATTCCAATTACCATCTTTCCAACATAAAAAATTTCACGCTAATCCTTATCTTCAACCAGTACTTTTCTTAAATACGGACTTCATTACTCCGCACACAACTTAAAAATTACATCTGCATAAATTTTAGCTATATTCATAAATGTACTTATGTTTATGTGTTCGTCAGCGGCGTGCATATTGTTGTTTTCCCCCGGGAACTCTGCACCGAAGCCCACACCCATTTTGCTTGTGTGCAGATATGTTGCTCCACCCTCAGCCAGACATCCGCCCTTTAAACCGGTCAGCTCTGTATAAGATTTCAAAAGCGTCTGAATAAATTCGGAATTTTCTTCAACGTAATGAGGCTCCATAGCGTCATCATCTACATACGTCTGACCCAATTTTTCTAAATGCTCATCTAGCTTTGAATATATCTCTTTAAGACTTGTGCAAACGGGAAAACGAATATCCATTCCGCCCTTATACTTACCGCCGCCTATGTCAATCAGACTGTATACCTCCGTAATTTTTCCTGAAACATCATCCTCACAGAATAAATCAAGAGCCTCTCCGTGATACTCTCCGTAAGGGAAAAGCTTTGCAAGCTCGCATACAAGGTCATATGCTCCGCCCTTATCAAATGGAATAGCTGTAAGCAAATTAAGCAGAGCAGTTATTGCATTTTCTCCAAGCTCCGGCAGCGAACCGTGAGCAGATTTGCCTAATGAAGTAATTTTGATCTTACCGCCTGTTTCCTCTGCCACAAATTTTACGTTCATAGGCATTTCTGAAATTGTTTTGTCAATTACGCTCTTTTCAATTCCTTTTACGATCGCATATGCCCTGTCAGGAACAGCGTTGATCACCGTTCCGCCCGAAACGCTTTCAATAACCGCACCGTCTATTTTATTATTATAATTGCCCACCATAATAATATGAGATACGCCCTTTTCAACATTTACAACAGGAAAAGAAGAGTCAGGTGTAAGCATTTTGTCAGGAAGTCCTATCTTGTTTGAATAGTACTTTAAATCCTCCATACCTGTTTCTTCACTTGCACCAAGCATAACCCTGACTTTCTTGTTCAGCTTAACGCCCAAGTCCTTGATTGCCTTAACAGCGTATAAAACCGCAACGGCAGGACCCTTGTCGTCAATAGTTCCTCTGCCGTAAAGCTTGCCCTCGTCCTCATTGACTGTCAGTTTAAAGGGCTCATACGTCCAGCCCGAGCCTTTAGGAACAACATCTAAATGTGCAATAATTCCAAGCTCCGGTTTATCTGCCTGCTCACCGCCATAATCAAAAGTAACCATATAATTTTCGTGATTTTGAAAAATAAATCCATTTTCGTGAAGTATTTCCCCGGCAGTTTCTAAGACCTTTGCAGGTCCTTCGCCGAAAGGCTTATTGCTCTGCAAATCCTTTTTGCCGAGAACACTCTCTATCTCAACAAGTCTTGCAAGAGTTTTGAACATCTCCTGCCTGTTTTCATTAAGATATTCAGAAACACTGTCTCTGAACGCTTTTAGTTCTTTATTAGTCATAAAAGTTATCCTCTCTATGTAAAAACGAGAGCAAGAACCACTTGCCCTCTGTGATCATAATAAAAAATCAATATACTATTTCCAGCTCTTTGCTGTAATGATTAAGAATTTCTACTCCGTTTTGAGTTACAAGAACCAAGTCCTCAATTCTCACGCCGACATCACCGTCAATGTATATGCCGGGTTCTATTGAGAAAATCATTCCTTCTTCGACGGTATTTTCATTTACCGATGATACATCGCCGTACTCATGACACTCTATCCCTATAGAATGTCCCAAACGGTGGGTGAATTTATCACCGAAGCCCGCCTGCTCGATAATATCTCTTGCTGTCTTGTCAATATCGCAGAACCGAACTCCGGGTTTTATAATACTTTCAGCGGCTTTCTGTGCTTTGAGAACAGTTTCATATATCTTTCTATGCTCATCACTGACCTTTTTATAAAAAAATGTCCTTGTCATATCCGAGCAATACCCGTCCTTTACACAGCCCATATCTATAAGAATACAGTCGCCCTCGCAAAGCGTGTTGTTACCGGCCTCATAATGACCGATAGCAGCACATTTCCCAAAGCCGACCAGCGGGTCGAACGAATACCCATAAGCGCCCATTGAAGCATATATATCCTTTAACTGCGAAGCTAATTCCCGTTCTGTCATACCTTCTCTGATACGGGTTTTCAGCTCACGCATAGCCTCGTCGTTCACTCTGGACGCCTCTCTCATAAGAGCTATTTCTTCACTATCCTTGCAGGCGCGAACAGTATCCACACAGACAGATGTATTCTTATAATCTAAAGCGCATCCAAGCTCCATAAGCCTCAGCAAAAACCTCGCAGGCAAATTTTTATCCACTCCGAGAGTTTTATCTCTGTCAATATACCGAGCGGCTATCCCGCAAGGATCGTCCTCGTCGCTAAACCACACCTTTTCCGCCCCCAGTTCCTCAGGAACGGTAAAAAGAGAGTTGATAAAAATTATATTCTCGCCGTCAGCATTAATGAGCAAAGCGAAAAATCTCTCGCCGGGATCTATCATCTTTCCGGTAAGGTAGAAAATTGACGCAGGATCGCTTATCAGCATTTGCGAAACGCCGTTTTCAGTGAGCTTTGAAACCACTCTGTTAAGTCTGTTTACTTTCAAATATATTCTTCTCTCTTTAATTTCTATTTACCGCAAATATCGCAGGCAACAAAATGTCCGTCTCCTACATCTGCAAGCTGAGGACAATGCTCGTTGCATTTATTCTCAGCCTTAAAGCATCTAGACGCAAATCTGCATCCGTCAGGCGGGTTTATAGGCGTAGGAACATCGCCCTTTAAAATTATTCTTTCCTTCTTGTGAGTAATGTCTACAGACGGGATTGCCGATAAAAGTGCCTGAGTATAAGGATTGAGCGGATTGTTGTAAAGCTCGTTTTTCTCTGCTATCTCCATCAGCTTGCCCAGATACATAACGCCTACTCTGTCGCTTATATGCTTGACAACATTAAGACCGTGAGCAATAAACAAATATGTAAGACCAAATTCGTCCTTTAAGTCGTCAAGAAGATTTAACACCTGCGCCTGAATAGAAACGTCAAGAGCCGAAACAGGCTCGTCGCAAACTATCAGCTTCGGATTAACAGCCAAAGCTCTTGCAATACCGACTCTCTGTCTTTGACCTCCTGAAAACTCGTGCGGATACCTGTTTCTTTGGTGGTTTGCAAGTCCAACGCAGTCGAGCAGATAGTTTACTCTTTTCTCTACCTCGTTCTTAGGCAGGATTTTATTTATAATTATCGGCTCTGCTATAATATCGCCGACGGTCATTTTCGGGTTTAATGAAGCATAAGGGTCTTGGAAAATAAGCTGAATTTCTCTGCAGTATTTTCTCCTTTCCTTTTGCTTTAACGCCGTAAGCTCAACGCCGTCGTAAATGATTTTTCCGCTTGTCGGCGTATAGAGATTTACAAGCATTTTTCCGATAGTTGACTTTCCGCAGCCTGACTCTCCAACAAGACCGAATGCCTCGCCCTTGTATATTTTGAATGAAACGTCGTCAACAGCCTTTAAAACGTCTATAGGCTTGCCGAAAAAGCTGGTGTTTACGGTAAAGAACTTCGATAAGTTCTGAACCTCTAAAAGAACTTCTCTGTTTTCCATTAAACATCAACCTCCTCTTCATCACTATGTAAAAAGCATCTTACTTTTCTTCCGTTCACATCTACAAGTGCAGGCATATGCTCCTTGCATTTTTCCATACAATGGTCGCATCTGTCAGCAAAAGAACATCCCTTAGGCAGCTTAGTCGGGTCGGGAACGACTCCCTTTATCATAAACAGCCTGTCTTTGTCCTCCTCCATTCGGGGTATAGACTCAAGCAAGCCCTTTGTATAAGGGTGAAGCGGGTCTGTGAATATGTCCTTAACGTCTGCCTGCTCAACAATTCTTCCGCAGTACATTACAACAACTCTGTCAGCGGTTTCAGCAACTACTCCCAAATCGTGAGTAATAAGCAAGACCGCCATACCTATTTTATTTCTCAGCTTGTCAATAAGCTCTAAAATCTGTGCCTGGATTGTAACATCAAGAGCGGTTGTAGGTTCATCGGCAATCAAAACCTCAGGATTGCACGAAAGTGCCATAGCAATCATAACTCTCTGACGCATTCCTCCGCTCATCTGATGCGGATAGTCCTCCATTCTCTGCTCAGGAGACGGTATGCCAACTAAATCAAGCATTTTTATTGCAGTTTTTCTCGCTTCAGACTTTGATAAGTCTGTATGAGTCAGTATCGACTCCATAATCTGATCGCCTATTTTATAAACAGGGTTTAAAGAGGTCATAGGCTCTTGGAAAATCATCGAGATCTTATCGCCTCTGATTTTGTTCATTTCCTTTTTGGTCTTATCAACCAGATTTTCACCGTGGAACATTATCCTCCCGCCGGTTACTTTTCCCGGGTCTCGGATAAGCCCCATAACAGACAGCGAAGATACACTTTTTCCTGAGCCTGATTCGCCTACGATAGCCAGTATCTCGCCCTTTTCAACGCCAAAGCTGACATTGTTTACAGCCTTGACCGTTCCTCTTTTAACTTTAAATTCCGTTTTTAGATTCTCAACTTCTAATAACATCCCGCAACCTCCTAACTTCTTGACTTAGGATCAAGAGCGTCTCTCAATCCGTCACCGAACAGGTTAAACGCAAGCACAGCAAGTGTTATAGCAAGTCCGGGGAATATAAGCATATAAGGATATACTAAAATCATACTTCTTACACGACCTAACATATCTCCCCATTCTGCCGTAGGCGGCTGAACGCCCAGACCTAAGAATCCCAAAGCGGCAGTATCAAGAATAGCCGTTGAAATTCCCAGAGTAGCTCTTACTACGATCGATGAAACTACGTTAGGTATGATGTGGTGGAATATGATTCTCCTATCGCTGTTTCCCAAAACCTTTGCCGCAGCGACATAGTCGTTTTCTTTTGTAGACAAAATAGAACTTCTAATAATTCTTGCGTATTCAGGAATTGAAACAACGCCGATAGCGATAATAGCCTTGTCAATACCTTTACCCAAAGCCGCCATAAGCGTAATAGCAAGCAATATAGACGGAATTGAAAGCATCATATCCATAATTCTCATAATAACGGCGTCAATCTTTCCACCGAAGTAACCTGCAATCGAACCGAGAATTGTTCCGATAAGAAGCGACATAGCGACCGCAGCAATACCTACAAATAGAGATACTCTTGTTCCGACGATTATACGGCTGAAAATATCTCTTCCCAGATTATCAGTGCCGAACCAGTGTGCTGCTGACGGTTTCTGATATGCTTCGCTCATAACCTGAGCATTAGGGTCATAAGGTGTTATGTAAGGCCCTATGATTGCAATTATAACCAGAACAACGATAACAAACAGACCGAACAGAGCCGCTTTGTTTTTCTTAAGCGTATCCCACATCGCTTTAAATCGTGATTCAGGCTTTTCTATAGCGGCAGCCTCCTGAACGTCAACGCCGTCGGCTGCTAAAACTTTTTTTCTAGCCATTAAAATTTACTCCTCTCATTGTTTTTGCATTAATTAAAAACAGTATAAATCTTATAGCAAAAACTTATATTTGAAAACCCTTGATTTGTCAGCTTTCTTTCTTTCCGTACTTGATTCTCGGGTCTAAGAACGCATAAATTATATCGACAATCAAGTTCATAAGCACGAATATAGTTGCAATTATCAGCACGACTGCCTGAATTACAGGGAAGTCTGATTTAGTTATACATTCAACAGTGTAGCTTCCTATTCCGGGCCATGCAAAAACCGTCTCGGTCAAAACCGCTCCGCCTAACAATGAGCCGAATTGAAGTCCTATTACCGTTACTATCGGCATAAGTGCATTTCTCAAACCGTGCTTGAGAACAACTTTTCCCTCGCTTATTCCCTTTGAACGTGCAGTTCTTATGTAATCCTGATTTAAAGCGTCAAGCATACTCGACCTTGTCATTCTCGAAATTATCGCAAGAGTGTAAAGCGCTAAAGTAACTCCCGGTAAAATTAAATGCCATAAAGCATTTTTAAACGCCTCAAAATCTCCCTGAACAAGAGTGTCTATAAGGTAAAATCCGGTGCCTCCGTCAGGTCTGAGCATTGAGTCGATTCTTCCGCTGGCAGGAAGCCAGCCTAATATCTTTACAAATAGTATGATAAACAAAATTCCCAGCCAGAATATCGGTATTGAAACTCCCACAAGGGACAAAACCATACTTGCGTTATCAATAATACTGTTTTTCTTAACTGCGGCAATTACGCCTATTAAAATTCCGAAAACGGTTGCAACTATAATTGCAAATATCGCAATTTCTATAGTAGCAGGAAATCTTGAGCCTATTTCATTAAGCACAGAGTTATTTGTGTAATACGATTCTCCGAAGTCTCCTGTAACTGCTCCCTTTATAAAGTTCACATACTGAACGACTATATTCTCATTCAAACCGTTTGCTTCACGCCACTCCTGCATCGAAGCCTCTGTTGCGTGCTGACCTAAAACAACAGGCGCAGGGTCGGGAGCGCAAACTCGCAATAAGAAAAATACGATTATTGATACGCCTATCAAAACCGGAATAAGCATAAGCAATCGCTTGATGATATACTTGATCATATAAAATATCATTCCTTTCTGCACATTTACAAGCAGAATCCAAATCAGCCGGAATTAACTAATCGATTTAAACCTGCAAATCTGCATAAACTTTTTCACGCTATACCTATCTTTATAACTTTTCTATTTGAAAGCTATTAGTTCTCTTTTCAGCATATATTTTTCAGCTATGTACTTCAATGTATGCTGAAAATAAAACTGATAAAAACAACAATGGCAAATATAGAGAAAACGCCATTGTTTCCGTCATTCTCTATATTTGCTTGTTGTAAAAAGTTTAAAATTTAGTTTTTAGTAACCTTATACAGCTTAACTGTAGCTGTGCAGTGATATACGAAATCCTTAACATTCGACTTGCAAGCTGTAAGATCCTGCTGGTGTGAAATAGGCAGCCAGATTGCACGGTCTGCAACATACTGCTCCATATCAGCATACATCTTGTTTCTTGAGTCGCCTGCTGGCTCTTTAGCAGCGTCAGAGATCATCTTTGCATACTCTTTATATGCTGCCTTATCGTCCTTATTCTTAGCAAGGTTGAATCTTGCTACGTTCATTCCTGCGTTTGTATCGCTCATAAGGTTCATAAAGTTATCAGGGTCTCCGTTATCTCCCGACCAGCCATAGAAACATATATCGTAGTCGCCTGCGATAGTTCTGTCTTTATATGTTGTCCAGTCATAAGCGTCAATAGTACACTCAACGCCGACATCTGCCAAATATCCCTGAACTGCCTCAGTCAATGTCTGACCTGTAGCGGTATTATAAGGTCTTGGGTTTGTATATGTGATAACATGGAGCTTCTTAATGCCCTTCTTCTCAAGAGTTGCCTTTGCAGCGTCTTTATCATAAGCTATCTGCTTTACATCTTGGCTGTAGCCAGGAACAAATGAAGGAAGAACTGTTGTAGCCTTTTCAGCATAGCCGTTGTAAAGTGTCTGAACCATCTCGTCAACGTTTATAGCCTGTGAAAGAGCAACACGGGTTTCCTTGTCAAGTCTCTCAATGTTGTATGCCATATAGTTGATGTTCATACCCGGAGTCTGAGAAACTGTGATATTGCTGTCCTTCTTCAGGTTCTCCATCTGGTTTGTATCAATACCGTCGATAATGTCTACATCGCCTGACTGTAACTCAACTATCTTTGTTGAAGCGTCCTTGATAGTACGGATAACAACGTTCTTAGTCTTAGCCAGATTATCCTTATCCCAGTAATCCTCGTTAGCAACGAGCTTAACGTCCTGATCCTTGTTCCACTCAACGAACTTGTAAGGACCTGTACCTACAGGGTTGTTCATAAGATCGCCCTTTTGAGCAGCCGTAGGACTTACCATAGGTGCGCCGAATACCATTGCAAGGTTAGCAAGGAACGGTGTTGAAGGCTGTTTCAGTGTGATTTTGATTGTGTAATCGTCAACTACTTCACTCTTGTCAACATATCCCCATACGAAATCTGCGTATGTCATATCCTCAGTCTTGTTGATAGTGTTACGCTCAACATTGAATTTAACAGCCTCAGCGTTAAAGTCTGTTCCGTCGTGGAACTTAACGCCCTGTCTCAGCTTGAATGTGTAAACAAGTCCGTCATCAGAAATCTCCCATGACTCAGCTAAGCAAGGCTTGACCTCTGTTGAATCGTCAGCATAGGTCAATAATCCCTCATAGATCTGGTTTGTGACCTTTGCAGATTCTCCGTCGTCAACAATCTGAGGGTCAAGACCTCTCGGGTCAGCACCCTGTGCGTAAACTAAAGTATCTGCACTTGATGAGCCGCCGGATTTCTTGTCTCCGCCGCAGGCTGCAAGACAGGATACTGCCATTACCGCAGCCAATAATGCACTAAACACCTTTTTCTTCATGTCTTTTCTTCCTTTCAGTTTTACAAAAATAAGGACGCTCACAAAAACAATTACAAAACACATATAGTTAATGTAAATGTGATTTAAAGCATCCTTGCCTTTGCTGTTTTTATTACACCCGAAATAAATCGGGTTTAATACATTATTATACACATATATTATAAACTATTTCAAAAACATATTCAATAGTAAATGTAAACAAATAGAACATTCAAATTTCGTCAATGTATTCAGATTTTATTACGAAACTTTTGTGATATTATGTCTATTTGTATTTGTACCCATCTGCAAGACCTTAAAATTATAAATCTTTATACAAATTCAAACATATGATTTTACAACTTTTTGCCACATTCGGTACAAAACACATATCCGTCTTGAGTAACAGCTCCGCAGTTAGAACAGGTGTTTTCAACTATCTCAGCCTTTGCCGTCTCAACGCTTTCCGACGGCTTATAACCATCGGGAGATGTTTTTTCAAAAGTTTTGTCCTTATTCGAGTATTCATAAGACTGTGATGCGTCCTCGTCCTCCATAATGAAAGATACATCTTTCTCACCGTTTTCCCTTGGGCGTTTCATATCAGTTTTTGCAGGAAAAGCCGCAAACAGTGATACCAGCAGCATAAGCAAGCCCAGTGATAAAACAGGAACCGCTGAAAATATCAGCATCCATTTTCCTGCTGTGAATACACTTTCATAACCTGCATAATAATCCCCAGCAATGCTAGATACAACAGGACCTGTTATAAATCCCAAAACGATTAGCAAACAGGAAATACATATAAGTGATACTCCGTATCCCCTGAACGCTCTGTAGGTATAAACGCGGTTTAATTTATAAAGAGAAACCCAAATAACAAGCAAGAGTATGATTATAACTATTAATGCAACAAGCATAGGAGCAGAACCAATCCAGCTTATCGAACGGTTGATACCAAAAACCTCCGGAATTTCAATATCCTCTATGCCCACTGTTTCAAGAAATCTCTGCATTCCTTGATAACTATGAAGGACGATTCTTATAAAACACGAAGCGGTAAAAAGAAATGCAGTTATTATCGTTGTAATAACTAAAACAACCGTTGTTATTACACCGCTAGTACCAAGCCGATTTTCAAGCCTGAATTTTTCCTTGCTCATTATACCCTCCTAGTTTGTACTAAAATTTATATTTTTATTATAGCTTTTTTAGTGTATTTTGTCAATAACACAACTTAGGTAACTAATATTTTATATATTTTTCCCAACTAGATTCAATTTAATTCTTAATCAATAAATTTTTATTTCTCTTAAAAATATTACAAGAGTAGATGAATTATGTTTTAACGCCAATTTCTAACCTATTTCTTACCTCTTGCATCTGACTTCTTGCAGGGCTTGCAGCCCTTTGTACATATTTAGCAAAAATATTTATAAAATCATATAAAAATTCTGCTTGGCTATACCTTGACATTTATACTTAACTATGTTAAAGTATAACGCAGTTAACTTTTAACTATGTTAAATATTTTGCGAATTGTCCAAATCAAAAATAAAGAACGGAGAATTAAAATGCAAAAGTTTGAGGAATATCAAAAGGGTTCAGAGTTTTTTAAATTCTTAGTAATAATGAAAAAATTTCATATTTTAGCGTCATCGCTTCACAATATGCCATTAAATGTGTCTCACACTGATTTTCACACTATGTCTTATATTGCTAAAAGTGCTGAATCAAACCCTCAGGGGGTAAGTATGGGCGACTTGGCCAAAGAGCTTCAGATCTCACCGCCTGCAGTCTCACGAGCAATCTCCTCACTTGAGAAAAGAGGATATGTACAGAGAATGACCGACTTAAGCAACCGAAGGAGCGTTACTGTTACTCCAACCATTGAGGGCATAACGGCAATGAACGAGGATAGAAAATTTTTTGAAAAAATCACTAAAAGAATATCCAGTGAAATGGGCGGAAAAAAACTTAACGAACTTGAAGCATTACTTAAACAGCTTTACAAAATTGTAAATGACACTATTAACGAGGAGATTACCCACCTATGAAAAACATCTTTAAATACTTAAAAAATTACTGGCTTCAATGTATTTTTGTGTTAGTCCTGCTGCTGGTTCAAGCCTATTGTGATCTAGCACTTCCTGATTATACGTCAAAGATAGTTGACACAGGTATACAAAACAACGGTGTGGAAACCGTTGCGCCTGAAGTGATTACAGAAAGCGATTTTGATAATCTTGAAATATTTTTAAAGGACAGCGAAATCAGCTATATCAAAAAGTTTTACAAAAAAACCGATAATTTAAATGACGTAGATATTCCTATTAAGGGAAACAAAAACACAGAATTTTATGTTTTAAACACAAGTGAAGAAAAAGACTTAAAAGCTCTTGAAAACACTTTTACTGGAGCAATGGTTGCTGTTTCTTCTCTTAATAACGTAACAAAGGAACAATTTAATAAAATGTCTGCTGCTGAGGCAAATCAAAGCCTTTCAGCTAATCAGAACAGCTTACAGGGCGCTCAGACATCACAGGCTGAAAACGACGTTTCAAGCACCTCAAAAAAATCAATTAATGAAAATCAGACTGCTGTGCAAAATATGACCCCTGAGCAAACAGATGCACTTTTGCAGATTGAAGAAATGATGAAAAATGACAGCGACTTTAATGCAGTTGAACTTTTCGGTCTTCAGGTTAAGGCGGGGTTAATGTCAAAAGATGACTTAATACTAATCAGAGATAAAATGTTCGATTCGTACGGAGAGGATATGGCGGACTCTGTTGCCGTAAACTATACTAAGCAAATTTATTCTAATGCAGGAGTTGATTTAGATAAACTCCAGCATAATTATCTGTTGTCTACAGGAGCAAAAATGCTGCTGCTTGCATTACTTATGATGGCAGCGTCAATAATCGTCGGACTTATAGCTTCGAGAGTTTCGGCAGGGTTAAGCGTTGATTTAAGAAGCAGTTTGTTTAAGAAGGTAGTATCCTTTTCACATACCGAAATGGATAAGTTTTCGACATCTTCACTGATAACAAGAAGCACAAATGATATTCAGCAGATACAGATGGTTGTCGTTATGTTTTTGCGAATGATCGCATATGCGCCTATACTTGCTATAGGTGGAATATTCAAGGTGCTTTCTACTACTGTTTCCATGACGTGGATCGTCGGAATTGCAGTTATAGCGGTTTTATGTGTAGTTTTTGTTCTTATGGCTATTGCTATGCCTAAGTTCAAAATTATGCAGAAGCTCATCGACAATCTTAACCTTATCGCAAGAGAAATTCTTACAGGACTTCCGGTAATAAGAGCGTTCAGCCGAGAAAAGTATGAGGAAGAGAGATTTAGCAAAGCCAATATGAATCTAAAAAGCACACAGCTTTTCACCAACAGGGTAATGACATTTATGATGCCATCTATGATGCTTGTTATGAACGCTGTTACCGTTTTAATCATATGGGTAGCTGCAAAGCATATCGACAGTGGTACGCTTCAGGTAGGTCAAATGACAGCGTTTATCACATATTCTATGCAGATAATAATGTCATTTCTGATGCTGACAATGATTTCGGTTATGCTCCCCCGTGCTATAATTTCCGCTAACAGAGTTGAAGAGGTTCTTCAAACCGAACCTGTTATCAAAGATAAAACAAACACAACTATGCAGAAAATTTCAAAAGCCGAGGTTAAGTTTGATCACGTCTGGTTTAAATACCCCGACGCTGACGAATATGTTTTAGAGGATATTGACCTCACAGCCAAAACCGGAGAAATCACTGCTTTTATCGGAAGTACGGGAAGCGGAAAATCAACGCTTATTCATCTTATACCGAGATTTTATGACGTTACAGAGGGAAGCATAACCATTGACGGAATAGATATACGGGATATGTCTCAAAGCGAACTCAGAAAGAATATAGGCTTTGTTCCGCAAAAGGGAATACTTTTCTCGGGAACTATTGAATCAAATCTGCGTTTTGGTAAAGATGACGCCACAGATGAACAAATCAAAAAGGCAGCGTCAATTGCTCAGGCAGCTGAGTTTATTGAAGAAAAGCCTGATAAGTACGAAAGTGAAATTGCTCAGGGAGGAGATAATGTATCAGGCGGACAAAAGCAAAGGCTATCCATTGCAAGGGCTATTGTAAAAGACCCTAAGATATTTATCTTTGACGACAGCTTTTCTGCACTTGATTTTAAAACAGACGCTACACTTAGAAAAGAGCTTTTAAAAAACATTTCAGACGCAACTGTATTTATTGTTGCGCAGAGAATTTCAACAATTATGAACGCAGACCAGATAATTGTGCTTAACGAAGGAAAAATAGTAGGGAAAGGAACTCACAAAGAGTTATTGAAAACCTGCGAGGTATACAAACAAATAGCATTATCACAGCTTTCGCAAAGCGAGCTTGACAGCAATAATACAAAAAATACCGATGAAAGGGAGGCGAAATAATATGGCAGAAACAAGAAAAGCTCCCATACGCAGAGGACCTCACGGTCCGGGCAGGGGAATGCCGCTGGAAAAGCCAAAGGACTTTAAGGGTTCTATTATAAAGCTTATCGGCTATATCGGCAAATATAAGATCGATATGCTGCTTGCGATAATTTTTGCCGTCGGCGGAACTGTGTTTAACATAATAGGCCCGAAGGTTTCAGGTAAAGCCACAACAAAGCTCTTTAACGGTCTTGTGGCAAAAATTCAGGGCACGGGAGGAATTGACTTTGACGCTATTAAACGGCTTTTGCTGATTCTTTTAGGCTTGTACTGTCTTTCAGCGGCATTTACCTTGATTCAGGGCTGGATAATGACCGGCATTTCGCAAAGTATTGCCTTTAAACTCAGAAAAGAACTTTCGCAAAAGCTCAATAGACTGCCGATGAGCTTTTATGACAAAAATACCAACGGAGAGATCCTCTCGCGTATCACAAATGACGTAGATACTCTTTCAATGAACCTGAACCAAGCGGCGACGCAGCTTATCACTTCAATCACAACCCTTATCGGAATACTTATTATGATGCTTTCAATCAGCGGAGTAATGACGCTTATTGCTCTTATAATGCTACCTGTTTCGGCGATATTGATTATGCTTGTAATCAAAAAGTCGCAGAAATTCTTTAAAGCTCAGCAGGATTATCTCGGACACATCAACGGTCAGGTAGAAGAGGTATACGGCGGACATACGGTTATAAAGGCATTCAACAGAGAGAAAGCCGCTATAAAGGAGTTTCAGCATACCAGTAATATTCTTTATAAAGCGAGCTGGAGAGCACAGTTCCTTTCAGGTATGATGATGCCTATTATGCAGTTTGTAGGAAATCTAGGGTATGTTGCCGTTTCGGTAAGCGGAGCTTACCTTGCCGTAAGAGGTAGCATTGAAGTCGGAGATATACAGTCGTTCATTCAGTATGTAAAGCAGTTCACCCAGCCAATTCAGCAGGTAGCACAGGTTTCAAATATGCTTCAGGCGACTGCCGCAGCCGCAGAGAGGGTCTTTGAATTTTTAGAAGAACCCGAAGAATCTCAGCTTGCTGAAAATCATGCGCCTATTGACGCTTCAGAGCTAAAGGGAAATGTTGAATTTGACCATGTATCTTTCGGATACTCTCCTGATAAAATCATAATCAACGACTTTTCTGCCGACATAAAAGAAGGTCAGAAGATAGCGATCGTCGGACCTACAGGAGCGGGAAAAACAACTATGGTCAAGCTGATTATGAGGTTCTACGACATAAATTCGGGCAACATAAAGATAGACGGATATAATGTTCGTGATTTTGACAGAAGCGAGCTTAGAAATGCGTTCGGTATGGTACTTCAGGACACATGGCTTTTCAAAGGCACTGTTATGGAAAACATTCGCTACGGACGTCTTGACGCAACTGATGATGAAGTCATCGCCGCTGCGAAAGCCGCTCACGTTCACCATTTTATACAGACGCTGCCCAATGGTTACAATATGGAGCTTAATGAAGAAGCCTCAAACGTATCAGGGGGTCAGAAACAGCTGCTTACCATTGCAAGGGCTATTCTTGCCGATAACAAGATACTGATTCTCGATGAGGCGACCTCATCGGTTGACACACGCACTGAGATAAGAATTCAAAAGGCTATGGATAATCTTATGAAAGGCAGAACCAGCTTTATCATTGCCCACAGGCTTTCTACAATTAAGGATGCCGATTTGATTCTGGTTATGAAAGACGGAGACATTGTCGAGCAGGGAAAACACGACGAGCTTTTAGCTAAGAACGGTCTTTATGCTGAACTATACAACTCGCAGTTTGATTCAGCCACCGCGTAGCCAGCGTGACGCTAGATGCTCTGCTGCCTTTTGGAAGTTTGCAAAATGTATTTACTTTGCACAACGGCAGGCTTATTAATTGATAATTGACAATTGACAATGGATAATTGCAAGAAGTAAGAAGCGTCCGGAATTATTTCCGAACGCTTTAATTTTTACAGCTTGTCATATGTTGCATATTTTTGAATAATACCTACCTGAGTTTCTTCAACCTTTCCTGTTTCGGGATTTCTCGGAGAATGAATATTGTACAAATACCCCGTATCACCATAACGCCCAAGTTTTTCTACATTATAGTGATCCTCGTCCATACAAATTCCAATAACCTTTACACACATTATAACATGATTGCTGTCTGGTACAATTTCCTTTTCCCATACGTATTCGCACTCTAAATTCAAAAAGCACTCTTTAATACGAGGTGCATTGACTTTAACAGCAGATTCAACAGACAATCCCGAAGCTGTAATTTCATCTGTATCATAAGCATTATTTTTTATTGTTTTCATACACTTCATAAAAACATCTTTTGAGGGAAAATTAATAACCAACTGCTTTGTCTTGTTTATTGTCGAATACATATGCATATATTTATTAACGCTTGAAAACAGGCAGTAAAAACCATCTTCTCCTACAAAAGTACACCACGATTGCATTGTTGCGTTTGGCAGACCGTTATCCTTATAGCTTGTAACCACCACAAGCGGAGAAGGTACTGCTAAAACGTGTTCCAACCAAGAAAATCCGTATAGTTTTGATTCGTCAATTTTTTCAGGACAACTGAAAAATTCTTTTTTCATTGATACTCCTCCTCAAAATTAATTTTGCCGATTAAAAAATATATGCTATTTCCACGCACTATTCAAAGTAATTACCTTATTGTTATTATAAACCTCAATCAGTCTGTCCTTAGTTATATATTTCTCCGAAAGACTGCCATCGTCGTTCATAATATAGTTTCCGCTCCAAACGCCGAACCACGACCACATCGCCTTATCACGAACCATATTGCTTATATCGGGTGTGTTTGCACACTCTGATAGTGTAATAGGCTTGTTCTTTGAAATATCATAAAGCGAAAGAAATGATTCGATCTGACTTGATTCACTTCCATTATCATAAATGTCGGCAGAAATTATATCGCAATATTTATCACCCACATACCAGTCCTTGCTCTGGGCAGACCACACCCAGATAAGGTTGTCGAGCTTAAAATATTTAGTCTGACGCTCGTACATAAGCCTCCAAAGCCAGTTATAGCTTTTAAAGCCTTTAGCTCCCCACCAGAAGCCCGCATTTTTCCTTGAAGCGTCATGCAAAGGTCTCCACAAAACAGGTATGTCAAGCTCCTTGAGCCTTAAAAGCTGCTTTGATACAGTATCAATATCTTTGACAAGTTCCACACACTCTTTTGAAATCTTTCCGTCTTTTTGCAGCTTTTCAATTTCCTTTATTGATAGTTCTGCGATATTTTTATCCGTAACCGCCTTAGATAAATCAAAAGACGTTTCATCAGCATAATAGGCACTATCTTCAGGCGATTCCCAATGCCACATATAGCTTACAATTCCGCCCTTTTTTGCCCACTCAATTGCCTGCTCGGTTTCATTAACCTCCAGCGAATCTGACGTATAAGAAAGCATATCTCCGCATCTTATTGCTGGATATTTCCCGGTCGTTTTATAAATAAGTTCAAGCTCATTATTTGTTCCTACAGATGCATACTGACCGCTTAATATTTTCTTTCCGTAGTTTTTTAGAATGCTATTGTATAATTTGAGTGTATTTTTGTTCTTTGATTTATTTATGAGTTTAGGTTTGTTTTTGAATTCAAACGACAGATTTGATATATCGTCTGACGCCTCAACCTTAATATTATCAACAGCAATTTCTCCGTCATAAGCAACAACAGAAACAGTAAAACTGTCCTCGTCGATATACTGATTTTTAAAACTGACAGTTTCAAACTTACCGCTTCCCGATGAAGCAAATCTTTTTATCTCATTACCGTTTACGGCAAATGCATTGACAACCTCATTTTTTGTCATTATTCTGAGGGTAATATCATAATACTGCTTGATCTTTGGGGAAAACTTTACGCTGAGCGTTCCTTTTCCATCAGAACTCAACCCTTCCACATATCCTTTTCCTTTGTACCCTTTTACTTTTTTAGACACCTTTGCGTTTCCCTTTAAAGTGCCCGACTCTGCCTCTACTGTTTTTGAATACTTGACATATTTCGGGGTGGGCGCATTTATCTCCTTTTCAGAATACACAGGAACTTCCTTAGTATCGTCCTCAACACTTTTGAAATTGCCTTCTGAACTTGTATCAATCTGCATTGTCTGAATCTTACCGCAGCCTGAAAATGCCGTTGTTATAATGAATAATGCACTTAAAATTGCTATTATTTTTTTCATATAAATCACCATACCTTTGCTTGCAAAGGCTCTCCTTTGAGCGGTTTTATGAGCCGGTTTCGGCTCTGCCGAAATTGCCGCATTGATATTTGCGACAAAGGCTAGTAATTCGTGCGCGAAAAGCATTTTTACGCTAACTCCTTTAAATATTTCTTGCACTAAATACTATACGAATTTGTTTCTACACTATTTTCACTTGATACGATTTTCCCTTGCAGGTATCAAATACAACCGCACCGTCCTTTTCCTCACAGTGTATCTCCTCACCGTCACAGTAAACCTTAACAGTCACATTAACAACAAGCCTGCAAGTCTCGCCGCAGTTTGAAACTATCAAAGCCTCTTGAAGTTTTGAATTTTCCCACTTGCAGGAGACAGTAAATCCGCCCCTTGCTTTTAGGTTTTCAAACGAACCGTTCCCCCACTCTTTAGGCAGTGCAGGAAGTAAAATAAGTTCCTGATTAATACTTTGTAATAAAGCCTCTGATATTCCAGCCACACCGCCGAAATTTCCGTCGATCTGAAACGGCGGGTGATTATCAAACATATTCTTGTTTGTCGAATAAGACAAAAGTGCCTCAATGTTTTCATAAACTTTTTCGCCATCGTTAAGCCTTGCCCAAAGATTAATTATCCAAGCTCTGCTCCAGCCTGTATGACCTCCTCCGTGAGAAAGCCTTCTTTCGATCGTTGCTCTTGCAGCGTCCGCCAGCTTAGGCGTTTTTCTTACAGAAATCATATCAGCCGGATATAATGCAAACAACTGTGAAATATGTCTGTGACCCGGCTCGGCTTCATCATAGTCTACAGCCCATTCCTTTATCTGACCGTACTTTCCTATCTCAGGTTTGGGGAGCCTTTCCCGCATTGACTTTAGCTTATCTGCGTAGTCAGAATCAACGCCCAAAATATCGCTTGACTTAATTACCGCCGTAAACAGCTCGTAAATTATCTGACTGTCCATAGAAGGTCCTATGCAAAGCGAACCCTTTTCACCTGATTCTGTAATATATGTATTCTCAGGAGAAACAGACGGGCAGGTCACAAGCTGACCGTTTTTATTTTCGATAAGAAAATCCGTAAAAAACTCGCTTGCCTCTTTTATGGTTTCATATTTTTCCTTTAAGAAGTCCTTATCCATAGTGAACATATAATGTTCCCATATATGCAGACAAAGCCACGCAGCACCCATAGGCCACTGTGTTGCAGGCATCCACAAATCCTGCGGTGCAGTATCACCCCAAAGGTCAGTGTTATGATGGCAGACAAAGCCTTTGCAGTCATACATTTCTCTTGCAGTTATTTTGCCGTTCGGACGCATTTTCTCTATAAGGTCAAAAAGCGGATTTGCCAGTTCTGATAAACCAGAGCTTTCAACAGGCCAGTAATTCATCTCAGTATTTATATTAATCGTAAACTTACAGCCCCACGCAGGCCACATATCCTTGTTCCATATTCCCTGAAGATTCAAAGGCAGCGTTCCCTCACGGCTTCCCGCAATCATAAGATACCGAGCGAAGTTATAGTAAAGCTCGATCAGCTTGTTGTCTTTTCCTCCGCTTTGTATATTTGCTAGCCGTTCATCTGTCGGGAGTTCAGATTTTCCTCCGCTGTTATCTTCAAGCTCTATTTTAACCCTGTCATAATACTTTTTATAATCCCTGATATGGCGTTCTTTTATGTCTGCAAACGACAGCTTTACAGCCTTTTCAATATCTTTTTTAGCCTCTTTTTTGTAGTCATCATATCTGTAGCTTGTCTGGCAGGAAATTAAAATAGTTACCTCATCACATTTCTCTGCGATAATAAAACTGCCCCAGCGTTTAACTATACCAGAATCCGCAATAACTTTTATATAAGACGCAAAATTTATTCCGTCCTCTCCGCCCATTCCGCCGTAATAGAATATTTCGTCGTCAGACACAGGCGAGTTATCGTCAAAGTAATCATCTCTGCCGTCAATATGTATGCGAATATTAATGCTTTCCTTTTTATCAGCCCTGATATTGACAGCCAGAACATTATCAGGATATGACGCTATGACCTCACGAATATATTTTACTCCGTTTGACGAAAACTCAACAGACTGTACCGCTGTTTCAAGGTCAAGACTTCTCTTATAATTATGTATATCGCCTAAACCTCTTTGGTCGATAATAAAATCTCCCAACGGCATATAGTGACGCTGATTTATAGGAGTTCCGCAGAATGCGTCATGCACTATCTCTTCCGCCTCAGAAATTTTCTCCTCAAACAAAAGCTGTCTTACCTTTTTAAGATTTTCAAGCGCAGACATATTGTTTCTCTTTCTGTATCCGCCCGACCATATTGAATCCTCATTGAGTGAAATCGTGTCATAGTATGGATTTCCGTATACCATACCGCCTATTCTTCCGTTTCCGACAGGAAGCGCCTCGTTCCAGTCCTCAGCCCATTTATTATACCAAAGCTCTGTTGATGTTTTCATAATTTACTCCTCATATTCCGGTTTGTTACTGTCTGCTCATTAATGTGCAGAAATAATTATTCTGAAATCATTATACCACATTCTCTATATTCTTTACAACTCCATATACGGTGTTTTTGTATTTTTCAGCAATAATATTTACAAATAACAAAAAAGCCGACCGAATAAATCGGTCGGCTGGTTATTAAGTATTAAGTTTATCCAACAAGTCCCGAACGCTCAATACCTTCTGTAAAGTATTTCTGTAAGAATACATACATAACAAGTATAGGAGTTATTGCAAGAATACATCCTGATTCAAGCCAAACAATCATCTGACGAGGACCTACTGTCTGGTTATCAAACAACTCCGACTGAAGCGTTGCAGTCAGGTTTTTAAGCATTAATGCAACGGTATCATTCTGATTGAAGAATGATGACGATACATAGTAGTCATTCCAGTACCATACAACCGAGAACAGGAATACTGTCAAGAATGATGATGCAGCGTTAGGAACCATTACAACGATAAATGTTTTAAGCGGTCCGCATCCGTCAAGATAAGCTGCGTCCTCGAGTTCCTTCGGAAGTCCCCTGAAGAATTGCCTAAATATAAGGATAAACAGTCCGGCTCTCAAGCCGTTAGCGAACAACGCCGGCAAATACATTGTAAGACCGCTGTTGATAAGTGAGATCGTATCACCTGTGAATAGCTTAACCAATCCCAGCGGATTGAAGTATGAATACTGCATATACAGTGGGATCGTAGTAATCTGAGGCGGTACTATGATCATCAAAACAACAATTACAAACAAAAAACCTTTGCCCTTGAAGTTAAATCTTGCAAATCCGTAGCCAGTAATCGCACAGGTAATAACCTGAAGGATTGAAGCCACAAGGTTCAGCTTTATTGTGTTAAGAACAGTTGCACCGTACTTCATAACATCCCATGTTTCCTTAATGTTTTGAAGCGTCAGACTCTTTGGAATCCATACTATTGATGGATCATTCATCTGATCATTAGGTCTGAACGCCGTTGAAATCATGAATATCAAGGGATACAGAATGACAAAACACAAACCAAACAGAATTAAAAATCTGAATATCGGCCAAACTGAACTTGTAAAGGCTTTACGTCTGTTATACCTTTTTTGTTCGGGGGTGATCTCTATAGTGATTCCGGCTTCTTTCATAGCTTTTAACTTAGCTTTTTTAGCGGCTTTCATTTCTTTTTCAAAGCGCTTTTCTTCTTTTTTAGTTGCCATCTATATCCCCCCTTATCCTACTTCGTAATATACAAACTTGTTTATAATAGCAACAAGTATCGCCAACGCCACTCCGACTATCAGGAAGTATGCCCATGCCATCGCAGACATATATCCATAATTCCAGTCGCTTCCCTGCGTCAGAATAAGTTTCATAACCTTATTCTCAGGATCAACGAACGAGTCGATAACTGTGTAAACTAAACTTGCTAGTATCATCGGGCTTATGTATGGAATTGTAATCTTCCAGAAGTATTCCCAAGCAGTTGCACCCTCCATCTGAGCTGCTTCCTTTGCGGAGAACGGTATGTTCTGCAAAGCCGCTAAAAACAGAAGAATCTGAATACCCGAGTTCCATACAAGGTTGAATATGTCAGAGGTTACTGATGTGATCGTATTGGTAAGAGTATCGCTTATTCCGTATATTCCGAGAAACTCCAGCAACTGATCGACCAGATCGGTTTCAAAGAGCGTGTTGAACTGCTCTCCGCCTCCTGCTGCATATCCGCCGGTATCCATATTACCGTTAATTACTTCAATTACAGGTCCCGTTGCTATAATAACAGGCAGGAAGAAAACTGCTCTTGCAAAAGTTCTTCCTCTGAACTTCTGATTTAATATAACTGCCACGAATATCGAGAATATAATGATCAGCGGCGTTTTCAAAGCTGTAGAACCAAGTATCTCAACTAAATACTGTGAATAATACTGGTCTTTTCTAAAGGCATCATGATAGTGACCAAGACCGTTCCATTCAAGCTGCATAACTCCTCTTTGAGGCTGAGTCTCGTTAAACGAATAAACTAACGACTCAAACAGAGGCAAAATAAAGAAATAAATCGTTCCTATGAGCCACAGTGCAATAAATGCGTATCCGTAAAGAGCCTTTCTTCTTTCATACGGAATTTTTAGTCCCTTTTGCTTAACGCCTTTTGGAGGTTTCAGGGCCTTTACTTCTTCCTTTGTAGGTGTTGAAACAACATTTTCTGTGTTTGTCATTAGCCTTGTGCGCCTCCTTCCTTAATAACCTGACTGACATCAACATTAGATCCGTCGATTGAAACCGCTCCTTTGTTCAAATCGACCTGTACAACTGTTTCTGCTGCACTTCCGTCTTCGCTTCCATAGGTCGTTTTCAAAATGTTGTTCTGTCTGTCAATTTCAAAATTAGTAATTACCTTATTGCTTACTGCTCCCAAAACCTGTTTTGCAGCCTTTGATTCAGCAGCTGCCGTGTCGATCCAGCCCTCATAATTTGCATAGTACAAATCACTGTATGCAGTATCAGACAGCTTTGAACTCTGCTCATACAGCATATCATAATGCAGTGACGAACCGTATGCAAGTGCCAGCAAGAATGTTTCTTCTGAATTAGAGCTCTTGTTTATTGCCTGTGTTGAATAAGGTACATATCCGTGAACTACCATCTGATAGAAAGGTATATCATAGTCAACAATATTGAAACCGCTCGAATTAACAGGAATATTTGTAACATGGTCAACATATGGGAGAATATAAGAATTTGCCCCATCTGCCAAAATTGAACCTACGTCTTTATTCGCCTTTTCATAACCCTCAAGAATGGTGTTCATCGTATCTTGTCTGCTGGAGAAATTCTTCTCTGAGAAGTCGGAAACAAGTTTTGAAGAAAAACCGCCGAATGAAATATTCTTCAATTCTTCGTCTTTATAGCTTGTAATGATCTCATTAAACACCTTTGAGTAAACCGTCGGCGTCAAAAGTGCCGGAGCAGTATCCGTAGCTCCGCCGAATGCCGGGTTGTACTGAATTTGTCTCGAATAAGCATTTGAAACTCTCGTAGCTGTGCTGGAGAACGTCCAATATCCCCACGAACTGCTTTCCATCTCCATATTGTCAATAGCCGGATAGACCTTAATTCCGTTAGACTCGGCAAAGGACATCATATCTTCAAAATCTCCTCTTCCGCCGAGAGTTCCCGCAGGCTTTGCCTTTGTGGAAATCTTCTTTGCTATAGACTTATCCGTCCAGTCGTTATAGTTTGCAATTATGTCTGTTACTCCATTATCCTGAAGCTTCTCAAGAATCGTTTTTGCCTGTTTAAATGAAGTAACCGAAGTTTTCAAGTCAAACGGTATTCCGAGAATTGATTTCTGCATTACAACTCCGCCGTACAAGTCTACATAAAGGTTTGATTGGTTTTCCGCTACTTTTGAAGTAAGACCCTTATTCTTAATCAGATAGTTTCTGTAAACCCTTGCGCAGTCTGCATAGTTTACATCATTCTTCTTAGCAATTGGATAATAAGTTACTGCGATTTCCTCCTGAACAATGCTGCCTTTCTGGAAAACCTCAAGCGGATCAGACTCACCGCTTAAATAGTAGTCGTCAGAAGTTCTTACCTCAAAGCTGAAATAAGAATTATTGTAAGTCTGATTGTTCTGCCCGCTTACCTGCGCATTTACAGAAACATTTGCGTCGCCGCTTGTTGCAACCGCCACAAGCGCCTTATTACCTGAAACAGTTGCCGTTACCGGCATATAAGCCTGCTCTGTAGTTTTAGAAGCTGTCAACGGAACAGTTGTGTAGTCTCTTCCGTAAACCTTTTGAGAATACGAACTTGAATAACTTGATTTTCCGTTGTTAAATTCAATAACAGCGCCGCTTCCGTCCGGTACTATCATATAGCCGTTTACTGTTTTTCCATTTAAGTCTTTAGCAGGCGCCGCACCAAATGATGGCGTTAGCTGAATCTGAGTTATAACCTTTCCGTCTTTAACAGAAATGTTATCCTCTTTTATCTTTGACGTATCACACGAAACCTTCAATGAATCATCACCCAAGGTATATTCCACTGGAATCGTGAACCCGTCTGTGAAGTCGTATGTAAAAACAACTCCGTCGTTTTTAGTTTCTATTTTAGTTTTGCAAATATCTCTTGTTCTTGAAGCTACTCCGGAATACAGAGGAGAAGTTGTTCTCTTGGCCTGATCACCGTATTCAAGAGCCAGACCTGAGTTTAACTGCTGTCTCTGGGTATCCTTCATATAGGAATCTCCCCTTGCCGTCTTGCCAAGCGGAGTATCGTCTGCTAAAGCATTAATAGGAGTACTCCACCAATAGTTAGGCGTCGACAATGATTTATCAAGAAGACAAACCCTTTCATTTTCTTCATCGTACCAAAGCTCGAGATTTCCGGCTTGTGCAGCTTTTTTACAGTTTTTAAACGCCTGCTCGTCAGTAATCTTTGCCGGAAGCTCATTCATACTTGTGCTTTGAGACGTTGAAGAATTACTTTTATCTGCTGCATCAGTCTCTTCGTCAGTTGAACCTACCAAAGTTCCGATAGGAAGCATCATGGCAACAACTAATGCAGATATAATGATTTTTCTTAATCTCTCATGCATAATTATTACCTCCTTTAACCTCTGAACCGATATGTCAACTCTGTGTAGATCGATGCAATAAACACATATACTTGCTGGAACAAGCTAATCAAAAGAACTAACAAGAATAGAATTACCAGCATTGCCACCAGCGTAAATACAATTGAAAGTAGTGTTTTCGGGAACGAGTACTGGTGAACCGTCCTTATCGCCTGAATCATCAGAACAACTGACCATCCCAGTCCAACATAGTAAATTACATTCATCCAAACTATCTCATCGCTGACAATAAAGTTAGAGATAAACACGCTTAAAAATGTACCAACGATATACGGTACTAATGCATATGCCGAATAAATGCAAATTCTCTTGATTGTTCCCTCGCCGTTAAAGAGTGTACACAAAGCCCAGTTTGCTATTACCCATGTAAAAAAGTAAACGATACTTTGCACAAATAACGGAACAACATTAAATATCTTTACATATGAACCATTAAACTGAAATCCTGTAAGCTGTCTGTTTACAACCATGGCTACGAAAAGCAATAGCACAATTACCATTGAAATTTTCATAGAACCTTTTTTCTTCCACCGTAAATCATCATATCCCTCAACCGGATGGAAAATAACATGCTTCAACCAACCGAGCTCTGAAAATTCATACATATTATTTACCCTCCTTTTCCGGTTTCTTTTTTAGCTTAGGCATTTTTATTATGCCTTTCTTGAACAGCTTCCGCAATACTATGATCGCAACTATTATAATAAGTAAAATTATTATAATCAAAGTGAAATTTGCTCTAAGAAAATCGTCACGTTCATATTTATAAGCTCTGTCATATGAACTTTTTGCAACAGAAACCTTGAAGTTTTCCATAGCCTTATCATATTCGCCCGTGTTAAGATAAGCCTTTCCGAGACCGTAATATGCTAATGAATATCCGCCATCTCTCTTGATTACCTCGTTCCACGGGTCAATAGCCTGCTCATAAAGTCCCTTCTCGTAAAGGGCAGCCGCCTCGTGAACATATTTTCCGAAGGTCGTTTCAACGAAAATTGTTATATCGTTTTTCTTACCGTCAATAACATAAATCTTTTCGCCAATCGCCTCAATACCGTTCGGTGCTGTGAAAGTACCTCTCTGATCTGACGTTCCGTTCTTTGTACCGAATATGAACAGCAAATCATTGTCCTGAGTGTACTGGAATACACGTCCTGTTTCATAGTCCAAAAGATTTATAATTCCGTCATCCCCGACTACAATATCCGTAAGTCTTGAAGCATATTTGCTTGTATCGCAATCCGCAAACTCAGGTAAATCACCGAATTCATACTCGTTTCCGGTAGCAGTATTCCAAATGTTTTCACCGGCAGGATTCAGCTTTTTAACTGCGTCGGTAGACGCGTTTGCAGCCTCTGTTACGGTGTAAATAAATCCTTCGCTGTCAATATCAAAGTTTGCATATTCTACAGGAACGTTTCTCGTCATTGAAGCTATTTGCTCGTTTGAAGCAAATTTTCTCCAGATCGCCTGACGAATAACAGCAGCCGTCTGTTCAACTCTGTTAGCTCCGTAGAAACCAGTAAATTCACCCGTTTCACTGAATACAACAGCTCCCGTTGTTACCGATGAAACAACTACATATAGAATTCCAGCACTGTCAACCAAAATCTTTGACGGATTAAACGTTCGTGAAGCATTTGCATAAAGCTCTGAATCAGGCTTTGTGTACTCAAACATACATTTCGCAGAGTTCTTCGACTCCGCAACAGCCTTTACAACTCTTGCATTTTTATTGTCCGCAACATAGAATACAGGCTTGTTAGTTGCCTTGTCTATATTAACATATACACCTGTCGGATTTGAAAAGGTCGAAAGACCTGTTTCTGCATCAACTGATGTTTGGGAATTTGAAACTCCCTTATAGCATCCGATAACCTTTAGGTTAGAGTCAGTTCTCAAAATTCTGTCATTATCCGAATCTGCTATCCAAAACTCTTTTGTATTTTTTTCGTAAAATATATCGGAAGCACCTGAAAGGTTAGTAGGCTCGGTTTCACTGACAAATAAATCACTTTTCGGATCAGCCAGCTTATCGAGCTCCATCTCATAGCCGGTAATAGTCTCATCAACTCTGTATCCGCTCTGAGACGGAATAGCGTCTCCCCAAGCGTCGTAGTTATATGATACATACGGTTCACCCGCATAAGCAGTCAGGGACATTGCCACTGTTATGCTTAGTGCGAGTCCGACTGAGATAATATTTTTTATGTGTTTTTTCATTCTCGACACCATTATCACCTTTTTTCCTTTTTAATATATTTGAATAATTATCCGTTAGTCTTTAATTCCTGAATTAGCCATTGTTTCCATTACATTACCTTGAGCTATCATGAATACGACCAGCGGAGGAATTAAAAGTAATACTGCTGTCGCAAACGTTACGCCCTGACGGGCAATACCCGCAGCTGTTATCTGCTGCAAAATTGTCGGAAGCGTTTTAAGTTCCTCTGAATAAATCAGAGATCCGCCTTGAATCTGCCATGCTGCCTGGAATGCAAAGATGATAAGCGTCATCAATGCAGGCTTTGAGTTTGGAATAACTATTCCCCAGCAGATTCTGAAAAGTCCTGCGCCGTCAACCTTAGCAGCTTCAATCATTGAATCGTGAATTGTAGAAATGCTCTGCCTCATCAAGAACAAGTTCATAGGAGTTGCGATACTCGGAAGTATAAGTGCCCAATATGTATCGATCATACCGAGTTTTGCCATTACTAAGAACTGCATGATCCACAATGCCTGCGATGTAAACAAAAGAGCTGTTACAATGATCTTGTTGATCACATTGCTTCCCGGAAATCTGCATTTTGCAAGTACGAATGCTGCCATACAAGATACAAACAGATTGGCAACCGTTACAACGATCGTAACAAATACGCTGTTGAAAATGTATCTGGAAAGCGGGACCCATAAACTTGCAGCTATTTTAAACATATCCGAATAGTTAGTTAAAGTTGGATCTAAAACGTAAAGCTTAGGCGGGAATACGAATAGCTCATGCACCGGTTTGAAGGATTGAATAAGTGCATAGTAAATAGGGAAAATCATAAATATTCCGAGCAAGCACAGAAACAGGAAAATCACTATATCTCCGCCAAGAGAACCGTTTACTCTCTTTTTCTTGTCTCTGACCTTCAGCTTTTCAATATCCTTCTTCTTTCTCTTTTTTGACATATCGTATTCACCTCCCCTAATCTAAGTATTTGGCAAGCAGCCAGTTAATAAACTTATTTACCAACAGCATCGCGGCGAATAATACGAAACATATTGCCGAAGCATATCCCATTTCGTAACGTATTGTTCCGTAGTCGGTAGCGTGGTTCATTATTGTGTGTACCTTGTAGTCTGTAGAAGGCAAACCGATAAGCGATTGTCCTACAACTCCGACTGTGAATGCCGCTGAAATCTGGAGTACAGCTGCGAATAACAGCTGCGGTCCCATTGAAGGAATAGTGATGGTGAAAAGCTCCTGCCATCTGTTTTTGATTCCTTCGATTGCTCCTGCTTCGTACATCGACTTGTCAATGTTCTGGAAACCTGCACGGAGTGCCAAGAATCCTGCACCCATTGAAATCCATAACTGAACCACAATAACAACTCCGAACATATAGGCTGTATCTGTCAGCCACTGAACAGGTGCGTTTATAAAGCCTAAGTCTAGTAATACCGAGTTGAAATATCCGTATGTATCTCCCGAGAACAGCAACTGCCATATTACATAAACAGAAGGCGTCATTGAAGGAGCGTAGAATACGAATGTAAAAATTGTTTTCAAAGCAGGGTGCATTTCATTTATGAGCCAAGCTAGGAAAAAGCTTAGAACATAACTGAACGGACCTGTAAAAATTGCAAATACCAATGTGTTTTTAACCGCTGTTAAGAATATGTCGTCATTCAAAAACAGGGTATAAAAGTTTGATAAACCGATAAACTTTGGAAATTGCACCATATTAAAGTTTGTAAATCCCATAGGTAGCGACATTATAACAGGGATTATCATAAATATTGTAAACAATATCATAAAAGGAGCAAGCATTCCATAGCAACCGATATTTACTCTCATCTGATGCAG
>CANRAO010000015.1 GCA_947628615.1 uncultured Clostridia bacterium
TAGTTGCCATAACGACACCTCCAACATTATTATACTCATATTTTATCAAAATATAGATATAAAGTCAATAGAAAAGGAGAAATCAAATGTCAAAGCTAGTAACAAAATTTAAATATATGAAACCAAACCGTGATAGTATCGGAAACTATGCAAAATACATTGCTACCCGTGAAGGTGTTGATAAAATAGATGAGTCATATAAGCTGATGCCATCATCAAAAAAGCAACAGATAGTTATTGATGAAATTCTTAAAGATTTTCCTGACAGCAAAGATATGCTTGAATATGAGGACTATATAAAAAATCAAACGGTTGGTACTGCCTCAGAATTTATCACTCGTGCCTTAGAGGACAATGCTTTTGAAAGTATGAATACAAAAACCTATGCAGACTATATAGCTACCAGACCGAGAGCTCAGCGATTCGGTTCTCATGGATTGTTTACTGATGACGGTGTTCAAGTCAAGTTAAATAAGGTCTCACAAGAATTAAATTTGCATCAGGGAAATGTGTGGTTCGAAAAAAGGACAGTTAAAAAGGAAAAAATGAATAGCAACAAATCTTTGATTTACAAGATTAAGCGACAAATGAGTTTCGCAGCAGTCTTTCAAACTCTACAGGAGTATGCTAGCCAATACCCGAATGAGGATTCACAGTATTGTAAAATCCTTCAATGTATTCAAATATCACATTCTCGCTTGTAATCTAGTATGGAAATGTCTGTGATGTACCATCTTACACTTGAGACAGCTGAAAAAGTTTTCTGCAACAGCGTAATCATATGGGCCTCTTTAATATTTTTAATTGATATATTATTTAAATATAACTTAATATAAAGAGGACACAATATTCTACCATACATACTAATGCATATAGCAATGCTACAAAATTCTAGAAAATAAAAGAAAATACTTGATTTTATTTAAAAATATGTTATATTATATTATCACATAAATAAATGAACAATCTTATCGACATTTTAACTCTTTCTCAAATAATTTAAATTTTATATTTTTATATAAACTTATATGGATTAATGGGACCATCTTATACAAATAAGCAAAACTATTCAAAGTGGATAAAGTGTTTTCGCTAAATCAGTTGTAAGAAACAAATAATTTTGTGGTGCAATACTTTTTGGATGTATTTGTTAATATAAAAAGCAGTTGTAAGAATATAACTGTCATCGTAAAGCAAAGTGTGAATTTTTGTAGAGTATTTTACTCTACGAAAAACAAAATAATCTCTTATAGTCTACCCACATTATAATTTTACTGTTAAAACGATGAGGTGTATAATAAATGATAAAGAAAAAAAGGTTGATTGCAGCGTTGATGATGGTTCTTGTTATGCTAGTTTCAATAACAGTTTCTTCTGCCAATGCAGCAGAAAAGAACACATCAAATAGATTTAACGTCTGTTTCGTATTGGATTCAACTAATTCCTTATTGGATACAGATTCGGAAAAAATGCGTTATGATGCTACTAATATGTTTTTAGGACTTTTGGCAAATGACGGCAATTATGTAGGTAGTGTTATATTTAGCGGCGGAGTGATTAAAAAAACAGATGTTGTTCCAATAAATGGACCTGACGATAAGGTTGAGGTAGAATCCGATTTGGAAACGAAGGAACAATTAGGTGCGACAACTATTGGAGCAGCTCTTGACCAAGCAGTAGATATGCTATTGGAAAAAGGGGATGAGAGTTTGTCCTCGGTCGTAATTCTTTTAAGTGATGGACAATCAAATAAGCAAAATGAAAAAGAAATGAATTCTCGTTCGGACGCACTTACAAAGGCAAAAAATAACAGTATTTCTGTATACACAGTTGCTTTGAATGCCGATGGAAAGGCTGATCTTGACGTTCTTGAGCAGATTGCGAATGCTACAGACGGAAAGTATAAAGAGGTAAAAAAAGCAGATGACCTAAAAGATGTATTTAGGGAATTTTATAATATGATATACTCTGCTGGAACTATAAAAATAATGGATGGTAAGATTCCGGAGAATGGGGAAATTAGTGTTCCGTTCAATGTTCCATATCAAGGAGTTGAAGAGGTCAACATTATAATATCTTCTGATAGTAAAATAGAAAATTTATCATTAGTAAAACCAGACGGTAAAGAAATGGGTGAAAACGTAGTTGAAGGAATTACCACTGTAGCAAAACGTTTTTCTATTACCAAAATAGCAAAGCCAAATGGCGGAGAGTGGACCTTGAAAGGGATAGGTACACCAGGATCAAATATAGAGATTGATATGGTTTACAATGATAGTATAACCATAGATACTGAATATATCAATAAAGAGAAATACTCAATAAATGATACGGTTTCTATTACTGGATTTATTTTAGATGATGGAAAAAAGATGTCATCTGGCTATGAGGATTACACTGCAAAACTAATTCCCGATAATGACAAAGGAAAAGAAATTCCAATGAAAATAAGTGATAACTCTTTCAAGGGTGATGTCACATTTGATAAAGAAGGCACTTATACCTATCACATGGAATTGGAAGGTAATGGCTTAAAAAAATACACAGAAACAGCAAGTATTAAACTAAATGTCGGTAATTATGCCCCAGTAGTAAATGATGATGCAAAAGATTTCAGTAAACATTTTTGGGTTTTTCCATTTTTCACAAAAACCTGTGAAGTGGATTTGTCCAAGGTGGCTACAGATCCAGATGGTGACAAACTAACATTTAATGTTTCATCTTCAACTTTTAAGGATACTACATACGAAATCCAAGATAATAAACTTGTAATAAAAGATTTTTATGATCTTTCTAAAGGAATTTGTATGGTTAGAGCTGTAGATGAAAAAGGTTCGTATGTTGAATTTAATGTTACAGTTTTGCTAACAAACGTTGGAATAGCAACTCTTATAGTTGTTGGTTCAATATTACTAATCGTTTTGATTCTTGCGTTTCTAAAACTAAGACATGATTTATTATTAAAGTTTTCTGGAACAATAAAAATTGATTCTTTTGGTGATGCATCAGTTGTAAATAACGAAATGAGTCCAATAAGAGGTAGAGTAAAGTTAAGTGCGTTTGGAGTAGTTCTGCCTGGATTGGACGCTAATAAATGTTATTTTCAAGCTACGGGAAAGAATTTCATATATTTGATTTCAAAACAGAAGTTATATTCTTCGGCTGGAACGCAACTTAAAAAGATTAAGATTGATGGAACAGGTTATGAAGTTACAGTATCCACAACATCGGATATGGAAAATGGTTTATATATATCTTTTGAGTCACTTTTAAATGTATATTAAATAAAGGAGAATTATTATGTCTATTTACTCACAATTATTATTAAGCACAGGCGGAGGAATTGTTTCCAATACTTCAAAAGCAGATCAGTCAGGTGGTGCAACTGTAGCCATTGGATTAGGTGGCACAGGAATAGATTGCTTGAAATTGCTTAAAAAAGAAGTATATACAAGAATAAAACCAGATAATTATGATCCAAAAAATGAAGGGGATTATGATATTTCATTTGTTCCCAAATATGGACATATCAAATTTTTAGCAATAGATACTGATGTAACTTCCATAAAGCCCGAAACAAAAAAGAACGATAAAAATGAAGAAACAGTTGATGACTATGCTTGTATCGCAGATAGTGAATTTGAGGATATTTCCTGTAACAATATTCGTTCTGTGATATATGCTCATGAAAATTTGAATTTAAGAAACGATATGCAATGGTTATCCCATCAAGAAGTAGATGGTAAGTTACCTTTGTCCATAAAAGATACAACATATGGTGCTGGAGGCATTAGACAGGTTGGACGATTCCTTGCTCTTGATAAAGCAACAGTGATTATCAATCGTCTTACTTCTGTTATTTCTAGTGTGCGTGAGAATAGCAAGAAAGGACTAAATATACATATTTTTTCAGGTATAGGAGGCGGAACTGGATCAGGAACATTTCTTGATATTTGTTACTTGCTTCGCAGAGTACTCACGAATGAGGCACTTGAGGGTGCGGTGACTGTTTGCGGATATTTTTTCTTGCCTGATGTAAATATGTCTAAATCTTACGTTAAAAATAATAATGAATTAAGAAGGCAAATACAAAGAAATGGCTTTGCAGCACTTAAAGAATTAGACTATTGCATGAATTTTGAAACCAATGGTGATTGTTGGGATCAGTATTATGGAAACAGTAGATTTACCACTCAGTTGCCACCAGTTGATTTGTGTCATCTGGTTTCGGCTCAGACTGAGTCTGGGTTCATTCCTTCCGACCCATATAATTATGCAATGAATGTTGTATGTGATTATGTTTTAGAGTTTACTGTTGATCAGGGTGGTGGCTTTGGTTTGGATTCACATATGGCAAATGTGAAAGGTCATCTACTTGATATAAATCTTAATGCTAGACATGGAGCTAATTATCAATATGCAACACTTGGTGCATCTAATGCTATTGTACCATATCGTGAAATAACAACATATTTAGCAACCCACCTTTTTGAGAAATTTAGCTCTATTTACGAAAATACGCCTAATGACAGTGATACGAAAAAATTTGCGGATTCTGTAAAGTTGAGTTATGATGTGCTGTTTAGGGAGTTTATTAAGAAAGGTGATCCAGATGGTTTTGTTGGAAGGGCTAATTCTTTTGACAAGAGAAGTCTAAAAACCAATATGTCACCATTAATTAATGATTTTAATAACTATTTTGATGATATTGCTGGTAAGCAGGCAGAAAATGCAAGTGCAATGAAATCGTCACTTGATAAAAGTTATAATCCTCAACAAGCGGGTGAAAATGCAACATCAATTATAAGCAAAATCTTTTATGAACTCTATCAGGAATGTTTATGCGATCCTAAATCAGGTCCATTTTTCAGTATGAATTTGTTGAGTTCGGTGCAGTCTAAAGATTTAATTGATATTGTTAAGGGACTAGAACAAACTAACAGAGAAAAATACGATCATTGTAGTGTTTGGGCATCGAAACATTATCAAACCATGGAAAACGCTAAAGCTGCATGGTCTAGTAAACAAAGCAGAAGGAATACCGAAGCATTTATTAATGCAATGTTAGATTACTATACTATGCAAGCTAAATCTGACGCATATGAACGTTTTGGAAAAGTATTAGATAAATTGAAGGCACAAATAGATGAATTAGCTACATATTATTTCTTGCCTTTATGCACAACACTCAATAATTTGAAAGAGACATTTGCGGAAAATCTGTCTACTATAAACTTAATGTTTTCAAATAGAAATGAAAGTACTTCTTATTTGAAACCGATTATGGAGTTATCTAGCCTAAAAGAAAGCATGGATAAGGAATTAGAGTCGATCAATGTAGATAATGCTATAAACAAGCTGATTACGCAACTAGTTCTGAATCCTAAAGCATGGATTGCGGGTGATCCCAACAAAGTTAGTAGTTTTATTATAAGATTTATGAATCAAGATGTATTTAGTGAGTTTGCTAATAGAACTGTCTTAAGCTATTTAAAGATTAAATTTAACACAACTAATGATTTAAAAATTACAGAGAAGCTCAAAGACACAACAATTAAGGATTTAGCGTTGGGTGCAGATCCATTACTTTGGAAAACTGGCGGATATAATCTTGACAATACATCAACTATACAGTACTTATCAGTGCCTTACAATATTAAAGTTGTTGTAAATGCAGCCCAAGAATATGCTAATCAAGCAGGCGATTTAATGGTAAGAAAAAGCAACATATCTGATAGAATTTCATTTATGAAATTTTATTGTGGTGTGCCACTCTTTGCATATCAGGGTTTATCTGTTTATGAAGAAATATATGCGACAAACCCCTTTCCAGGTACACATCTGTATGAACGTGGTTCTATAGATAAGCAGTGGGATACCTATCTTCCTGCTCCGATTCCAGTAAGTTTTCAGATAACAGGACGTAATATTCCCAACGAAGTTGTAAAATATCAGGAAACGGCGAAGCAAGTGCTAGATGATTGTATAAAGTATGGGATCGCCCAAAATGAGAACAACAGCATAATCATTCGCAAATATGATTTTGGAGAAATGAATAACTATTTAGATCAGATTAAATCATATGTATCCAAGGGAAGAAACAGTGATGCTGAAAACATTTTTAAATTGATGGAAGAAAAGTTTAACATCTTAAATTTTACAGTAATGGAAACTAAATCCGTATCGGGCTCGAAGAATGGTGAGTACATTGCTTCAGATCGTTTTGTTTCTTCGCCCAAAATACGAGATTTTGCTGTTTCTGCATTAGATGCTTATAGAGTAGCTGAAAAAGTGCTTAATACTGTACATGATTATTTGCCAGACAAAGAATCTTTTGAACTGTTTAAGGATTCCTTGTTTATTGGACTGATTAAGTACAAGCCTCTATTTGATGTTAAACTTATTGTTAAAGATGAAAATGGATTAACTATTGAGGAAGAAGTGCTGTGCAATTCGCAGATGAAAAACAAAAAGGTTCCTTACTACCAAGCCTATTTAACTTTTCAAGAATTGTCAACACGAACAAAAGATACTATCAAAAATGTTCGTGATAAGTATTTTGAGTTTAGTGACAATAATTTAAATACATTTATCAAAGAAAACATGAATGAACTGGCAAATGATCTGGAAGATGCAGATTACATTAGTGATTTACAAACCGATGCGAAAACGTTAGAGTCCCCTGGTGAAGTTATTTCTTTTCTTAGTGATTTAGTAAGTGAGTATAGATCATTTACTAGAATGGTTAAAAGGATACGTTGATATTTTTAGAATGGAGGTGGCAGGCTTTATTAGTTTTTTATAAAGCTTGCCAAAATAATTATGAGTATGAGTGTTAATTCAATGATAAATGACTCTATTGCTCTTGTAAAAAGAGAAACTATATCCAAACATTTATTTAATGCCCCGAGCAATCCATGCATTATTGTTTATTTAACAGATAAGTCAGCTTCTTTTTATGAGAGCGTTTGTGATGGCCTTCATAAATATTGGGGTAATCGAGTTGATTTTATTCCTCAATTATTATACAAAGAAGGAAAATTCTATTCTTGTAGCTCATCAGAAGAAATAGATATTTATGAAATTATAGAAGATATTAGAAGCTTTAAAGAAAACATCTTTGAAGATAAAAAGAGTATCAAAATATATTTTTATTTGGATACATACTGTATTGATGATCTTGAGAATTTTAAAGAGTTGTACAATTGCGTAGATGTTTTCCATTCTATTCGAATGGTGAAATTTTTGACGATGCTGTTTTATGTGGAAGATGCTTCGATAAAGTCACAAAAAGTTTCGTTAAGAGAAAAGTTTGCTGAATTTATTATTAGTGATGATAATCGCAATAAGTATAATTCTGTATTTTGGTTGAGTACAAATCTTTATGGAGGAGATGTATTAAAGGATGAAAGAGAATCAGAAAATTATTCTTTGTCAACGAGCCTAATTTTTTTATCAAATAATAATGATGAAGATGGAATATCTTACAGGGGGAATAATATGTTTTCTATGTATTCTAATTCATCTGCATATACAGTTTCATATATCAATCTTTGCAAACCTATAAAGGCAATTGTAGCTAATACTTATGTTTCTATGTTGAAGTTCCTAATGAATGAAATGTTTATGGTTAATAAAAAGCTAATTATAGAAGAAAGTGACATATTATCAGCTTTATGCATAGGAACAAATGTTGATAGTTCTTTATCAAATCAAATTTACGAGCGAATTGTTGAGAAGATTCCTAAGGTTAGTGATCTTCGTTCTCTGCCGAACATAAATGATCAACCAATATCTATTACTGGAAGAGATGGAGTGGACTTTAATTGCATTACAGATTACCTTAATAAGGTGACTTTAGATTGTTGGATGGATTTTTATAATTATAATTACATTAGAATAATTAATGAGTTGTTGGAGAACGATTATAGTGACTCCAATATCAAGAGTACGATAATAACTAGTTTGCTCAACAAATTTAGTTATATTGAGTTAAGTCAACTTTTAGAGTCAAAAGCCATTAAAGCCATAGAAGAATGCTCTCCTGCAGCACATACAACAAGAGGTGTAAATTCATTAAATGAGTTGGATGGTTTTATAAAGGATCAAGTTAAAAACGATATCTTTAACTTATTAAAACCATTATATAAAAATGTCATACGAGAAGTAGATGCATTATCTGAAAAGTATATAGAAGATTTAGAAATATTAGAAGTTAATGTTCAAGAGCAAGCAAAGATTAAAAATGATGATTTATCAGGTAATATAGCATCTTATTACGATAATATTGTAAGAACCTATATGCAAAGTTCAGATAATATACAGAGAATAAATGATGATTTTAAAAATTACCATGAAAATATGGATGAAGTTTATTTACGCCTAAGTTCTTTGTTTTCTCGTATTATCGAATCTTATCCCATTTATAAGTCCCCTTTTGAGGAAGAGTTAAACGCTAGACTCAGTTCAGTGAATGCAGGTCAGGCAAATCAATTTATTGCGAGATCTCTTCAGAATCATACAAAAATTAAAAATCAGATTCGAATTAATTCTTCTTCCGAGCCATATGTGTTAAATACATATTATCTGGTAAATGGTAACTCAGATTACGTTAATATATTAGATGCTGATAAAAATTCTGTTATTAATACAGGTATTAGCAATTCCGCTGAAACTATAGTATTATACTCTTGCAGTAAAGAAAACATCATATTAAGGTAGGTCATATTATGAAAGTTAAAGCTGTAAAAAGAGAATTGGATTATTATATTTTAGAAGTTAGATCTAAAACGGATAACAAGGGTGATGAGTATTTAACATGGGATTATTCAAATGCATCATATTTTATAGTGCTAAAGTTAGATGTAAGTTTTGACATAAATCAAATTAACACCAATGAGTTTATTACTAAACTTTGTTCAAAGTTGTCTGATTCATTTGATACGAGAGGAAAGCCTTATCAGGGAGAAATTGAAATAGACGGTGGCATAAAAATAAATATCATATCTTTAAATCAATACAAAAGGACAAATAGTTGGTATTATGACCAATCACCTATGAGGGTTGTGGTATTGTGTGGTGAACAAAGGGATAATACAATTAAAATCCATATGCCAGAGGATATATCTATGTGCTCCACTTTAATCCCAGAAAAAGTAAAAATATACACGATAAAAGAAAACCAAATTTCCTCGGCATCTGGACTGTTGAACGTATTTAGAAGAATATTTGGGAAACAAAAAAAACCTAAAAAAGATTTGTATACTGTTAAAATATCAAATCTGAACCAAAATTACAGTGTTGGAATCTATTATAGGATAAAAGGACAAAACGTCTCTTATCCAATTACCAGAAAAATGTCTTTGAATACTTTTAAGGTGGAAGTCCCGATTGGAAAAGAGTTAGAGTTTTTTGTAATGCGTGAAAAAATGAAAGAATATGTGTTGTCTGTTAATTAGTATAGCGGATGTATTAAACTAATGGATTTGATTGAAAAAGACCGATGGCAGATATGATGTTTATGCATTAGTCTATACGGATGATATTTTTCAAACAAATCGTTGTTCTAACACTACAAATAATCAATATGTTTTTGTAAAAGTATTTATTAATAATACACATAGAAATATTTAAAGCAAAAAGTGAGATGAAACACAGTTTAGATGTATTAATGACAATAAATAAACCTAGCGTTAAAAAGTATTGGATTATGGTTTAGGTGATAATTTTCAGTATATTGTTAGTGAATATATAGACGATATTTCTTTATATAGGTTTCTTATAGCTACAAAAAAGGTATTAAAGTGCTGGGAAGGACTCATAAAAAAACATATAAAAGAAATTGTGTGAATCTATTAAAGCATTAAAAATCTAATTTATGGCTCTATTTCATCACTTTTTATCACGATTTGGAGAACAAAAAATAGTAAGCAATAAAGAAATAAAACAGATATAAAAAAATAATATCAATATTTCCAAGGTAGGAGACAGCATATGGATTACAAATTTAGATGCCCTTATTGTTTTGGAGAAATGTCACATAAGGATGTTTTGTTTAGAGGTGTAACGACATTCAGACCAGAGGAATTCGATGTGTCGGGACAAGGAAGAATGCGTTCGGATATAGAAATTATCCAAGATGATAATGAAAGAAACAGATTGCTTACTGAATATGATAGAAGGGAATATTTCTCTGCTAAAAGAGATGATGTTTACAATAATTGGTATAGTGATCATAAATTTGGTGAAACATCAGAGAATCCGGGCAGTGATGCTATTCCAGTGTATGATAGACCGATAATTAAACCACATGATCACGGAACAAGTGGCTTAATATATGATGAGGATGGTTTTGCTATAGAACTTAGAGATCCGTGGGATGAGCCGACAAGGGAAAGAGTTTGTAAACATTGTCATAATCCACTTCCACTTGGATATGGAAAGTATCCAGTGCGTTATATTAGTGTAATAGGTATTTCAGGTGCGGGAAAAACAGTATATCTATCTAAATTGATTCAAAATATAAGTGAATATACAGCACATATAAAATTAGCAACAACACCTTCTCCAAGTTCAGTTGAATTTGTTAGAAAAAATCCTGTTAAAGAGGGTGCTCAGCTTCCTATTGCTACATTCAAGAGTGCATTTGAACAACCGTTATTTTATAACATTAAATTTGGTAATGGACATAATGAAACTTTTGTTATTTATGATATTGCTGGAGAAAACTGCGAACAAAGAAATAATTTATTAAGATATGGTAAATTTGTGCTTAATTCTAATGGTATCATATTGTTAATAGATCCTGTCAAGGAATTGGGCATAAATGGTGGGAAAGGAGATAGTAAGTTAGATATCGTTTTAGATAACATTAACGATTATATTGGCAAGAAGGGACTAAATGATATTCCGTTAGCAGTATGTATCTCTAAGAGTGATTTAATGAAAGATACACTAACTAGCGAATGTTTTTTTGATAAAGTGAGAACGGAGAATTTCCAATTCAATGCTAAAGATTATAATGAAATTAGCAAAGAATTAAGTGAGTTTTTGCAAGAAAATGCACTAGCAACAAAAATGAAACTCAATTTATATTATAGTTGTTATAACTTTTTTGCTTTTACAGCGTTGGGTTGTGCAACGAAAAAGACATATATGTGTGATGAATTTGGTGAAGAGTATGAAGCTGAAATTCCTAAAAATCCACCAAATCCTAAAAGAATAGAAGAGCCGCTGTTTTGGTTATTTACTCAATTTGGTTATGTTAAAGCAACGGGTCCTATATACACGCCTAAAAATGAAGAGGCATTGACTGCACGTTCAGAAAAATCGACAGAAATAAAAGAATTACAGGAACAGCTTGATAGATATCCTAGAATCTGTATTAGATCAAAAGATAGAAGAGAAAGAGAGCAATTAGAATTAAAGATTAAAAAATTACAGAATGAAATAGCTAAATTAGATCAAGAGATAAAAAGGTTCGCACAATAAAGGGGACAATGATTTATATGAAATGCTATAAGTTAACTTTAGCAAGAATTGGAAAACAGGAGAACTGGGCTGGTTGGAGAATCGCAGGAATGTCAAAAGACACTCCTAGACAACTTTTGGAGAGTTTTGAAAGTTTTCACGGAAGCAAGAATCATGTTGTTAGTTCTTTAAACAAGCCAGTTGAGTTATACGAGGTTGCTGAACATAGGGGGAATTTGTTTGTTTCAAATATTAGATTCGGTACTAAGGATATGCTGGGACGTCCATCTTTTTCTGTAAAAGGTATAGGGTTTCCAATTTCTGAAAATCCAGATCTTTTTATACATCCTGAGTCGTTTTTAGAATTATCTAATGATGACTTTAGTTTTCAGTTAAAAAATTTGTATTATGAAAATAGAAATCTCAAACAAGAGTACATGACTGGGGCAAATGTAGTAACTATACATGATAGTGAATTTGGGTTTAAAAGACCATTATCTATTGAACAGATTATAGGAAGATACTTCTCTGATAAAGAGAAGTTAGAAAGTTTTGCTCGCTCTGTATTTTGGGCAGGAAATAATAAACAGACCACACTGTATTTAAAGGTAGCAAATGGTTTTAAGGATTACTTCGAAACAATGTATTTAGTGTATAGTTTCTTACCTTTTAATATGAGATCAAGTTTTAGTTTTAGGACTTATAATCTTCGTAATCTTTCAGGAGTAAAAATCGTTTTTAGTGAAGAAACTCCTTTTGGAAAGTACTATGACATTGTGTCTGGTAAAAACAACATATTTACAGACAGTAATATACTAAATAATTCTCGAAAGTTATCATTTATTGATTATATTCTTGAACATATATATGATGAGTCGATTGAAGAATACTTTAAGTTGCTACAGAGTTCATTAGATAAAATGGGTCAATCTAAAACGACAGATTTAAACACAATTGAGCTGGCTCATAATATGCTTATGGCAAGTAACGAAGATGATAATGACTTAACAGATATGGAAATTCTCAAAAAATTTCAAGAGTATGTTTCTCTGGACTATACTAATGAGGTTGTTGATGAAAATATAGTAAAATATTTAAGCCTCATTATTAAAAAGAATATCAAACTGAATGATACATTGATGAGTAAATTTGATGTTAAGTTAAAAAGCACTAGTTATATTCCGTTAATTGAATTGGGATATGAATACAAAGCTACTAAACTTTTAGAAGCTTCTGATAAGCAAAAATCATTTGAATTCTTATATTCCATAGAAAATTACAAAGATGTACACGACAAATATATCAAATATCTTTTAGAGTTTGTTGATGGTTCTGCTTTTCTGGACGAATATTATAGTGTATTTTATGCAGATAAAATTGTCAAGAATATTGATGACCTTTGTATGTTTTATGAAAAAACTAAGCAGCTTCCCGAAAGAACACGTATTTATAGAAAAATAAATGATTTTGCTATTAGTTATTCTATGAAATGTGTGCAGTTAATGCTTAAGAAACACATTGACTTTAATTATGAGAATCACATCTATCTTCTCATCAATAAACTTGGACTTGCCTCAACGTCAAGATCTATTACAGATGAGATGAAAAGGAAATATTGGAGTGAATTTAAGTTTAATAAATTTGACTTTAATAGAATTAATGATTATTTGACTTATCTCCCTTATGAAAATTGGCAGTTCAATTTAATAAAAGGAATAAAGTGTGTTATCAATGAGCTGAGTTATCAGAAACCTGAGAGCGTTAAAAGATTTAATAGTTATATTAGAGGACAAATTGTAAGAGGTGTCAATTTGTCTTCCGATGAGCAGGATTACCTTAGGAAAGAATTTCAAAGATATTGTTTGGTTCATGCCAAAAAAGAGTGCTCTCTTGATTTTTGGCTTGATGTTGCAAAGCTTTTCTCAATTCAACAATATATAAAGTTTATATTTAATAATAATATTACTGTTTTTACTAATCCCGAAATATTTAAACTCGAATTTCTGATGAGTAAATTATATGAATATAGAACAGTGGATGATGTCTCTAAGCAAACATATAAAAACTTTTGTGAAAATTTTTTAGAATATATTGATAGTCATAGACAGTATTATGAGTTGGGGAGAATTTTAATTAAAATTCAAAACAGCGATAGAAATAGAAATGGTCGCAGTTCGTCCAAAGTTGTTGAGGATTCTATAACCCATGAAGAGTCCTCAAATTCAAAAAATAAATCAGGAATTAGAGGATTTATAAAGAAAGGTAAAGAGGGGGTTAAAGGCATTTTTCCAGGTAAAAAAGGAAAGTACATGAAGCAAACCAAGAATTGAAAATTATCATTATGAGGTGAAAAATTGAGCTTGTTTTATGATGAAAAAAAGTTTATAGTTAGCATAACTTGTAGTGACAATGTTTATCTAAAATCTGGACGTGACAAAACTTTCAATAATATGTTTGGAAAAGAAACTTTGCCAATAATAAAACATTTTAAAAGTCAAGAGATGTATATATTGTGTCCTTATGAGTTGCTTAAAAAAGAGCGTACCGCTTTTTATCTGAATGCAATTGCCAAGCCCATGTATCACGGTTTTGTTTGGCCCGTTGATATGGTTAATACTGGTGACTTAGTGTTTAAACGAAAAGTCGGTAGTGAAAACACTTACCACAGTTTGTGGAAATATTCAAAAGAAAATTTTAATGGATTTGAAGATAAAAAGATTAAATTAGCAATTCTTAACTTTCTGCTTAATTTACAAAACTTTTATGATAATGGTTATGTTTATAGATATTGGGATGAACGTAATATTTATATTGGAGAAAAAACTAATGAAGTAATTTTTCAATTTAACAATAACATTTCAAAAAAAGATATCATTATAACATTAAACAAGACTGATTACTATACTGAACTAACTGATCCTTATATGTATTATCATGGATGCAATTATGACTTTTACTCCGATATGTATTCTTTTCAATCTTTATTATTTAAGCTATTAATTGGTATATATCCTTTTGAGGGAGAAGATATGACAGGGTGTGAACGAAATGGAACGCAGACGGAGCTTAATGGTTGGATAATGGAGTATTTGAGAAATATTTACTTCGTTTTTGATGACGGAACATCTAGAAATCACATTGGCATTATGGTAGATGATATTCCTCGAGTGAGAAGGTGGGAATCATTAACACCTAATCTTAAAAGAATGTTTAAGAATGTATTTGCTCGGTCTAATGTTTTAAGGGAAACTGATAATATTGTATATTATTCGCCTAGAGAATGGCTGGAAGAATTACAGAGATTTGATTTTAGTCTAAAGAATTAGAGAGGGAAATATGAATAGTATCATGCAATCACAGTTAAAGGAGTTTGTCATCCGTGAAGGAAAGAACGAATTGATTAACGAAAAAAAATTGACAGCTTTTTTTTCTGACAACAAGATACAAACCGACTTGCATAGACTATTGTTGGTTTTATCTTGTGATATTACTAAAGATTTTGTGTTACATACGGAAAAGAATTCTACTAGGGTGGAACTTAATAATCTAATTATGTCAGTAGTTAGAATGACAGGGTTAAGAACAGTTGTTGTTAGAGAATTAATTGCGATGATTTGTTATTCTATTGGAGTTAATTATAATTACGAAATAGTTACCTCTTATGATCCGGTTCAAGAAACATTTCAACCAACATTAAATACACTGGAACCTCAGATAATTAAAAAGAAATTAGATGCAGCACAAGAACAGCAGAACGCTAAAAGTTATGATAAAGCAGCAGAGATATATGAAGAACTTGTAAAGGCTGGCTCAAGTGTGGCAATGTATCAACTTGGAATTATGTATATAGATGAATATAAAGAATTATCTAAAGGGAAAACTTACATTTTTCAACGACAGTCAGAGCAATTAAAGAGAGGTATAAAACTATTAGAGATGGCTGCAGAAAATGGTCATACAAAAGCTAGAATAGAGTTAGGAAATTATCACTATCTATATGATAAAAGTCCAAAGGGTTTGAAGAAGGCCTATGCTCTCTATTCGTCTCCTGGAATTCCTTCAACAAATTGCAAAATAAAAAGCAGGATAGTAGAAATAATTAATCAAGAAAAAACCAATTTTTTTGTGACGATATTTGGCGGTGTTTTAACTATTTTAATGTGGATTTTCTTGATTATTTGTGGAAACTCAATTCATCATAATTCTTTTTTATTTGTATGGGGAATTGTTCTAACTATTTTACCAACTATAATTTATGGCTTGTTGGTATTTGCTTTTTTTAAATATAAATATGTTTACATAAAATCGTGCGTGTTTGCAATGCTTTTGATATGGCTAATTTATCCATTTATTTTAGCAAGTAGTTAAGTGAGGTGCATAGAATGACGGATAAGATAATTAAATTTGTTCCTGCTAATATTTGTGTAATGACTTTGTTATTAGTTGTTTTAATTTCACATTATACAATAATAGGATTGATTGCATTTTTTGTTGGTTCTTTATTTTTGTTTTTAGGTACTCTGCTTGATAATAATAAAGCAAATAATGGAGTAACCAGTAAACTGTCATTTATTATATTTATGATAGCGTTAACACTATTTGGAATGTGGATGCCTTTTATTTTTAAGAATAAGTTTCATTTCGAACAGCTAAGACAAGTTAATACATGGGAAATAATTATATCGTTAGCTTTGGGATTCATATTTTTTATAATGGCAGGAGTGGATAAATTTAAGCATTATGTAGTAAGACGTTGCTTAAAATATTCAGGTCAAGTTTTATTTTTGTTGGCAGGATACTATTTTTGGAATTTACCAATCAGTACATTTTATCTAACTGTAATTACTGTTGTTTTATTCTTATTAACTGACTTGTTTTCAACAAAATATAAAATATACAATGAAAATGATTTTAAGGATATAAATAACGACAAGGCTTTTTGGATGGCATTTTTTATAAATCTGTGTTTAATTGCCTTGAATTTGTTTTATAGAAAGTATTTTTTGAAATTCTTAACAAAAAACGCATTAACGAAAATTATTGAGGACATTACTTCTGGTTTTAATGTTCCATTATTTATTATTTTAATGGTAACTTTAACTGCAGTGTTCATAGTTTTATATGAAAAACCAAAAGACTTTAGTTACAATATGACTTCTGATGCGTTCTTTTCGTTGTCTTTGGGCGGATTTGTTTTGTTGTTTCGAATTTATGAATCATATAGATGCATTGAGTCTTTTATTGTACTGTCTACGGGAGTTCTTCTATATTTTGTTTTTGGTTTTTCAATTTCTTCGACAAATTTGGGAAGCAGGAAAAATCCGGTTTATTATCTACTTAGAATTAATAGAGATGTACCCATTTTTATTTCTTTGATTATAACGATTGTTACTATTCCAGCTATTATTTTCGCAAATAAAGGATATATAATTCCCATTGTGTTCTTTGTGTGCTCTGCAATAATAATTTTGGCATCTTTTTTGAAATTTAAAAATACATGGGTAAAAATTAATATTCGTTGGCAAATAGCCCTTTTGTGTGTATTAGCATTTTCAATCAGTGTATCATTTGTAAATAAAAATTTAAATCGATCACTATTTTTTTTAATTTCATTGTTTTGTGTAAATTCGTTAGCTATTTGGACTATAGGTATACGTGAAGATATCAAAAAAAATATAACTATCAAGAGATAGCACAGTTTGTAGTATGTTTTGCCTCTTGTAGTATCTCTTTAATTGCATTAGTATGATAAGGATAAAATAGCCGGTTTCTTTTTTATTGGTCTGTGGTTGAAGGAGGGCGAATTTTCAGCAGGAGTGGCATCGGTAAATAAATATGTCATTTTCAACCCGTAGTCATACAAAATTACTGCAATTACTTTTACTACAATCGGCGGAGCATATAAACTGAAGATGTATAAAGAACTGCTTAATTCGGTACAATTATGCAGGAAGAATTTTATGCAAAAATACAGGCGTTACTAAAAGAAAATTGCTGCTATTATTACTCATGTGGCATTTTATGCCACATGGTCTAAGGCTTGGAATGTATTCATTATGGTAAAAGGAGTATGGGCAGAAGAAACACCAACCAAACATTTGAAAAAATCAGACACATAGAAATAAAAATCTATGTGTCTTCTTTATCGTTTCTATATTAATTGATTTATAGTTGATTGACTTCATATTTTTCCTGTTATTTTTCTTGAATTTTACGTTTGATTGTTGTATAATTAAATAAATATATCAATTTATGCAGGTGTTATGTTATGAATGTTCAAACAATATTACAGTACGGCGTTAGAATACTTATTATTTTTATGATTTTGCCGGTTCATGAGTTTGCTCATGCTTGGGTCGCCTATAAGCTCGGAGATAATACCGCCCGCTATTCGGGTAGGCTTACTATGAATCCCTTTTCACATGTCGATATTTTAGGTTCAATTTGTCTGCTTCTGACGGGTTTTGGCTGGGCTAAGCCTGTGCCGATAAACCCTCTTAATTTCAAAAACCGTAAGGCAGGTACGGCACTTACAGCTCTTGCTGGACCTTTGTCAAACCTTATTGTTGCTTATATTGCAATGATAATTCTTAAAATCATAATGTGGATTGCCTTCGGCGGCGAGTTTTATTACTCGAATACTTATGCATATATTAATATTATTTTTCAGTACTTTATTACTATAAATATTTTCTTGGCTGTTTTTAATCTTATTCCTGTTCCGCCGCTGGACGGCTCAAGGATTTTGTGCTATTTTTTGCCCGATAGCTTTGAGTATAAGTTGGCTCAGTATGAACAGATTATCTACATTTTGTTTATTGTGTTTGTTTTGTTCTTTAACGTATTAGACGGTCCGCTTTCCTGGATTGGTGATAAGATTTTCAGCTTGTTTGACTTTATGACCGGCTGGTTGGATATGTTGATGAACGTAATTATTAATTAGTAAATAGCAAACCGAAAGGTATTAGTTTTAATGGAAAAACTTCAATTTAAACTCGAAGCGTTTGAAGGACCTCTTGATTTGCTCCTTCATTTGATTTCAAAGCATAAACTGAATATCAACGATATCGAAATTTCGCTGCTGCTTGAACAGTATCTTGACTATATAGACGGCTTAAAAGAACAGGATTTCGAGATAGCAGGCGAGTTTCTGGAGATGGCAGCCAGACTTGTTTATATAAAGACAGTATCGCTTCTTCCTCAGCCGAATGAGGCGAAAGAGCTTAAAAAAGAGCTTGAAGGACGTCTTATTGAGTATTCTCTTTGCAAGCAGACCGCAGAACAGCTTAAAAAAAGCTATGCAGGCGGTGAGATTTTTGTGCGTCTGCCTGCACCTGTTGAGATAGATAAAACCTACAACAGAGAACATGAGCCTTTAATACTTGTTGAGGCGTATATGGGTATATCGGTAAGGACCAAAAAAGCTCCTCCACTCGACGCTTCGGTATTTAAGCCTATCGTATCTAAAAAAATAGTTTCTGTTACTTCAAAGATAATTTTTGTTCTCAAAAAACTATATACAACTGGTACTTGCAAAATGGACGGGCTTTATAGGGGGGTTACCGACCGCTCAGAGCGGGTCGCTACTTTTCTCGCAGTTTTAGAGCTTACAAAGTCGGGCAGAATTTTGCTGAGTGACGATAACTCCGAGCTTTATTTTAAAGGCAGAGAAAAGACAAGGGCATAAATATTTTTAGGCGATTTTTCCCAAATGAAAGGAATTTGCATAAATGAATATAGATGAAAAAATTTCAGTTTTAGAAGCGGTACTGTTTTCAAGCGGCGATCCGATCGATTCTGAAAGACTTCAGGAGGCAACAGACACTGATAAGTCAACTCTCGACAGGCTGGTGTGTTTGTTAAATGACAGATATGCTGAAATAAGCAGTGCGTTAATTGTATATCAGCTTGATGATTCGTATCAGTTGGGCACAAGAGAAGAATATGCTCCATACATAAAAAAGGCGATGGAGACAAAAAATAACTCTAAGCTGTCTCAGGCGGCACTTGAGGTGCTTACGATTATCGCCTATAATCAGCCAGTTACGAAAGGTTTTGTAGAACACGTCAGGGGAGTTGACAGTTCAAGCGTTGTAAACTCACTCGTCGAGAAAGGTCTGCTAGAAGAAGCAGGCAGAATTGATGTTCCGGGACGTCCGATAGCATTTAAAACAACTGCAAACTTTTTACGTTGCTTTAAGATGAAATCGCTTGATGAATTGCCCTCACTGCCAAATTACGAACAGCAGGTTACATTAGAGGATATAGAACAGCAGTAAAGCTGAGTCTTGCACGAACTTTGCCTTAGGGTAGTTTGATTTATGTTAAACATCAGATAAACGGCAGAATTATAAAAAGTCTAACTATTTAGTCAGTGTAATAAAGAGAGTTGCATTTATCCTGCAATCGAAATGCCTCTGCCATAAGACATTCAAGAGCTCCTTTTAATTGATCATCTTCTTCAGTGCTGTCCAGATATATTACACAAACAGATGTAAGACCTGCAATAATATCGGTTTTTAATTTTATTTCTTCAATGTCAATATTACTGATTTTTTTATTTGTGTTATTCATTAATTTCACTTCCTTTGATTAAATATATTTATATAATACACAGAATTTCTGTGTATATCAAGATGTAATATTACACAAAAATAAAAGTTTATTATTGTTTATATTGCACACAGGGATTAGGTGTTATTAATGAAAAAAATTAAAAGAGGTATTAATAAGTATGTCTATTCAGTATAAAATTAATGTTTTAGCAGAGTTAAAATCAAAAGGCTATAATACATCACGTTTAAGAAAGGAAAAATTATTGGCAGAGGCAACAATACAACTATTAAGGCAAAACAAAATTGTGTCTTACAAAAACATTTCAAGATTATGCAAATTACTTAAATGTGATGTTGGCGATATTTTAGAGTATAGGGAAGATTAAACTGATATAAAGTGATTGTGTATGACAATTAGTAAACTGATAATGGATAATTAATTAGAATTTAGAGGGATAGATAAGTTCTTGCACCAGGTTTCCGGCATCTTGCATTTGAAAGGGGTTGGTAGTATTATAGCTTTGTATATAATTATAGGAATTATCTTAGCCGTATATATTATCCTGCGACTTTCTGTGACGGTATCCTATCGTGCAAACAGCGAAACAGAAGAAGTCAAGCTGTCGGCAAAATGGCTATGGTTTACCATTTACCCCAGACCTGACAAACCACCAAAGACTATCAAGATAAAAAATAAAAAGTCAAAGAAACCTAAAAAGTCTAAGCAGACTTTAAAAGAAGACATATATGAGATTGAAGAAGAATTTGTTGAAATGTCGGAGGACGAGCTGGACGATAAGATAAAGGCTTTGGAAAAGGAGCTTGAGAGGCAAGAGAAAAATGTAAAGCAGGCAAGTGAGATTCCGAAGACAGAAAAAAAGCATTCTTTTGAAAAAATCGATAACAATAAGAAACAAAAAGACAAACGCATAAAGAATTCAAATAATGACAAGCCGAAAGAGAGTGGATTTAAGGAAAAAATTAAAAATACCCGCAGGCGTTGGGAAAGATATAAAGACTTTTTTCCAATGACATGGAAGTCGTTTAGAAAGCTGTTAAAGCAAATAAGGTTTTATGATACCGAGATAGAAATTACAGCAGGAAAGGACGACGCTTATGAAGCAGCGATGCAGTACGGCAGGCTTAATGCGGTACTTTTTCACGGTCTTGGAGTTGTGGGAACGGTATTCTCTCTATATAAGCCGAAAAGGGCAGAGGTAAAATGCGTATTTGACAAAAAGGTGTTTGAATATAAGCTCTCGGGCAAAATAAAGATAAGACCGAGTACCGTTTTGGCAATAGTAATAGTATTCGGCGTTCAGTTTTTGTATATGTTCTTGAAAAAGCGTCACAAGGCAAAGAAGCAATATAAATTAAAGCGTAAGCTAATGTTAAATAGTAAGGAGTTGTTAGCAAATGAGTGATAACGGTTTAGAGAAACTTGTTGAAACTGCAATGCAGAAAATTCACGAGCTTGCAGACTGCGAAACTGTTGTCGGCAAGCCTATAATTGCAGACGGTACAACGATAATTCCAATATCTAAAGTGTCTGTAGGATTTACGTCGGGAGGCTCTGACCTGCCTACTAAAGGCTCGAAGGATCTGTTCGGCGGAGGTACGGCAGGAGGAGTTACATTACAGCCGCTTGCTTTTATTACCATTACAAACGGCGAGGTAAAACTTCTTCAGATGTCTGTAAACGCAAGCAAGGAAAATGCACTTATCAATATGATTCCTGATGTTGTAGACAAGATAACCGACTTCATTAACAACAGAAAAACCGACGAATAATTTCTAGTTATATGATAATAAGACAATATGTATTTTTCTAGTTAAGTTGTGCATAATTATTTTAGGAATGAGGTGCACAGTTTATGAAAAAAATACTTAGTCTTTTTACAATATTATTGATTACGTTCAGCTGCTTTGGGTTTTCTATTACAGGCGAAGCGGCGTCCACTTCTGCAAAGGCGGCAATTTTAATTGACGCTGATAACGGCAGGATTTTGTATGAACAAAACGCATACGAAAAGCTTCCGATGGCAAGCACTACAAAGATTATGTCAACATTGCTGGCAATTGAAAAGGGCAATCTCGACGAGCAGTTTAAGGTCGACGATAACGCTATAAAGGTAGAAGGCTCATCTATGGGTCTTAAAAGCGGTGATCTGGTAACTATGAGAGATTTGTGCTACGGTATGATGCTTCCAAGCGGTAACGACGCCGCTAATGCAGCTGCTGTCAAAATTGCGGGAAGCGTTGAGAAATTCGTTAAGATGATGAATAAAAGAGCTGCAAAACTGGGTCTTAAATCTACTCACTTTGTTACTCCGTCGGGGCTTGACGACTATACCGACGACCATTATTCGACCGCTTACGATATGGCAAAGCTCACTGTTTATGCTCTTAAAAACGATACCTTTGCAGAGATCTGTTCTACAAGAAGCGCTAAGCTGAAATACGGTAATCCTCCGTATCACCGATGGCTTGCCAATACCAATAAGCTGATGGCTTCGTGCAAGGGCGTAATAGGAGTTAAGACAGGCTTTACAGATAAGGCAAAAAGATGTCTTGTTTCTGCTTGCAGACGTAACGGTACAACGCTTGTATGCGTTACTCTTAACGACAGGAACGATTGGGCTGACCACTCTGATCTATACGATTTTGGATTTTCTCAGTATAAGAGCATTACTCTTTCTCCTGAGATAAATTCGTTTAAGGCACCGCTGGTCGGAGCGGATAAAGACACAGTTACAGCAAGCTGTTCTGATGAGATAAAATTAAACGTATATAAAGATGACGCTGGCAGAATTACGCAGCGTGTTGTTTTGAATAAGCTAAACTATGCCCCTGTAAAAGAGGGAGAACTTATAGGGTATGTTAAATATTATATAGATAATATATTTGTGGGTCAGACAGAAATAAAAGCTGATGATAGCGTAAAAGCAAAAGCGTCGGAGAGAACGGAGTTCGGCAGGTTTATACAAAGGATATGGAGATTAATTTAATAAGAACAGGCTAAACCTGTTCTCTACATAACGAAAGGCAAATAGATGGAAAAAATAAGAATACAAAAAATTATTGCTGACGCAGGTTACTGCTCCCGCAGAAAGGCAGAAGAGCTTATATCTCAGGGTAGGGTAAAGGTCAACGGCAGACCTTGCAAGCTCGGTGATAAGGCATTTTCGGGTAAGGATTTAATAACTATCGACGGTGAAAAGCTATACACTCCGAGAAAAAGAAAGCTTTACTATATAATGCTCAACAAGCCCAGAGGGTACGTTACAACGATGAGCGACGAGTATGATAGGAAAAATGTTTCAGATTTGCTTAAAGATTTTCCCGAACGTGTTTACCCTGTGGGAAGGCTGGATAAGAATTCAGAGGGTATGCTTTTGTTTACAAATGACGGCGATTTTGCCAATGATATTATGCACCCGTCAAAGCACGTTACGAAAACCTATCGTGTTACCGTGCGTCCTGACATTACTGATGAGCAATTGGTAAGACTTTCGGAGGGCGTTGAAATAGACGGTCAGATGACATTGCCCTGCACGATAAATGTGCTCACTAAAGAGCCCGGCATGGTAGTTATGCAAATGGTTATTCGTGAGGGCAGGAACAGACAGATAAGAAAAATGTGCGAGTCTGTAGGCTTAGAGGTCGCAAGGCTTAAAAGAACGGCTATCGGACCTCTTAAACTTGGTATGTTAAAGCCGGGCGATTACAGAGAGCTAGAGCCTGATGAGCTTAGGGCTATCAGGCAACGGTGACGTTGCACCAGCGAGCCGCTGGGGGTTCTGCCGCCTTTGAATAGACTGATAAATGTCATAGTTTGTGCAACGGCGGGCTTCACTTTGTTTAAAAGGTAGTCAAAGTGACGTTGCACCGCCGAGCCGGCGGGGGCTCTGCCGCCTTTGGGTAGTTTGTTAAATGTTAAAGTTTGAGAAACGGGCGGGTTTGTTAATTGAGAATTGACAATTGATAATAGATAATAATTGCTGTGATAAATCATTCTTCCGCCTCTTGCATAAGTTCATTACAATGTTCACTTAATTTTGCGGCTTCATCTGCTAAACATTCAAACGCTCCCTTGAAAATGTCGTCTTCAAATGAATTGATAAAGCATAATAAGCATACTTGAGCAAGTCCTGACAACATTTCAGCTTCTTTCATTACATCTTCAAAGTCTACTAAATGAATAGCCCTAAATTTTCTTTTCATTAATTTCACTTCCTTTCGGTTGATATGTTTAAATTATACACCTAAAATTTATGTATGTAAATATGGCAATATACACGAATTTTGAGTGTATAAAATGTATATATTGTATATAAAATATGTAATGGGAGGCGGTAATGTGCCGATAAAATATAAAATCAATGTTTTGGCAGAATTAAAAGCTATTGGATATTCTACATATAGGTTAAGAAAAGAAAAAATTTTCGGAGAGCGGACTATGCAAAAATTTAGAAGAGGAGAAATAGTCAATGCTGAAAATATGGCGATTATATGTAAGCTGTTAAATTGCCAGCCGGGAGATATTATGGAATATGTAGACGAGCAAAATTATACAATTGACAATACAGATTAATTAAAGGTTTTTCTTTGACCATTTTTCTCATTAATGACACTTCCTTTTGTTTTATTTATTATTATACACTTGAGCGAGTGAATAGTCAATGTTGATTATTCACAACCTTTAGTGAACCAATTTGTGTAATTTGTATATTTCGTACAAGATTTTATTGTTTTATTATTGTTGCAAAAAAGCAATGATAATTATTGATTAGAAAGAGGTTGTTTAAATGCCATTTAAATATGACAAGCTATTTAAATTACTTAAAGAAAAGGGTTTTTCCACATATAGAATCAGAAAGGAAAATCTTATTTCTCAAGCTTCGCTGACAAAAATGAAAAACGGTACCGGAAATATTGATACAAGAACAATGGAGCGACTTTGCAAACTGTTAAATTGCCAGCCCGGAGATATTATGGAATATGTAGACGAGCAAAATGATACAACTGACAATACAAATTAATTAAAGGTTTTTCTTTAACCATTTTGCTCATTGATGACACTTTCTTTGTATTTATTTATTTTTATTTTATCACAAGATATAGTGACATTCAATCGATAATTGTCACAAATATAAGTGATAATTTTTGTGCAGTTTGTCACTTTAAATAGTGATGAAAAATAATTATATTAATCTTAAATGAGGTGAAAGCTGTGCCAATTAAATATGATAAACTAATAAAGCGATTACATAAAGCAGGAATTACAAGCTATATTGCAAAGCGTGATAAAATAATAGGTCAGGCAACTTACAAAAAAATTTTTGAGGGCGGAGATATTGATACTAGAACAATAGCAAAGCTTTGTAAAGTTTTAAATTGCCAGCCGGGAGATATTATGGAATATGTAGATGAAGATGAAAATTAATATTCAATTTAAGGAATTAGGGTTATGTTAGAAATTTTACAAACAAAAAACAAAGAGAATTACAGAAACAAAATTGCAGAGCTGGGGCTTGATTTTGATACGGCTTTTGTTGTAGATGCAACTGACGAAGGAAGTTCTATCGGGTACGGAATATATCATTTCGGGATTGATGATGAATATACACCGCTTGTCGAGGTGGATTTTGTTCAGGACGATTCGGATATTTTGCTTTTTGACGGTATAATACGTTCTATACTGTTTTTGGCTATGATGAAGGGCATAGATAAGGCAAGGTTTAATTTGCCGCAGAATGACAGTCTTTTGAAACTCGGCTTTGTGCAAAATAATTATAAATGTCTTGACTCTATTACTAAATTTATGTCTAAATGTAAAAGTTGCAAAAACTAATTGTTATATTCTTGTCAAATGAGAAATTTTGTAGTACAATATTAATTGTGAAAAAATTGCCTTTTTGGCTCAATATAAATGATTGGAGGAAATGAAATGAGTAAGGATTCTATCTCTATTTCAGCAAGAGATAGGTTGAAATATTTATTTGACGAAGGCGAGTTCACCGAGCTTGACGCTTTTGCTAAGGCGGGAGATAATTTATCAGGTGTAATAACAGCCTACGGATATGTTGATTCTAATCCTGTTTATGCTTTTGCTCAGGACGTGTCTGTAAACGACGGCGCTTTGACAAGGGTTCAGGCTGATAAGATTTCTAAAATCTACGATATGGCAGTAAAGACAGGACTTCCTGTTGTTGGCATCTATGACTCGTTTGGAGCAGACTTAAACGATGGTATTTCTGCAATGACTTCCTATGGCGAGTTGATACTGAAAGCCTCTAATCTTTCGGGAGTTGTTCCGCAGATTTCAGTTATCGCAGGGACCTGTGCAGGTGCAAGTGCGATTTTAGCAGTGTCTGCTGATTTTGTTGTAATGTCAAAGAGCGCTGAGCTGTTCATTACCCCTAACACTGAAGTTGAGGATCTGGCACAGAATGCAGCTGATAACGGAACGGCTTCATTAATTGCAGAAAATGACAAGGACGCAATTGAAAAAGCTAAGGAGATTTTGCTTAGACTACCTCAGAACAACTTATCACCTGTGCCGATGTTTGAATTTAACGAGCCTGACGGTGCTTATGCTGACAGTGCAGAGAATATTGCAAAGGCGGTCTGCGATGATGAAAGCGTTATAGAGCTTTCAAAGGATTTCGGAAAAGCCGGATATACAGCATTAGCGTCTATAGGCGGCGCAACGGTGGGTATATGTGCAACAAATAAGACAAATGAAAAGCTGACTTCTTCTGATTGTTCAAAGCTGGCTAGGTTTGTGAGAACCTGTGATGCTTTTGCAATTCCGATAATCACTTTTGTTGACACAGAGGGCTTTGATAACAGCGAGTGTGCGAACAAGTCGGGGGCTGTTTTGCAGATGGCGAAGCTGGCGTCTGCTTATGCTGAGGCTACAACGATAAAGATCTCTGTTATAACAGGAAAGGCTTATGGACCGAGCTTTATAACACTTGCAGGCAAAGGCTCAAATGCAGATATGGTTTTTGCTGTTGACAATGCCGTTATCTCTGCTTTGGAGCCTTTAGCAGCAGTTGAATTTTTAAGCCATGACAAGCTTAAAGGAACAGATGATTTGTCTAAGTCGAGAGAGGCTCTTGTCAGTGAATACATTGAAAAAGAAGCGTCTGCTCAAGCGGCTGCTGAAAAGATGTGTGTTGACGGAGTCATTACCTCAAGTGAGATAAGGCAGACTCTGGTTAATGCTATAGAAATTATGGCAGGCAAGAGGGTTTCAAGGCTTCCTAAGAAGCACAGCAACAGCCCATTTTAATATAAATAAAATTGATAGGTGGTTTTTATATGAAAAGATATAACATTACTGTAAACGGAAAGACATATGATGTTGCCGTAGAGGAGGCAGAAAACGATTCTGCTTCTGCTGTATCGTCAACGGTACCTGTTCAAACAGTATCTAAACCTGCTTCTTCTGCCCCTGTTGCAGAAGGAACAAAGGTTTCTGCACCGATGCCGGGAACTATTCTTGACATAAAGGTGTCAGTAGGTGATATGGTTTCAGAGGGTGCTCCTTTATTTGTTCTTGAGGCAATGAAGATGGAAAACGACGTTAATGCTCCTTGTTCTGGTAAAGTAGTAAGCATTAACGCCACTAAGGGTTCAGCTGTTGAAACAGGAACGGTGCTTGCAGTAATTAATTAATAATTGAAAGTTGATAATAGATAATGGATAATTAATTGTCTATTTTCCATTATTGATTACCCATTTAAAATTGTTCTTATTTAATTACATCTGCAAGTTAATTGCTATTTTCAATTCTACTTTTGAAGGGAAATTATTATATGGCTAAGGTTAATATTACTGAAACAGTTTTAAGAGACGCTCATCAGTCGCTTATTGCAACGAGAATGTCGCTTGACGAAATGCTTCCTATTCTTTCTGCAATGGATAAGATAGGTTTTTATTCCTGCGAGGTGTGGGGCGGGGCTACCTTTGACTCCTGCCTGAGATTTCTCCACGAGGATCCATGGGACAGACTTCGTACAATAAGAAGAGAAATGCCTAACACAAAGCTTCAGATGCTTTTCAGAGGGCAGAATATGCTCGGCTACCGTCATTATGCTGACGATGTTCTTGAGTATTTTGTTCAGAAAACTGTTGCAAACGGAATTGACATTATCAGGATTTTTGATGCTTTGAATGATATAAGAAACCTCGAAACTGCGGTCAGAGCCGCTAAGAAAGAGGGTGCTCATGCACAGATAGCAATTTCATACACTCTCGGCGACGTGTTTACTGATGAGTATTATGTTGATTATGCAAAGAGAATAGAGGCAATAGGCGCTGATTCTATATGTATAAAGGATATGGCAGCATTGCTTACACCTTACGCTACCGAAAAGCTGGTAAAGGCAATAAAGTCTGCAGTTAAGATTCCTTTGCAGCTTCATACACACTATACATCCGGATTGGCTTCAATGTGTTTGCTAAAGGGCGTCGAGGCAGGTGTTGACGCTATAGATACTGCTATGTCGCCGCTTGCGCTTGGAACTTCTCATGCACCTACCGAGTCAATGGTTGCGGCACTGCAGGGAACAGAATACGACACAGGTCTTGACCTTGTTAAGCTCAATGAGGTAAGAGATTACTTTATGACGCTTCGTCAGAAGTATCTTGATAACGGTCTGCTCGACCCTAAAATGCTTGCTACAGACGCTAATGCACTTATATATCAAGTTCCGGGCGGAATGCTTTCAAATCTGCTTTCGCAGTTAAAGCAGGCAGGCAAAGAGGATAAGCTAACTGAGGTCTTAAAGGAAGTACCCAGAGTGAGAAAGGATTCGGGTTATCCTCCGCTTGTTACGCCGACTTCTCAAATAGTGGGAACGCAGGCTGTGTTCAATGTTATAATGGGTGAGAGATACAAAACTGTTACAAAAGAATTCAAAGGGCTTGTGAAAGGGGAGTACGGAAAGACTCCTGTTCCAATATCTCCAGAATTCCAAAAGAAGATCTTGGGAGATGAAAAGCCTATAACCTGCCGTCCTGCCGACTTGATAGAGCCGGAGCTTGATAAGCTGAGACAGGAATGTGCTGAGTGGATAGAGCAAGACGAGGACGTTTTAAGCTATGCACAATTCCCGAAGGTTGCACCTAAGTTCTTTGAGGAGCGGCGAGACAAAAAACTGGGTATTGATATGGCTCACTCTAATACAGAGACAAAGGTACATCCTGTCTAGAGACAAGAAGCGAGAGGTAAGAAAAAAGAGAATAAAATAATATAAAAATATTAGCCGTAATCATTCATTAAAATGATTACGGCTTTATCATTTTTTATAAGTTATAAGCTTTCTTCAAGTGCCTTTGCAAGCTGTGCAGGGCAGGAGGTTCCTCTGCCGCCGCAGTCAACGTCTTTTAAAAGTTCGATTACATCTTTTACTTTCATTCCCTTTGCAAGCCTTGCAACACCCTGTGTGTTGCCTGAACAGCCGCCGATAAATTCAACATTTTGAATTATTCCGTCCTCAACCTCGACGTTTATCTGTCTGGAACAAACACCCTTAGTTTTATAATTGATAGTCATACATCATATCTCCTTGTTTTTTATTTTTGCAGCTCCGCTGTCGATCGCCGCCTGTGCAACTGCTTTTGCTACAGCCTTTGGTATCTTTCTGTCAAATGCGTTCGGAAGAATAAAGTCTGTACAAAGCTCATCATCATTTACACAATCGGCTATCGCCTTAGAAGCCGCCATTTTCATTTTCTCGTTAATATCGCTTGCTCTTACGGCTAGTGCACCCTTGAAAATTCCCGGAAAGGCTACTACGTTGTTTATCTGATTAGGAAAGTCGCTCCTGCCTGTTCCTACAATGAATGCTCCTGCCGCTTTTGCTTTGTCAGGCATTATTTCCGGAGTAGGATTTGCCATAGCAAAAATTATAGGCTTGTCATTCATTGATCTGACCATTTCTTCTGTAACAAGATTGGGCTTGGAAACTCCTATGAATGCATCTGCGCCTTTCATTGCATCGGAAAGACTTCCTGTTAAGCAGTCTTTGTTGGTATATTTTGAAAGCTCTTTGTGTGCGTCGCTAAGCGTTTCATCGTTTCTTGAAATTATTCCGTTTATGTCTGACATTATTATATTGCCCACTCCAAGTGATAATAACAGCTTTGCTATTGCAGTTCCTGCCGCGCCTGCACCGTTTATGACAAGTGTCAGGTTATCCAGCTTCTTATTTGCCACCTTGCACGCGTTCATAAGTGCTGCGCCGACAACGACTGCCGTTCCGTGTTGGTCGTCGTGGAAAACAGGTATATCTATACGCTCTTTTAGCTTTTTTTCTATCTCAAAGCATCGGGGAGCAGATATATCTTCAAGATTTATACCTCCGAAGCTGTCAGAAATAAGCTCGATGGTTCTGACGATTTCATCAGTGTTCTTCGACTTTACACATATAGGAAAAGCGTCTACATCGGCAAATTCCTTAAATAGCGCACATTTACCCTCCATAACAGGCATACCTGCAAGACCGCCTATGTCGCCAAGTCCCAAAACGGCTGTTCCGTCGGTTATTACTGCAACAAGATTAGAACGCCTAGTAAGCTCGTATGAGAGCTCGGGGTCTTTTTGGATTTCAAGACAGGGACGTGCAACACCGGGCGTGTATGCGTGTGATAAATCGTCTGAGTTCTCTACCTTGACCCTAGATACGATCTCAATTTTACCGTTCCATTCCTTATGTTTTTTTAAAGATGACTCCATTATGTCCATTATGATAACCTCATTATTTGACAAAATTTATATTGTATATTATAATTGCTTCGGGTACTGCACATAGACGGTAGGCGGTTTTCTCCCTGTGAAGGGAGGTGATAGTTATGGTAACATATTCGGATTTATTCTTATTTACGAATATACTTATCAGCACTATCTCTCTGTTATTGCTTGTATTACATAAGAAATAATAGCGTTTCTCATATAAAAATATTGAGAAACACCGCCGCACTTCCATTGTTACGGTGTTTCTCAAACACAAACAGGGAAGCAAACCGCAAGCCGTAAAGGCTGTGTGCAGTTCCCTTTTTATGTTTATATTATAACACAAATTTTAAAAATGTCAAGAGATTTAAGTATTTTCGTTATCCCTCTCAATAGCTTCACTAACTGCTCGGTTTAGAAATTTATTCAAAGTACCGTCGTGAGCCTTAGCGTGGGCTACAATATTTTCTTTTTCACCCTTTGGTACTTGCATTTCTAATCTGTCATAGTGATTTTTATTATACTTTGCATTTGCCTTTATTTTAGCTTTACTAGCAGGCATTATTTTATCACACCTTTTAGTGTTTGTTATTTTTCGTTATCCCTCTCAATAGCCTCACTAACTGCTCGGTTGAGAAACTTATTCAAAGTACCGTCGTGTGCCTTAGCGTGGGCTACAATATTTTCTTTTTCACCTTTTGGTACTTGCATTTCAAGCCTGTCATAGTGATTTTTATTATACTTATGTGTTGCTTTTTGCTGTGCTTTACTAGCAGGCATTATTTTATCACACCTTTTAGTGTTTGTTATTTTTCGTTATCCCTCTCAATAGCTTCACTAACTGCTCGGTTTAGAAATTTATTCAAAGTACCGTCGTGAGCCTTAGCGTGGGCTACAATATTTTCTTTTTCACCTTTTGGTACCTTCATTTCAAGCCTGTCATAGTGATTTTTAGTATATTTTGCATTTGCTTTTATTTTAGCTTTACTAGCAGGCATATTATTACCACCCTATATAAATAAACTTTTTATTACTTTCACTATAATTAAACATATCATATTTGTACATTATAGTCAATACAGATAAGAATAAATAATCAATATTTAGATGATTTGTCAATTGAACTTACAATGGCGACATTGTATAATAAAAATATCTCAATACTGTTTAACAAAAAATTCTACAAAAGGGAAGGGACGTCAATGGGTAAAGCAATTACAGAAGAAATAGTAACTGATATTGAGGACATAAAATATGAATCTGATACATTAGTTGGTTTGTCAACAGTTCTTACATCATTTTTTGAATCTGCTTTATATGATGAAAATATATTAAATGTACTTGTGATTTTAATGGAAGAAACATTTAAAATGCAGAAAAAATGCGATGCTTTGATGAAGTTTGCACATACTGAGTAAATATTTATTTTTGTGAATTTTCCGCAATCAGTGCATATAATTTTTCTATATTCTCCTCATCTGTGGTTCTGCTGCCTATATGAGTTGGAACAGCGTTATACAGTCCGTGGAAATCAGAGCCGCCCGTAACGATGAGGTCATGTTCTTTGGCTATATTTTTCAGTGTCTCCTGAGCCTTTTCGTCAGCGGAATAGTGATACACTTCAATGCCGTCCAGCTTGTTCTTATCTGCTAATTGTTTGCATAGCTCGATATTGTTGAACATACATGGATGAGCAAGAACAGCAACTCCTCTTGCAGAGTGGATAAGATCCAAAACGAAATCAACGCTTGGGTATCTTCTTGTAACGAGAATAGAGCCTTCGCCGTTTTTAGTGAACAATCTGTCTGACAATTCTCCGTATAGGTCTACAGCGTAACCGTAGTTTACTAAAGCTCTCATAATGTGCTGTTTGTAAATGCTTTTACTGCTTTTGGCATACTTCGTAACCGATTCGGTCGAAATCGGATAAAGCTCTTTTACCTTTTCGATCATATCCTTTGAGCAGGATTTTCTTATCTCACAAGATTTAAGACAAAGGCCCTCGAGTCTGTCGGGCTTTTGCGGAGCATAGCAGAGAATATGTACCTTGCAGTTTCTTTCCTCGTCCCAAGCCGAAAGCTCGACGCCTGAAATTATTTTAACTCCGTATCTTTCTCCGAGAACAGAAGCCCTGTTGTAGGAAGAAAGAGTATCGTGATCTGTTATTGACAGAACATCTATGTCGGTTCTCTTAGCCTGAACAATGATCTCTTCAATTCCAAGCGAACCGTCTGATAAGGTTGTATGACAGTGTAAGTCGCCTTTCATACACTGACCTCCATTCTAAAACTCTAAATTAACAACTATTATACCAAAAATTCGACAAAAAATCAAGCAAAAAATCAAAACTTAATCCTGAAAGAATTTTTCAACAAACCACGGTGTCTTAGCAGTAAACGATTTTTTATTTAGGTATTCAAGTATACCTGAGTCTGTTTTAAAGTTAAACGTCAGGCGATAAGAGCATAGTGCCTGAGTTTTAACGCCGTACTTTTTATTTATCTGATTAATGCCGTATTTTCCGTCGCCGAGCAGAGGGTGGCATATATAAGCCATATGCGCCCGTATTTGATGAGTTCGTCCTGTTAATAAATTTATTTCAACAAGTGAGAGATTATTCTTTTCTTTCAAAACTTTATATTTTGTCAGTATTTGTTTATTATTCGGCTTTTTTGTATTTTCAATACTTACAGTCTTGCTTTTTTCGTCTTTGAACAGATAGTTTTTCAAAGTATCCTCTTTTTTATCAAGCGTTCCGATACATACGCATAAGTAGTGCTTATTAAGCTCACGGTCTTTTATTTTCTGATTTAAGATTCTGAGACTTTCAGCATTTTTTGCACATATAACGATTCCCGAAGTGTTTCTGTCGAGCCTGTTGCAAAGAGCAGGCGAAAATGACAATTCATTTTGGGGATCGTATTCTTTTTTGTCGTAAAGATAGCGTTTTATACGGTTAATAAGAGTATCAATGCTGTTGTCGTCGTCCTCGTGAACAACAAGCCCTGACGGCTTATCTACCAGAATAATATTTTCGTCCTCGTAGATGACATTGATATTAGGGGCAACACTCAGAAAGCTGTCATTTTTCGGGGCTTCAAAAAATTCGTCGTTTATGTATAGCTGAATCTCGTCTCCGACTTTAAGTCTGGTTGAAATTTCGCAGCGTTTTCCGTTAATTTTGATACGCTTGAGACGAATGTATTTGTACATCAGGTTTTTAGGGAGATTTTTGACCGACTTGGCAATAAACTTGTCAAGCCTCTGACCTGAATCGTTTTCGTTTATAATAAATGTTCTCATAATTTTGAAGTTCCTTTATAATTTTATCTATACAGCTAAGTTATAATCAATATCAGCTTGCTTCTTTCTTCTTGTCTCTTGTCTCTTGCCTCTTGCCTCTTGCCTCTTGCTTCTTGCTTCTAGTATAGCACACTTTTTAATAAAATGCACTTTACAATCTTAAAATAATATAGTATAATATCAAAAAGAACATAGGTTCACTAAAAAATTTCACCTTTTAGACAGAGAAGGGAAGTTGACATAATTATGGACGCACCGCATGAAGGTCATAGGCAAAGGCTGAGGGAGAGATTTCTCAAAATGGGATTTGACAGCTTTGAACCTCACGAGATGTTTGAACTGCTTTTGACATACAGTATTCCCAGAAAGAATACAAATTTGATTGCTCATAGGCTGATAGACACATTCGGATCGGTATCGGCTGTTTTTGATGCGTCGATCGAAGCACTTATGAGTGTTGATGGGATTTCTGAGAACTCGGCAACACTTATTAAGATGATACCTCAGATGCTGAGGTTCTATGAAACAGAAATTGAATCAACAAAATGTCTTAATACTATTGAAAAGGTCAGGGAGTATTTTTCAGTTGCATTTATAGGTCTTAATAAGGAAGAATTTAAAGTGTGCTGTCTTGATAACAGTCTGAACGTAGTGTCAAATACTACCGTATCAAAGGGAACAAGCAAATCTGCATCGGTTTATGCAAGACAGATAGCGGAGGCTGCTTTCAAAGCAAACAGCACAAATGTAATTATAGCTCACAACCATCCTGACGCTTCCTGCAGTCCGTCTGACGCTGATAAGCTGCTTACAAGGCAGATTAGGTCAAGTTTAAAGGCAATAGATATTGAAATTCTTGATCATATTATCGTCGGCAGGGACGGTGTGCTGTCGTTCAAAGAAATAGGGCTTATACCGCTTTTTGATTAATAGGAGTATTTATGGATAAATTTCAGTTAGTTTCGTCATACAAGCCCACAGGAGACCAGCCTGAGGCTATTGAAAAATTGGTAAACGGAATTAAAAACGGCTTTAAGGAGCAGACTTTGCTCGGTGTTACGGGTTCTGGTAAAACCTTTACTATGGCTAATGTGATAGAGAAGGTCAATAAGCCTACGCTTGTTCTGGCTCATAATAAAATTCTGGCGGCTCAGCTTTGCAGCGAGTTTAAGGAGTTCTTCCCAAATAACGCCGTTGAATATTTTGTTTCATACTACGACTACTACCAGCCGGAGGCTTATGTACCCAGCACTGATGTTTATATAGAAAAGGACGCGTCTATTAATTCTGAGATAGATAAGCTGAGACACTCGGCGACAACGGCAATCGCCGAAAGGCGGGACGTTATAGTTGTAGCGTCGGTTTCGTGCATATATTCGCTGGGCGACCCTGAGGAATATCGTTCTATGGTAGTTTCGATAAGAAGGGGTATGGAAAAATCACGAGACAATCTGTTGGCAGAACTTGTTGGTATTCAGTATGAAAGAAACGATATTGCATTTGAGAGAAATAAATTCAGAGTTCGGGGAGACGTTGTAGAAATCTTTCCGTCGAGCCATACTGATACTGCTTACAGGGTAGAATTTTTCGGAGATGAGATAGACAGAATTTCGGAAATAAATGTTATAACCGGAGAGCTTATCTCGACGCTCAATCACGTTGCGATTTTTCCTGCTTCGCACTATATAGTCGCAAAAGATAAGATGTCGCAGGCTATTGAGGAGCTTAGAGAGGAGCTTGACGAGAGAGTAAAATTCTTCACCGACAACAACAAGCTGATAGAGGCACAAAGAATTGCTCAGAGGACCAATTACGACATTGAAATGCTTCAGGAAATCGGTTTTTGCAGCGGTATAGAAAACTACTCCAGAGTCTTAGCGAGACGTCCTGCCGGCTCAACGCCATACACTTTGCTCGACCATTTCCCCGATGATTTTCTTCTTATGGTTGACGAATCTCACGTCAGTCTTCCTCAGGTAAGGGGAATGTATGCTGGCGACAGAGCGAGAAAGACCACCCTTATAGATTACGGTTTCAGGCTTCCGTCTGCGCTTGATAACCGGCCTTTGCAGTTTGATGAGTTTTATGACCATATTAATCAGGCGGTGTTTGTTTCGGCAACGCCGGGCGACTTTGAAAAGGAGCATTCTGCTCAAATTGTTGAGCAGGTCATTAGACCTACAGGGCTTCTTGACCCTGAAATCTCTGTACGTCCTGTTGAGGGACAGATTGAAGATTTGCTTTTTGAGATAAACATACGCATTGAAAAGAAGCAGAGGGTTTTGGTTACGACATTGACAAAGAAAATGGCTGAAGATCTGACCGAGTTTCTCAAAGGTTATGGGATAGCTGTTCGGTATATGCACCACGACATTGACGCTATAGAGAGAATGGAAATCATTCGTGATTTGCGTTTAGGCGAGTTTGACGTACTTGTGGGGATCAATCTTTTGCGTGAGGGGCTGGACATTCCCGAAGTTTCGCTTGTGGCGATTTTAGACGCTGACAAGGAGGGCTTTCTTAGGTCTGAAAGCTCGCTGATACAGACGGTCGGACGTGCTGCAAGAAACGCTGAGGGTATGGTAATAATGTACGCAGATCAGGTTACACGCTCAATGGAGATGGCGATAACCGAAACAGAGAGACGCCGCTCTATTCAAATGGAATACAACAAACAGCACGGCATTGTTCCTAAGACTATCGTTAAAGATGTTCGTGACGTTATAGAGATCTCTACTAAGGAGGAGGTTGAATACTCCGCACGGCAGAGAAATAAGATGTCCAAGCAGGAGATGAACAAGCTGATTGATGATTTGACGAGACAGATGAAGGAGTCTGCTAAGCTTCTTGAGTTTGAGCATGCGGCATTTCTGAGGGATAAGATTGCGGAGCTTAAGGGGCAACGGTGACGTTGCATCCTCTGCCGCCTTTGGGAAGTATAATTAATGTTAAACTATTGTGAAACGGCGGGCTAACACTTAGGCGCAAGAAACAAGAGCAACGTTGACGTTGCACCGCCGAGCCGGCGGAGGCTCTGCCGCCTTTGGAAAGTATGATTAATGTTAAACTATTGTGAAACGGCGGGCTAACACTTAGGCGCAAGAAACAAGAGCAATGCTGACGTTGCACCGTCGAGCCGGCGGAGATTCTAACGCTTTTGGAAAGTTTGTAAAATGTTAGGTTTGTTCAACGGTGAGCGGAATTTTAATAAAAATTAAAACGTGTGATACAAGCGTATAGCATTTAACAGGAATAAAGCACGAAGTGGTGCATGATGTTGCTGGCGGTTCGCTGCTTATCAAACAAATGTTTGTTTGGCATAATATTTAAGAACTTATGTTTTATAAGATATTGAACTTTAGGAGAAAAATAATGACTTATGACGAGTATCTGAAAATAACGGACAAGGTGTTGAAAATTGAAAAAAGTATTGCTCCTTGCGGACTGGTTTGTGAGCTGTGCGGTGAAAGATCTCATTGCAAAGGCTGTAATTTTAGCAGAGATGATGAGCATGGGTGCTCGTGCTTTCAAAGAAAATGCTCAAGATCTAAAGGCATAAAAGGCTGTTGGGAGTGCGATAATTTTTCCTGCGGTAAGGATATGCATAATACTGACGAGCACGGAGTAAGACTGGTTGCTTTTGTCCGTTATGCCAGAGATAATGGATTACATAGACTTGCTGATAGAATCGTTAGAAATGAAGAAAACGGAATCATTTATCATAGAGACCACGTTAATCATAAAGGAGATTATGATAACTGCATTTCTGTTAACGAGGTTATAGAATTGTTGGAGAAAGGGAAGAAATAAATCTATGCAAAAAAATCAAATTGTAATTAAGGGTGCTAGAGAACATAATCTTAAAAATATCGACGTTACTCTGCCCAGAGATAAACTTATTGTTATGACGGGGCTTTCCGGTTCGGGAAAGTCGTCGCTTGCTTTTGATACCATCTTTGCCGATGGTCAGAGACGGTATATGGAATCTCTTTCGTCATATGCAAGACAGTTTTTGGGTCAGATGGAAAAGCCCGATGTGGATTCTATTACAGGGCTTTCTCCTGCCATATCCATTGACCAGAAAACTACTTCAAAAAACCCACGTTCAACAGTCGGAACCGTAACTGAGGTATACGACTATCTGCGTCTTTTGTATGCAAGAATAGGAATTCCTCATTGCCCTGTTTGCGGAAAAGAAATCAGGCAGCAAACTGTAGACCAGATAGTTGATAAAATTCTTGAGCTTGACGAGGGAACTAAGATTCAGCTTCTTGCGCCTATTGTCAGAGGCAGAAAGGGCGAGCACGTTAAAGAGCTGGAAAGTGCAAAGAAGTCGGGTTATGTGAGGGTGAGAATAGACGGAATAACTTATGATCTTTCTGAAAAAATAAGCATTGAAAAGAATAAAAAGCATACTATTGAAATAGTTGTCGACAGACTAGTTGTAAAACCGTCGATAAAGTCAAGACTGACGGACAGTATCGAAACAGTTTCACAGCTTACGGGCGGAATAGTTACCGTTGATGTTATCGACGGTGAGGAAATGATGTTCTCGCAGAATTATTCCTGCCCAGAGCATAATATCTCTATTGAAGAACTTACACCGAGAATGTTCTCATTTAACAATCCGTTCGGCGCTTGCGAGCATTGCACCGGGCTGGGTGTGTTTCAGAAAATTGACCCCGAGCTGATTATACCGAATAAGGATCTGTCAATTTTGCAGGGTGCTATCAAGGCAAGCGGCTGGAACTCTCTTGACGAATCGTCATTTGCTATGACGACATTTCGTGCTATCTCGAAAAAATACGGTATTCCGCTTGATGTGCCTGTTAAGGAGCTTGACAAGGATGCAATAGATATATTTCTGTACGGAACTATGGGGCAGGTGCTAGAATATGAGAGGATTTCCAAAACGGGCTGGAGCGGAAAGTACAGTGGTGAGTTTGAGGGAATTATAAACAATCTCGAGCGCAGATATAGGGAAAGTACAAGCGACTACTCAAAGCACGACATTGAGGCATGTATGAGTGATGAGGAATGTCCTGTCTGTCACGGCGAAAGGCTAAAAAAAGAAAGTCTGAGTGTTACAATAGGCGGAATAAATATAAGCGAGCTTACGCATATGTCGGTTACAAAGGCTTTGGATTTCTTTAAAAATCTAAAGCTTACCGAGCGTGAGGAGCTTATCGGCGGACGAATTATTAAAGAGATAAACGAACGTCTGGGATTTTTGCAAAGCGTAGGTCTTGAGTATCTGACATTATCACGTTCCAGCGGTACGCTTTCGGGCGGTGAGAGCCAGAGAATAAGGCTGGCAACTCAGATAGGCTCATCTTTAGTAGGGGTGCTTTATATACTTGACGAGCCTTCTATTGGTTTGCATCAGAGGGATAATGACAAGCTCATTGCAACCCTGAAAAGACTTCGTGATCTTGGCAACACTCTTATAGTCGTTGAGCACGACGAGGACACCATGTATAATGCTGATTACATTGTTGACATAGGTCCCGGAGCAGGAATACACGGCGGTGAGATAGTCTGCGCAGGAACGGTTGACAAGATAAAAAAGTGTAAAAAGTCGATAACAGGGCAGTATTTAAGCGGTGCAAAGAAAATTGCTGTTCCTGAAAAAAGGCGAAAAGGCAACGGTAATACACTTGAGATTATCGGAGCAGAGCAAAATAACCTCAAAAAAATAGACGTCAGCATACCTCTTGGTACATTTACCTGCGTAACAGGCGTGTCGGGAAGCGGAAAAAGCTCTCTTGTCAACGAGGTCATCTACAAAGAACTTGCAGGAAAGCTGAACAGAGCAAGGATAAGGTCTGGCAAGTTTGGCGAGATGAAAGGTCTTGAAAATCTCGACAAGGTTATAAACATTGATCAGTCGCCTATAGGCAGAACGCCGCGCTCAAACCCTGCCACATACACTGGTGTGTTTACCGATATTCGTGAGTTATTTGCAAATACCAACGACGCAAAGATGAAGGGCTATAATGCAGGAAGGTTTTCTTTCAACGTCAGGGGCGGAAGATGTGAAGCCTGCGAGGGAGATGGAATACTTAAAATTGAAATGCACTTTTTGCCTGATGTGTATGTTCCCTGCGAGGTGTGTAAGGGCAGAAGATATAATCGTGAGACTTTGGAAATAAAATATAGAGGTAAGAGCATTTACGACGTTTTGGAGATGACCGTTGAAGAGGGAGTTGAGTTTTTCAAAAACATTCCTAAGATACAGAGAAAGCTTCAGACGCTTTTCGACGTAGGTCTGGGATATGTAAAGATAGGTCAGCCTGCTACAACTCTTTCGGGTGGTGAGGCGCAGAGGGTAAAACTTGCAACCGAGCTTTCCAAGCGTTCAACAGGAAAGACCATATATATTCTTGACGAGCCTACGACGGGGCTTCACACAGCTGATGTTCACAAGCTGATTGAGGTTTTGCAGAAGCTGGTAGATTCGGGCAATACCGTTTTGATAATTGAGCACAACCTTGATGTTATCAAGACAGCCGATCATATTATTGATTTAGGTCCTGAGGGCGGCGAAGGCGGCGGAATGGTCGTTGCCTGCGGAACTCCCGAGCAGATTGCTGAGAATGAAAAATCTTATACGGGAATTTACCTAAAGAAATGCTTGAGCTTATAAATGCAAGAAACCAGAGGCAAGAAACAAGAATTTCTTTTATAGAATGTAGTATATTTTTTACAAATAAAGCCCGCCGTTGCACAAACTTTAACATTATACAAACTATTCAAAGGCGGAAGAGGATGCAACGTCATCGTTGCTGGCTCGCCAATAACTTTTGTGTAGTATACTTTTATACAAAGTAAAGTCCGCCGTTGTACTATCTATTACATTTATTATATTATCTATAGGCGGCGGTGCAACCGGTGGTTCACCGGTTGCAGTAAATTGTAATATATGTTATACTATTTTAAAATTAACGGAGATGAGGAAAGTGAAAAAGGTAAGCTATAAGGTTTCACTGGGCGGAATAATTTCTGCACTTTCGCTTTCTCTTATGTTTCTAACGGGTTTTATGCCATTTTTAGTTTATCTGATACCTGCACTTACGGGGGCAATGCTGATTATCGTATACGTTGAGATAAATGCAAAGTGGGCGTTTTTCACGTATGTTTCCGTTGCGGTATTGTGCTTGTTCATAACTCCTGATAAGGAAGCCGGACTATTATATATATTGCTTTTAGGATACTATCCTTTGATTAAAATGTTTATTGAAAAAATATCAAATAAGGTTCTCGAATGGATAATAAAGCTGGTCATTTACAATACGCTGATAGTTATATATTATCAGATAGTTATAAGGGTAGTAGTCGGTTCTGATTTAGCAGATGAAATAGGCGAGTGGGGAAAGTATGGAGCTTTTATATTTTTAGGTATGACAAACATTGTATTTATTCTGTATGATGTTGCTGTATCAAGACTTAAAGATTTATATATTAAATGGTTCAGAAAGAAAATTTTACAGAAGATTTAAGGTTACGACAAATGAAAAAAAGACTAAATAAAAAAATTATAATTAAGTTTTCTGCGCTTATAGTAATGATTGCTCTTATGATAGGAGTTACGATTGCTATACTGCCGTGGATTAACAGTCTTCAGACACCTGAGGGAAGAGAAAGACTGGAGCTTTATATTGAATCTAAAAAGACAGTGGGCACATTTATATTTATCGGTCTGCAGGCATTTCAGGTAATACTTCCTGTGATACCTCCTATTCAGATAATCGGTGGAGCTTTATTCGGAACATTCTGGGGAAGCGTATATTCTTTTATTGGGTTATATGTTGGAATGGGTATAGTTTATGGTCTTGTAAGGCTTGTTGGGTATCCTATTGTTGAAGCTTTTGTAAACAAAAAGGATTTGAAGCGGTTTAAATTTCTCCGTGAGCCGGACAAAGTCGCTTTGATATTCTTTGTTATCTATCTTATTCCCGGTATGCCTAAAGACGCTCTTTCATTTTTAGCTCCTTTGACATCAATGGACAAAAAAACATATTTTCTATATGTTCTTCCGGCAAGACTGCCACTAGTATTATTATCCGTAGCGTTTGGGGCATCGATTAGCGACGGCAATTACAGTTTGGCTGTTATACTTAGCATCATAATGATAGACATAGGAATTATAGGAATAATATTCAGAGAAAAGGTGATAAACCTATTTGAAAAAAAGATCAAAGCGCAAAAGACTTCATTACACAAAAAAGAAATAAAGCACAATCGCAACCTAAAGAAGACCGGCATAATACTTTTGAGCACCTCATTGGTTTTAACTGTATGCGATTTAATTTTTATGGCGACCGATTATTTTGGCAAATGCAGGGTTGAGTTTCTTCAATATCACAATTTAAGCGGACAGTATCAGAAGATTTATTTTATATCTCATTACGGATTATACTGGTTTATTTCTGTTGCTGTTATAGGAATAGCAGCTTGTTTAGCTTCGCTTAAAAAGAGAAAAACTACGCACATCGGACAAGATAAAATCAATTCATAGTAAAAATATACTGTATTATAAAATATTAATTTTTAAATTCTGAAATAGTAATTTTGCTATTTCTTATTTTTTTCAAAAAAGGGGTTGACAACCGTTTCTTTTGATGTTATAATATATTTCGTCAATTGAACAGGTAACATTCTAATTAGTATGCGGGTGTAGTTCAATGGTAGAATCCCAGCCTTCCAAGCTGGTCGTGTGGGTTCGATTCCCATCACCCGCTCCA
>CANRAO010000016.1 GCA_947628615.1 uncultured Clostridia bacterium
GGTGTAGCTCAGTTGGTAGAGCAGCTGATTTGTAATCAGCAGGTCGGGGGTTCAAGTCCGTCCACCAGCTCCATTTTGTGCTTATAAGGTCAATTAGGGTTAATCTTATTCGGTTCATTTGCTGAGTTAGGACTTGAACCCTGAAAGTAATTTGAAAGGTTATCACCTTTCAAATGAAAGTTTTGCTTTGCAAAACTTTACGGCGAGGTCGCAGCGACTTTAGGAGCAAGACGCAGGTGCGCAGCACCGTCCGTCCACCAGCTCCATTTTATGCTTCAAATTCAATAATTTAATACGGAAGAGTTCCCGAGTGGCCAAAGGGGGCAGACTGTAAATCTGTTGCTTTATGCTTCGGTGGTTCGAATCCACCCTCTTCCACCAGCAACGATGACGTTGCATCCATATCGCGTACTGAATTAGTATGCGATTTTTGTTTTATTCTCGCGTTAATATAAAGTGCAGAACTTAAAATCAACTGTAGGCAGTTAGTGTTTAGCATTTGCAGAACGTGAATTTTTATAACTCGCGTTTTTATTTTCAATAGAATTTGCAGTGCAGTAACGTTGCATCCACATCGCGTACTGAATTGGTATGTGATTTTTGTTTTAGTCTTGCGTTAATATAAAGTGCAGAACTTAAAATTAACCGTAGGCAGTTGGCATTTAGCATTTGCAGAACAAAATGGAGGTGCAGAATAAATGGGAATTATGCCGAATTGTGATGTTGAAAATGTTATTTCTCTTTTTCACCGCCAAAAACCAATAAAATATACGCTCAAGGAAATTCGCTTGCAGGCTGACGACAGCAGATGGGTGATTTATGTCGATTTATCTGACGGAAAATATGTTATCAAGATTGCCTCAAATAATTTTACAACAGCAGAGAGGGTCAATGCGTGGGCAGACCTGATTGAGGAATATGGAAAAATGGGATACTACAGTCCATGTTTATTGCTCAGTAAAAACGAAAATTACGCAGAGTGTGCTACATTTAAAGGCAAGAAATGTATAGTTTGGGAAGAGGAGTTTGCGAAATATAACTTCATATGCGATTTGGATAAGTCTGCTTATACAGATAAGAATAATCGGTATACCTATCATGATGAACTTATTGCCTTCTTTGGAAAGGTGGGGGAAAAGCACTTTAAAGGCTTTCCCGGAAAATCAGGCTGGGTAAGATTAGAACCGTTCGGTCGTGGGGATTCTGTTGACGAAATAACTGAATGTGTTCAGACTTTAGATGCCCTTGTAAAAAGCGACGCTCCGCATTACATTAAGCGCTGGCAGGAAATATTAAGGCTATGGGAGCAAAATCAGAAGAAACTTCAGGAAGTATATCCTTTGCTGCCTACATCTGTTTTTCAGGGAGATTGGAGTGAGAGCAATCTTCTCCTTGACGACAACGGACATTTTAAGGGCATAATCGACTATAATCTTGCAGGTGAAGATACGGTCCTGAACATTTTTATGTCTATGATATTCTTTGGCTTAAGCTATCAGCGGAAAAAATCATCAAGTCCTGATGATTTGCCGATTTTAAATGAAACAACACAAAACTCTGTTATTGAAATAATGCTGGAGACACTGAGAAGTTTTAAGAAATACTATCGATTTACCGAAACAGAGGTTTGCGCTGCGCCTTTACTGTATAAATATATTATCAGTATTGAATACAGTGAGATCAAGGCGTTTAAGCAATATTCAAAAAACGACAAAAAACTCAATCAACTTTTTGATTTTATGGAGAACGAGCTAAAAAGAGATAATATTGATTTTCGCAGTGCAATGCTTTGATGTTGTATTAGAATAAAAAAATGAAAAAACCGCCCTGACAAAGGCGGTTTTTTCTTACAAAATTATATTTTTTCATTTTCAATATCCAACAACTTATCAATAGACATTTGCATCTCAGGCTTGCTGCGGTATGCTGTAATAACGGCATTTTCATGCGGGGTTAAATAAGCATTTTTTGAAGGATTAGGTTCGTCAATCCAGCCCATAAGGTATCCCGGGTCGCATTTTAATATTTGTGAAAGTATAGAAACAGTTTGATGTTTTATGTTTTTTATTGTACCGCTTTCATACCTTTGAACGGTTGCATCTGTTACATTTAACTTTTTTGCAACATCAGCAAGTTTAAGTCCTAAACTTTCACGGCGTTCTTTAATTCTTTTATTTATTGTTCCCATTTTTGCACTCCTTATATTATGTATAATAACATAAACTTACTCACAATGCAAGATAATTTGATAAATTTCTAAAAAAAGGTTGACATTATGATAGTAAGATGTTACAATAATTACGTGATACGTAATTATAGCAAAGGAGCAATATCTTATGTACGAGTTGAAAACAGATGTTATTTCATTAAAAAAGATAATGGTTGAAAAAGGCTATAAAAATGCAAAAGAACTTTCTAAGAAAAGCGGTATAAATACTTCATTATTAGAAAAGATTTTAAATGGAGAAATACAGCCGTCAACATATATTATGTGTAAATTAGTTGTTGCACTTGAAATTGATCCGAATATTGCAAGTAATATTTTTTTTAGTCCAGACTTACGTAATAAGTAACTTAAAACCAAGATAAAAAAATTGAAGCAAGTAATATTATAACAATCGTGGGTTCGGCTTATCACCTCATTTGTATTATTTTATATAATTTTGATTAATATACATTAGTAATATTTATTCTATAGATTCCTACTTTTCTTCAAAACAAATAACGCCATACATATTTAAGACTTATTTTAGGGATGTAAATAAGCTAATCATTAAACGTTATGACAATAAAAATAAAAAAGTAGAATTAATATTTCAATGGCAAATTAGATATTGATAAGCTGATAGGGTTGGGAGCAGCTTATGAGAACTGCTATGGGATTGTCACTCATTATGTACGGCTAATAGGCGGTAGTTTTTTATTCCTTAACTGCCGCTTTTATACCGTACACATTTATTCAGATCTTTAAATTAAAAATTAATAAACACAGAAAGGACAGCTCATATTATGAACTGTCCTTTTGTTTTCACTAATAACATAATGAACTATTTTTTTCATATACATAAAGTAATCCGAATACCCGAGAATAATCCTCGCATAAGCGAGGATAAGATTAATTGCAGCCCGGGCCGTTTTGTCTTTCACGGTTGTCGTAATTATTCTGATTTGAGTTAGACCACTGATTATTTTCAGACTTCTTATTTTTGCTTTGGTTCTGGTTTTTGTTCTGACTCTGATTTTGGTTTTTATTCTGATTTTGATTTTTTTCAGACATTTTTATCCCTCCTTTGCTGTTAATAGTTTTAGCAATAAAGAAAAAAATATACATAAATTTTATTAATTTTAACAGGCGAAAAAACTTTTCATATAATAAAAGGGAAGTAAAAACAAAACTACAAGCATTTAAAAATAGTGAAAGGAGGATTGCTCTTAACTGAGCAATATACAGTAATGGGAATAAAGTACAACAAATCATTAGGTAAAAGGCTTGCTGATTTTAGCACAAAATATTACAATCCTCCGCTAAACACAGCGTCGAGAGGTCAGTGTGTATGGTACACTCAAGGTCGTGCAGATGAAAAGACAGGTGTATATATAGGTGCAAGGGGAAACGGCAGAGATGTTTATGAAAGCTGTAAAAAAGATGGTTTTCAGGTATCAAAGTATCCGAAAACGAATTCGATAGCGTGTTATAACGGCGGCACATATGGCCATGTAAGGTATGTAGAGTATGTAATAGCCGACAATGTATATTACACAGAGTCAAACGAGAATTCTGATAATATTCTTAACGCAACGGATGGAATACTAAAAAAGATGTCTCTGACAAACTGGATGAACCAGCCGAATCTTCAGGGACACGTAGTTGTCAAGAAAGAGAAGCTGATAAACTTCAAGGTAACAACTGCGAACAAGAAGATAGGTCTTTATAAGTCGAGCAATACTAAAAAGAAGAGCAGAGTAAAATTGGTTAAAGCAGACACTGTAAAGGCAGTAGCAGGAAGCGGAAAAATAAAAAACGGAAGGGATATAGTAAAGGTATTATACGACAATCGATATTACTGGGCGATAAGAACGACAAAAGCTAAGATAAAGCAGTTAAAAAGAGTAAAATGATAAAACGACCCGATAGTGAAAACTGTCGGGTTTACTTTTTTTAATAAAACATATAAAATTAATTTAACTGATATTAAATAGCACACAAAATCGGGTAAGTTTAAAATCCAAGTGATATTATGTTATCAGACAGGAGGAAAACACAGTGGACTGGATAACAGGTATAAGAAGTGCAATAGATTACATTGAGGAAAACCTAACCGAAAAGCTGGATATAAACGATATTGCAGGCAGAAGCTTTTCATCGCCTTATCATTTTCAAAGGGTGTTTGGCATTTTATGCGGTTACACTGTCGGCGAATATATCAGATACCGCAGGCTTACACTGGCAGGTGCAGAGATAAGCGGAGGTGCTAAGGTAATAGATACAGCAATCAAATATGGTTATGAAAGTCCTGACAGCTTTACAAGAGCGTTTGTTAGGTTTCACGGCATAACGCCGTCGCAGGCAAAGAAAAGAAACGCTGACTTAAAGTCGTTTTCCCGAATGTCTATAAAAATTTCACTGGAGGGCGGAAAAATGTTAAATTACAAAATTGTAAACAAGCCGAGTATGATAATAACAGGTCTTAAAAAACACTTTGAGGGAGAATCCGGCGACAGGTATAATCAACAGCACGATTTTATGGTTGACGGCGGTACGAGATTCATAAGATACGCATTGCAGGGAATGGCGAACGACTGTGAGACAGAATACTGCGTTATTTCAGATATTGCCGACAGCGGTTATTTATTTACTATCGGTGCGGTCATACCCGAATATTTTAACAGCCACCTTGAAAAGACGGCAGGTAAATACGCCGAACTGTTAAGCGTTATAAAAGTACCCGAGCATCTGTATGTTCAGGTTGAAACGGAGCGTGGAACGAACTGCTTAAACGAGCATCTTGATTTGCGTAAAAGGCTCATAAACGAGTGGCTGACGACTTCTCCTTATATTATTTCAGACGCACCTGAAATAACCGTTATTCACTTATTCAGCGAAAACAAAAACGACAGCTATGTGGAGTTACTGATTCCGATAGAGAAGGATAAGGTATAATCAATGCCGCAGAGGAGTTTCTCTGCGGTTATTTTTTTGTTATAAAATTTCTCTTGACAAAAGCTTTATTATAATGTAATATAACAACTGATATATAACAAATGTTATATAAAGAGGTGATAAAATGCCGCCTAAGGTCAAGGTTACTAAAGAGGATATTGTTTCGGCTTCTATTGATATTATACGGAGGTACGGAGCAGAAGGACTGAATGCAAGGTCTATAGCAGATAAACTGGGTTGTTCCACCCAGCCGATTTACAGTAATTATTCCACTATGGAAAAGTTGAAAGCAGATGTTATAAAATATGCAGGTGTGATTTATCAGGAGTACAATAAACGTGCAGTAAAAGACGCTGATTATCCTGCTTATAAAGCAATAGGAATGTACTATATCCGCTTTGCAAAAGAGGAGAGGGAATTGTTTAAACTTCTTTTTATGCGTGATCGTTCAAAGGAAAAAATGCAAATTAATAAAGAGGAGTTTGCAGATATAATTGATCTTGTATCTCAAAGCATAGGGATAAGCAAGGACGAGGCTTATCTTTTTCATACAGAGATGTGGATATACGTTCACGGAATAGCGGTAATGATTGTAACTTCATTTTTAGATTGGGATACTGAAACTATAAGTCAAATGCTAACAGATGTATATCAAGGATTGAAAATAACATATCAGAATAGGAGGACACATAAATGAACGTTATTGAAATAAATGGGTTGACCAAAAAGTTCAAAGACATTACCGCAGTTAAGGATTTGAGTTTCAAAGTTAAAGAGGGAGAGCTTTTTGCGTTTTTGGGATTAAACGGAGCAGGCAAGAGTACGACTATCTCAATAATGTGCGGTCAGTTGGAAAAGGATAAGGGCAAGGTTATTATCGACGGAGCTGACCTTGACAGCAATGTTGACAGGATCAAAAGCGAGTTGGGAGTTGTTTTTCAGAACTCTGTTTTGGATAAGGCTTTGACGGTGAAAGATAATTTGCAGAGCCGGGCGGCTCTTTACGGAATAACTGGTAAAAAGTTTAAGCAAAAACTAAGAGAGCTTTCTGAACTTCTGGAATTTGAGGACTTGCTCAAACGTACAGTCGGCAAGCTGTCGGGCGGTCAGCGGAGGAGGATCGATATAGCTAGGGCATTGATTCACAGCCCGAAAATTCTTATTCTTGATGAGCCTACCACAGGTCTTGATCCGCAGACTAGAAAAACTCTTTGGAATGTTATTTCACAACTTAAAAAAGAAAATAAAATGACTGTATTTCTTACTACCCATTATATGGAGGAGGCTTCCGACGCAGATTACGTTGTAATTTTAGACAACGGAGAAATTGCCGCAGAGGGTACGCCTTTGCAGTTAAAGAATACATATACGGGGGATTTTATCACGCTTTATAATTCGACAAAAGAGCAGGTTGATATGTTAGGAATGAAATATGAAACGGTTCGTGATGGTTTTCGCATAGCTGTACCGAACACAGAAATTGCTACCGAATTGATAGTCAAATATCCTGATGTATTCAAAGACTATGAAATATTAAAGGGTAAAATGGACGATGTGTTTCTTGCGGTAACAGGCAAGAAACTAACGGAGTTGGAAAACACCTCAAAGGGGGAAATATAAATGAAATCGCTTATTATGCTGGTTATGCGGAATACCAAGCTGTTTTTTAAGGATAAGGGAATGTTTTTTACTTCTCTGATAACGCCGATAATATTGCTAGTGCTTTATATTACCTTTTTGGGCAATGTTTTTCGTGATACTTTTTCTATGACTTTTCCAAAAGATTTTAACATACCTGAAAAGCTTATAAACGGTTGTGTAGGAGGTCAGCTTTTTTCATCGCTTCTTGCTGTTTGCTGTATAACGGTTGCGTTTTGTTCTAATATGCTGATGGTTCAGGATAAGGTAACCGGTACCAGAAATGATTTGACCATTACACCTGTTAAAAAATTTACCTTAGCTTTCGGCTACTATATTTCAACTGCTTTGACTACTTTAATTATTTGCTTGATTGCTGCAGCAGCGTCATTTATTTATCTTGCAAATGTCGGTTGGTATATGTCGGCGGCAGATGTTATGCTGATTATTTTAGACGTTTTCTTACTTGTAATGTTTGGTACTGCACTGTCGTCTATAATTAATTTCTTTCTCACATCACAGGGACAGATGTCTGCTGTTGGAACTATCATAAGCGCAGGCTATGGCTTTATCTGCGGAGCTTATATGCCGATTTCTCAGTTCGGCGGAGGTCTGCAAAAGGTTTTGTCTTTTTTACCCGGTACATACGGTACTTCTTTAATCCGAAATCACGCTATGAGGGGCGTGTTTAATGAAATGGACTCACAGCATTTTCCGTCTCAGGTTATTGAGAACATTAAAGATTCTATCGACTGCAATCTGTATTTTTTCGGCGATAGGGTAAGCACAAGTGCAATGTATGTTATTTTAGCGGGAGCTGTTGCCGTTTTGTTGCTTGTTTATGTTATTATTAACGCTTTGAAAATCAAAAAATAGGTTATAAAAATATTTTTTGTTTTCTAAAAAAATATTTATTGACAAATTTATGAAAATATAGTATTATAAATTTAAGCCATTTGGTTTAGAGATAAACGGAGAAATACTATGACTACATTAAAGTATATTTTAAAAAACATATATATTTCAATGCGAAAATCCCCGGTGATTTTCGCATTATTTATATTATGTAATATTGTGTCAGTTCTTGTAATAGTTTTCTCTCACGGCGTTTATCAGAATTATGCGTCAAAAATGATTTCAAATGATTCAGACTGGCAATCAAAATGGATTGAAGATGATCCTTCAATCTCTTTTGGCAATATAACAGAAACCTATGTAGCAGATAATGATGTTGTTACCAATTACTATGCCGACGGAGTAAGTACGCTTGGCGAGTTTAGACAGGTATTGGATCTGCTTGATGAAAAAACAAAAAGCTCTTTTACAGGATTTTATATGATCTATAATTTTAAGGATACATATAATTTTAAAGCCGAAACAAATGAGAATATAACTATAACAAGCTCAGATGGTGATATTGATGATGACGGTAATCTTCTTATAAGCAGGCTTGAATATGATTCTTCTGCACATCAATACGGACTATATTCTGGTTTTGCTGAAAATGCTCGTATTTTAGAAGGAAGATATTTAAAACCACAGGAGGAGCTTGAAGGAAAACACGTTATTTATCTGCCTAGTGGTAGTGATACCAGCTTAATAGGAAAGAAAGTCGAGTTTATGGGTATGCAATTAGAGGTAATCGGTGTTGCTGACCCTGAGGTTTTAGGTCAATATATAGTTCCTTTTAAACTGTTGCCTGATGATTTGACTTTTGATGAGGTAACTATAATGGCTGATAAGCCAATCAGCACTGAAACATATAGAAAAATTAAGGAAGCGTTTACAAGCATATACGGCGATAGAGCAAACTTTCCTGAGTTTGAGACAGTAGACCCGACCGAGCAAACCTTCTATGCGTCAATTATGCTGATTTCAATAGCGTTATCTGTACTTGCTGCGATAAACCTTGCAATATTGTTCAGGTATATTATGCACACACGCAGAAAAACGCTTGCAATTTTCAGGCTGTCGGGCTGCACGAGAATAAAAATTCGCATAATGTATTTGGCTGAGGTTGCAGGAATATCAATAATCATATTTGGATTATGTTCGGCGTTGTATCATTATATAATTATGCCTAAGCTGACGTTTGCATTTCCCAGAATAAAAGAGGTATACTCTTTAAATACATATTTATATCTGTTTGCAATATTTATAATTATTTTATTAGTGGCTATAAATATAATATTTTCGTTAAAGGTTGAAAAACAGCCTGTTGATATGTTAAAAAAGGCAGGTGATAAGTGATGCTTTGGCTGGGGTTAAAAGAATTTTTCAGAAGAATTTATACTAATATATTTACTGCACTTCAGTTATCAGCAGTGTTTTTGATTCTGTTGGCTATAGTATCAAGCGTTCAGTCAAGAACCGAGTTCTATCTGCCTGTAAAAGATCACCTTGAGGGTGAAGGTGTATATACAACGAGCATATCTGATGAAAACGGTATTATAAATGAAGATGATTTAATAAAAAAATATCCTGAGGTCGATTCAGTTTTTACTTCTTATACACCTGATGTTTTTTATCTTGACAGTGATGGAAAATTCATTTCATACAATGATGAGATAATCAATATGTATACACCAAAGCTGGAATCGGGCAGGTGGTTTAAAAGTTCAGACAATTCGGCAAATACGCTTTACGGCGTCATAAGCAGCGGAAGCGGTTTAGAAGTAGATGATACAGTTTCGGTGACTAATGTTACATATGATCAGAAAACCGACCCTACATTTACGCATCCGATAGAAAAGAATCTTACTGTAAAAATAATAGGAGTATTAGACGAAAAGGCACAGGTTTTCGGTGCAGACACATATATTACAGATAGCGACGATTTCAGAAATTTATACGGTGATTATGATGAATCGAAGATGCCGCTTTTGCTGCTCAGCCAGAGCCAGTTAAGCAAAAACGGTGTAAAATACACAATAAACGGCAATAAGCAGATAATAAAATATAAAAGCGGTTTATCAGATGAAAAAATCGAAGAACTGAATAAAGAGTTTAACTCTGTCAGTGTAATGACGTTGAACAAATTCAGTTCTGCCTCTAAGCTGTATGTATACGAGCAGATCATAAAACTGCTGCCGCTGCTTATCTGTATTGTATTACTTGTAATAGTAAGCACGGTTTCAATTTCGGCTCTTAATGTCAAAGGTGGCTTGAAAACGTATTCGATTTTCTACGTATGCGGTTCTGACAGAGGACAGTGCTTAGGGGTATGTCTTATTAACAGTATACTTACTGCGGGTTTGGCGGCAGTCGTTTCTGTTATACTTATGAATGTTGGAAGTATAAGCGGTTTGCTGGGAGCAACTGTAATTAAGGCAAGCAGTTTGGGAATTCTGGCGTGTGCAATTGCGTTCATACTTCATATTATATGTTCTATGATTATGCCTATAACGCTTATGAGCAAAGGAACATTAAAGGACAATCTGTCTGCAAATGAGTAGTTTATACAGTGTGCTTGACATTTTTGCATAATAATTGTAAAATAAGTTATTGTAATTTAAAAACAGGAGATGTTATTTTGAAACGTATCAAAATTATTTTAACTGCAATACTTATGCTTATGATGTGTATGGGCTTAATAGGCTGTGGCGATAAAAGCGATTCTGATTCCGCAGAAAAGGGAATGCAGACAGGCAGCTTTGTAATTCAGTTGTTTCCGGAGTATGCACCGAAAACCGTTGAAAATTTTAAAAGTCTTGTTAAGTCAGGCTTTTATGACGGTCTTACATTTCACAGGGTAATGGACGGTTTTATGGCTCAGGGAGGAGATCCTGAGGGTACCGGTTTTGGCGGTTCTGATAAAACTATTGTTGGCGAATTTGCTCAGAACGGCTTTACGCAAAACACTCTTTCCCACACAAGAGGAGTTGTTTCTATGGCAAGGGGCGGTAATGATATGAATTCTGCGTCTAGTCAGTTCTTTATTTGTTTTGTAGACAGCACGTTTCTTGACGGTCAGTATGCGGCTTTCGGCAAGGTAAATGAAGAGGGTATGAAGGTCGTTGACAAGTTCCTTACAGTTGAGAGAACAGATTCAGGAGAAGAAAAAAACGTGCGTCCTGTTACGCCAATTACGATAAAATCAGCTAAAATGATAAACGAGACCTCTGACGGTCACGAGCAGGTAGAGATGACCGTTGAATATAAACCTGCATAATGCTGATTTATTCTATTGCCTTTGGGTAATTCTTTAATGCAGTAACTTTTAGAAATACCGTGCTGAAAACAGCGATAAAAACAAGAGCGTTCGGAATTTTTCCGAACGCTTTTCTTGTCTCTCGCTTCTGGCTTCTAGCCTTTAATTTTTTGTATCTAAGTACTAGTCTGCCAACTGTAACAATATTAAACTATCCAAAGGCGGCAGAGCTACCGGAGGTTCTTCGGTCTTGCTTCTAGTCTCTAGCCTCTAAATGCACAAAAAAACTTCTCATTCTCGGTCCGTCAAATTCAGTGAAATAAATGCCCTGCCAGGTACCCAAAAGAAGCCGTCCGTTTTTCACTATGACCGTTACAGAGCTTCCCATAACGCTTGCTTTCAGATGTGCGGCTGAATTACCCTCATCGTGTCTGAACTCAGGGCGGTCGGGGTAAGTTTCATTTAGAGCGAAAAGCAGGTCGGTTACGACGTCGGGATCGCAGTTTTCGTTGATAGTCATACCCGCTGTTGTGTGAGGATTGAAAACAACGCATATTCCGTCTTTCACTCCGCTTTTTGAAACAGCCTCCTGAACCATTCTTGTTACGTTATAAAAATTTTCTTTTTCAGTTTTCAGTGTGTATTCATAAATCAATTTGATCCACTCCTTAACAGTCATAATAACACATAAGGAGATTTTTTTCAATATTGACGTGATACAATTATAATAGTATAATAAATAGTAATAATTTTGTAAATATATTTAGTAATGTAAAAATAAAGGATGACATACTTTATGAGAAAACAAAGAGTTGACTTAAAAAATAAAAAAGCAGCAGAGATGTATTTAAACAGAACCAAGAGAAATTATCTGCTTGTTTTTTTCGTTGCTGCAATTATAATGATGATCATAATGCTGCCTCTTATGATATATAACGGCGGATATTTTCTCTATTACGGAGATTATAATTCACAGCAGATTCCTTTTTATAAGCACGTTCACGATGCCGTTGCAAACGGAGAATTGTTCGGTTGGGATTGGGGAACTGATCTGGGTTCTCCGCTTTTGACTTCGTATTCCTTTTATAATATTGGCAGTCCGTTTTTTTGGATAACAGAGCTTTTTTCAGAGAATATTACAATAATGCTGATCCCAATTTTACTTGCTGTAAAAACAGGTGTTGCGGCTATTACTTCATACGCATATATAGGCAGGTTCATATCAAATAAAAACGCTTGCTTTATCGGAGCAATGCTTTATGCATTTTCAGGATTTCAGGCGTATAACGTGTTTTTTAACCATTTTCACGACGCCGTAGCATTTTTTCCGTTGCTGCTTCTTGCCCTTGAAATGAATATTCAGGACGGTAAAAAAGGAGTGTTCGGACTTTGCGTTGCACTCTGCGGTATTGTTAATTATTATTTCTTTATTGCCGAAGTCGTTTTTGTAATAATATATTTCATAATAAGATGTACGGATAAGAGCTTTAAAGTTACATTTGCAAAGTTCCTGAAATTGGCGTTTGAGGCTGTTGCGGGTACATTTATTGCCTGCGTGATACTTGTGCCGTCGTATTACGCGATTTGTGACAATCCTCGTGTTGACGAGTATCTGACAGGAACTGATATGATAGTTTATCCTGATAAGTTTAGGATATTAAGAATAATTCAGAGCTTTTTTATGATGCCTGATCCGCCTGCAAGGGTCAATCTGTTTAATTCTCAAACAGCACGCTGGGCGTCTATTGCCGGTTATCTGCCTATGTTCTCAATGGCAGGGGTTATCGCATTTATGAGAGCTAAAAAGGGTAACTGGATGAAAACCCTGATTATAACTTCGATGATATTTGCGTTTGTTCCTGCACTCAACTCGGCTTTTCAGCTGTTTAAGGGAACATATTATGCACGCTGGTTTTTTATGCCGATACTTATAATGTGCGTTATGACGGCGTATGCCTTTGACGATAACAATTTATCTTCTGACGAGCCTGTCGATTTAAAGAAGGGAATACCCGCTGTTGTAATAGTTTTAGAGGCAAGTCTGGCAGTATTTTTCCTTCCGACTGCAAATGATAACGGGGATTATGAGTTTTTCAAAATAGCTGAATATCCTGAATTGTTTTACATTCAGTTTATAGTTTCGGCTGCTTTGTTTGTAGAGCTTCTCGTTATAGTTTATTTCTTTAAAAGAAACAAAAAGTATGTAAGAGCAGTATCATTTGCAACCTGTTTGGCATGTGCAGTAAGTATGATGTCTACTGTATATTACGGAATATCTCAAGGTCCTGATCCTGACGACTATATTTCTGTTGTTATTAAAGGCGGAGACAATATAGAACTTCCTTCATATGATGAAGCAGGCTACTACAGAATTGAAACAAGTGAGAACACCGATAACTGGCCTATGCTTTGGGGATATTCTACTATTCGTGCGTTTAACAGTACAGTTTCTACTTCTATTATGAAATTCTATGATATGCTGGGAATAGAGCGTGATGTAGCCTCTCGACCTGATAAAGAATACTACGCTTTAAGAAGTCTGCTTTCGGTCAAGTATTTCTTTAATGAAATAAATATTGAAAATTCACAGTCAGACGGGAAGAAAAGCGGTTTGTTCGGAATAAACCGTTTCAGCAGTTTGTCTGAAAGCAGTGAGGATACAGAGGAAAGTCAAACTCTGGATATGTTTGGCTTTAATTATAAAAATACGCAGAACAGTTTTGACGTTTATGAGAATAAGTATTACATTCCTATGGGCTTTGCATACAACACCTATCTGACATATGATGAATTTGAAACTCTTTCAACCGAAGACAAAACAAGAAATCTTATTTCATCACTTGTTTTGAACGATCGGCAGATCGAAACATATAAGGATATATTGACCCATTACGATATAGATGAGTATAACAGCGACAGTGCTTATACTATGGCTTGCAATGATAAGATTTTGAGATCATGTTCAGAGTTTAAACCTGACAGCAACGGATTTTCGGCTAAAATAAACCTGTCTGACAGTGCTCTTGTATTTTTCAGCGTGCCTTATGACAAAGGCTTTACAGCTTATGTGAACGGCAAAAAAACCGATATAGAAGAAGTCGACGGGGGACTTTCAGCAGTTTTATGCGGTAAGGGCGAAAATGAGATTCGATTTGATTTTGAGCTTTACGGCATAAGACAGGGAATTGCATTGTCGCTTTTGGGAATAGTTCTTCTTGCAGGATATGTTCTGGTTTGCCGAAGGCTGTCAAGCATAAGAAAGGTAAAGGAAAAGGTAAAGTCGGTTGATTTTTACGAGGAATAATTTAGACTCTTTTGAAAGGAATAGAGTGATCAATATGCACTTAGAGGAAAAAACCATATCTGTTAAAAAGATTTATGACGGAAAGATAATTAATGTAACACGTGAAAAGATTTTGCTTGAAAACAAGTCCGAAGCGTATCGAGAGGTAGTTCATCATTCGGGAGGGGTTTGCATTCTGCCGATAACCAGTAATAATGAGATAGTATTTGTCAAGCAGTACAGGTATCCGTTTAAAGAGGTTTTGTTAGAAATTCCTGCCGGAAAGCGTGAAGAGGGGGAAGACCCTAAAAATTGCGGAATAAGAGAGTTAAAAGAAGAGGTCGGCGCAGAAGCGGAAAGTATAACCTATTTAGGCAAGCTCTATCCGACGGTCGCATACGATACGGAAGTTATTTATATGTATATGGCTCAAAATCTCAGCTTTGGTGAGCAGAATTTAGATGATGATGAATTTCTCGATATAGTGAAAATACCTTTGCAAAAGGCTTATGAGATGGTTTTTAATGATGAAATTCCAGACGCTAAAACCCAGATAGCGATACTCAAGGCGTGGTTTATACTGAAAAAATAATGAATAATAAAAAGCGATAAGATTTTCTTATCGCTTTTTATATGCTATGCCTTTTGTGTTTCAGGAATTTTATTTATTGATGGGGGAGGATTATCCAGCACGGCAACTGATTGACGATAAACCTTTGTGCTGAAAAGAATACACAAAAGAAGCGAAACAGTTTCAGCAATAGGGAATGCGCTCCAGACTGCACTAAGCCCGAAAAGTTTCGATGTTACTATAGCAACCGGAATAAGTACTCCCACCTGACGTGCAATTGAAATTATAAGACTATATATGCCGTGTCCGAGAGCCTGGAATGCACTTATTATTATAATACAGAATCCCGCAGGAATAAAGCTGATAGAAATTATTCGCAAAGCAGGTATTCCGATCTTGAGCATTTGGTCAGAAGCATTGAAGAAGCTGAGCAGAATTTGAGGGATCGTCTGAAAGATTATCACACCCAGTGTCATATATGAAACTGAAATAATAATTGCAAGTTTTAAAACTGAAATAATTCTGCTTTTATGCCTTGCACCGTAGTTGTATGCTACAATAGGTACAAGTCCGTTAGTAAGTCCGAATATAGGCATAAAGATAAAGCTTTGAAGCTTAAAGTAAATTCCTACGACAGATACTGCAGTCGGGGTGAAGCTGATGCAGATTTTGTTTAGCAGGTATGTCATAACAGAGGTTATTGACTGCATTATAATAGACGGAAATCCTACCGCATATATCTTCTTTATAATGCGAAAGGACGGTCTGAAGCCAATAAAATTTATATTAATCTCTTTGTTTTTAAATGTGTTAAATAGTAAACCTAGAATCATTGCAACGATTTGACCGAAAACTGTTGCGGTTGCAGCGCCTGCCACTCCCATTTTCGGAAAGCCAAATAATCCGAAAATCAGAATTGGGTCGAGTATTATGTTTATTATTGCGCCCGTGCCCTGCATAAACATACTGTATATTGTTTTTCCTGTTGACTGCAATAGACGTTCAAAGGTTACCTGCATAAATACTCCAAGCGAGATAACTGTTACAATTCTGAGATAGCTTACTCCATAAGCTATTATTTCCTTATTATCAGTCATAGCTCTGAAAAAGAGACCTGAAAAGGAGAATCCTAAAATTGCAAATACTATATATGTGCAAAACGCAAGAAAAATTCCGTTTTTGGCTGAATCACTTGCTTCCTTGAACTTCTTTTCGCCCAGAGATTTAGATAAGAACGAGTTTATTCCGACGCCTGTTCCTGCGGCAAAGGCTATCATAAGACTTTGTATCGGAAATGCCATAGATACCGCTGTCAGTGCGTTTTCTGATATTTTTGCAACAAATATACTGTCTACTATATTATAAAGCGCCTGAACAAGCATTGAAATAACCATTGGCAGCGACATTGTTATCAGCAGCTTGTTTGTAGGCATTGTTCCCATCTTGTTTTCCTGAATCGGCGTTTCATTTTCAATTAATTCCGTTCTTTCCGACATCTATGTTTTCATTCCTTTCAATTTTCACCTTGTTATACTTCCTTATACACATATTCAAATATTATAGCACTATAAATTGTTTTTTGCAACGATTTGATTGTAAAAAATTTTGAATTGAAAAGTTTGGTTTTTTATTAAGGTATGATTTGTGCAACATTTATCAATATTACACACTAAACTTGTAGGAAAAGTATATTTTGCACAAATATATTTAAAATGGAAAAAAGGTGTTGACAAAATCTGATTATAGTGCTATGCTATATATAAATTCATACTAATTATATATGAATAATATCAATTCTAAAGAAATGGGGTAATTTGAAATGGCACAAAAAATAAACACAAAACTTAGAGAAAGAGAGCTTCGTTTTGAGACAAAGCAGCTCCATATCGGTCAGGAGGAGGCAGATCCTGCAACAGGCGCAAGGGCTGTACCGATTTATCAAACAACTTCATATGTTTTCGACAACAGCGACCACGCTCAGGCAAGGTTCGGGCTTGCTGATGCCGGTAACATTTACGGACGCTTGACAAATCCTACGCAGGAGGTTTTGGAAAAGAGACTGGCGGCTCTTGAGGGAGGCTCGGCAGGACTGGCGGTAGCGTCGGGTGCGGCAGCAATTACATATGCAATTCAGAATATTGCAGGTGCAGGCGATCATATCGTTTCTGCAAAGACGGTATACGGCGGTACATACAATTTACTTGCGCATACATTAAAGGAGTTCGGGATCGAGACTACATTTGTTGACCCCGATGAAGGGGACGGTGTTTCAGTTTTTAAAAATGCGATAAAGGAAAATACTAAGGCTATTTTTATCGAAACGCTGGGAAATCCGAACTCAAATATTGTCGACATTGACGCTTTGGCTGACTTAGCACACGAAAACGGAATTATTCTGATAGTAGACAACACATTCGGAACGCCCTATCTGATAAGACCAATAGAACACGGCGCAGATGTAGTTGTACACTCTGCGACAAAATTTATCGGAGGTCACGGAACATCACTTGGCGGAATTATAGTTGAAAGCGGAAAAACCGATTGGAAAGTAAGTGGAAAATACCCAAGTATTTCAGAGCCATGCGACAGCTATCACGGCGTAGTGTTTGCAGACGCTGCCCCGAATGCAGCGTTTGTAACAAGAATAAGGGCGGTGCTTTTGCGTGATACAGGAGCCGCAATTTCACCTTTCAACGCATTTTTACTTCTTCAGGGATTGGAAACCCTTTCACTTCGTGTTGAAAGGCACGTTGAAAATACACTTGCAGTTTTGGAATATTTAAAGTCGCAGCCGCTTGTTGAGAAAATCAACCACCCGTCAGTTGAGGAAAACGGATACAAAGAGCTTTATGATAAGTATTTCCCTAATGGAGGAGGTTCTATATTCACTATAGAAATCAAGGGCGGAACAAATGAAGCTAAAAAATTCATTGACAATCTTGCTGTATTTTCGCTTCTTGCAAATGTTGCAGACGTTAAATCGCTGGCAATTCACCCTGCTACGACTACCCATTCACAGCTTAGCGAAAGCGAGCTTTTAGAGCAGGGTATCAAGCCGAACACAATTCGCTTTTCAATAGGAACAGAGAACATAGACGATATTATTTACGACCTTGACGAGGCTTTTAGAGCAATTACAGAATAATAAATTTTAATCATATCTCTCATAAATAAGTCCTGCACTAATAAATGTGCAGGACTTTATCTTTATATAAGGTTTGCTAAATCTTGAATTTAAAGGCTGTTACAGAATGTGCAGGAAGAATAACCCTCAGCTTCTCTCCCTGAATCTCAAAGCCGTCATAATCAGCAATGCTGACAGTATTATTGTCAAAGCTGTTATATGAGTGGATTTCTGCATTTACAATTTGAGATGTTACGTCATTTATTTTGCCTTGCTCGGGGTCTATCAGCATTGTGCAGTCCTCGTCGAGAGAGCAGTTAGACATTGTCAGGAAAAATTCGCCGTCTTTTTTTGAAAGCGAATATGTTATCATAGGAATAGTTTTATCCGCTTTTTCTAAGTCCGGTGCGGCAAGACTAGTTTTTACCAGTTCTGCGTCGTGGTGAGGAAGATACATCTTAAATATCTGCCACGTCGGAGTTTTTACAAGGCGTTCTCCGTCGCTGAGAAGCACTGATTGAAGTACGTTCATCACCTGTGCGAGATTTGCCATAATGACCTTGTCTGAGTGATTGTTGAATATATTAAGATTAATTGCTGCAGTTATAGCGTCACGCATAGTGTTCTGCTGATAAAGAAAGCCCGGATTTGTTCCCTCCTCAACGTCATACCAGCAGCCCCACTCGTCTACAATGAGTTTTATTTTACCCTCAGGGTCGTACTTGTTCATTATTGCACAGTGCTTTGTAATGATCTCTTCCATATACATTGCGGCAGAGATAGTATTATAATACTCGCTGTCGTCAAATGTTAGAGCAGAGCCTTTTTTAGACCAGTCGCCTGTAGGCAGGGTGTAGTAGTGAAGGGATATAGCCCCTGTATGCCACGCCTTTAGGTTCTGCATAATTGTTTCTGTCCAGTTATAGTCGTCAGCGTTAGGACCGCAGGCTATTTTTATCATATCAGGCGTACTGAAGTTTTTCGCAAAGGTTTCATATCTGCGGTATTCGTCAGCATAAGCCTCAGGACGCATATTACCGCCTCCGCCCCAGTTTTCGTTGCCTATGCCGAGATATTTCAGTTTCCAAGGCCTTTCTCTGCCGTTTTCCTTTCTCTCGAGTGCATAAGGAGAGTTTCCGTCATAAGTTATGTATTCAAGCCAGCTTGCAAGCTCAGAAACGGTACCGCTTCCCAGATTGCCGGCAAGATAAGGCTCACAGCCGAGCTTTTCGCAGAGATCGAAAAATTCGTTTGTGCCGAAGCTGTTATCTTCGACAACACCGCCCCAGTTTGTGTTAAGTATAGGTCTGCGGTTTTTGCCCACGCCGTCGTGCCAGTGGTATTCGTCGGCAAAACAGCCGCCCGGCCAGCGAAGTACGGGGATCTCGATTTCTTTCAGTGCGTCTATTACATCGTTTCTAACTCCGTCAGTATTAAGAATAGGCGAATCCTTTCCTACAAATATACCATTATATATACATCTTCCCAAATGTTCTGAGAAATGACCGTATATCTCTTTGTTGATATGGCTTATAGTCTTTTCCCCATCGAATTTAAGATAAGCGGTTTTCAAATCAGCCAATCCTTTCTGTTAGTATTTTACACCTGCCTGATTTAAACAGGTCTCCATAATTTTCATTATATCAAGGGTGTCTGAATGAGGGATAAGATTACTTTCCAGCCTGCCCTCTCTTATGCACCTGTTGACTTCCTCAAATTCATACTCGTAGCCGTTGAATTTAAAAGGAAGTACTTGCTTATCAAGCACGTTTCCCATATCGTCATACAAGGTTGTTTCAGCAGTGCAGTGGAACCAGTTGCCCATAACTATCCTGCCTTTATCGCCAACGATTATCGCTTTGTTTTCGTCTTCAAAATCAAATCCGCAGAAGGTTATGCCGTAAGCGTCCTTGTATTTTAAAATTATGCTGTCATCAAAGTCGACATTTGTTTTGCCGAGATGTGAGTATGTATGGATTTCTTCAGGGTGTGTACCCAAAAAAGCACTTACAAAAGTAATCGGATAAACGCCCAGATCAAGAATTGCCCCTCCGCCTAATTCTTTTATGAAAAGCCTGTCGGTTTTATCAAACGGCACTGCATTTGAAAAATCTGCTTTTATCATTTTGATCTTGCCGACTTTTCCGCTTTCTGCCCATTCTTTAGCCTTTCTGAAAGCAGGCTGACACTTTGTCCACATAGCCTCCATAAGGAACAGTTTCTTTTCCTTTGCTAAATCCATAAGCTCTTTAAATTCGCCGGCGTTAAGTGTAACCGATTTTTCACAAAGAACGTGCTTTCCTGCGTTAAGGCACAGCTTTGTATTTTCAAAATGACAGCTCATAGGCGTTGCGATATATACAACGTCTATATCGGGGTCTGATACAAGCTCTTCATAGCTTGAGTATGCCCTTTTTATTCCGTGACGTTTTGCAAAGTTCTCCGCTTTGTCTGACGAGCGTGAGGCAACAGCCAATAACTCCATATTGTTCTCTTCAATGTTTTCCATAAACTTCATAGCTTTAGCTGCCGTTTCGGCAATTTTTCCTGTGGCAAGAATACCCCAATTCAATTTTTTCATAGGCGTCTCCTTATTAATTATTAGAATATTTATCCTTAAAGTAATTTTATACATTTAAAGTATAGCTTAAATATTTTGAAGTGTCAACGGCAGAGAAGGAGTTTTAAATGTTAAAATCAGTTTTAGATTTCTTGAAAATCTTAGCGGAATATGATACAATAATCTACAAATGATTTTAGTTCTGTTCAGAGGTATTAAATAATGATTTACTTTGATAATGCCGCAACAACAAAACCTTGCGATGAAGCGGTAAAAGCCGTGAGCGATGCTTTAAAAACAAATTGGTCTAATCCGTCAAGCCTGCACGGGCTTGGTCTTAAAGCGGAGCAGGCTGTAAATTCAGCACGGGAGATAATAGCAAAGTCTCTTGATACCGACAGCGAATGTATATATTTTACGTCGGGGGCGACAGAGAGCAATAACCTTGCTATATTCAGTACGGCTAAGACGATTGGCAGACATAAAAAGAAAATAGTTACCACAGCAATAGAACATCCGTCTGTTTTACAGCCGATAAAGTATCTTGAGGAAAATGGATTTGAGGCGGTTTATGTAAAGCCCGACAAATCAGGAGAGATAAATCCTGCAGATATTGTTTCAGCGGTTGACGATAACACCTGCCTTGTTACCTGTCAGCTTGTAAATAACGAAACAGGATATATACTTCCTATCTCAAAGGCTTATAAGGCGATAAAAAGACTTTACCCGAAGGTCATTACCCACTGCGACTGCGTTCAGGGCTTTATGAAGCTAAATGTTTCGGCAAACAGTCTTAATTCTGACCTTATCAGCTTAAGCGGACATAAGATTTACGGCCCCAAGGGAGTAGGGGCGTTATATGTGAAAAAGGGAGTAAGGGTACTTCCTGTAAACTTCGGCGGAGGACAGGAAAAGGGAGTGCGCTCGGGAACAGAGGCTGTACCCAACATAGCAGGTTTCGGAGTGGCTGTTGAGGCATTTTCCAAGAGTATAGATAAGCGGTATGAAAAGATGTGCGAGTTGTCAAATTATCTCTTTAAGCAAACTGAAACGGTTGAGGGTGTAAAGGTAAATAAATTCAGCGAAAGCTCTCCGTATATAGCGAGCGTTACTGTGGATAATATAAAATCCGAGACTTTGCTCCATTATTTAGAGCAAAACGGTATCTACGTTTCAAGCGGTTCGGCTTGTTCAAAGGGTAAAAAGAGCGGCGTGCTTAAAGCGTTCGGTTATGATGACAGGGCAATTGATTCAACAATCAGGCTTAGCTTTTCGTATGAAAATAAAATGTCTGAGATAGATGAGTTTATTAAGCAGGTCAAAAATGCACAAGCAGAACTTGTAAAAATCGGTCAGAAAAGGAATTAAAGATATGAAAGAAATTATTTTGTGCAAATACGGCGAGATCGCTCTTAAAGGGCTGAATAAGCGAACCTTTGAGGACGTTTTGGTCAAAAACATAAAAAGAAGATTAAATCAGTTAGGCAAATTTCACTATACAAGGTCGCAGTCTACTATTTATATAGAGCCTTTAGACGATAACGCTGATGTTGACAAAGCTATAGATAAGCTGAAAAAGGTGTTCGGAATCGCTAAGATCAGCCGAAGTATTGAGTGTGAAAAAAGTCTTGAGGGAATAAATAATACTGCTGTTCCGGCACTTGAGGATACTTTGCTGGGGGCAAGAACCTTTAAGGTCGAAACCAAGAGAGCGGACAAGACCTTTTATCTAAAATCGCCTGAGATCTCAAACGAGGTCGGCGGAATGATTTTAGACGCTTATCCTCATCTTGAGGTGGACGTGCATGCTCCTGATGTCGTTGTGCTTGTTGAAATAAGAGAGAATAACGCATATGTCAGCGCCGAAAAAATTGACGGGGCAGGCGGAATACCGATAGGTACTTCGGGCAGGGCAATGCTTCTTTTATCCGGCGGAATAGATTCTCCTGTTGCAGGATATATGATAGCAAAGCGGGGAGTAGTTCTTGACTGTATTCATTTTGAGTCGCCGCCGTATACTTCAGAGCGTGCTAAGCTAAAGGTCATAAAGCTGGCAGAGCGTATGGCTGAATACACAGGCAGAATAAAATTCCACTGCGTTCCTTTCACGAAAATTCAGGAAGAGATAAAAAACAACTGTCCTGAGGAACTGTTCACTATAATAATGAGAAGACTTATGATGGAGATCGCAGACAAAATTTGCGAAAGAGACCGAATACAGTGCTTAGTCACGGGGGAGAGCATAGGTCAGGTCGCAAGCCAGACTATGTCTGCAATGGTGTGTACAGACGTTGTTGCAAACCGCCCTGTTTTCAGACCGCTTATAGGAATGGATAAGTCAGAGATAATTGCCGTTTCAAGAAAGATAGAAACCTTCGATATTTCAATAGAGCCTTATGAGGATTGCTGTACGGTGTTTACGCCAAAGCATCCCAAGACTAAGCCTAACATTAAAGACGTTGAAGCAGGTCAGGCGATGTTTGATTTTAAACCTTTGGTCGATGACGCAGTAGAGAATACATTCTGCGAGTTTATTGAAGCTAAAAGATAGGTTTTTACTATATCAAACACACTATTAATTACAATGGTTTCTAATTGATTACAGCATAATATTTTTCAATCTAAATACTGTCGATTTATACATTTTAAATACTATATATTGTGTTTGATGTCTGAATTTGGTTACAAAAAAGTTACAACAGCATTGATTGTTTTGGTTATAATTACTTAACCTATTAGCAATAAATTCAATAAAATCAGAAAAATACTGTAAGATTTATATAAAAAAGAAGGTCGAAAAAGGTGCAATATAACAAAAGTGACAAATCGGTAACAGAAAGTGTTGACATGCTTGCTGGAAGTGTAGTAAAATATTGTAGTAGCAAAGATTATACAATAAGTACGGCTGAAAGTCTCACGGGAGGAATGATAAGTAAGTTTATCACATCTGTTCCTGGAGCGTCGGAAATTTTTGAGCTGGGTGTGTGTTCCTATTCTGACAGGATAAAGAATAAGGTGCTCGGAGTTAAAAATGAAACGCTGTCAAAATATACTGCTGTCAGCAAACAGACAGCAGAGGAAATGTCAGCCGGTATCAAGAGCTTATCAAACAGTGATATTGCCGTTGCCGTAACGGGAGTTGCGGGGCCGAGCGGGGGAACTGATGAATGTCCCGTCGGAACGGTTTATGTTTCTGTTAGGTTTAAAGACAAGTGTCTTACAAAAAATCTGGAGCTTTATAAAAAGTATAATAATCTTTGCAGAGAGGACATAAGATTATTAACAACAAAAGAGGCTTTTGAAATGATTCTTGAGCTTACAAAGAAAGCTGAGGTAGTTTAAATGTCAATTGAAAATGAGCTATCCAGTCTTGAAAAAAGAGACGACAGCAATTTCTTTTTAAGAGTGTTAAAGTATTTTTGTCCATGGAAAGGCGATACGCTTTCTGATATAGTCAGAAAGATTATCTTTATAGCGTCTATTGTTATCTTCTGCATATCGCTAGGCGAGCTTATCGACTTCTACAACGGAAGTGACGAGGAGCTTCAGACGATTGCAGAGATTCAGGAGTTTGAGCCAGGTGCAAATAAAGAAGAAACTCCAGTGCAGCTTCCGAAAGAGAATATAATAACTCCAGAAAAGATGCTTCCAAAATGGTATGAGCTTTATTCGCTTAATCAGGATATTATAGGCTGGGTAAAGATTGATACATTCAGAGCAAAGAAGAACGATCCGAAGACCTGTTTTATCAACTATCCTGTGGTTCAGGTAGAGGATAACAAGGAATATCTTCACAAGGATATTTACGGAAACACATTGGAGTCGGGAACGCTCTTTGCAGATTATTTTGTTCCGATAACGCCGTTTCACAGACCGGACATTATAACAATTTACGGTCACAATATGAGAAGCGTAGGAACAATGTTCACTCATTTGGGTGAATACAAACGAGGGGTAAAGTTCTTAAAGGATAACCCGATAATTGATTTTGATACTCTTTATACTAACGGAGACAGATATATAATTATAGGTGCTTATATAGCGAACTATAAGGAAAGTCAGGATGACGGAAAGGTTTTCTACTATTGGAGATTCACCGATTTCGACAACGACAAATATACGTTTCAGAAGTTTAAAGAGGGTATTGATAAGAGAACTTGGTATTCAAACAGTATCGACTATAACGAGAATGACGAGTATATAACTCTTTCGACCTGTTCAAATGAGGTCGACGATCTGAGATGGGTTATCACAGCAAGAAAAATCCGTGAGAAAGAAACAGATAAAGATATTGAGCAAATGGTTAACTCGTATCAGAAAAAAGAGGATAAAGACATTTATCTTCCGAAGTGCTGGAGAGATGTTTGGGGTCAGGTTACTATGTATAAGGGCTGGGACTACTAAGCAAACAGCATAAATGTTAATTACTGCTAAGGCAGTAAAATAAATTTATAATTTCAAAAATTCTTTGGAGAGGAACATTTTGAAATTAAGGCAGCGGTTTTTTAGCTGCCGGAAAGGCAAAGTGATTGAAATGAAGCGGAAGGACACTATTGAAGGTGTCTCTTGTAAGGACAATGTTTTTGAACTTAACGGGAGAACATTCTTCAAGGGACTGGGAGCTAAGCTGAGTATCGTTATTGCCGGAATATTAGCAATCGGAGCAGTTTCATTAACGGCTCTTGCTGATAATGAGGGCATAGCTTCAAGCGATGCGAACACCGAAGCGTCAACAACCACAACCCAGAACAACCCAACAGCAGAGGCAACAACTGTATCAGCTACAATGAGCTGGTGGAAAGCAGGAGTATCTGAGTATGATTTAGTTCACACTGAGAATGTAACAGAGCTGGTTACTACTGTTACAGAAAAGCACTCAGACATAACAACGACAGCGAAAGAGAAAGAAGCTGTTAAAGAAACTACTGCTACTGTTGCATTAAGTACAAAAGAAAAAGCAGTCAAAAAAGAGAAAACGACTGCAGAAACAGACGACAAAAAAGCAAAAACAAAAAGTGTAGATATAAAGACAACAGTAATAGAAGCTGACGTTTTATATGTTCAGGAAGATGTAAAGTTCAGAAAGAGGCCGAGTACATCTGCTGATGTAATTAAAATTGTCGAGCAGGGCGAGAAGGTTAATGTTACCGGCGAAGAGAAAAACGGTTTTTATCCTGTAAAGGTCGGAAATAAGTCGGGATATATTATGGCTTCATATCTCGGAACTAAGCCTTCTAACGTAACTACAACTGAGGAAAGCGTATCTAAGGAATATATAGGTACCTTTAAAGTTACGGCTTATACGGCAGGGTCTTCTGCAAGAACTGCAAGCGGAACAACATGTGAGGCAGGCAGAACAATTGCAGCTCCAAGCAGTTTTGCTTTCGGTACAAAGTTGATGTTCAACGGCAATGTGTATACTGTAGAGGATAGAGGCAGTGCAATCGTCAATAATGTTCTTGACCTGTACGTTGATTCTGAAAGTGAGGCTGTTCAGTGGGGAGTAAGATACGTAGAGGTTTATAAAGTTAATAACTAATGGCATTTTAATCTGAATTAATGAATTATAAATAAGAAAGTTGAGAGTTTTCTTGACTTTCTTATTTTTTTGTATTATCATTAATATGTGTAAAAATTTTTAGTATTTTGTGCAGAAAAACAGATTTATAAGTAAATTTTCGGCATTACAGCATAAACGTATTGCCGATTTCGACAGTCATAGATACTGCAGGATACGGTTAAGGAGAGGCAGAGGATATGAAAAAAATTAAATCTTTTTTCGATAAGATCAAAAACAGAAATATTGTATTTGTTTTAAGTCTTGTTGTATGTGCAGGTGTAATTTCATTTGTTGCTTTTGGTATGAATGGGGCCGAAGGAAATGCAATTAAAATCGATAATTCAAGTGAAACATTAACAACAACTGTTACTTGGTATAAAGCAGGACCTGAACTGTATGAGCTTAATTCGCAATACGGCGTTTTTCAAAAAGTTTCAGCAACTACAGTTAAGGCGTCTGTATCAAAGAATACGGAAAAAACTGCTTTAAAAAACAAAAAAATAACTACACAGACAACAGCGTCTGCTGTGACGATTGGTAAAGGGACAGTAAAAACAACTGTTATTAAAAAAGTAAAAAGAAAAATAAGTACAACTGTTACTTCTAAACCTGCTAAGATAACTAAAAAGAAAAAGAAGAAAAAGAAAAGAATTACTACTACCACTCAAACAACAACAGTTACAACAAAGGCATATACGCCTTCAAAGGCAAAAGCCAATACATATAGTACAAGAGATATTTCTGAGGAAAAATATACTGTTAAAAGTATTACCACAGGTAAAAAAATAAAGTCGGACGGCTTTGATATACTATGTCAGATAGTAAACGGTGAAATAGGCTCTACCTGGAACGAGGAGGCTATAAAGGCTCAGGCAGTTGCCGCGTATACCTACCTTAGATACTGTAAGGAAAAAGGCATTACTGCTGAACTTGGCGTGAAATCAGGTTATGATTCAAGACTTGAGAAAATAGTCAAATCAGTTGAGGGTCTTGTTTGTACTTATGACGGTTCGTTGATAGACGCTGTTTTTTGTGCTTCAACCGCAGGCTGTACGGCTGACTGCTCAAATGTATGGGGCGGAAGTTATCCGTATCTCAAATCTGTTGACAGTAAGTATGACGCCGATTATGACCCTAATTACGGAGTAACTAAAACTATAGCAAAGGCAGACGTTAAGAAAATACTTCAAAAGCAGGGTGTTAAGCTTTCGACTAAAAAGAAAAATTGGATAAAGGTTTTATCAAATTATAACGGTAAGTATGTAGGCGATGTTTCAATCGACGGTCAGATAACTCTGACAGGTACTAAGATACGCTCGCTTTTTGAACTTAAATCTGCTGCGTTTACCGTTAAATACAGCAATAAAAACTTTATATTTACTACATACGGCTACGGTCACGGCGTCGGAATGAGCCAGTGGGGCGCACAGCTTTACGCAAGCAAGAGCGGATATAAGTTCGACCAGATTTTAAAGCATTACTACAGTGGTATTGATATTTCGCTGTCGCAGGAGATTTAATGAGAACTTGAGTAAATGGCAAAAGTTAATATGAGAAATAATAAAAGAAGCAAGAGATTAGGTTTTCTCTTACTTCTTTTTTGTTACTAAATATTTATATTGCTATTTATTATTTTTATTTCTTAATGTTTCAAGAGTATGCTGAAGAAGTTCTATATCTTCTTTGCTTAAATCAGTTAATTTTAAAGACTGTTCACTTTCTAAACCAAGTAAATAATCGGTCGAGACGTGAAAAATTTTAGATAACTTAATCAATGCTTCAGGAGATGGGGAACGATCTTGATTTTCATAATAAGAAATCATTGATTTTGAAGTCCCCATCCTTTCAGCTAATTGAGTTTGGTTAAAACCCATCTGTTTTCTTAACATTTTCATTCTCTTGGCAAAGTTATCCATTAATCTAACGCCTCCAAAAATATTATACAAAAAAATAGTAAGATTTTGGCGAAAATTTGGTACAAATTCAGTTGACTTATATGGAAAATTATTGTATAATGTAAAAAAATAAATTTAAAATTTATTTTTTCTGTTGTTAAGAAATATTTGTATTAAATTTTGAAGTGATTTTACTTCTTCTTCATTTAATTCGGATATATTTAACATTTTCGTATTATCTATTCCGAGAAGATAATCAGTTGATATATGAAAATAATTAGCAATTCTAATCAATATATCAGTTGACGGATAACGCTCGGTATTCTCACAAAAAGAAATAGTAGTATTTGATACACCTATCCTATCAGCTAATTCTTGTTGTGTTAACTTAGCATTCGTTCTTAATTTTTTTAATTTCTTTCCGAAATCAACCATATTAATCCCTTCTTTACAAGTATAGTTTACCAAATATTTGTTCGATTATGGTTGAATTTTATTCCAAATTTCATTGAAATTTATTCGATTTGGTCGAATAAAACTATTATATAAAATAAGGAGTATTAAAATAATGTCATATGGTGTAATAAGAAAAATTGACAAGCTTGGCAATATAGAGATACCTGTTAATATAAGACGGGCATTAGATATAGAGGCAGGGACTCTGATGAACATTACAAAAGACGGCGAGACTATTCTTTTAAATAGATGTGAAAACAATTGTGTTATATGTGGTCGTGGAGAATTCTTGTATGATTTTAGGAGGAAAAAATTATGCAAGTATTGTATTGCAATGATTAATGAAATGTTTAATATTGATATAGATTAATTTATGAGGGATGTACGTTTTTAAGGGGAATAGTCTCGCCCATATTTTAAAAATTAAAAACAAGGGGAGTTTTCTACTAATGTATAAACAATCCAAGAATGCTCGGGAAACTGAACGAATAACTATTAATATTGATTCTGAGTTATTGTACAAATGCAAACAAATATGTAAAAGCAATGGATATGAATTAGAGCAACAATTAGAATTGATATTGAGCAATTACGTTTATAGATTTGAATTGAATCACAAACCTATAAGCATGATAGATTATAGGCTAAAAAGACAGAATGAGAAAAAAAGTGACACGGACGAATAAGCCAATATTTATGATTAAGCAGCATAGTTTAGATGAGGAGTACATACACCGAAATTTTCTCAAGGCCTCCTATTGAAGAGAGCAACGGTGGCTCTATATATTTTTTCCTTTAAGAAAAGCACTCTAATGATGAGTGCTTTTTTTGATATAATGACTATAAATTAATAAGGCTAACAACAAAAAATAACTAAAAAATAATGAAAAAATTGCGTTTACCCCCCTTGTAAATTAAAATCTAATGTGATAATATAGAGATACTGTTTATGTGAGGAAAAAATGTAGACTTACAGACGGAAAATAATTCTATTAATATATAAGGAGAGATAATATGAAGTATGGTTACTTTGACCTTAAAAACAAGGAATATGTTATCACAAGACCCGATACTCCTGCTCCGTGGGTAAACTACTTAGGCTCGCCAGAGTATGGAGCAATCATATCGAACAATGCGGCAGGCTACAGCTTTGTAAAAAGCGGTGCTAACGGAAGAATTGCAAGATACAGATTTAATTCAAATATGGCACTTCCGGGAAGATATATCTATATAAGAGATAACGAGACGGCAGACTATTGGTCTGCATCGTGGCAGCCTGTGGGGAAGCCGCTTGATAAGTACAAGAGCGAATGTCATCACGGAACAGCTTATACAACTATAAAGAGCGAATATGCAAATATCGCAGCAGAGACTACATATTATGTACCGAACGGAAAGACATACGAGGTTTGGAGATGCAGAATCACCAATAACGATACTAAGGAAAGAAAGCTGTCTGCATTTGGATTTATTGAGTTTACAAACGACAACAACTATGAACAGGATCAGGTGAATTTACAGTACACACTGTTTATAACAAGAACAAGCTTTGAGGGAAATAAAATTCTCCAGCATATCAATGAAAACAGCGGCAAAGACGAGACAGGCTCAAACCACAGAGAAAGATTTTTCGGTATGGTCGGTGCACCTGTTACTTCCTGCAACGGAGATCTCGATAGCTTTATTGGGCCTTACAGAACATACTCAAATCCTATAGCTGTTGAAAACGGCAAGTGCGACGGCAAGATGAACTTCAATACAAATTCGTGCGGTGCTTTGCAGTCTGAATTTACTCTTGCTCCGGGCGAGACAAAGGAACTTATTTATGTTTTAGGTCAAAGAGACAACGTTGAGGCTGATAAGATTCTTAAAAGCTATGAAGAGCCGGGCAAGGTCGACGCTGAAGTAAATGAGCTTGTTACATACTGGCACGGAATTTTAAACAACTTCCAGATAAAAACTCCAAGCGAAGAGTTTAACAATATGATAAACGTGTGGAACGCATACCAGTGCTTTATCACGTTTATCTGGTCGAGAGCGGCGTCGTTTATCTACTGCGGTTTGAGAAACGGCTACGGTTACAGAGATACTGTACAGGATATTCAGGGAATAATTCACTTAGCGCCTGAGTTTGCTCTTGACAAAATAAAGTTTATGCTGTCTGCGCAGGTCAATAACGGCGGAGGACTTCCTCTTGTAAAGTTCGACCACAATGCAGGACATGAAAATTGTCCTGACGAGAACAACGAGAACTCGGCATATGCTAAGGAAACAGGTCATCCGTCATACAGAGCGGACGACGCTTTGTGGCTGTTCCCGACGATATTAAAGTATATCGGAGAGAGCGGAAACAAGGACTTCTTAGACGAGGTTATCGTTTATGCAAACGGCGGTGAGGATACTGTTTACGACCATCTAAAGAACGCAATAAGATTTTCTATGGAGCGTCTTGGCGCACACAATATGCCGGCAGGTCTTCACGCAGACTGGAACGACTGTCTTAGAATGGGCAAGAAGGGCGAGTCTACCTTTGTGGCATTCCAGCTTTATTATGCAATGAGCGTAATCAAAGATATGGCAGAGGAAAAGAACGATACGGAATATGTTGAGTATATAAACAAGGTTCAGTCTAAGCTTGGCGAAGAGCTTGATAAGTGCTGGGACGAGGACAGATTTATCAGAGGAATCAGAGATAACGGAGTTGTTGTCGGCGCTAAGAAGGATAAGGAAGCTAATATGTGGCTCAATCCTCAGAGCTGGTCGGTTATTTCGGGCTTTGCATCGAAAGAGCAGGCTGAAAAGGCTATGGAAAGCGTTCATGAAATCCTCAACACGCCATACGGCGTTAAGCTGCTTGAACCGCCTTACAAGGACGATTATTTCGACGGTGCTATTATGCACATATTCAATCCTGACACTAAGGAAAACGGCGGAATCTTCTCGCAGTCGCAGGGCTGGGCAATTTTAGCTGAGTCTCTGCTCGGACATGGAAACAGAGCGTTTGAATATTTTATGGAAAGCTCTCCTGCCGCTATGAACGACAAGGCAGAAATCAGAGTGTTAGAGCCGTATGTTCACGGACAGTTTACCGAGTCGACACGCTCGCCTTTTGAGGGACGTTCTCACGTTCACTGGCTGACAGGTACGGGTTCTACCGTTATGGTAGGCTGCGTTGAGGGTATCTGCGGTATGAGACCTAACTTCGACGGTCTTGTAATTGACCCGTCAATACCGTCAGAGTGGAACGGCTTTGAAATTGAAAAGAACTTCAGAGGCTCGCACCTTTCAATAAAGGTGAATAACGACGCTCACGTTGAAAGCGGAGTTAAATCTGTTATATTGAACGGTGAAATGCTTGACGGCAAGCTGATTCCGGCAGATAAGCTTAAAGAACAAAACGACATTGTAGTTGTGATGGGATAAATGATAGTAGTATAATGAGGGTGCAGTTAAACTGCACCTTTTATTATTAATTGACACCATATAGTATAGATGATATAATATTATTGTCGGTATATGAAATATTCTGTGTTTGCTTTTAGTATGCTGATAGTAATTAATAGGAGAATGATAGGTATGTCAAAGTTTTGTTACAAATGCGGTGCTCAGTTGGATGACGAAGATATATTCTGCAATAACTGCGGAACAAAGCAGGAAGAAACGGTACAGGCACAGCCGTCTAGGGATTATCAGAACGCACAAAGTTACACAGGCAGTTCACTTGTTATGTCAAAGAGCATAGGAGTTTGCATAATTTTATCAATAATCACCTGTGGGATATACAGTCTTTATTGGCTTTATTGTATGGCTGAGGATTTAAACCGTATTTCAGGAAAGAATGATACATCAGGCGGATTGGTCGTATTGCTGAGTATTATTACCTGCGGTATTTATGAATGGTTCTGGCTGTATCAGGCAGGAGATAAGATTAATCAGGGTAAAATGCAAAGAGGAGTTCCGGCTGATTCGAGCTTAGGTATTTTGTATTTGGTGCTTGGCATTTTCGGATTTTCAATTATATCATATGCGCTTATTCAAAACGAGATAAATAAATTTGCAGTAAACTAATTTTCGCTTATGAAAAATCGTGCAATAAAGGTAAGCATATTTTTTATAATACTGATACTGTTAGGAATTGCCTATTATTTTATTACGTATTTAACAGGACTTTACATACCGTGTTATATCAGGTTGATCACAGGGTTTAGATGTCCCGGCTGCGGAATTTCTCATATGATCATAAATATTTTTCATATGAATTTTAAAGCGGCGTATAAGTCAAATCAGTTGTTATTTTTAACGTCGCCGATCATTATTGCAATGATTGCCCGTGAGGTCTATTGTTATATCAGGTATGATACGCACAAAACAGATAAATGGATAGAGATTACGGCAATTATACTTATAGCTTTGTTTTTGGCATTTGCCGTTTTGAGAAATATTTACGGATTTTAAAATGCGAAGAGAATATTCTCTTCGCATTAATTTTCTATATATGTAATACCTAGTGTTTTCATTATGCCTTTTGAAATCGCTTCAGCATAAGATTTGTAGTTTTTGTCAAACTGCTTATTGTCAGATACGTTGGTAACGTATCCTGTCTCAAGCATACAGCTCGGCATATTGGAGAGCTTGTTTACAAAAAAGTCTTCTCTGTTGTTTGAACCTTTTATGACGTCTCCCATTTTCATTTTTGTAACCTTTGACATTTCTTTGAAAATATTTTTTGAGAGCTTCATAGACATTGAAGCTTTGTTTTTTTCTTGCTTTTTTCTGACGTTGCTTTTGTATTTAGGATTGTGAGTGTAGATATTAAATCCGTTTGCCGAAGATACAGCAGCCGCATTTCTGTGAAAAGAAACAAACAAGTCAACTTTTGCTTTGTTCGCCTTTTTTATTCTCTCCTTTAAATCGGCTATTGAAGTATAGTTTTTATCTTTGTCTGTTCGCGACATATATACTTTTACACCTTGTTTTTTGAGAATTTTTCTTACCTGTTTGGCAATCTTTAAGTTGTCGTCGCGTTCATATTTTCCGTCTGTTCTTATTGCGCCTGCGTCTATTCCTCCGTGACCTGCGTCGAGCCATACGCTTTTTGAACTGTCAACTATATTAAAGAGCGACTTTGCAGTTGCTTTTTCTGTTTTGTCGTAATTTTCAAATACTATTTTAATTTTATATGTACCGGCAGCTGCTTTTTCATTATCCTCTCCGTCTTGGGAAAAATCCCATTTCAGTGAGAATTCTTTATCGTCTGCATTTTGTATTTTTTTATCCTTGACAAGAGTTTTTATAATCTCACCGTAATCGTCAAGCACCAAGACCTTTACAAATCCTTTTTTGTTTACCTTAAACTTGAACTTCATAGTTTTTGTACTTATATTGGGTGCAAACGGAACGGTTTTTATTATTTGTGCTTTAAGTTCGACCTCCTGACTATCTTCTGCATATGAAAAGACAGCAGACTGCGATGCAATAAGCAGTAATAACAATACGCTTATTATTTTAATAAAGTTTCTCATTTGATTTTACCTTCCAATTTTTTATATATCCTCAATAACGTTTTAATGTTTACAATGTTGTACGCTCAACAGCCTTTTCCCAGCCCGACAAAAGGGCAGTTCTCTTTGTTTCGGGAATATCGGGAGTGAATTTATAGTCGATCTTCTGATTGTTTTTTATATCATTCATACTCTTCCAGTAGCCTGATTTAAGCCCTGCAAGGTACGCACAGCCGAGAGCCGTTGTTTCTATACACATAGGGCGGAGAACTTCGCAGTCTGTTATATCGCTTTGAAACTGCATAAGAAAGTTATTTTCACAAGCTCCCCCGTCAACTTTAAGAGTGTTGATTTTTATACCCGAATCAGCTTCCATAACTTCAATAACTGCGTTTACTTGATATGCAATTGCCTCAAGAGCCGAGCGAGCTATATGCTCTTTAGTTGTACCTCTTGAAAGTCCGCAAAGAACTCCTCTTGCATCGGAATTCCAGTAAGGAGCGCCGAGACCCACAAATGCAGGAACAAAATAAACCCCATTTGTGTCAGGAACAGACAGTGCTAAAGGCTCGCTTTCTGCGGCAGAGTCAATAATTTTAATTCCGTCACGAAGCCATTGAACAGCCGCTCCTGCTGCAAAAACAGAACCCTCAGACGCATAGGCTATTTTTCCGTCCACGCTCCATGCAATAGTTGTCAGAAGTCCGTTTTGAGAGATAACAGGCTCAGAGCCTGTGTTCATAAGCAGAAATGCCCCTGTGCCGTATGTACATTTGAAGTCGCCTTTATTAAAACACGTCTGTCCGAAAAGCGACGCCTGCTGGTCGCCTGCCACACCGCAGATTTTAATTTTACCTTTTCCTATTAATTTTGTATAACCGTAGTCATCGCTTGATTCACAAACCTTCGGCAGCATACTTTTCGGAATACCAAGAAGTTTTAAAATGTCATCGTCCCATTCAAGAGTATTTATATTAAACAGCATTGTTCTTGACGCGTTTGAATAATCTGTGGCGTGAACTCTTCCTTCGGTGAGTTTCCATATAATATAGCTGTCAACTGTTCCGAACAAAAGTCTGCCGCTTTTAGCTCTCTCACGAACTCCGGAAACATTGTCAAGAATCCACTTTATCTTTGTTGCAGAAAAATAAGGGTCGATTATAAGACCTGTTTTTTCCTTTATCATTTCTGAATATCCGTTTTTTACAAGCTCTTTGCAGTAGTCTGATGTTCTTCTGCACTGCCATACAATGGCATTATATACAGGTTCACCTGTTTCTTTATCCCAAATAATCGTAGTTTCACGCTGGTTGGTTATGCCAATTGATGAAATATCGCCTGCATCAAGATTTTTGCTCAAAAGGACCTCTCTTGCAGCGGTAAGCAGAGATGACCAAATATCATTTGGATTATGTTCAACATATCCGTTTTCTTTAAAAATCTGGGGGAATTCCTTCTTTTTTTGAGCGACAATTTCACCGAATTTGTTAAATAATATTGCACGAGATGATGTAGTGCCCTGATCAAGGGCTAAAATATATTTTTTCATATGTATATTCCTTTCAGAAATTTTGCATTTTTTATTTTGTGAAAAGTGCAAAAATCAGCGTCAACATAAAAACCTTGCCTTTTGTCTCTTTTTATTGCTTTATTGCTTTGAGGTTATTATATCGAAATTAGTGTGAAACGAAGTTTCACAGTTTTGCGGAGCAAAACCAAAGGCGTTAGCCTTAAATTAAGATACAATGTTCTCAAAGCGGAAATCTTTGATTTACGGCAATGCAAAAAGCATTGCAAGGCTTTCACAAGAAAGCCCTTTGAGGTTATTATACCATATAAATCGACAAAAGGAAATATTAAAATTCAATAAAAAATAGCGATTGCTCTTGACATTTAGCTCAAAAGGGTATACAATGGTTACAAATCGGTTACACAAAATTGATTATATTCGGTTAGTGTAAACCTATTTATTCATAACAAAAGCAAACAGATAGATAATAATGCTTATAAAAGGTATTTAGTTAAAAGGAAAGGGAAAAGATAACAGATATGAAAAGCAAAAGAATTAAGAGGCTTACTGCATTAGTTCTTTCGTTTTTGGCAGTAGTTTCTGTGTTTACAATAAACAATTATGACAGCGGAGGAATACAAATATCCGCTGCACCTACATATGAGGATTATCAAAGGCAAATCGCCGATTTGGAAAGTCAGGAGAGAGAGCTTGATAAACAGATCGCAAAAAACGCAGAAAATCTTGCTGATGAACAAGCAAAGCAGGAGGCTTTAAGCAAGAAGATCTCGACAATTGAAAACAAGATCTCCACATTTGAAAAATACAGTAAAGAGCTTGAGAAGGATCTAGCGGAAACAGACGCAAAAATCAGAGAAACTCAAGCCAATATGGAGCAGAAAGAAAAAGAAATTAAGAACGGCATTGCGGATTTTAAGTCAAGGCTTAGGGCAATGTATGTCTCGGGGGCTGAGTCTTATACACAGGTATTGCTTGAATCGGAAGACTTTTACGATATTCTCATGCGGTTTGAGCTTGTAAAGAGAGTAGCAAAACATGACAACGATACGATAGACAAGCTCCTTGAGCTGAAGAAGCAGTATGAGAATGAACAAAAGAAGTATCAAGGGCAAAAGAAGCAGATGGAAGAAACTGCTCAGAAATACGCAAAACAGCTTTCCAATTTATCGAAGGAGCAGTCGAATCTTGAAGCATTGAAGGCTGAAAGCGAGGCTAATGCGGCAAACATTCAAAGTCAGAATGAGGAGCTAAACGATCAGAGAAGTCAGGTTTTCAGCAAGAAGGCGCAGGCTGAATACAACGCAACCACCACGACTACGACAACTACTACTCAGGCTGCTACAACTTACATACCAAGACATAACAATTATTCAAATAACGGTTTGTCCGGGAATTCAGGAAGCAATAATTATTCAAACAACGGATATTCAACTAACAGCGGAAATTCATCAAGCAATTCTGGCAGTTCAAGCGGCGGATACTCAGGAGACATTGGAACGGTAATTTCTTATGCCAAGAGTATGGTAGGCGGTTCATATGTCTGGGGCGGTTCAAGCTACCGTGCGACAGACTGTTCGGGTCTTGTAATGCTTTCTTATGCACAGGTAGGAATTTCACTTCCGCATAATGCCGCTGCTCAGGCAGGGTACGGCAAATCAGTAAGCTATGACAGTATGCAGCCTGGAGACTTGATTTTCTTTGGAGCTAGCATCTATCATGTTGCAATGTATATCGGTGACGGTATGATGGTACACGCTGAGAACTCAAGCACAGGAATAGTTATTTCCTATGTATCTTCGTTCTCGCAGTACAATCCGATTTCCGCAATCAAAAGAATCATATATTAAAAAATACAGACGGCTCAACGTTTCGGGCTGTCTGTTATACGGAGATGTCGCCTAGTCCGGCTTATGGCGCACGACTGGAACTCGTGTTGACGTTTGTAGCGTCTCGAGGGTTCGAATCCCTCCATCTCCGCCATGAAACCTCGTAAACAAAGCGTTTGCGAGGTTTTTTCTGTGTCATAAAAACGATAATAAAATATGACACAAATACTAAAAAGGCGACGAAAAGGCGACGTAATAGAAGTGATTTATTTTAAATAATAATCAATAGGATAAAATAAACGGTAAGCTAAATTGTTTTTCGTATCTTTTTAAGCATAAAATAACACGAGTTACATAGTTAATAATGAGGCTGATTTTGACAAATCAGCCTCATCTCATATAAATGCTGCTCGTCCTAATAAGGACTCGCAGATTAATAGTATTTATTTTATATAGTATATATAATTTTAACGGAAAAACGGAAAAACGGAAAAACGGAAAATCGGAAAGGAGCATATTAATGATAAAGATAACCAAATTAAAAGAATGTGATAATATTAGCAGTCCTATCTGTGGGTATATCAAAATGAAACTCAAACAAATGATTGAAGAATATTCAGTAGAGAGCATTTCAGATTTCGGTGCGATATACTTGATTGAAAATGATAAAGATATTGAGAATTTTAATGCTATGGGTTTTAATGAACCGATTTCACATTACATACCAGAATATATAAAAAGAATACACATTAATGACGGCTTTCAGGATATAAGTTACCTTGAAAGCTGTTTTATTTTTTCTGATGGGTATGGAATTGTTATAATTGGAAAAGAACATCTGTTTGAAAAATATTTAGATATTGACAAGTATTTACTTGAAAATTAAGTAAAAAAGGAGGTTTGGCTCTATTTGGAAATTTACAAGGAATTTTTCATTTGTATTTTCAAATTGGCTAAAATATAATGAAAATGTTGAATTTTAAAGGAATGGAGTGTAACTGTGAGATGTGTGCCGATATAGATATGTAT
>CANRAO010000017.1 GCA_947628615.1 uncultured Clostridia bacterium
AGAGGGTAAACCAGACTTATAAATCCGCTTGCATAACAGCCGGGAACAGCAATTCTGCTTGAGTTTTTTATCTTCTCCCTATGCTCCGGCGACAACTCAGGAAAACCATATGCCCAGTCAGGGTTCGTCCTATGAGCAGTAGATGCGTCTATTATCTTTGTGTGGTCGTTATTTTTGTCAATCAGCGATACAGATTCTATCGCCGCTTTATCAGGCAGACACAGAAAAGTAATATCCGACTCGTTTATAAATTTAGCCCGCTCATCTTTATCCTTGCGTTTTTCCTCATCTATGAGCATAATTTCAAGGTCGTTACGGTTTTTGAACCTATCAAAGATCTTAAGACCTGTCGTACCTTCTTTTCCGTCAATAAAGATTTTTGTTTTCATATATATTGCCTTTCAATTTTTACTTATCAAGTTCTCTCAAAACATACTCTATCTGAGCTTTTACGCTTTCGGGTGCAGGTCCTCCTGCCGACTTTCTATGCATCACACAGGTATCCAAAGAAATAGCTTTATAGACATCTTCATCAAAGCTGTCGCTAAGCTTTTTATATTCGTTTATCGGCAGTGTTTCAAGGGTAACGCCCAGCTCTATACATCTTGCAACTAAAGTACCTGTTATTTTATAAGCGTCTCTGAACGGCATACCCTTTTTAACAAGATAGTCTGCACAGTCGGTTGCGTTTATGAATCCCTTAGCCGCCGCGTTTCTCATATTCTCTTTTATAACCGTCATTGTAGACAGCATTGGTATAAATGTATTTATGCACAGCTTGACCGTATCTACAGCATCGAATATTGCCTCCTTATCCTCCTGCATATCCTTGTCATAAGCAAGCGACAGGTTTTTCATCATAGAAAGCAAAGTATTCAAATCTCCGTAAACACGGGCGGTTTTGCCCCTGATAAGCTCGGTAACGTCGGGATTTTTCTTCTGTGGCATTATCGAAGAGCCTGTTGCGTAAGCGTCGTCAAGCTCTACAAATTTAAACTCCCACGAACACCATAAAATAATCTCCTCTGAAAAGCGAGACAGATGCATCATAAGTATTGAAATAGCACTTGCAAGCTCAATGCAGAAATCCCTGTCAGAAACTCCGTCAAGCGAGTTTTGAGTAATCCCGTCAAAGCCTAAAAGCTCACAAACTCTCTGCCTGTCTATCTTGTAGGTAGTACCTGCTAAAGCACCGCTTCCTAAAGGCATTTGGTTCATTCTCTTATAGGTATCGTCAAGCCTTCCGACGTCACGCAGGAGCATATTTGCATATGCCATAAGATGATGAGCAAAGGTTATCGGCTGTGCTCTCTGAAGATGAGTATATCCAGGCATAACAGTTTCAATATGTTCTTTTGCCATATCGGTTATGGTATGAATCAACTTTACGGTTATACCTCTTATTTCTTTTATCTCATCTAAAAGGTACATTCTTATATCAAGTGCGACCTGATCGTTCCTTGAACGTGCAGTGTGAAGCCTTTTCCCTGCGTCGCCGACACGCTTAGTCAGTTCCGCCTCAATAAACATATGAATATCCTCAGCGTTTGGGTCAAATTCCAAAACCCCGTTATCAATATCTGCTAAAATACCCTTCAACCCGTCTATAATGACCTCGCTCTCACTTTTGTCAATTATTCCGCACTCGCCCAGCATTGTTGCGTGGGCAATAGAGCCCTTTATATCGTGACGGTACATTCTCGCATCAAACTTTATAGACGAATTGAAATCGTTTACCCGCTCGTCAATATCTTTTGAAAAACGTCCTGCCCACATAGGCATAGTAAATCTCTCCTTAAAAAATATACTAAAATGAAAACTCCTAATAAAAACCTATAAGGGCAGCAAAAATGCCACCCCTTTTAATTATTTAATTGACAATTGACAATTGATAATTGATAATTATTTTAAATTTGACTTTGTAGTCCTTGTAATAGAAATCAGAATTTTAATAATTTCTGTGCAGTCCTTGTATATATTTTCAAATTGAGAAAATGTAATATATTTAGTTTCTTTTAACAACCTTAACCAATAATCAGTTTCATATGCTTCTTTGAGAGCAATGTTTACCTTTGACAAAAAGTCTTTTTTACTTTGTGCCTGTTGAGCCTCAACAACATTAGCACCTATACTAGTTCCACTTTTAAGAATTTGATTAGAAAGAACATATTCTTTCTTTTCGTTATGCAAATAGTTACATAGTTTAACTATTCTAACTGCAAAATAGAAACTCTTATTTTCAATTAAATTATCCATTGTCCATTATCCATTATCAATTGCATTGTCCATTACTTTCTTTTTTGGTCCAGCTTAGCCTTAACCTTAATAGGAAGTCCGAACAGATTGATAAAGCCTGCACTGTCAGCCTGATTGTAAACATTGTCCTCGTCGAAGGTTGCGACCTCTTCGTCATACAATGTGTAAGGTGAAGTAACGCCTGCGTTGATGATATTACCCTTGTAAAGCTTTAGCTTAACATCTCCTGTTACGGTTTTTTGCGTCTCGGTAACAAATGCTGAAAGTGCCTCTCTAAGAGGTGTGTACCACTGACCGTTATAAACAATGTCAGCGAATTTTATACCGATATACTGCTTCATTCTTGCAGTTTCTTTATCGATAGTAATAGTCTCCAGAACATCGTGAGCGTGATAAAGAATCGTTCCGCCCGGAGTTTCATATACACCCCTCGACTTCATTCCGACCAAACGGTTTTCAACTAAATCAGCAAGACCGATACCGTTTTCTCCGCCAAGCTTGTTTAGTGTTTTGACAATGTCAACGCCCTTCATTTCTTTGCCGTCAATAGCGGTAGGGATACCCTTCTCAAAGTGAATCGTTACATAAGTAGGCTTGTCAGGTGCCTGTAACGGAGAAACTCCCAGTTCTAAGAAACCTTTTTTTTCATACTGAGGCTCGTTTGCAGGGTCCTCAAGGTCAAGACCTTCGTGCGAAAGATGCCACAGGTTTTTATCCTTTGAATAGTTTGTCTCTCTGTTTATTTTAAGAGGAATATTATGTGCTTCTGCATATTCTATCTCCTGCTCACGGGATTTCAGATCCCAAATCCTCCAAGGAGCGATAATCTCCATATCAGGTGCAAAAGCCTTTATCGCAAGCTCAAATCTGACCTGGTCGTTGCCCTTGCCTGTGCAGCCGTGACAGATAGCGTCAGCGCCCTCTTTTATTGCAATTTCTGCAATTCTCTTTGCAATGATAGGTCTTGCAAATGAAGTTCCCAGCAAGTATCTGTTTTCATAAACGGCTCCTGCCTGAACAGTCGGGAATACATAATCCTCTACAAATTCATCGTTCAGATCCTCAATATAAAGCTTAGAAGCACCCGTCTTTATAGCTTTTTCCTCAAGACCGTCGAGCTCAGTTCCCTGTCCGACGTCACCGGATACTGCAATGACCTCGCAGTTGTTGTAATTTTCCTTTAACCACGCAATAATTATAGATGTGTCAAGTCCGCCTGAATAAGCTAAAACTACCTTTTTAATTTCTTTTGCCATAATATTATCCTCCAATAAATTTTTATGTTTGTGTTAATTATACACAAAAGTTTGATAATGTCAAGGGTTTTATGCAAAATTTTTATAATTTTCTGCATATTTATCAGCTTTGTGCATAAATTATGCATATATACACGAATATTATGTATAATTATTCACCGTACTTTTTGAATTTCTCTTTTTGTTTTCTTTTTGCTTTGACATTCAGTATTACTGCAATAACTCCCAGAACAATAGCAGCATATGTGATCATATCATATTTAAACGAAACTATGATCGCAATAATAGTAAGAATGTCAAAAAAAATTGCCGCAACTGCGAGCTTATTTTTGGTAATAAATTTCCTCATAATCAATCTCCGTTCAATATTGAACATTTTATATAAAAGCATCTAAACATTCAAACTGAATATTTATCAATTAATGGTTATTTTATCATATTTTCATCATTTTGTCCATATATAATAAGTTTTACAATAATAACGTCAGGGTGATATTTATACCTTGAAAATCATATCTTAATGATATATAATATTAAAGGTTAGAAGTTAGAGGTTAGATAAAGAAAAAGAAGTCTTGTATCTTGCTTCTTGCATCTTAATATCTAGTAGGGGGAAATATTATGGCACTTAAAGAAATTGACATCAAATCATTGGAGAATCTCAATCCTTTTTCAAAGATTGCAGACGACTGGTTCTTGGTAACCTCAGGAGATGAAAGCGGATACAATATGATGACCGCCTCATGGGGAAGCATTGGAACTATGTGGGGAAAAAGCGTTGCAGTTACAGTTATCCGTCCGCAAAGATATACGAAAGAATTTGTCGATAAAAACGATTATTTTTCTATATCATTTTTAAAAGACGGCAATAAAGACAAGCTGAGCTTTTGCGGTACAAAAAGCGGAAGAGATTTTGATAAAGCAAAGGAAACAGGACTCACTCCAATATTTATCGACAGCACCACAACATTTGAACAGGCAGAGCTGGTGCTTATATGCAGAAAGGTATTCGCACAGGATATTGACCCTGAGTGTTTTCTTGATAAAACACTTATAGACAGATGGTATCCTGAAAAAGATTTCCACACAGCATATGTAGGAGAAGTAGTGAAAGCATATCAGAATATCTGATAAATTTTGACAAATTTTTTATTATTATCACTTCAAATGGTTTGTATTTTTCAAATTTTTAATAAATTAAAAATTAAAAAACAGAATTAATTTTGCTTTTTTAGTATTGTAATTAACGTAAAGTTGATGTATAATATATTTAAACTATCCGTGTAGAATTACAGATAAAAAGCAAATATAAATTTTTAGAAAGGAAAATACAGATGAGCAAAGATTTTGATAGAGACGACAACAGCAAAATATCTTCAGAATATGATGTTGAAAAAATAATTGCCGAAGTAAATAAAACGGAAAAGCAAAAAAAAGACTCTTATTCAACGGCTTTAAAAACTGATAATATTTCACAAAATGAATCTTCATATGGCTCTAATCGCAAATCAAAGACGGACATTATAAACGAGATTAATAATAGTCTTGGAAACAGCAAAGCTGATTTTGATAAAAGTAATTCAGAAAATAATTATTCAAAGCAAAACAGCAGTAAAAGAAACAGCTTTTCAGATAATGAAGCTGCCGGCTTGCAAAGAGAAATCGAGCGCGGTACAAGGTATAACGAACTCAGAAGTATGAAAGTTCAAAGTCATAAAGGCAGAAACGCAGTTTTGTTTGTGTTTGGGCTTGTGATAATTCTTCTGATTGGCGCTTATATCATCGGATATATGATGACCAAGGACAGCTTTCTGCCTAACACATTTGTAAACGGAATTTCAATCGGCGGAATGAACGTAAGCGAGGCTACAGAGGCTGTTCATAACGATAAGGCCGTTGACAAACTTGTTTTAGAAAAACTGAACGGTGAAACCGTTACCGTTGATTATTCAAAAATTGATTATACATACTCCACTGCAGACGAGCTTGATAATATAATGAAAAAGGAAAACAAAGCACTCTGGTTTGTAAATCTTATAAAAAAATCAAATTTTACAATTTCTATGAAAGGCGCATATTCAGAGGATAAACTGAAAGAAGTCATTGAAAATGCAAGCTTTGGCGTCACTCCGTCAAAAAATGCTAAAATAGTAATGAAGGATGACGGTTTTGTTATTGAGCCTGAGGTTCAGGGAGATATTGTTGATACAGAAAAGGTTTTTGAAGCTGCTAAAGAGGCTGTAAATAATGGAACTGAAAAAATCAATCTGCTTGATGCAAATTGCTATCAAAAGCCAAGCGTCGTTTCAAGTGATCTTCAGGATAAGCTGGAGGATCTTAACAAGGTTTTTAATTTAGAGGTCAAATTGGACTTTGATTATACAACGGAAAATTTGACCTATGACGTATTCAAAAACTGGGTGACAATCAAAAAAGACGGCAGCTATACGATAGATCAGGAGTCCGTCTGGAAATGGGTAAATTCAATAAGAAGTAAATACGACACTCTTCATAAGACAAGAAAATTCAAGTCAACACTACAGGGCACTGTAAAAATCAAGGCCCAAAGGGGTGCCGACGGAAAGTTTGACGGTATTTTCGGATATTTTCTTGACGCAGACAAAACTGCCGAAGCAATATGCAAGGCTCTTAAAAAGGGCGAAAATACGACTATTGAACCTGTTTACTGGACGAACGGCGGATACACATATGATACTCAGGGTAAAGTTAAGCGTTCTGCAAGTGACGAAAAAAAGGTTATAAGTGACATTTCACAGCTTAATACATATATAGAAGTCGACCTTACAAATCAAACGCTTTGGTATTATAAAAACGGCAAGGTAAAACATAAATGCGGAGTCGTTTCGGGAAAGCCCACCAAAGAACGAATGACCTATCCGGGCATTTATCAGCTATGGATGAAGGAAAGAAACAAAACTATGAAGGGCAGGACCTCAGAGGGTTCATATGAATCTAACTGCTCTTACTGGAACTATATAAGTCAAAACAGCATAGGTATTCACGACGCTACATGGCAATCCTCATTCGGAGGAGACAGATATAAATACTACGGCTCTCACGGCTGTGTAGGTATTTCACTAAGCGACGCTCAGTATATTTATGAAAACGTACCTATAGGTACTGTTGTTATAATGTTCTATTAATAAAATAAGGCTCTTGCAATTGTTGCAGGAGCCATTTTATATGTTTCAGATTTTATATTACATTTAATAAAAAATCACACACCGAATAATCAGCGTGTGATTTATGTAACAATTTTATTACTCAGCTGACGGAGCGTCAACAGGACAGGTGCCTGCACAAGCACCGCAATCAATACAAGTATCAGCATCAATTACATATTTTCCGTCGCCCTCTGTAATAGCCCCTACAGGACATTCAGCAGCACAAGCACCGCAGCTGATGCAATCATCAGAAATTTTATATGCCATAATAGCATACCTCCTTCAATAATTAATAAATGTAAAAACATTTATAAATATATGATAACACATAATTTAAAAAATGCAAGTCTTTTATAAAAAATATATAATAAATTATTTCCTTATTCGCAAAATCCTTTCTATACTGACAGAATAACCAGCATTTTATTTCCACAACTGATCCTCATATGCCAAACATAGTTTTAAGAAGGTCAGTTCCCGATTTTGTTGAAAAAATCTTTTCCATCACTTTTTCTATCGCAGCTTTGCTCAAATTGTCTTCATAAGCATTTACTAAGAAATCTGCTTCAATAAGTATCTGATAATCAATGCCCTCCTTCAAATTATATGTATGATGATGCCCGACCAAAAATGCTACTCGCTCTGATATGCTTTTATCCAAATCAAATTCGGATAAAAACTCTCTTACTATCTTTTCTCCCTCGATCTCCTGATATTTGCCGTTTGAAGAATTATATTTTTCTTCAGAGGTCTTTATTCCTATGTCGTGAACAATTGCAGCAATAAGTAAGGTTTCCAATGTTTCATCGCTAAGACACTCACGCTCACCTATCATTTTTGCAAATGTATATACCTTTGCAAAATGCTGAATACGTTTTGGATCTCCTGCATAATATTCAACCATTTTGCTAAATATTTTATTTTGAATATTCATATCCATCTGCTCCTCAGAAAGAGCAAGCCCCCTTTATATTATACTTTATTTATTGACTTTAAATTTTAGTATTATTTAATTATAACACAATTTTAAATATTTATCATCTATTATAAATATCGTACTTAAATCAACTTGCTAATTTAAGACAGGTAGTGTATAATAATTTTAAAAATGAGTAAATTCGGAGGATATATATGTCTGAAAAAGCAAAAATAACAATAAAAGAACTTTACGGCAAAGAAAATGAAAATGCACAAACTGAAAGGTACAAAAAGGCTGTAGATAATTTTAAGGAGCTTTACGGCAATAGCGAATACCGCATTTTCTCAGCATCAGGAAGAACAGAGGTAGGCGGAAACCACACCGACCACAATCTCGGAAAAGTACTTGCCGCAGGTGTTTCTCTTGACGTTATAGCAATAGTTAGAAAAACTGACGACAATGTAATCGAGATGAAGTCTGAGGGATTTCCTAAAGATATTGTCGATTTAAGCGACCTTTCCGTTATAGACGACGAAAAAGGAAATTCATCTGCGCTTATAAGAGGAGTTGCCGCAGGCTTTAAAAACAAAAATTACGGTATTGGAGGATTTAAAGCGTATACAACTTCAAATGTCCTGAAGGGCTCGGGGCTTTCCTCCTCTGCCGCTTTTGAAGTCTTGATAGGAACGATTTTAAACTATCTTTATAATGACCTTAAAGCTACAAATGTAGAAATTGCACAAATTGCTCAATATGCAGAAAATGAATATTTTGGCAAGCCTTCGGGACTTATGGATCAGATGGCTTCAAGCGTAGGCAGCTTTATAACTATTGATTTCAAAGACGCTGAAAGCCCCGTTATTGAAAAGATCGATTTTGATTTTGCAAAGTGCGGATACAGTCTTTGCATAGTCGATACAAAGGGAAGCCACGAAGATCTAACTCCCGAATATGCTGCTATTCCAGATGAAATGAAGTCTGTAGCGAAATTTTTTGGAAAAAAAGTACTTCGTGAAATAACAATTTCCGATGTTCTTAAAAACATAACCGTTCTCAGAAAAAAGTTCGGCGACCGAGCTGTGCTTCGTTCACTTCACTTTTTGGACGAAAACGAAACCGTTGAGCGAGAGGCAAATGCGCTCAAAAACGGCGATTTCAATGCATTTTTGAAAGAGGTAACAAGGTCGGGCAACAGCTCATACAAATATCTTCAGAATATTTATGCCAACAAAAATCCACAGGAACAAGGACTTGCAATCGGCTTAAATCTTGCAGAAATGGTTCTTGACGGCGAAGGTGCCTGCCGGGTACACGGAGGCGGCTTCGCAGGAACTATTCAGGCATTTGTTCCAAATGATAAGCTGGATAAATTCAAAGAGACATTAAATGGCTGCTTCGGCGAAGGAAGCTGTCATATTATTTCCATACGTCCTGTAGGAGGAATTGAAGTAGCTGATGAAATTTAGTTATCTGGCTTAAAACTATTATGTAACGGAGAAAAATCTATGCGAATGAGAAGAAAAAAGCATCTTGAAGAACGCCTTCGGGAATGCAGCGACTACATATTCTTTATGGAGCGTGAAGATAGAAATTTTCAAACCGCCGTTTTGAAAAAAGAGTATATTGATCTCAAAAAGATTTTCAAAAACGAAAATCCTGTTCATTTGGAAATAGGCTGCGGAAAGGGCGGCTTTGTATGTGAAATTGCAAAGCAAAACCCCGAAGTAAATTTTCTTGCCGTTGAAAAGGCAAGCAACGTAATTGTGAAAGCCGCCGAGGACGCAAAAGCCACACAACTTAAAAACCTATATTTTATGCGTGGAAGCGCCGAATATCTGGAGTGTTATATTCCCAACAAATCAATCGACAGGATATATTTGAATTTCAGCTGTCCGTTCCCCAAGAAAAAATACGCAAGCCACAGGCTTACACATCACAATTTTCTTAAAATATATAAGTCTATATTGAACGACGGTGCAGAAATCTGGCAAAAGACCGACAATGCTCATTTTTTTGAGTTCTCAATTGAACAGTTCTCACAAAACGGATTTGCACTTAAAAATGTAACGTTTGATTTACACAATTCCGATTTTGAGGGAAATATAATGACCGAGTATGAAAAGCGTTTTTCAGATGAGGGGCTTCCAATATATAGACTGGAAGCTTACCTTATATAGAATAAAAATAAAAGTTTTCGCTCAAGCCTTTTTCAAAAGGCTTGCGGGTCAAGGGCAGAGTCCTGTCGCCGACCGCAGTCGGCGAAATCCTTTATATAGTGCGCTCCGAAAAGGGTGAATTTAAAAACAGTCCAGTGGACTGTTTTTAAAGAGGGAAAGCCCTGTAAGAGAGGGCTTTCCCTAAAATCAAACTTATTAAGCAAAAATCGCACCTTGATTAGTCAGGGTGCGATATTTTTATGCGTAAATTATTATGCGTTAAATTAGTTGTTAATGAGCTTATCCTCATCGCTCCAGCTATAAAGTTTTCTAACTTCCTCGCCTACAACCTCAGCAGGATGCTCAGCAGCTAGCTTTCTCATAGCCTTGAAGTGAACCTGTGAGCCTGCGTCTGACATATCAAGCAAGAAGTCTTTTGCAAATGTTCCGTCCTGAATGTCAGAAAGAACCTTCTTCATAGCCTTCTTTGTATCCTCAGTAATGATCTTCGGTCCTGTTACATAGTCGCCGTATTCTGCGGTATTTGAAATTGAGTATCTCATTCCTGCAAAGCCTGACTGATAAATCAAATCAACAATTAGCTTCATCTCGTGAATACACTCAAAATATGCGTTTCTCGGGTCATAGCCTGCCTCGCAGAGAGTTTCAAATCCTGCCTGCATAAGTGCACAAACACCGCCGCAAAGTACAGCCTGCTCACCAAATAAGTCGGTTTCAGTTTCTGTTCTGAATGTTGTTTCTAAAACTCCTGCTCTTGCTCCGCCGATACCTGCTGCATATGCAAGACCTATATCCTGTGCGTCGCCTGTTGCGTCCTGCTCAACTGCGATTAGACAAGGAACTCCCTTTCCTGCCTGATATTCAGAACGAACTGTGTGTCCCGGTCCCTTAGGAGCAATCATAATTACGTTTACATCCTTAGGCGGAACTATACATCCAAAGTGAATATTAAATCCGTGTGCAAAAGCAAGCGTTTTGCCCTCTGTTAAATATGGTGCGATCTCGCTCTTATAAAGTGCTGCCTGCTTTTCATCAGGAATTAAAATCATAATCAAATCAGCAGCCTTTGCAGCCTCTGCCGTTGTCATAACGGTAAGACCTGCGTCTTCAGCCTTTTTCCATGACTTGCTTCCCTCATACAAACCGATAACAACGTCAACGCCGCTGTCTTTAAGATTTAATGCGTGAGCGTGTCCCTGACTTCCGTAGCCGATAATAGCTACCTTCTTGCCCTTGAGCTTGTTAAGGTCGCAATCCTGTTGATAAAAAATCTTTGCCGTGCTTGTGTTTGACATTTTCTTTTCCTCCTATAATTTGCATATGTATATGCAAATTAGAAAATCAGAAGCAAGAAACAAGAGGCAAGAAATTATCTTGCCGACTGCAATACTCCTAGATTTTATATGTAAAATTTGCAAATATATGCAGTTTAATATTGTTTTTATAATAAGGAAATAAATCCCCTTATTTTTATGTTTAAGTAATTTATTTGTTCGCACATTCTATTATGAATTTAAAATGTTACATAAATGTTTTAATTAATTGTTTATTTTTTAAAAGTCATAACATCCTGACCTTTTTGTATGGCTATCGTTCCTGTTCTTACGACCTCAAGAACATCATACGGCTTTGTTATCTCCTCCAGCCTGCAAATATGAGCGTAAGTGTCAGCCAGCAGAATAGTCATAGTTGTCAGCGAAATATCAATGACCTTTGCTCCTGTGATGTCAGCAATAGTCATGATCTCGCTTCGCTTTTCAGCAGGGACCCTAAGCTTTATCAGTATAAGCTCCCTTTCCAGCTTCTCGTCCTTTGTCAGAGTTTTGACCTTGATAACGTCAATCAGCTTATTAAGCTGCTTTTCAACCTGCTCAACTATATACTCGTCTCCGTCTACTATGATCGTAACCCTCGAAACCGCAGGATCGTCTGTTATACCCACAGCAAGGCTCTCAATATTAAATCCTCTTCTCGAAAACAATCCCGAGATTCTCGACAGAGCTCCTGCATGATTTTCAACTAAAACTGAAATAGTATACTTCATTATATATAACATTCCCTTCAAAATCGTAATATTATAGAGTGCTTTCAAAATCATCCACAACACATTCCACCAGATAACAGCCCTTGTGCGACGCAAGCTTATTTATCGCCTTTTGTGCCGTTTCCTCGCTGTCGACTCTCATTGCAGGTATTCCGTAAGCCTCTGCAAGAGTAATAAAATCAGGCGAACCGTCAAGCGAGACCGCCGTCAGATGATTTTTATACACATTTGTCTGAACTTCTCTTACCATTCCCAAGAAGTTGTTTTTCATAACCACAATCTTAATGTCAACATTGTGCTGAACCGCAGTTGCAAGCTCCATAAAAGACATCTGAAAAGCACCGTCGCCGCAAATTGCAATAACAGGGTGGTTTTCGTCTGCCAGCTTTGCCCCTATCGCCGCAGGAACAGAATATCCCATTGTTCCCATACCGCCTGACGTTAAAAAACGTCCGTCACGGATCTTATAACTGGTAGCGCTCCAAATCTGATTCTGCCCTACATCTGCAACGACCGTTGTGTTCTTAGGCATTTTTTCAGACAAATCGCTTATAAACTTTCTCGGGTTTACCTTTCCCTGCTTAACAGGCTTTAAAATCTCCTCAGATTTAAAATTGTCAAGTTCTTTAAGCCATTCGGTATGCTCTTTAGGCCCTATATGCTCCAGCATTTGCCTTAATACCTGCTTTGCGTCTCCTACAAGCGGAATATCTACGCCTAAATTCTTGCCGATTTCAGCAGGGTCAATATCTATATGAATAACCTTTGTCGTTTTTTTGACTACATTGGGATTTCCTATTGCTCTGTCTCCTACCCTTGCGCCTACCAGGAAAATAACGTCGCAAAGCTCTACTGCCTTGTTTGCGATTCTTTTTCCGTGCATTCCTATCATACCGAAAAACAGCTCGTTGTCGGCAGAAAATGCCGATATGCCCATCATTGTAGTAACTACGGGAATCTGCATAACTTTTGACAGCTCTGTTATTTCGCTTACTGCATTTGACGAGAAAACTCCCCCGCCTATGCAGATAAGAGGCTTCTTTGCATCATTCAAAGCCTTAATAACTCGCTTTACCTGAAGCATATTACCCTTTGTAGTCGGCTTATAACTTCTTATGTCTACAGTCTTGGGATATTTGAAATCTATCTCCTGCATCTGAACGTCCATAGGAACGTCAATCAGCACAGGTCCGGGACGTCCCGTACCTGCTATATAAAACGCTTCCTTAAATGCTCTCGGAAGCTCATTCTTGTTCTTAATCAGATAACTATGCTTTACAAACGGTTCGGCAGCACCAGTTATGTCTGCCTCCTGAAAAGCGTCAGAGCCTATCTGTTCGTTGTTGACCTGCCCTGTTATTATTACAAGCGGTATAGAATCCGCATACGCAGTTGCAATAGCAGTTATAAGATTTGTTGCTCCCGGCCCCGAAGTCGCAATGCATACGCCCGGTCTTCCTGTTATTCTTGCGTAACCGCTCGCCGCATGACCTGCGTTTGCTTCGTGACGAACAAGTATGTGTCTTATATCACTCTCATATAAAGCGTCGTAGAATGGACAAATCGCCGCTCCCGGATAACCAAAGACGACTTTGACCTGCTCTGCTTCCAAGCATTTTACCATTGCTTCGCTTATTTTCATATCAAGCCGCCTCCATATCTAAAAGATTAATATATCTTACCATAAAATATATAAAAAAATTATACAACATCTGAGAGGTTAAGTCAAGCACATTAAAATAAGAAACAAAAACAAAAAATTGACAGATGAAGTTTCTAGAACGGACCGAAGTGCGTTCAAGTCAATAACTTCATCTGCCATTATAATTATAATATTATAAAACCAAAATATTGTCAATAGCGAAAGTATTAGAATAAAAAGAATCAAGATTGGTTGAAACTTAATAGGCTCCAATCGCCGTTAGTCAACCAACCTGATTCTAATAAAAATATATCACAAAAAATAATATTGTCAATAGTAACCTTTTATTTTCGCTAATATTATGTACAACCTTTGCATATATTGCTATATACTTACAAAAAGGTTGATGAAATCGTGGATACTAAAAAAACAAAAGTAAGACAGTCAGGTATAGAATTATTGCGTATTCTTATGATGCTTCAGGTGATATTTCTGCATATATGTCTTTACGGAGGCTACAGTTCCATTGCTAAACATAATTTATCAGGGATACACAAAGCTGTGTTCTATCTGGTTTATTTGTCATCAAGATGCCCTGTTTATGTTTACATCTTGATTTTCGGATATTTCTCAGTTTCGTCAAACAAAACATTAGATAGCATTAAAGGTAAAATTGCCAAAATATATTTGCCGATGCTTTTTTATTCTTTAGTTATTCCCTTTATCGGTCGGATTTTCGGTCTTTGGCGGCTTAGTAATATCGAAAAAGTAAGAGCGTTTTTCCCGTTTACATCAAGAATTTGGTACTTTATGACACTCTATCTGCTGGTACTGATTTTAAGCCCATTCCTTAATAAAACACTGACTGCTCTTTCTAAAAAAGAGTATACAAGACTCGTTATCATACTCTTTTTAATGTTCTCCGTCTGGACGGTTTTTGCTCAGCTCGACCAGACAAACAGCATTATCAGACTTAATAAAATATTCGATTACGACGGTAAATGTCTGTACGGATTTGTTTATATGTATGTTCTGGGAGGTTTTTTAAGACTCCATATCCCCTGTCATAAAAAAGCCCAATACAGATATTTGTTTGTCTTTGCCTTGCTTACACTCATTAATGCTGCGCTTTGTAAATTCATAAACGGCTACTCCGTAATATCTACCAAAAATAATAACCCCTTTGTCGTTTTGCAATGTGTTTGCCTTGTATTGTTTTTCAGGGACTTAAAATTCAAGTCAAAAGTAATAAACTGTATCGCAGCCGTAAATCTCGGAGTTTATATGATCCACGAGCATTTTCTTGTAAGAAATAAAATATGGAACGACTTGTTTGGTTTTCTAAGTGAAAAATCTTTCTATAAATCAAATACATACCCTTTTATAATACTTTTAATATGTCTGTCAGTGTTCACAGCCTGCGGAATTATCGAAAAGGTCAGAGTGCGGCTGTTTAAGGGCGTCAGTACTATAATAAAAGTCATAATGTCGTAGAAAAAGAAACACCGCTGCTATCTAAAGCAATGGTGTTTTTTAAGTGCTATAATACTATTTTTCATCATTTGATGTTTGACTATTTGAGCTATCCAGATTATCAATTGCATAATATAAACATTGTATTACTAATTGATTTAGAGATAACTTATTTTCAAATGCCAGTTTATCAAGTTTATTGACAAGTTCTTCAGGCAAGCGAAAAGATTTACTTATCGCATCATAACCTTTCTTTATTTTCCACATAAGTACTTACTCCTCCTAATAATTATATTATGCAATATATTTTGTGCAAATTATACAATTATTTTGCAATATATTTGTATTATTTTCTGCTTGCATTTATTATTTTAAAGCGTTATAATTATAAAAACAGTATTTTTCAAATCACTAATTCTTCGATAAAAATACCCAAAAATCCCCCTAAATATTAATATATTAAAAATTATATTATAAATTCGTATGAATTGCTTGACTAACATTCATTTGAATGTTATAATATATACAAAAATTGGAGAATAAAAATATGAACAGAAAAACGGAACAACTAACTGTAAATATTGATTCAGAATTATTACATAAATACAAATATATATGCAGATATTTCAAAATTAGTTTAAGAGAACAGCTATCTTTTACTTTGTTAAAATACGTAAATAGCTTTGAGGAAATAAACGGACCTATTGAGCTAAACGAAAATAGACGCTGAACTAATGAGCGAATTTGAAAAGGTATACAAATATCGTAAACGAACAATAGACAAACAGTTTTAAATGCTGATAATAAACAATACAATCGGTTTCAGCAGACAGAACGATCCTTTGGAACTATATGCGGTAAATGTCATAACTTAAAGACATCTAAAAATTTATTATAGATGTACAGTTGTGGTTGCCTTGTTTAGTACAATCTTAAATGGGATATATAATACGAAGGGTTCAGTTATTAATTTTAGCCAATTTTTTAAATTTTTCATTGTTTTAATCATCCTCTGTTTGAATTTATTGATTGCAAAGCCAATTGAATTGGTGATAATGCAATCAGCAGCCGCCTTTTAGATAATACTCAAGGGCGGCTGTTTTTTTATTATCTTAATGGTATATTGCACTTGCTTATTGATTTTATTTATGTTATACTTTAGATAAATTTTTAAAAAAAGGAAATTAACAGATAGTTTTCTTAATAAAGAAAGGCTGGAAAAGATGTTAGACAAGAAATACAAGGCGCAGGAAAAAGAAAGCAAGTGGTTAGAATACTGGAACGAGAACAAGATTTACGAATTCAAACCTGATGAAAGGAAGGTATTTTCAATAGACACTCCCCCGCCTACGGTAAGCGGAAAGATTCACATTGGGCATATTTTCTCATACTCACAGACGGAGATGATAGCAAGATATAAAAGGTTAAGGGGATATAACATATTCTATCCGTTCGGCTTTGACGATAACGGCTTGCCGAGTGAAAGACTTGTTGAAAAAGAGCAAGGAAAAAAGGCACACGAAATCGGGCGAGAGGAATTTTCAAAGCTGTGCTATGAGACTACTGACAAATATGAAGAAGACTTTCAGACCTTATTCAGCAAGATGGGAGTAAGCACAGACTGGGGAATTCATTATAAGACTGTAAGTCCATCGACTATCAAAATAAGTCAGACTTCATTCATAGATTTAATAGAAAAAGGACACTGCTATCATAAAGAAAGTCCGGCATTATGGTGCAACGAGTGTTTGACATCTATTGCACAGGCAGAGCTGGAGACGAAAACGATAAAGACGACATTCAACTATGTAACGTTCAAGACAGTTGAAGACGGAGAAGAATTCACAATAGCAACGACAAGACCGGAATTATTGCCTGCAATAGTATGTGTATTTGTAAATCCTGATGATGAAAAGCACAATCATCTTATAGGCAAGACAGCGCATATACCTGTGATAGATGAAGAAGTACCGATAATGGCAGATGACAAGGTAGCGATCGATAAAGGTACGGGAGTAGTAATGTGCTGTACTTTTGGAGATCAGACCGACATTGAGTGGTGGAAGAAGTACAATTTGCCGTTAAAATACATTTTCACAGACGACGGAAGAATAGTTGATTCAGTACCAAATTACGGCGGATTAAAAATCAAGGAAGCAAGAAAGAAGATAATAGAAGACTTACAAGCAGGCGGATATATAGTCAAGATAGAAGAGTTAGAGCACGAAGTACAGACGCACGAAAGATGCGGAAAAGAAGTAGAGTATTCAGTAATGAAGCAATGGTTCATAGACATTATGAATCACAAAGAAGATTTTATCAGAATAGGAAACGAAATCAAATGGCATCCTGCGCATATGCACAGCAGATACAACGAATGGGTAGAAAACATTCTGTGGGACTGGTGCATATCAAGGCAGAGGTATTTTGGAGTACCGTTCCCTGTGTGGTACTGCAAAAAGTGCGGCGAACCTGTATTTGCAAGAAAAGAAGACCTGCCTGTTAATCCTCTGACTGATAAGCCTCACATTGAAAGCTGTCCTAAATGCGGCTGCAAAGAGTTCGCTCCCGAGACAGACGTAATGGACACTTGGGCGACGTCATCGGTAACACCGCTTATAAATATGAGATACGGTGAAAAAGAAAACTACGAATCAATATTAAAGCCGATGAGCATAAGAACAAACGCATCAGAGATCATAAGAACATGGGATTTTTACACAATTGTAAAGAGCTTCTACCACTTTGGTCAACGACCTTGGGATAATGTAATGATCTCAGGCTTTGTTATGGCGAGCAAGGGAGAGAAAATCAGCAAGAGCAAAAAGAACAGCAAGGTAGAGCCGATTGATTTGATAAACCAGTATTCCGCTGATGTTATTCGCTACTGGGCAGGCTCGGGAAGACTGGGAACAGACATAGTATTCAGTGAAGAGACGCTTCAAAGGGGCAAAAAGCTGATAAACAAGATATGGAATGTTTCTAAATTTATCGAGATGCACTTGACTGACTATCAAGATAAAGATTTCAATGATTATGAATACATTGATAAATGGATCTTAGGCAGTTTTCAGGAGATGGAAAAGGGCTTTATAAAATATCTTGACGAATACGAAGTAGGCTTGGCATTAAATCATTTAGAGAAATTCTTCTGGAACTTCTGTGACAACTACATTGAAATTGTAAAGCACAGACTATACAGACCTGAAGAATTCGGCGAAGTGCCGAGATATTCCGGTCAAAAGACGGTTTACACACTTCTTTACAAACTGCTTCAGGATTTCAGTATTTTCTTCCCATTCATAACAGAAGAAATTTATCAGGAACTTTATCACGATAAGAAGTCAATCCACATAACAGAAATACAGCCTTTGAATTTCGATTTTGCAAAGGAAATTGCAAATGGAGATTCTATAATAAGCATTATAAGTCAGGCAAGAGGAGAAAAGACAAATCACAATGTTTCATTAAAGACTCCTATAAAAATTCTTGATTTAAGTGTTAATAAAGAATTAGCAGAGGCTATTAACTTGTCGATAAAAGATTTCAAAGCTACTTTATTTATAGAAAACTTAACGGTTCAAGAAACGAATGAAGGTTACACTGTAAATAAAATAGAGCTTAATTTAGACGAGGCGAAGAAGTAAAGGTTTATGCAATCAATTTAAACTACTGCATATACAAAACGGCTTAAACATTACGTTTAAGCCGTTTTTTGTGATGTGTAATATAAATTAATCGTTATGTATTAATTCACAATATAAACCATAAAAATTGAACTAAGGTCATAAGGATCGCTGAAAACGCTAGCCTCACCGCTTTCTATATCTACCAGATAGTTTATACTGCCCTCCTGAGAAAGATTAGGAATGTCAGGATTAGGCGAATAACTGCCAGTGAATTTAACAATATAGCTGGTTTTGCTGTCCTCGTAGACTTCAAAATCCCATGAATAGGAATGGAACACAGTGTTTATCATTTCTACAACTGACGGCGTCCAGCCATCACAGGCAGGCGTATCGGCTAAAATATCTTCGATCTGCTCACCAATAACTGCTCTGTTATCTTCCGATTGTTCGGTTTGTGATTTAGAATTATTCCCACAAGCCGAAACGGTCAGACATAAAATTGCCGTGAAAAAAATTGATATAATTTTTGTTAGTCTTTTCATAAAACTACCTCCTTTTATTTGGTAGTTTTATTTTATCAAAAGCGATGAGACAAAATCAGACCATTATTTGTTATCGTTTAATTTTTTTAATATTTCTAAACTATTTTTAAAGTCATTCTGTCTACTAGCCGGATGATAAATATTTACAATGTAGGCATACTTATTTTTGTTAATATTATATTTTTGTTTTTGGGGATCTTTTTGATTCCATTTATGCAAGCATTGATTATCTTTTTCTTTGCAGGCTTTTACAAAAGCATCAAAACAACCGCAAAAGATTATATAGTCAGGTGAAAGGATTTCAATTTCCTTTTTTATAAAATTATAGTATTCCAAAGTATATGCCTCTAATTGCTTTCTGTTTGTTGAACCATATCCGCCACGTTTATTTAAGTTCATATATCCAAATTTATATTCAGAATCAGCTGGTTTTCCAATATTTTTAAAGACTGACGCTAGTTTTTCTGCATATTTTTTACGAGTCTCGTCTCCTTCTGTATTTTCATCAAACCAAAACTCATCATTGACCTTATGTCCGCCGCAGTTAGATTCTTTTAAAACAAATAAAACTTTAACAACTTCAGTTATCGTTTTATCTTTATTTAAATTACCGTTTAAAGATGTGATACCGTCTCTGCAAAAGCTTCCTTTGAAATTTTCATTCGGAACGCCACCGCAATACGGGCATTTGGGGAAAGTTTCAAAAAAGTTTTCCTCATCTTTATGAGCTTGTTTCCATAAATTAAAAAGCTCATCTAATGTTTTGCACTTGTTAATTTTATTTTTTAATTCTTCAGTCATAATTCTTACTCCTTAAATTTTATAATTTTCCATTGCAATTTTTATATCTTCTTTCACCTTGTCTGCAAGGCTTTGAGGTGAAAGGATCTTTGTATAAAGCGAATACTGCAATGCCCATTTACGCATTGCCAACAGATTAACATAAACCTTAGCGGTTACTTCCTTATCCGTTTCGTCTGTAAAAGAAATATCTTTGCCAAACCAGTCAATGACTTCGCTAAGCAGATGCTTTTGCAGACGAAAGGTTACCGTTCCGCTTTCTCCTGTGAACATATATATGTGTTCCGCCATATGCTTTGGCAAGCTAAATCCGTTTTCTAAACCTTTAACTTTCCTTGCGGGTTTTATCGGAGTATCCAGCATTTTTATATTAGTTATCCTGTCCAGACGATAGTTTGAAACATCATCATATTTATCGTTATTGCAAATCAGATAATACCACCCGTTTGCAGCAGCGATCTGATAAGGATTGATGATATACTCTCTAAGGTTTCCATCACTGTTAAACTTTGGACAAAGCTTTTTATCAGTGTGGTATTCATTATATGTAAAGGAAACCTGCTTTGAACTGCTGATAGCCTCATCAAGGATTTCAATTGTAAAAAACAGCTGCTTGTTCTGCAGTGAATTGTCCGGCACAGACCATATATGCTTTATGCGAGATTTAAAATATATACTTGACAATCCCTCCAGCTTATCAATCAATTCTCTTGCCTGACTATTTGGAATGTGCTTTGAAAAAAGCAAACTGTCTATAAGCAATCTAATCTCTCCGTCGGTAAAATCACGCACAAGATAAAAATCCGACAGAATATTACTTTCTTCTAGTTCTCCTGTTTTGGCATTTGGCATCATACGAACCGTTTCACTGTATTCAATTTCATATCCGAAATCAATAAGTTCCATAATATTCCTCTTAATGGATTTGCGGTCAGCAGTCATTTCGTATTCATTTTTCAAAATATCAGCAATTTGCTTTTGGCTAAGCCTGTGATTTTCATCAGTGTATTTTCGCAAAATATCCAGTATATTAATAATCAACAGCTTTTTCGATTGTTTACTGTACAATACTTATCACCTCGCAAATATCTTATCATATTTTACTATTTTTTTCAATATCCTGATGGGTTAAAAAAGGTACATCTATAATGAAATTAACAGGTTTATTATTTCACTTTGCATAATCATTGGGGATATTTTTGTCTATATGCACAAAAATATAAATAACGGGTCAGCATAATTTTTATAAAATAATTTTTCTAAACCCCTTGACAATGAAAAAAAACTGGGTATAATAATACTTAGCACTCAAGCCAAATGAGTGCTAACACTCGATTGATCCAAGTGATAAGTTACGGAGGTGGCTATGTGGACGACCGAAAGCTAAAAATTCTTACAGCCGTGGTTGACGAATATATAGTTACCGGCGAGCCTATAGGTTCAAAGGCGATGATGAAGTATATAAAGGCATCTTCGGCGACTATAAGAAACGAAATGGCAGAGCTTGAAAAGCAGGGTTATCTCGAACAGCCTCACACCTCAGCAGGCAGAGTGCCGACATATAAAGGCTACAGATTTTATGTTGACAAGCTGATTGAAACCGATCCTCTTACAAAGGAGGAAAAGGATTTAATTGAGTCAATGCTCCCCAGCGGAGAGGATCTGACCGAAGAGGCTATCGTTCAGTCTGCTTCTACTGCACTGGCAGAGCTTACAAAATGTGCAACGGTAGTTGCAACCGAAACGCCGAAGTTTTCAATTATTTCGAAGGTGGAAGTTATCCCTACCGGAAAACGTATGTATGTGCTGCTTCTTATTACTTCGTCGGGAAATATAAAGAACAAAGTTTGCAGACTTCAGTTTGACCTTACAAACGAGCAGTTAGAGTTCTTTTCAAACTTTCTCAGAGAGAATTTAGAGGGCATAGAAATAGATAAGCTCTCTGACGACCTTATTAAAAAGCTTGAAGAGGCAATGGGAACTTATATGATGACTCTATCGCCTCTTGTGGCAGAGATTTATAAAATGTCGCAGGAAATAACGCAAAAAGAAATCTCTTTTAAGGGTGAAAGAAACCTGTTAAAATATGATGATTTTGACAAAAATGAGATAATTGAGTTTCTGGATAATAAAAAGGAAATTGCAAAACTGTTTGACGAGAGCTTTTCGGGACTTCACGTTATGTTTTCACCTGAGGGCGACGGCTTTGTTATAAATAATTCAAGCATAATTACCTCGCAGTACCAAAAGGGCGGAAAGCCCGCAGGCACTATCGGTCTTATTGGACCTATGAGAATTGATTATGCGAAGTTTATTCCTTATCTTGAATATTTTACAAGCAGAATTTCAGATATGATTTCAGAAAATGAATATGATTCTGAAAATGTTATGGATATTAGTGATGTTGACAATACAGACAGCGAAGGGCAGTGATAAATAATGGCAAACGATAATGAAAAAGACTTAGAAGAAGTTATTGATGAAACTGAAAACAATGATGTCGAGGATACGCCATGTGAAAAGGCAGTTGACGACAATAACGACAATAACGACAATAATACAGAGAATAAAACCGAAAACGAAGCAGAACCTACTGCTGAGGAAAAACTTCAAAAAGAATTAGACGAACAAAAAGATAAATATATGCGACTTGCCGCTGAATATGATAATTTCAGAAAGCGTTCAGCAAAGGAAAGACTTGATATTTCAAATACTACTATTGGTAATACAATAAGCGAAATTCTCCCTGTATTTGATAATTTTGAAAGAGCCTTGAATGCTGAAACTACTGACGAAAAATACAAGTCGGGCGTTGAGATGATTTTTAACCAATTCTATGATACTCTTAAAAAACTCGGCGTTGAAATTATTGATCCTCTAGGAGAAACATTTGATCCGAATATAGCCAATGCGGTAAATCAGATCGAGGACGATAAGCTGGGTGAAAATGAAGTTGCGCAGGTATTTCAAAAGGGTTATAAAATCGGCGATAAGATAATAAGATATGCAATGGTAGTAGTTGCAAATCCTTAAATAAAAATTGTAAATCAATTTCTGCTAAGATCTAACACTTAGCAAAAATACCAATACAACTAACTTAATGATTAGAAAGGAAATGATTAATTATGGGTAAAATTATAGGTATTGACTTAGGTACAACAAACTCCTGCGTTGCAGTTATGGAGGGCGGCGAAGCCGTTGTAATTCCTAACAGCGAGGGCGCAAGAACTACTCCATCGGTTGTAGGAGTTTCAAAAACAGGCGACAGACTTATCGGTCAGGTAGCAAAAAGACAGGCTGTTACGAATTTTGATAACACTGTTATTTCTATCAAAAGACATATGGGCTCTGATTATAAAGCTAAAATGGGCGGAAAGGAATACACTCCTCAAGAGATTTCAGCAATGATTCTGCAAAAGCTCAAGGCTGACGCCGAAGCATATCTCGGCGAAAGCGTTACCGAAGCAGTTATCACTGTTCCTGCTTATTTCACAGACGCCCAAAGACAGGCAACAAAAGACGCAGGTCAGATCGCCGGCTTAAATGTTAAGAGAATTATAAACGAACCTACTGCCGCTGCTCTTTCATACGGTCTTGATAAAGAGAGCGACCAAAAGGTCATGGTATATGACTTGGGCGGAGGAACATTTGATGTGTCGATCATTGAAATGGGTGATGGTGTTACTGAGGTTTTGGCAACAGCAGGTAACAACCGTCTCGGCGGAGACGACTTCGACCAGAGAATTATTGATTGGATGGTAAGCGAGTTCAAGGCAGCTGAGGGTATCGACCTTTCAAATGACAAGATGGCTATGCAGAGACTCAAGGAGGCTGCTGAAAAAGCTAAGATCGAGCTTTCGTCAACAGCAACAACATCTATCAGCCTTCCGTTTATCACAGCAGACGCTGCAGGTCCTAAGCATATGGAGCTTACACTTTCACAGGCTAAATTCAATGAACTCACCGCTGACTTAGTCGAGAAAACTATGGGACCTGTCCGTCAGGCATTATCAGATTCAGGTCTTTCATCAGGCGACCTCAACAAGGTATTGATGGTAGGAGGTTCTTCAAGAATTCCTGCTGTACAGGAAGCTGTTCAAAAGTTTATAGGCAAAGAACCGTTTAAGGGTATCAACCCTGACGAGTGCGTTGCATTAGGTGCAGCAATTCAGGGCGGCGTTCTCGGCGGAGACATCAAAGACGGATTGCTTCTGCTTGACGTTACTCCCCTTTCACTCGGTCTTGAAACAATGGGCGGAGTTTGCACAAAGATTATAGAGAGAAACACAACTATCCCTACAAAGAAGTCGCAGATATTCTCAACAGCGGCTGATAACCAGTCAGCAGTTGATATAAACGTACTTCAGGGTGAAAGAGAATTCGCTAAGGACAACAAACAGCTGGGTATGTTCCGTCTTGACGGTATCGCACCTGCTCCTAGAGGAATTCCTCAAATCGAAGTTACATTTGATATAGACGCAAACGGTATTGTTCACGTTTCTGCTAAAGACTTAGGAACAGGAAAAGAGCAGAACATTACTATTACCTCTTCAACTAATATGTCTAAGGAGGATATAGACAAAGCTGTTAAAGAGGCAGAAGCATTCGCAGCAGAAGATAAAAAGAAAAAGGACGAGGTCGATGCAAGAAACCAAGCTGATCAGATGGTATTCCAGTGTGAAAAATCATTAGGCGAATTCGGCGATAAGATTTCTGCTGACGAAAAATCATCTGTTCAGGCAAAGATAGACGCTCTTAAAGAGGCTTTGAAGGGTACAGATATAGAAGCTATCAAGTCTAAGCAAAAAGAGCTTGAAACAGAGTTCCAGGGCGTTGCTACAAAGGTTTACCAACAGGCTGCCTCTCAGGCACAGCAGGCGCAGGGCGCTCAGGCAGGACCTGACACAGGTGCTGACGGAACATCGTCAGATAACGGCGATGACGTTATAGATGCAGAATTCAGCGACGCAGAATAAAGCTTGCTATACTGTAAAAGGGAGAACATTGTTCTCCCATTTTACATAATAATGAAAGGACGATTTTAGTATCTTTCTCATAAAATTTTTGATTTCTGGAGAAAGGAATGGTCATATTAATGGCAGAAAAAAGAGATTATTATGAAGTACTGGGCGTATCAAGAGGTGCTTCTGATGATGAACTAAAAAAAGCATACAGAAAACTGGCTAAACAATATCATCCTGATTTGCATCCTAACGATAAAGAAGCAGAAGCAAAATTTAAAGAAGTAAACGAAGCATACGAAGTCCTTTCGGACAGCGACAAAAGAGCAAAGTATGACCAGTTCGGGCACGCAGGAGTTGACCCCAGCTACGGCGGAGGTGCAGGAGCAGGAGGCTTCGGAGGCTTTGGCGGTTTCGGAGATATGGGCGATATTTTCGATTCTATTTTTGGCTCATTCGGCGGAGGACGTGCCTCCGCTAACCCTAATGCCCCAAGACGCGGACAGGATATTCGTGCAAGCGTAACTATTGACTTTATGGAAGCTTGCAAGGGCAAGAAAATAGAAGTCAGAATGAACAGAATGGAAAGATGCCCTGACTGCGGAGGCTCAGGTGCTAAGCCCGGAACATCAGCGAAAACCTGCCCCGACTGCGGAGGACGGGGACAAGTCAATGTTCAGCAGAGAACTCCTTTTGGTTCAATTACTTCAACAAGGGTTTGTTCAAGATGTTCAGGACAGGGAAAGATAATAGACTCCCCTTGCCCAAGATGTTCAGGACAGGGACGCACAAGAAGTTCGGCAAAAAGAGAAATCGAAATTCCTGCAGGTATTGACAACGGTCAGACGCTTCGGGTTGCAGGCGCAGGAGACGCAGGTATCAACGGCGGACCTAACGGAGATCTTAATGTAACTGTCTCAGTAAGACGCGACAGCGTATTTGAAAGAGACGGCTTCGACGTATGGACAGAAATCCCTCTGACTTTTGCTCAGGTTACTCTCGGAGATGAGATAACCGTTCCTACGGTCGACGGAAAGGTAAGATACACAGTTCCGGCAGGAACGCAGACAGGTACTGTTTTCCGACTTAGAGGAAAGGGAATCAAGAAGCTCAACAGAAGCGACAAGGGCGACCATTATGTAAGGGTAGTTGTTGAAACGCCTAAAGGTCTTAATAAAGAAATGATAAGAAGACTTAATGAGTTTGATAATATGCTAAGTGAAAAGAATTACGCAAAAAGGCAAAGCTTTTTATCAAAAATCAGAGAAAGACTTATGTAATAAAATAAACTAATTAACCTATTGAATTGATTTTGTTTCAATAGGTTTTTTCTTTTAAAAATAATTTATAAAAAGTATTGCTTTTGCTTTTTATTTATGATAATATATAACCCGTATGCTGTTTATTTTAAGATTATAAATTGAGACTTTTACAGGAGAGAAACAATGATAGAGTTTATTGATTTAAGCGGAAAATGGTCGCTTGAGCTTGATGAAAAACTGGAGGGAAAAACGCCTCCGTTCAGCGACAGTATTATGCTACCCAACTCAACATCAAACGCTCAAAAAGGCAAATTCAATGAAAAACGCGAGAAAGATTACCTAACAGATATTTATTATTTTGAAGGCTGGGCATGGTTTTCAAAAGAGGTGGATTTTTCAAAAGCTGTTGGTAAAAACGCTTTTATATTTTTAGAGCGTACAAGAATAACTACTTTATATATTGACGGCAACGAAATAGGAAGCTGTGATTCCCTGGTTGCTCCGCATATTTACAACATAACTGATTATGTAACTGACGGTATCCATACTGTTACCATAAGGGTTGCCAATTTCGGATACAGAACAGGCGGCGGTCATCTGACTTCTGCTGACACTCAGACAAACTGGAACGGTATTATCGGCAGAATAGAGCTTCAGATTTTTGACAAAACCTATGTGGAAAATGTCTTTGTAGAAAGTGATATACACACAAAAACGCTTCATATAAAGGCTGATGTAGTCGGTGAAAGTGCCGGCACAGTTACTGTTTCTGCAGTCGGATTTGACGGACCGAAGGCAAAGAACGATCAAATGATTCCTCCGTGCGATTATGAATACGCAGGCGGGAAAATTGACATAACATACAAAATGGGTGAGAATGCTTATTTGTGGGACGAATACCGCCCTTATCTTTATAATCTTTCAATCTCAATTGGCAATGACACTTACAGCACTATTGTAGGTCTTCGTGAATTTAAGACCAACAAAGACAAATTCACAATAAACGGTAGAAAAACTTTTCTTCGTGGAAAACACGACGGTTTGATTTTCCCGAAAACGGGCTTTATGCCTACCGACGTTTCAGAGTGGCTAAGAGTTATGAGCATATCTATAGATTACGGTATGAACCATTATCGTTATCATACCTGCTGTCCGCCTGAGGCTGCTTTTATTGCCGCTGATATGCTTGGTATATATATGGAGCCTGAGCTACCCTTCTGGGGAACGATAGCTGCAAAGGATGAAGAGGGCTATAACGAAGTTGAACAGGAATTCCTTATTGAAGAGGGATTCAAAATGATGAAATTCTACGGCAATCATCCTTCTTATTGTATGATGTCGCTCGGAAACGAACTTTGGGGAAGCCCTTCTCGATTAAACGAAATAATCGGAGATTTCAAGAAATATGATAAGAGATTTCTTTATACGCAGGGTTCTAACAATTTTCAATTTTTCCCTCAGGTTTTGGAAAATGATGATTTCTTCTGCGGCGTAAGACTTGCACAAGACAGACTTTTGCGTGGTTCTTTTGCAACGTGCGACGCACCTCTCGGTCATATTCAAACTAGAAAACCTGCAACTGATATGTGCTATGACAGCGTAATTCACCCAACGGTCAGCGAAGGTAAAAACAAAGAAAGCTCCGACGGAACAATACAGATACAATACGGAACTACAATGAAAACGGTAAAAGCAAGCGAGGCTGACGCAGACTTTATACCGGATGTACCAATTATTACTCACGAAATTGGGCAATATGAAACATATCCTGATTTCGATGAAATAAAAAAGTATACAGGCTCGCTGAAGCCGAAAAATTTTGAAATGTTCAAAGAACATATGGAATCCGCAGGGTTGGGACACTTAGCCAAGGACTTTTTTCGTGCCTCCGGCAAACTGACTGTAGCTTGCTACAAAGAAGAAATGGAAACAGTTTTCCGTTCAAGACTGCTTGGAGGCTTTCACATTCTTGATATTCAGGATTTTAGCGGTCAGGGAACGGCTTTGGTTGGCGTTCTTGACGCATTTATGGATCAAAAAGGAATTTGTACTCCTGAGGAGTGGAGAACATTCTGTTCTGACGCTGTATTACTTGCCAAATTTGACAGTTACACTTATGAGAGCGGTGACAAATTCAAAGCTCATATTGAGCTTGCGTACTACAGAAACTACAGCATTGATTCAAAAATTTTGAATTGGGAGCTAAAATGCTCATGCGGCAGCATTATTGCAAGCGGAAGTGAGACTATAAAACAGACGGACGGTCAGAATTATATTGACATTTGCGATATTGACGTAACACTCCCCGAAACAGACACTGTTCGCACAATTGATTTTTCTCTGAAAATCGAGGGAACGGACATACAAAATTCATATAAGTTTTGGGTATTTCCTATTATCGACCACGTTGATATTTCAGGAGCATATATTTTCGAGAATGTTGACTCTCCAGAGGTTGAGAGTCTCTTGTCAAATGGCAAAACGATACTGATAGTACCTGACCTTGACAAGTTAAATGAAAACGATTTCATACAGGGCTTTTATTGCCAGGACTTCTGGTGTTATCCTATGTTCAGTTCAATATCAAAAATGATGAACAAGCCTCTTCCTGTTGGAACCATGGGTCTATTGATTGACAACACTCACCCTGCACTTTCGCACTTTCCGAGCGAGGTATTTTCAACCGAACAATGGTGGGAAATTGTCGAAAACTCAAAGAGTGAGATCCTTGACAATCGTTATGAGGACAAAAAATTCATTGTACGCACTATAGACAATTTCGACAGGAACCACCAATTAGCAATGCTTTACGAATACAAAAAGAGCAATGGAAAGGTTGTTGTCTGCAACTGTGATTTTAACAAGCTTTCAAAATGTGCTGCAGGAAGGCAGTTTATAAAGTCGATAATTGACTATTGCAAGGGTTAAATATGTCTGATAAAATCACATTGAGACGAACAATAAAATATTAATCAAGTAATTAAATTATAAGCGGCTGAGCATTACTCAGCCGCTTTGACTGCTTTTTATTATACAAACCTTTAACAGATTCAAATTATTTCTTATTTTTTATAAAAAGTCTTGACAAAGGCTCTGCTTAATGGTATAATAAATAAGCACTAAAAAAGTATAATAAAATTTATCGCGGAGTGGAGCAGTTCGGTAGCTCGTCGGGCTCATAACCCGAAGGTCGTTGGTTCAAATCCAGCCTCCGCAACCAGTTGAAAGCCTTGAAATCAAACGGTTTCAGGGTTTTTTCTTTTGTTCGGAAAAATTAAAAATCTATTCAATTTCCCTCCCGTTTCCCTCCGAGCATCCAAAAACTCTAAAATATTAGTCGATTTATGCATATCTGCTCAATGTCCTTTCAATTGTATTTGCGGCTTCTCTATCTTTGGATTTTAACGCATGTGCATAGATATTAAGAGTAGTTGCAGTATTTGCATGTCCAAGTCTTCTTGATACAGTACATACATCTGTACCCTCTGCAATCATCAACGTTGCGTTCGTATGACGAAGTGAATGAAGCGTTACATAAGGTAACTCACTTCTTTTAATAAATTTTGCAAACCAGTTTGTAATAGTGTCAGGGTGAATAGGCTGTCCATTCCATGAAGTAAATAACCTGTCGCATTCGCACCATTGATCTCCTGCTTTAAAACGTTGCTCAATTTGCCATTGTCTATATTTTCTTAACATAATACAAGCAGTGGTACTCAATGAGAAATGACGAATTCCTGATTTTATTTTCGGCTCTTTGGTAATCATAGTTTTATTTCCTATGTACTGAGCAGAACGGCATACATGCATTACTTAATTTTGAAAATCAATATCCTTCCATTCCAATCCACATAGCTCTCCACGGCGAATACCAGTATAAACAAGCAGAGTTATCATTTGTCTAACTTCTTTCTCATTCAAATAGCGTATTTCCCTATGAGGTACTTTGGGAGGATCTGCACGCTCCGCAACATTTTTTTCAAGCAATCCCCACTTTACAGCAGTTGATAAAATTTTAGATATTACTCTATGGTGGTCAAGAATGGTTTTCGGTGCTAATCTTCCACCGGTGATTAAATTACCGTCCTTGCTTATTTTCTTATAATTATGAATTGTGTTACTTGCATTTTGAATCGTAATTGCTTCAACAATGTGATTCCCTATATAAACTTTAGTAAGTTTATCATTTGGAATGTAGTGTGCTTGTTCTTTTCTAATTTTAATCTTTTCTGACATAATATTCCTCCTTAAAAAAAGCCTATAATATTAATAACGTTTTCACTCCCATAAAAACATCAAGATTTTTATAAAAATTAACAAAATATTTACATCTTGATTTTACGGTTCTATAATTAATAATGAAATAGAAAGCAAAAAACATCAAAACTTTTTAAAAATTTTTCAAAAGTTATTTCGGCAAAAATAAAATAATAGTAAATAACAATGATTTGATACAATATTTTTCTATATCAAATAAGTTTATATAAAAGCGTTATTTTTCTTTTACGGAACATTATCCTTAAAAATAATTTGACAGTTTATGAAATTTTAAATAGAATCCTATAAATAACATAATTATTTCACTGCCTGAATTGTTATAAGTAAGCAAAATGGGGGGTGTATAGAATGATGGAGATTACTATTATCAATCCGATAGAGCAAATAGAGCTAATATGTCAGGCTATGCTTGATTTACAGTACTTTATCAAGAACGATATTAATGATTCTATTAAAACTCAATTTTTTCAAATTAATAAATCACTAACGATAATTCACAAAGAATTGAAAACTCGGATATTAAAATATTTTTCTCAACACTAAACGCATACATAGGTTTTTGAAGTGTCTGCAGACGTCATAGAGAGGTTTAATTAAGTTTGGCGAAAAGCTTTCCCAATAAAAAGAAAAGCCCTCTGTAGGGCGTATAGGCAAAATCAAAACCACCACTAAAGTGGTGGTTTGCACAACCCCTAAAAGGGGTTATTACAGGCTAGCCCCCGTAAGGGGGCACTGAAAGGTGCCATAGCATTGACTGGCCCTGCAACCTGTAAACGGGTATCTTACGGCAACAATTAGTTTTGCGCACAATTGAAAGTGACTATTTACTTCAATAATACAACACAGCACAAAGTCAAGCCATTATGCAAGCCCAAAATGCTATTGCTAAAGCTTTTTTAACTCCCCCGGTAGAACCGGGGGTTTAGATACGCTAAAGCAAACAAAATAAAGGCGCTTAGGTTTTTTAGTCTAAGCGCCTTTGTTAAATTGTCTAGTTTAAAAATAAAAAATATTTATATTATCCAACTAACTCTCCCGTAGTTTTTAGTTCACCAGTTTCAGCATCAAGTTCAAAGGAGACATATGGATTTGCAATTATGATTTTTTTATCTACAAACTGAACAGAATTCATCCAATCAAAAATATAATACTCATTTGTAATATTAGTCTTCCATACTATATTACCTTCAAGATCCACTTTCATTACCGAATCTGCATTTGAAGCTGAAAGCATAATTAAACCGTCGGATACTTTTCTTATATCGGATTTAGTTCCAACATAGCTTGGCGTAGTAACATCCGTTCCTGTTGTCATATCAATTATATAAAGATCATTGTTTGCAACAATATAGAAATTCTTTTGAGTATAGTCGTAAACTCCATTTATGGTTTCTTCAAAATCTCTTTGCCATATTTTATTAAAATTTTCATCATAATATCCTACGGTTAATGTTTTAAGATCGGTATCAAATGTATAAATAAGATAATGCTGAAAGTCCGGAGTAAACTCAAATTTTCTGATTATATTTGAATCATCAACCGAAGTGCCTGTTCCACCAATACTAGAACTAGACTTCGCATCTTCTATAATTCCATTTTTTAAATACATTCTATACTTAGTAAATTTTGAATTGGATTGATTCTCAGGTTCACAAATCATAAATGGATTATCATCAAAAGTACATTCACCTGCACCTGCACTGGAATCATAATCCTCGCCATCAGAAGCATTTCTAACTTCTACACTATTACCAAATAATACAGTTGCAACTTTTTTAATAAAGTCAGGTTCAAACACATCGGGACTACTTATCCCTTTGTTAAAAAATGTTCGATACGCATTAATAGTTGGTACGGTATATGAGATTTTATCTATGATTGTAGTCTCAATTTTATTATATCTTCCATAAACAACAATATCGTCCCCTGTAACAAGTCTTGTATCTGTCTGTTTTCCTTTAATTACAATAAGATTGTTTTTTGTTTTCTCTTTGTATTCATCATACATTACTCCCATATTTGAATCTCTATAGTAAAATAATCCCTCATTTTTCCCAACCCAGACTAGCATTTCATAATCATCATCTGTTGATTTAATTATCTTCTGAATTGTTCCTGTGAAATAGATTTGTGCACCCTCAAAAATTGACGGATAACGAGCAAGAAACTCATAATCAGTAATATCTATGTAGTCATTATCAAAATACTGAGATACCAGTTTTTGTTCTTCGGTTAATTCAGTTGTACTGTCTATTTTTATGTTTCTTAATCCTAGATAATTATCCGCACCTGGATTTTCTTCCTCAGTTATATTTGCATTTGATTGATACTGTGAGTTTTCTACTGTATTACTTTCTGTCTGCAAGTTGGAGTTATCAACAACCTTATTGTTTTGAGAGTTTCCATTTTCTTTTCCACAGCCTGCTGAAATAACTGTTAAAAGTATGCACATTATTAAACTTATAAATCTTTTCATTAATAGAATTCTCCTTATTTTACATTAGAATTTTTTGATATGAACACTGCTTCAATGTTATTAAAAGTTGTTGCATTATTCATAACATAGCTTCTTGTAACGAAACCAAATATTGAACCTATAACACCTATTACTCCGCCGAACAAAATATTATAGATCAAATTTCCAATACGACCACCGATAGGTGAAAACTTATTTACAATGCCAACAGGGTTAATCAAAACCTCTCTACTGTATTTGAAGTCATTTGATGATACTTTATAATTCACAATTGAGATTACTATTAAAACGAGTCCCTGAACATAATATACCATTGCTGTATCTTGAGTCCAAGAGTAGCCTGATAATGAAATACCTTGTATTAAAAGAATAATACCTAATAACAACTGCAAAGATGCTATAACGACCCAAATTATTGCCTCAGTCTTAACTTTTCCAGAAAGTCTTTGCAAATATGAATATGCTGTAGGCTGAGTGAAATTATTTGCTTGGTACTGGTAGTTTTGTTGTGGATTAAACTGTTGATTATTTACTTGTGATTGATTAATTGTTTTTGGTTGTTCACCTACCTTGTTTCCACACTTAGGACAAAATAACATTTCATCTGTTATTTCTGTTCCGCATTTAATACAAAATGCCATTTTTAATTCCTCCAATTCTTTTCTGATACTTGTTTATCAGAATATTATATTTTTTTCATACATTTCATCTGAATATCAAAAACAAAATGTGTTACAATAGCATTATAATACTATTTATTAGTTTTGTCAACGATTATCTCGTTTTTTATTGAAAATAATTCATTATCTCCTTTAAAATAAAAACAGGAGTTGATACAATGATTTTTTCTGATAAATTACGATTGCTTATAGAAGAACAAGATTTAACACAGAAGCAATTAGCATATGATTTGAAAATACCTGTTTCTACATTAGGCGGATATGTTCAAGGAACAAGCGAACCGGATTTTCAGACATTAAAAATCATTGCCAATTATTTTGATGTTACAACAGATTACCTTTTAGATTTTTATACAAACCAAGTCAAAAGCAGCAAGGAAGATGATTTAATAAGAATATTCCGTTCACTATCACCTGAGCAACAGGATTTATATTTGGAGCAAGGAAAAGCCTTCATAAAAATAAAAGCAAAAGACAGTGCAAAATCATCAAACTCCATTTTAAAAAAGTAGAGTAACGTAGAATAAATTCCCTCCATTTTCCCTTCCTCTAAATTTTATTAGGCTTTAATATATTGCAATACATGAACAGGGGGACTTACTCAGATTGCACTATATTATCATAGATTTACTTACGCTGAAATTGGTAATTATTGAGAGTTTGCGCTCATAACCCGAAGGTGTGACGTTGCATCCGGTCCACGTACTAAACAGTATGTGGATTTTTTGTACCCGCATTTAAAAAATCTTTTTAACTATGTATTATTTATAGCAATAGGCGTTTAAAAGCTTTGCAGACGTCTTTTTATTCCTGAAAATTTGGTTTGGTAACTACTCGGGGACTAAAATTTATAATTCTTAAATATTTAAAAACTCTCTAAGTAGAATAAAGTATTACCTTTTTAAAACTACCGTTATATAATCAAAACCACCACTAAAGTGGTGGTTTGCACAACCCCTAAAAGGGGTTACTGAATGTTTGACATAGCATTACTATCTCGGGCAGCCGCTAAAGCGGCTGTCTTTTTT
>CANRAO010000018.1 GCA_947628615.1 uncultured Clostridia bacterium
GAAGAAAACCAGACTATATATGTCCTTGAGCGTGGCAGGTATAAGCCTGTGATTTCTAAAAAACTCGGTGAAACTATTCTCAGAATATATGAGATAAAGTTTAACACGGGTGGCGCTGAAAATGTGGAATTTCTGTTTGATGCAATGAGAGCTGTAACTCAGATCATTCCTGTTAAGGAGTGTTCCGCATACGGAGAGCTTGAAGATCTAAGCTATGATGATTGGTGGCAAACCAGAAAAAATGAAATTTTTAAAGTTGGCGGCAATGTGATCAATCTTCAAGATGCTAATTTGTCATTAAAGATTTTAAGAAAGTTAAAAAAGGTTTTACCTAAAATGGGAGACTATGTATTAAATCTTCAAGGTGCAAATATTTTTGATGATAAAGATGATAATGAATAAATCTTTGCATTAAATTATAGTATTCAACCCGAAATTTTTAGAGAGTATCTTTTGATACTCTCTTAAACCTGTCGAAAAAGGTTTAGCGTAATTAACTAAAAGTTTTCGGTCAAGCCTTTTTCAAAAGGCTTGCGGGTCAAGGGCAGAGCCCTGTCGCTGACGAGACGTCAGCGAAATGCTTTACGGAGTGCGCTCCGCACAGGGTGAATTAAAAAATAGTCCAGTGGACTGTTTTTTAAGAGGGGCATGCCCTGCAAGAGAGGGCTGCCCCTAAAAAGGCTTTATCTCTGCACCTAGAGAGAGTATCTTTTGATACTCTCTTTATTTTTTCACTAATTATCAGAGGTTTAAAGCCAAGTAAATTTTTTATCACATTTTAAAGAACAATGTCATATAATAAACTATCACACCTTTTGCTCCCCGTTTTTTAATATAAAGGTGTTTAAAACTTATTTGTGCGGTCAACACTAATATCAAATGAAAATGGGAGTGTTATATGTGTCGGGTTATTATGACAACGGAATTCACAGGGGAGAAATATATTACGCAGACCTAAGCCCGGTAGTCGGCTCGGAGCAGGGGGGAATGAGACCTGTGCTGATTGTTCAGAACGACGTCGGGAACAAGCACAGCCCTACCGTTATAGCGGCGGCGATAACAAGCAAGATGGATAAGGCAAAGCTGCCTACACATATTGCAGTAAACGCTTCAAGCTGCGGTTTAGCGAAAAACTCGGTAGTTTTGTTAGAGCAGATAAGAACAATAGATAAGACCCGTCTTAAAGAGAGAATGGGAGAGCTTGATACAAACTCAATGTCTGCTGTGAACAGTGCGTTGTCGATTTCCTTTGGTTTAGGCGGCAGAACTTAAATAGAATATATCATATCGCAAAATAATTTTTTACTTATTAAAACTTTATAGATTATTATATAAATATATCGGCATCGATTAACTCGGTGTCGATTTTTGCATCACTACGAAATATTTGGTAAAATCATAAATCATACATATTTTATTGCAAAAATGTTAAAATTATATTGATAGAATCAAAGTAACTTATAATAACGGAGGTCAGAACAATGAAAACAAAGATTCTAATTTTGGCTGTATTAATGTCAATAACGGCAATTATGGCAGGTTGCGGTGAAAAAGATAAGACTTCATCTGATGTATCAAGCGATACTACTCAGTTGTCGGAGAGCCTTGCTAATACAAGCAATACTGAGCAATCTGAAAGCACAACAAGCTCACAGAGTACAAAAGCTGCAAATACTTCAATTTCAGAAGATGACGCAAAAAGTATAGCGTTAAAAGACGCAAATGTATCCGAATCTGATATTACAGGAATGAGAATAAATCAGAAAATTGATGACGGCATATCGGTATATGAAGTAGATTTCTATGTAAGCAATAAAGAATACGAATATGAAATTTCGGCTGAGGACGGAAGTATTAGAAGCAAGGATACAGATATAGATAACGACTTTGGTTCAGCGGCACAAAGTAAAGCAGGCGTGTCTTTAGATGACGCAAAGAAAACAGCATTGAGTAAGGTAAAAGGAGCGACAGAAAAAGATATACGTATTCATTCTGAATACGACGACGGCAGACAGATCTATGAAGGCTCTATAGTTTACAACGAAATGGAATATGATTTTGAAATTGACAGTGAAACTGGCAATATTATTTCTTGGGAATCAGAATCTATTTATGATGATTAGGTAAATACAGTAAATAGTAAAGCACCTATCCAAATTGGGTAGGTGCTTAGCCTGTCAAAAAAGGTTTAGCATAATTGACTAAAAGTTTTCGGTCAAGCCGACGAGCCGTCGGTGGCTCTGCTGCCTTTGGGTAGTATTCACAATGTTCAATATTGAGTAACGGCAGTTCAAATTATTTGCAAAAAAACAAACGTGAGATACAGTGTGTTTACATTTAACAAAGTTAAAACACGAACTGGATCCAACGTCATCGTTGGGCGGGTCAAGGGCAGAGCCCTGTCGCTGACGAGACGTCAGCGAAATGCTTTACGGAGTGCGTTCCGCACAGGGGTGAATTTAAAAATAGTCCAGTGGACTGTTTTTAAATGGGCAAATAGACGTTAGTCTATTTTCTAGCTGAAAATGCTATGCATTTTCAGGTTAAGCCCATGCAAGAGAGGGCTGCCCCTAAAAATAGATTTTAGATACACACTAAGCACCTATCCAAATTGGGTAGGTGCTTTTAGCTTGTAACAAATTGAAATTTATTTATCTTCAAGATCCTTCAGTTCTTTTAACTCTTCATTATTGATTTTGTTGATTCCGTCCTTTAAGACCTTGATTTCATCTTTTGTATAAGTGTTTACTGCCTCAGTGTCTAAATTTTTTACTCTTATTTTGCCAGTCAGAATATTAATGTCAACAACATTTCCTTTTCCATCGGGAGCATCTACAACAGCTCCTATTTTCGGAAGTCCTTTAATAAGCTCTTCGTATCCGTCCTGCTCGTATTTCAAACAGCACATAAGCCTTCCGCAGGTTCCCGAGATTTTTGCAGGATTTAAAGAAAGACTTTGATCCTTCGCCATTTTGATAGACACCGGCTGGAAATCTCCCAAGAATGATTTACAGCAAAACGGTCTTCCGCATATACCCAGACCGCCCAGCATTTTAGCCTCGTCACGCACGCCTATTTGTCTAAGCTCAATTCTGGTTCTGAAAACTGACGCTAGATCCTTTACCAACTCTCTGAAATCGACTCTGTTTTCAGATGTGAAATAAAAAAGCAGTTTATTGTTGTCAAAAGTACATTCAACGTCAACCAGCTTCATATTAAGACCGTGCTTTGCGATTTTTTCTTCACAAATCTTGAATGCTTCCGTTTCGTTCTTTTTGTTCTGCTCTATTTTGTCTAAATCTTTTTTTGTAGCGATTCGTATTATATCTTTAAGCGGTGCAGTGAGTTCGTCGTCGCTGATCTCTCTGTTGCTTAGAACAACCTCTCCGCATTCAACTCCTCTTGATGTTTCTACAATTACTTTTTCGCCCACATTTAATTTGTTTTTTGCAGGAGAAAAGTAGTATATTTTTCCTACGCTCTTAAAGCGAACGCCTATTATTTCAGCCATATTAATCCTCCGATATTTTATTCAAACAGAAAGTTTCACAAATTTTCTTTAATTTCAGAGCATAGAGAGTTAAGCGCAAGGCTTAGATTTCCGTTTGAATTTATTCTTTCAATATATTTATTAATCACAATATATAGTTTTCTTGCTTTTGCATTAGTTATTTGTTCTGACAACCTGACAGCTCCGCTTTTGTATGTGCTTATCAGTATTTTTTCACCGCAGCCAGCGTTATAAGACATAGCGTCCCGAATGACCTCGCAAAGAAGCTTTAAGACCATTAAGGTCATAGGCTTTGCACCGGCAAGCTCGCTGAATTCTTTAAGAATTAAATATTCATCACCCGTAATAACAGCGTCTGTAATGTTCTTAGTTATAGTTACAGCGTCAACTATATCCTCATTTTCTAGATAGCTTTTGCACTTTCCTATATTTCCGCCAAGAATTTCAACACTTTTTTGAATCTCTTTAGAATTATACCCGTACTCTGCAAGTGCCTTTTCACAAGAGCTGCTGGTTACCTCGTGAACCGACAGAGAGATTACTCTTGAAATAATTGTAGGAAGAAGCGAAGTTCGTGACTGAGCAGTCAGTATGATAATACAGTGGTCTGGCGGCTCCTCAATCAGTTTAAGGAGTGCGTTTTGTGCAGGAACAAGAGTATTGTCCATATCTGCAATGATATATATTTTATACCTGCTTTCATTAGGCATAATTGGTGCATTTTCAACGATTTCACGGAGAGTGTCTACTTTGTAGTTTCCGCTTTTGCCGCTTGGTTCAGCATAGATGACATCGGGATGGGTCTTGTGTAAAATCATTTTGCATGATTTACATTCTCCGCAGGGAGTTCCGTTTTTTTTCTCACAGAGAAGTGCTGCGGATATATAATCAGCGGCAGTTTTTTTACCTAAGCCCTTTTCACCGTAAATAAGAAATGAGTTTACCACTCTGTCTTTTAATATCATTGAACGTATTGTGTTCTTTAATATTTCATTTTCATAAAATGAAAAATTCTCCATAACGACTACCTTTTCAAAAATTCGGCTTTTAGAAACAATAGACAAGGTATTTTGCCTCTAGGTGTTAGCCTGTAGATGTTCAAAAATATATATTTCAACTTCCAAAAGCAGAGTGCCGGCGGAGACTCGCCGCTCTTATCTATTATAATTCATTTTACCACATTAACAGAAAAAATGCTATACCTTTTGAGCAAATTAATAGTATTTCGGTCAAAAACCTCACCGCTTACTGCCAAAGGAATACACGGCGGGCAAATTGATACAGAAGATGCGCATATTCTTCCCAGTGCTTTTTCAATGGGAATTGTTTCGTATTTACTGAATAAAGCATTCCTTATTGACATCTTTTTTTCAGGCTTTGCAATAGAAAAATCGGTAATTGATATATTAGAATGTGAATTTTCCCTTAGTGAGTCTTTTATTTCTTTTAATGCAGACAATAGAGCATTGAAGTCGTCATCATTATTTTCGGGTGAGATCATTAAAACTACTGCTGAAATATCTGCATATTCACAGCAGATGTTATGTTCTTCAAGCAGGTAAAGAAGCTCATTTCCGCCAATGTCCAAGTTATTTGTAAGCAAAACCAGCTTGAGCGGTTCGGAATGCGGGCTGTCAATTAAATCAAAGCCTATTGATTTAATTTCACCCTTAAGCTTTTTGACCTTTTTGCAGGTCTTATCAAGTCTATTAATAAATTCTTCAGTGTTTAAAAGCCGGTTGCATAAATCAAGAGAAGCCAGAATCAGATACGACGGAGATGTCGTTGCAAAAATCTGCATTGCTTCTTTGACATTTGCTCTGCTTTTGAACTCATCATTTGTGTATTTTGAAATGTGTAGATAAGCACCTCCCGTAAGGCAGGGAAGCGTTTTATGTGTCGAGTCGCAGCACATATCAGCACCGAGATTTAAGGGATGAATATTGTTTGATAAAAAGTTAAGATATGCACCGTGAGCATTGTCAACAAGCAGAGGGATTTCGTATTTTTTGCAAACTTTAGAAAGGCTGTGTATATCAAGCATATTTCCAAGATAATCAGGAGTTGTAATGTAAACGGCACTGGGCAGCTCGTTTTTTTTGTAAAAAGACAAAGCATTTTCTAAATCATCAGCAGACAGTTTCATTGTGCATACGGAACTTATCTCTTCATAGGGAAAGATCCAGTTAACATCAATGTCGATCAACGCACAGGCGTTTATAAATGATTTATGTACATTTCTTGCGGCAAGAATTTTTCTTCGTTTGCCTTTAACTGCAAGAAAAAGCATTGTTTTTATTGCAAGTGTAGAGCCTTCGGTTGAATAAACAGTAAGAGCTGAATTAAAAAGATGTGAAGCGTTTTTTTCACTTTCGCATATTATTCCGCTGTCAGATGTGCTGAAAAGAAAATCAGCGCCTGAGATTTCAGTTATATCAAAAGGGGAGAGGGTACTTAATTCATCAGGACCTTTGCCTTTGTGTCCGGGCATATGAAACCTGATTCCGTTTTTGTGTTTGTATTCATTTAAGAAATCATATATCGGCGTTTTCATTATCAATAAAGCTCCTGAAATTGGTATATTTTAACCTTTCATAAATTCGGTTTTTAGCTCGCGTGATAGTTCTTGAGACGGTTGATTTATTAACTCCGCATTCATGTGCTATCTCGTGGATTTTCATATTGTTCATATAATACATAATGATATATTGTTTCTGAGTTTTTGTCAAATCATTATTTATTATCTCGCGAAGGAATTTGATTATCTGCTTGTTAGAGGTCGAAGCATATTCGCCGAGTTTAACACCCTGATCTAAATACAGAAATTCAATAGGCACTCTCTTATTTGTATATTTTCTCATCAAATAAACGATTTCCTTTCATTTTAATCTCTAATCAAGCGTCTTTTTTTGAAATGCTCACATTTGGCTTGGGTTTAAAGTAATTTTCAATCATTCTTGCACTGAATAAAACGTCAAGATATTCAGAATAAAGTGTTTCTGAGCGCTTTGAAAGAGCCTTTCTTTCGTCAACATCAGTTGATTCATAGATCTTTGTTTTTAAGTATTCAATTTGTTTTTTTAAAGCGTCGGCTGTCTTAATATAAGCCCTGAATAAGTTTTCCATAATTTTTATGTCCTTTCTTAAAAATGTAATTTATATATCCAGCTAAATACATAGAACAAATGTTCTTTTTACAATTTTTATGATATATCCAAAGATAAAATTTGTCAATACATTTTTTAAATTTTTTTATAAAAAATAATTTCTGGGAACTTTTTTGGACAATTATTAAATTCTGCATTGATTTTTGTAAAAAGATGTGATAAAATAAATTACATATTTTTAAAGTTGTATGGGAAAGGAATAGATGATGGAAAAGGAGAAACTGGATAGAATTTCGCAGCTTTACCGACTTTCAAAGGAACGCAGGCTGACTAAGGAGGAATTGTCAGAGCAGAAAAGGCTGAGAGACGAGTATCGTCAAAGTTATGTAAGAAATCTCACTCAGCAGCTTGAACATACCGAGCTTTTGCGTCCAGACGGAACAAAGGTAAAGGTTTCTGATTTAAGGAGAAAAAACGAGTTTGATAAAACTAAAAATTAGCGTATGATTTTATGATAGATGTTGATTTAATAGATAATGCGAGGAAAAGAAAGTAATGGAGAAGAATTATAATCTTGTTTCAAATGGGGGCTTTTCGAGACAAAAGCTAAAGCTGTTGATATTGGAGAAAATTTTGCTTAATGAGACCGACGAGACTCATTCTCTGACGGGAAAGGAGCTTATTTCAAAACTTGAAGCATACGGCATTAAGGCTGAAAGAAAGACCATATATGATGACATAACGTCTTTGCAGGAGAGCGGGCTTGACATTTTGGCAATTAAAAGAGGGCACGCAAACGCTTATTATGTCGGTTCGAGGACCTTTCAGGACGAAGAGCTATATGTTCTGGCAGACGCAGTATCCTCATCGGTTTTTCTGACAAAGAAAAAATCTGATGAGCTTATCGGCAAGCTGCAGACGCTGACTTCTAAATACAAAGCACAGGGATTAAGAAGAAATGTGTATGTTGCAAACCGTACAAAGACCTTTAATGAACGTATTTATTACAATATAAATACTATTCACGAGGCTATTTTCTCTAACTATCAGATTGAATTCAAATACTATGAATACAGCATTGATAAAAAGGCACAGTTCCGTCATGGAGGTGAGATTTACAGCGTATCTCCGTATCAGCTTATATGGGAAAATGATAAATACTATCTAATCTGTTACTGCAATAAGCACGAAAAGCTATGTAGATACAGAGTTGACAGAATATCAGATGTCAGAATATGTGAGGATAAAAGACGTTTGCTGTCGGTTGATGAAAATGAAATAGTGAAAAGTCTTAGGGCTACATATGATATGTACGGCGGTGATAGGGAAAATGTTGAAATTGAGTTTGACAATTCTCTTATCAATGTTGTTATCGACAGATTCGGAAGCAAGGTTTTAATTAACAAAAAGAATGACGGCAGATTCAGCATAAATGTTGATGTTGAGATAAGCCCGACTTTTTGGGGCTGGCTGTTTACTTTCGGTACCAATGCCAGAATTTTGGGTCCTGAAAAAATTGTTAATGAGGCAAAGAAAAGGTTAAAGGAAATTTCTGATTGTTATAAATAGAAATTAAATTAATATATATTTTATAACTTATTCTAGGGAGGGAAAGACTTGGATAACAGTTATGTTGAAAAAATCAAACTTCTTCAGAAAATGATTGATGAAAGCAGTTCTATAGTATTTTTCGGGGGTGCAGGAGTGTCAACCGAGAGCGGCATACCTGACTTCAGAAGTGTTGACGGTTTATATAATCAGAAATATGACTACCCGCCTGAGCAGATGCTTTCACACACTTTTTATGTAAATAAGCCGGAGGAGTTCTTTAAGTTCTACAAGGATAAAATGATTGCTCTTGATATAAAGCCGAATCAAGCGCATAAAAAGCTGGCTGAGCTTGAGGATAAGGGTAAGCTGTCATGCGTTATCACTCAGAATATAGACGGGCTTCATCAGTTAGCAGGCAGTAAGAATGTTTATGAGCTGCACGGTTCGGTTCACAGAAGCTATTGTGAGAAATGCCATAAATTTTTCGACGCCATATATATAAAGAATAGCAAAGGTGTTCCGTTATGTGATGCTTGCGGAGGAAGAGTAAAGCCGGATGTCGTTTTATATGAGGAAGGGCTTGACAATAACATTATTTCCGGGGCAATAAATATGATAGACAAAGCGGATATGCTCATTATCGGAGGAACGTCATTAGTAGTTTATCCTGCGGCGTCGCTGGTAAGGTATTTCAGGGGTAAAAATCTTGTTCTTATAAACAGAGAAAAAACTGATATGGATAATAACGCTGATTTGGTGATTCACGAGAAGATCGGCGAAACGCTAAGTCAGATTAACGTGTAAGTTTAGGGGAAATATATATGAAAATTATGGCAGTAGATTTAGGCGATGCTAGAACAGGACTTGCTGTTTGCGACAGAACGGAATTTTTAGCGTCGCCCATTGGAACAATAGAAGAACGCAATTTTAATATATTGATAACAAAGGTAGCACATATGGCTGGGGAATACGAGGTTGGAGAAATTATTGTAGGTCTGCCACTTAATATGAACGGAAGCTATGGTCCGAGAGCAGAAAAATGCAGGCAGTTTGCTGACTCATTGAATGAGATTGTTGATGTTCCCGTGAATATGTGGGACGAGCGTTCAACTACCGTGTCGGCACAAAATTATCTAAACGAAACCAATACAAGGGGCAAAAAAAGAAAAGAGGTCATAGACCAGGTGGCGGCGACTATCATTTTAGAAAGCTATCTTGATTTTAGGAGAAAGAAAAAGGAAAACGAAAATAAATAGCAAGGCACTTATTTGTACCTTGCTTTATTTTGTTGTTCAGGTTTTTTAATAAGCTCTTTAATTCCTATGATTATTATAAAAACCGAGAATATTTTTGATAAGATTTCTGATCCAAGCATACTTGCGATAAGGCTGAATATAATAGCGGCAGCTACTCCTGTTAAAATTGACGGGAGTAGTTTTTTCCATATTATCAGCTTTGATTTTGTATGAAGTATTATAGAGACTAAGGCTATGGGGATAAAGAAAATGAGATTTATTCCCTGTGCTTCAAGCTGACCCATTTGCGTAAAAATCGCAAGGTAAATAATAAGCACCATTCCGCCTCCCAGACCAAGAGACGCAATAAACCCGCTTAGAAACGAAACAACGGCAATTACAAAAATACTCATAACATCAACATCCTGATCCCCGAAATTATCAGAATAACTCCGAATATTTTTTTAAGAATTTTATTTGAAATTTTTTTTAAAAGCCAGCTTCCTGCGATTGCACCTAACAGTCCTAAAGGTATATATTTAAGAGCCAGAGAGTAGTTTATATGACCTTTGAGAGAGTAGATAACAGTGCTGACAACTGACAGCGGAAGTGTTATCGCTATTGAAGAAGCATGCGCTTTTTTTGCTTCAAGACCTGTGTTTTCCAAAAGCGGAACGCTTAACATTCCGCCACCTGAACCGAATAGACCGTTGGCTATTCCGGTAACTCCGCCTACAATATAGTAATATGCTTTACTGTGTTTTAAATTTTTTAGTTTATTTTTTATTCTCATAGTTTTATTGTTTTCATATGGATAGATTTTATTCTAATACTTTTGAGATGAACTTTTCAATATCAATTACTTGTTTTACACTAACATTTATGATAAAATATTTATATGAACCGGTAAAATAGATATTGAGGTCAGTGATATATATGAGCTGCATTGAGCATATTGGTTGTTATGATAATATTATTCTTTTTCCCGAACATAAACATACATCTTGCGAGATAATGTATTTACATAAAGGCAATATAAATTTGATTTGTGAAGGTAAAAAATATGAACTCAAAGATGGTATGCTCTATATTATTCCTAGCGGGTTAAATCATACTATATCAATTATTGATTCAACGTGTTATAAACGAACATTAGCTTTTCTTAATCCGTGGGCGTATTCAAAAAAATACTATTCTGATTATATTTACAATATTTTAATTGGAAATGCCATAAATGAACCGATAATTATTAAAGATGATTTTGAATGTCGTGGATATTTGGATATCATAAAAAAAGAAATGGATTCAACTGACATTTTATCTGAAGATATTATTATATCTGTCGTAACACAGTTTCTTGCAAGGTTGTTTAGACATACAGCACTTACGAACAGTCATAATATCAGAAAGTCTAATAAACTGGTGGGTGATATTCAGAGTTACATACAAGAAAATTGCGGGGCACAAATTTCTATTTCTGATATTGCCGACAGGTATTTTGTGAGCAAGTTTTATTTAAGTCATATATTTAAAGAGCAGACAGGTTTGTCACCGAGACAATTTTTGACCTTTACACGTCTTTCAAAGGCATATAATTTGCTGCACGAGCCCGACCTTTCAGTTTCGGAAGTGGCTCAAAAATGCGGGTTTACGAGTACAAGCTATATGATAAAAAAGTTTGGCGAGCAATATAATATCTCACCGAATAAGTTTAGAAAACAGCTTTTTTCAAAAAGCAAAAAATATGCAAAATAAAGCAAGTTTGTTATACTTTTTGCAATTAATAAATGGTATAATAAAGATATAATTATCAGGAGGTGCCGAGCAATGTTAAAAAATTCAAGACTGATTGCCGTTATTACGTCGATTGTATTAACATTTTCAATAACGGGGGTTATGCCTATGGCTAAGGAAAGTATTAAAGCTCAAGCAGAAAACACATTTTCAATTAGTATAGACGGCAGTAAAATCACACAGGATTCGCTGAGATTAGGAGCTGTTTCTGCAAACAACTCATCAAGGCTGCTTATGGACTATAAAGAAAAGAATCCCGATGCTTATTGGGAGATAATGAATTATCTGTTCAATAAGAAAACAGGAATAGGGCTTACACACATTAAAATTGAGCTTGGTTCAGACTGCGATTCCAGCTCCGGAACAGAGCCTGCCACTATGCGTGATGAAAATGAAGAAGCGAATGTAAACCGAGGTGCAGGATTCCACTTATGTGCAGACGCTAAGACTATAAACCCTGATATTTCAATTGATATGCTGCGCTGGGGCTCGCCGAAATGGACCGGCTCAAACGATACAGCAAGTGAAGAGAATATGGCTAAGAGATTCAAGTGGTATAAAAACACGCTTGATGCGGCATACGATGAATATGGACTTAAGTTTGATTATGTCAGTGCAGACAGAAATGAAATAGGCGATCCTGACTATGAATGGATTAAATATTTGAGAAAGAATCTTGATTCAGCGGCTCAAGAAACAGGAGCAAAGTATGACTATAGTCAGATAAAGCTGATAGCGTCTGACGAAGTTGGGCATTTTAAAATTGCAGACGAGATGATGACAGACTCAGAGCTGAGAGACGCAGTAGACGTTATGGGACTGCATTATTCAACATGGCCGGGAGAGAATGCTCTGAAGCTAAAAAAAGAATACGGAAAAGAGATCTGGTATTCAGAGGGAACTGCAGTTACTATTGATCCTAAGTATGCCGTAAACGCTACTAATGCGTCAGGGGCTGAACTTGATAATGTTGCCAAGGGTTCAGGACTTACAGGTATAAACGGTCCTCTTGAAATCGCTGTAAGAGTTCTTAATATGTACGCCCAGCAAGATTATATTGATAAAGATAATAACATAATAAAAGGCGGCGGAATGACAATGTATGAATTTCAGCCGGCTGTTGCTGCTTATTATACGGGCGCACAGTATGTTCCAAAGCAGCTTATACTGGCAGATACGCCATGGAGCGGACATTATGAGGTTCAGGTAGGAACTTACATTATGGAGCATTTTACGAGGTTCCAGACTGAAAATATGAAGTATGTGGACGGCGCTTGCTTTGGCGACGGAATTGCAGCTGGCGACGGTCACGGAATTGGAAGCACGACTAACAACTACATCACATTAGCAGATCCTGACACAGGGGATTACACGATGGTATTTATAAACGATACATCAGAGTCAAGAAGTTATTATGTTTCTGTAAGCAATTTGAGCAAAGCAGATTCGCCTTTGACAGCATGGGTAACAAAGGGTCCTGATGAGGGTCAGGCTTATGATGCGAACTGGCTGAAAAATTCGGGAACTGTAACACCGGAAAACGGCAGCTTTACATATACTGTTGAGCCGTATTCTATTGTTACGCTTACAACCACATCTGGTCAGAAGGGGTATGCAGATGAAGAAAAATCGGAATATCAGAAAGATGAGGCAAATACAAATCTTTCGCTTCCGTATACAGATGACTTTAATTATTCTGATGAGTTTTTAGAGGAAAGAGGAGGAACTCCTCTCTACACTTGTGACGCCGGCGGAGCATTTGAAGTAGTAAAAAAAGCGGACGGTTCAAAGGTGCTTCAGCAAAAGATAAATGTCAGCAATATGCCTATTAACTGGGGTGGAGGCTCGTCTCCTACAACTACCTTAGGCGATACTGAATGGGCAGATTACAGTGTTTCAGCAGATGTTAAACTTGAGCCGCAGGATTCAAAGACGAACTATGCCGGAATAGGCTTGAGGTCAGTGGGAACTTGTAATGGTGTTGCTTCAAGCAATAAATCAGGATACTGGATCAAAATAGCGTATAATGGCACTTATTCGTGTCTTAAAGCTAATACTGTTATCAGTGAAGGCGAGATTAGAGGATTTGACGTTAGCAAATGGTATAACCTTAAAATAAGCGCTGTCGGAAATCAGATAGTATTCTATGTAAACAATACAGCTATTTTCGGATATACGGATACAGATAATCCATATTTATCGGGCAGGGCAGGTTTTCAGAGCGGATATTACACTTCTGAATTTGACAACCTTAAAATTGAAAAAGCGTCTGAAAGTCTGACCGGTTTAGCTGCAAGCTCGTATGTTGACAGAATAGATCCGCTTGACAGTTCAGTTTTATACACTGGCAATTGGACGCTTAAGGTGGGAGATTCTTTTAAGCTATATAACAGAACAAGTGCTTCAACAAGTGAGGAAAATGCGTCGATTGAATATAATTTTAACGGAACAGGAATAAACTTTGTTGCAGGAAGTACTAGAACTGAAACAGATATAAGCGTTGAGCTGGACGGAAAATCCATAGAAAATAATATAACTGTAAAGTCCGGAACACTTAATCGTCAAAGTCTGTACTTTATAAACGGTCTTTCGGACGGACAGCATAGTGTAAAAATCACTGTGAACAGCGGTTATTTTATGATCGACTGTATAGAGGTTATAGGCGAGACGCATAATACAGTCAAAGCAGTCATAAAGGATCATGTCGGAGAGTATCCGACGCAGACAAAACCAAACATAACTAAGCCGTCGTCTCAGAAAACTAAGACGCCGGCAGTAAAGGGCGGAAACACTTCAAATAATTACAAGAGTTCAATTGAAAAAGCAATAAAGAATGCAAAAATTAAAAATCTTAAAGTAAAGAGTAAAAATAAGAAGAAAATAAATGTAAGCTGGCAAAAAGTCAAAAATGCTAAAGGTTACCGTGTACAAGTTGCTAAAAAGAAAAACTTCAAAAATATTGTATTTGATAAGCACACAACCAAGAGAAAAATCACTATAAAGAAAAACAAAATAAAGAGCAAAAAGACCTACTTTGTTCGGGTTATAGCATATGCAAAAAATAACGGTAAAAAGGTTTACGGCAAGTGGAGCAAAAAAGTAAAAATTAAAGTAAAATAACAAAACAAAAGCGTTCAGGTATTAAAAAACTTGAACGCTTCTCTTTTAAGTCAATGATACGTTTGATGTTTAGCAAACTTTAGCAGAAACTATACCAATGGTATGCTGTGTTCAACGTCATTGTGGCTTTAAGTATAATTCCTGGAAAAGTCCCATCCATTCTCTTAGCCAGTAATAGGGCAAATCAATTTTAGTTGTCTTTGCATACACAGAATAGGCTTTTACACCTTGTTTATTAGCAATTATAGACGCTCGATATTCGTGAAAACCGTCTGTGACGATAGTTATATCTTTTGGCAGATTCATCTGTTCTATGATCTCAAATGAGAACTTTATGTTTTCATATGTGTTTGTTGCCTTGTCCTCTTTAATGATCCTATTTGGTGATATTCCCAAATTGACCAGGTAGTCGTACATACAATCTGCTTCGGTAATTCGTTCATCAGGACCCTGACCGCCCGTTACTATGCACTTTATATTTTCGTTTTTTGATAGATAGTCATACGCCGCTTCTAACCTGTGTCGAAGCATTTTGCTAGGGTGATATTTGTTTACCTTACAGCCAAGCACAACTACAGTAGTTTCTTTTTTTGGATAGTTTTTATATGCAGCCACCATTCTTATTGATATAAAAATGCACCAGATAACAGAAACCAGAATTAAAGCTGCCAGAATAATAAGAAGTATACGTCCGCCGATATTATGCCATAGCTTTATTATAAGACGTAAAACATAGTCCCAAAACAGAGTTATAATAATCAGGCAAATCGTTATCCCGAAGCCTACGATATTTCCTATATTGCTTATATGCTTATAAAACGGGAGAATAAAAATCACTAAGAGGGCAATTTCAATAAGTAGTATAACGAATCTGACTATATTTTGCAGCATATAAACATCCCCTAAACCTGATAAAACAATTATAAAGGGAACACAAAATAAAGTCAAGATAAGAATTTTTTCTACATAAAGCCTCATAGCTTTTTTAATAAAATATCCCCGTTGTTTCGGGGATATATAAAGTTTATTCATATGATTGCTGACTGCTTTTCTGCTTTTGTTCCTCGTACTTGTGTTTTGTTGCCAGACCCCCTCTTATATGTCTTTCGCTTTTGTTAAAGTCAAGAATTTTTTTTACCTCTTTGTATAGTGAGGGCTTTATCTTTTTTAACTTTTCACTTACGTCTTTATGTACTGTCGATTTCGATATTCCGAAAGCTTTTGCGCAGGCTCTTACTGTACACTTGTTGTCAACTATGTATTGTCCCAGTATTATTGAACGATCTGTATCTCCTGAAAAATTCATAATACCCAACTCCCTGATGTCGTTTTCATAACATATATATGCGAGTTGATTTATTATCATTCTAAAAGTGAAAATAAAATTCGGACGATTAGTTTGTATTTTCTGTTTGACAAGAATATTATAAGTGTCTATAATTACTTAGTAGAAGTTTAAACATATGTGTGTTTGAACGGAGGAAAAATATATATGAAAAGAAATTACAGCAAAGAGCTTGAAAACATTATTAAAGAAATTTCAGATAGAAAGCCAAGTCTTTTAATTCACAGCTGCTGTGCGCCTTGCTCCAGCTATGTTTTGGAGTATCTGTCACAGTATTTTGATATTACTCTTTTATATTACAATCCGAACATCAGTCCGAAATCTGAGTTTGAATACAGAGTGAGCGAGCTTAAAAGGCTGATTTCAAAAATGCCGCTTGATAAAGAAACAGAGATAGTAATTCCAGAGTATAATGACAGAGAGTTTTACGATGAAGTTAGGGGAATGGAAAATATTCCGGAAGGCGGAGAGCGATGCTTTAAATGCTATGAAATCAGACTGAGAAAGGCGATAGAATACGCCAAAGAAAACGGCTTTGAATATTTTACAACAACACTTTCAATAAGTCCATATAAAAACGCTGAGAAGTTGAATGAGATAGGGGAGCGGCTGGCAGGGAAAAGCGGAGAAGTAAAATGGCTTCCAAGCGACTTTAAAAAGAAAAACGGCTATAAGCGTTCTATTGAGCTTTCAAGAATATATAATCTGTATCGGCAGGATTACTGCGGGTGTATTTTTTCAAAAGTCGAGCGAGATAATAAAAAAAAGGCAGAGACTAAAGGTTAGTCTTTGCCTTTTATGTTTTTGTTATTTTCGTAAAAACTAAATTTTTTGAGCGACCAGATCTCCCATTTCGCTGCAAGTAACGCACTTCATACCCTCAGACATAATATCACCGGTGCGGTATCCATCAGCCAAGACCTCGTCAACAGCCTTTTCTACAGCGTCTGCTTCTTCAGACATATCAAATGAGTATCGGAGCATCATTGCAACAGACAGAATTGTTGCTAACGGATTAGCTTTATTTTGTCCTGCAATATCAGGTGCAGAGCCGTGAATAGGTTCGTAAAGTCCGAGAGAGCCTTCGCCGAGTGATGCAGACGGAATCATACCAAGCGAGCCGGTTATCATTGAAGCCTCGTCAGAAAGAATATCTCCGAACAGATTTTCTGTTACCATTACGTCAAACTGAGCAGGGTTGTGAACAAGCTGCATAGCGGTGTTGTCTACCAGAATGTCCTGAAACTCAACGTCAGGATAATCCTTAGCAACCTTGTGTGCAACCTCTCTCCACAAACGAGATGAATCAAGTACGTTTGCCTTGTCGACCGAGTGAACTTTTTTGCCTCTTTTTCTTGCCATATCAAACGCAACACGGCAGATCCTTTCAACTTCATAGTCTGCATAAGCCATTGAATCGCTTGCGTGTTTTACGCCGTTTTCGTCAACGTGGGTGTCACGCTCACCGAAATAAGCTCCTCCGATAAGTTCACGAACTATAACAAGGTCAAGACCGTTTTTGGTTATCTCATCTTTGAGCGGACAAGCTCCTGCAAGAGCAGGAATTAGTTTAGCAGGACGAATGTTCGCAAACAGCTTCATTGCACCTCTTATGCCTAAAAGTCCTGCCTCCGGACGGAGATTTCCCGGTAGTGTGTCCCACTTTGGTCCGCCCACAGCGCCTAACAAAACGCTGTCGGACGCAAGGCATATATCAATCGTTTCCTGCGGCAGCGGAACGCCTGTTGTGTCAATAGCACAGCCGCCCATAAGTACATCTGTATACTCAAATGTATGACCGTACTTTTCACCTATTTTGTTTAAAACTTTTTCAGCCTCATTGACAATTTCAGGACCTATTCCGTCCCCCTTTATTACTGCAATTTTTTTGTTCATTATAAAGTCTCCTTTTTATATAATTAGCCCTTGATTTTTACAGCAGTGCCGAATGCCATAATTTCAGATGCACCCTGCAATACCGATGAAGTTGCAAATCTAACTCCGATAATTGCGTCAGCACCCATACTTGCAGCTTCTTCAATCATTCTCTGAGTGGCTATTTCTCTCGACTCGTTCATCATCTTAGTGTAGCTTTTAAGCTCTCCTCCGACCATGCTCTTAAAGCCCTGTCCCATGTCCTTGAACATATTCTTAGACTGAACTGTGCTTCCCTTGGCAAGACCTAACGCTTCGATTTCTTTTCCTGGTATACTGTCAATTGTTAGAATAATCATAATAATACCTCCATTAGTCTTTTAATGAATTTAAAAGACCGTTTTTATTTATGATATTTTTTATAAACTCGGGGAAAGGCTGACCTTGATAGCTTTCACCCTTAGTTTTGTTGGTAATAATTCCGCTATCAAAATCAATTTCCACCTCGTCGCCGTTGCTGATGCTTTCAGCGGCTTCAGGACATTCAATAATAGGAAGTCCTATATTGATTGCGTTTCGGTAGAAGATCCTGGCAAACGTCTTTGCGATAACGCAGGATATTCCGCTTTCTTTAATGGCGATCGGCGCGTGTTCGCGGGAAGAACCGCAGCCGAAATTAGCTTCGGCTACCATAATATCGCCTTTCTTGACCTTCTTAACAAAGTCTATGTCTATATCCTCCATACAGTGTGAGGCAAGCTCTTTGTGATCTGCTGTGTTTAAGTATCTTGCAGGTATGATAACGTCGGTATCCACGTTGTCGCCGTATTTGTGTACTTTTCCCAGTGCTTTCATATTCATACCACCTTTCTACATTACTTCTGTTGGCTGAGAGATCTTTCCTGTAACTGCCGACGCCGCAGCAACAGCAGGTGAAGCCAGATAAACTTCACTTTCAGGATGTCCCATTCTTCCGACAAAGTTTCTGTTTGTTGTAGCAACGGCTCTCTCACCCTTTGCGAGAATACCCATATGTCCTCCCAGACACGGACCGCAGGTAGGTGTTGAGACCGCACATCTTGCGTCAATAAATATTTTCAAAAGTCCTTCTTCCATTGCCTGAAGATAAATCTTCTGCGTTGCAGGAATCACTATACATCTTACGCCGTCTGCAACCTTTTTGCCCTTGAGAATTTCAGCAGCGGCACGAAGGTCTTCAATTCTGCCGTTTGTGCATGAGCCGATAACCACCTGATCGATTTTTATATCGCCGAACTCGTCAAAGGTCTTAGCATTTTCGGGCAGGTGAGGGAAAGATACAGTAGGCTTTATTTGTGAAAGGTCAATATCATAAACCTTTTCATATTCGGCGTCTGCATCAGCTTCATAGACCTTGAATTCCTTTGAGACCCTATCTTTCACAAAATCAAGCGTAACCTCGTCAACTGCAAAGATTCCGTTTTTAGCACCTGCTTCAATAGCCATATTAGCCATACAAAGTCTGTCCTCCATAGTGAGGTTTTTAAGTCCCTCGCCTGAGAATTCCATAGACTTATACAATGCTCCGTCTACGCCTATCATACCGATAATGTGCAAAATAACGTCCTTGCCTGAAACCCACTTGTTCAGCTTTCCTGTAATGTTGAACTTCAAAGCAGGCGGAACCTTGAACCAAGCCTTGCCTGTTGCCATTCCTGCCGCCATATCTGTTGAGCCAACGCCTGTTGAGAACGCACCCAATGCGCCGTATGTACAAGTGTGAGAATCAGCACCGATCACCAAGTCGCCGGGCGCTACAAGTCCTTTTTCAGGAAGTATAGCGTGCTCAACGCCCATATCTCCGACGTCAAAGAAATTCTTAACTCCAAGCTCACCGCAGAAATCTCTGCACTGCTTGCACTGTGTTGCGGCTTTAATGTCCTTGTTCGGGGCAAAGTGATCCATAACCATAGAGATCTTGCTTCCGTCAAAAACGCTGTCAAAGCCGGCTTTGTTAAATTCGTTTATGGCAACTGGTGATGTTATATCGTTTCCAAGCACCATATCCAGATTTGCCATAATCAGGTCGCCTGCCTTTACGCTGTCTAAACCTGCGTGTGCGGCAAGCACCTTCTGAGTCATAGTCATACCCATAAAATAATCTCCTTTATTATTTCTTGCAGTACAGTATAACACATTTTCTTATATAAGTAAAATATATATTTTTGATGATAGGTATAATTATTATTTATATCAACTGAAAGTTTTCGGTCAAGCCGACGAGCCGTCGGTGGCTTTGCTGCCTTTGGAAAGTTACTTAAAATGTTCAATATTGAGTAACGGCAGTTCAAATTATTTTCAAAAAACAAACGTGAGATACAGTGTGTTCATAATTAACAAAGTTAAAACACGAACTGGATCCAACGTCATCGTTGGGCGGGTCAAGGGCGGAGCCCTGTCGCCAACCGCAGTTGGCGAAATACTTTTACGGAGTGCGCTCCGCATAGGAGTGTAACCTAAAACTGCGAAGCAGTTTTAGCTAAAAAAATAGTCCAGTGGACTGCTTTTAAATGGGCAAATAGACGTTAGTCTATTTTTTAGCTGAAAATGCTATACATTTTCAGGTTGAGCCCCTGCAAGAGAGGGCTACCCCTAAAAACAGACTTTATCTGCACTTTGAACCATCTGCAAAACTATTATTATATAATAACTTAATAGTCAGTTTCTATATCTATATTGCCATATTTTTTTTCAAACCTAGCTACATATCGACTAACCATAAATCTCATTTGTTTTCGTAGGGAACGTCCATAAAATTCAGATATAGACTGAATTTTATAATACAGTTCAGGTTCTATAGGAAAACCTATGTGTTTCATATTTTCTTCGTTCATAATCCTTATCTCCTTTATAAATTATACTAATTATACATTAAGTAGTCAAGTATTGTAGGCTATGTATAATACTAAATTATAATTGTTTTACAAGTTTAATGTTAAAAGTATACTTAAATCAAGTACACTTTTTATTATACGTATTTAATTTGACTTTAATGGCATAATATGATATTATACACTATGTATAAGTATGATGATAAAAGTTCAGGAGAATTAAATAGATGAGGTATTATGTTGGAATAGATCTCGGCGGAACAAATATAGCCGCCGGTGTTATAAATGAGGACTTTGAAATAGTATCTTTAGCTAAGACAAAGACTAACTTGCCTCGTCCTGCGAGGGAAATATGCGGCGATATGGTATCGGTAACCAAAGGTGCTATAGAATCGGCAGGGCTTGAGATTAACGATATTGAAAGCGTCGGAATAGGAACTCCGGGTATTGCAAATTCAGACAGCGGTGTGATTGAGTACTCGTGCAATCTAGGTTTTGAAAATGTTGAGATGGAGAAGATGTTCAGGCAGAAGCTGAATCTTCCTGTATATATAGAAAACGACGCTAATGCTGCGGCATACGGAGAATATGTTGCAGGCGCTGCAAAGGGCGCTAAAGACGCTGTATGTATAACTTTAGGCACAGGAGTCGGCGGAGGAATAATAATCGACGGAAAGATATATTCGGGCTTTAACTATGCGGGTGCAGAAATAGGTCATATGGTAATAGATGTAGACGGACCTCAGTGTACCTGCGGAAGAAAAGGATGTTTTGAGGTATTTTCGTCAGCGACGGGTCTTGTTAGAATGACCCAAGAGGCTATGGACAGAAACACAGACAGCATAATGCACAAAATGGCTGAGGAATACGGAAAAGTAAGTGCAAGGCTGGCATTTGAGGCAATGAGAAAAGGGGATAAGACGGCAAAAGAGGTCGTAGATAAATATATAAAGTATCTTGCGGCAGGAATAACAAATACAATAAATATTTTTCAGCCGGATATACTTTGTATCGGCGGAGGCGTCTGCAACGAGGGAGACCATCTGCTTGTGCCGATGAAAGAGATTGTAGAGAGGGAAGTTTACACAAGAAATTCGTCAAAAAACACAGAGATAGTTATAGCAAAGCTTGGCAATAACGCAGGACTTATAGGTGCGGCATTTTTAGGACCTGCAAAGAAAAAGCAGAAATAGATAATCATAAGGAGCAAAGACTGTTATGGGACTTTTTAACACTAAAGATAAAATTGAATCTGAAGCTGAGTTTGACAGGCTTTTTGAAGAGCTTGGACTTGAAATAGAAGAAACAGATGACGTTAAAAAACCAAACGGTGAAATGGCAAAGCCGTCAGGCGAGGTCGAGCAGGAGTGATAGCTATGAAAAGAAAAGACTATATTTCATGGGACGAGTATTTTATGGGTATAGCCTTGTTTTCGGCACAGCGCTCTAAGGATTCAAACACACAGGTTGGAGCGTGTATAGTATCCAATGAAAACAAGATACTTTCGGTCGGATATAATGGAATGCCCACTGGTTGTAATGATGATGAAATGCCTTGGGCAAGAGAGGGTGAGAGTACTCTCGACACAAAATATCCGTTTGTGTGCCATGCCGAGCTGAATGCGATTTTAAACAGTTCTACAGGTTCGGTAAAGAATTCAAAAATATATGTGTCGCTATTCCCATGCAATGAATGTGCAAAGGCAATAATTCAGAGCGGAATAAAAGAGGTCATCTATATGGAGGATAAATATGCTGATTCTGAAGAAGTGATAGCATCTAAACGAATGTTTGATATGGCAGGAGTGAAGTACACTAAGTATTCACCGACCTCAAGAATCATTGAGATTAAACTCTGATTACATATGAAAGGACTAATACATAGGATATGAAACGTAAATACTGTATTTTGGGAGAGACATTAAAGCATACGATGTCTCCGCCTATTCACAAAAGACTTTTTGAGCTCAGAGACCGTGAATTTGAATACAAGATTATGGAGATAAGCCCGGAGAATTTAAAAGAAAATGCAGAAGAGCTTAATTCTATGGCCGGTTATAATATCACAATACCTCACAAGGTAGCGATTATAGATTACGTTGACAGGCTCGACGAATCGGCAAAGAGATACAATTCGGTAAACTGCGTTGACAATAAAAACGAGATTACAACGGGTTACAATACTGATTGCGACGGCTTTTTGGAAACTGTACGTTCAATGGGTGCAAAGCTGTCAGGAGAGGTGTTGCTTATCGGCTGCGGCGGAGCAGGACGAATGATAGCTATTGAGTCGGCACTGGCAGGAGCGAAATTAAATATTGCGGTTTTAGAGTCTGATATGCCGCTTGCATTGCAGGTTGAAAAGGAGATAAAGTCAAAAAAGGCTGACGCTGAAATCAATATAGTTTTGAACACACAGATTGATACAAGCAAGCGTTATGATTTACTTATAAACGCCTGTCCAGTGGGAATGTATCCAAAGGTTGAGGCTTGTCCCGTGCCTGATGAAGTGATTAAAAAATGCGACGCTGTTTTTGATATTATATACAATCCCGAAGAGACTTTACTTTTGAAAAAGGCAAGGCAAATGGATAAAAAAGCAGTCGGCGGAATGGCAATGCTTGTATGGCAGGCTGTGTCTGCCCATAGAATTTGGGACGGTGACGAGTATACTGTTGATGAAGTAAACGGCATAATTGATGAGATGAATAAAATAGTCGAGAAAGATTTTAAGTAAACTTGTATTTATGAAAAATATTTCAGGGTGAAAGTTAATCTGAAAATACCAATTCTAAAGGAACGAAAGTATAATATGAAACCAATATTTCTCTGCGGCTTTATGGGCTGCGGAAAATCAACTGTCGGCAAAAGGCTTGCTTGTGCGTTAAAGGTCAGTTTTATTGATATGGATGATTACATAGAGAAAAAAGAGGGCAGAAGCATAAGCGAAATATTTGAGACCGACGGAGAAGAATATTTCAGAAATCTGGAAACGGAAACGCTAAAGAGATTGAGGTATAAGAGCGGTGTTATAGCGACAGGCGGCGGAACTCTTTTGCGTGAGGAAAACGGACGTGTTGCTAAGAAGTACGGAATACCGATATTTATTGATACGAAGTTTTCGATTTGCTATAAACGTATTAAGGGAGACAAAAACAGACCGTTAGCTTACAATTCAAAAAGAGAGGAATTAAAAAAACTCTTTGATAAAAGAAAAAAGCTGTACAAAAAGAACAGTGTGATAACCGTAAGCGGCGGAACTTCTGTTTATTCGGTGGTAAAGGATATTATAAAAGAAATAAACAAATTTAATAATAAGGAGAAATCAAAAAATGAAAAGCTGTAAAATAAAAGAAGGAGCAAATAACGCTCCGCACCGTGCGCTGTACCATGCACTGGGTCTAACTAAAGAGGAAATAAACCGTCCGCTGGTCGGTATTGTATCATCTTATAATGAGATAGTACCCGGTCATATGAATATTGACAAAATAGTTGACGCTGTAAAGCTAGGAGTTGCAATGGCAGGAGGAACTCCTATAGTGTTTCCTGCGATTGCGGTTTGCGACGGAATTGCTATGGGTCATCAGGGAATGAAATACAGTCTTGTAACTCGTGATCTTATTGCTGATTCGACCGAAGCGATGGCAGTTGCTCATGCTTTTGACGCCCTTGTTATGGTACCAAACTGCGATAAGAATGTTCCCGGACTTTTAATGGCTGCTGCAAGGGTCAATATACCTACTATTTTCGTTTCGGGAGGTCCTATGCTTGCAGGTCATGTAGACGGAAAGATGACCAGCTTTTCAAGCATTTCAGAAGCTGTGGGTGAATTTAATGCAGGCAAGATCGGTGAAGATAAGCTAGAGGAATATGAAATGCACGGCTGTCCTACCTGCGGTTCGTGTTCGGGAATGTATACGGCAAATTCGATGAACTGCCTGACAGAAGTTCTGGGAATGGGACTTAAAGGCAACGGAACTATTCCTGCAGTATATTCAGAGAGAATTGAACTTGCAAAGCACGCAGGAATGCAGGTTATGGAGCTTTTAAAGAATGACATAAAGCCGAGAGACATTATGACTGAAAAGGCATTTATGAATGCACTTGCCTGCGATATGGCTCTGGGCTGTTCAACAAATTCAATGCTTCACCTTCCTGCTATTGCTCACGAGTGCGGAATAGAACTGAACTTAGATATAGCAAATGAAATCAGTGACAGAACGCCTAATCTTTGCCACCTTGCGCCTGCGGGTAATACCTATATGGAACAGCTTAATGAAGCAGGCGGAGTATACGCACTTATGAACGAGCTTTCAAAGAAAGATCTTCTTAACACTGACTGTATTACCTGCACAGGAAAAACGGTTGGGGAAAATATCAAGGACTGCAAAAATAAAAACACAAATGTTATCAGGGATATTGATAATCCTTATTCTAAAACCGGCGGTATTGCTGTTTTAAGAGGTAATATAGCTCCCGATAGCTGTGTTGTAAAGCGTTCGGCGGTAGCGCCTGAGATGCTTTCACATTCAGGTCCTGCAAGGGTGTTCGACTGTGAAGAGGACGCTATGAATGCTATTCTGGGAGGAAAGATAAATCCGGACGACGTTGTTGTTATCCGATATGAAGGACCGAAGGGCGGTCCGGGAATGAGAGAGATGCTCAACCCCACTTCTGCAATAATGGGAATGGGATTAGGTGAAAGCGTCGCTCTTATTACAGACGGCAGATTCTCGGGTGCTACAAGAGGTGCGGCGATCGGACACGTTTCACCAGAAGCGGCAGTAGGCGGACCTATTGCATTTGTAAAAGAGGGGGATATAATTTCTATTGATATTCCTGCAAACAAGATTAATGTTCAGATAAGCGATGAAGAAATGCAGAACAGAAAGGCTCAGTGGAAGCCTAGAGAGCCTAAAATTACTACAGGTTATTTAGCAAGGTATGCGTCATTGGTAACCTCAGGAAACAGGGGAGCAATTTTAGAGATAAAGAAATAAATAATTATTTAGCGGATAAAACATAATAAGGAAATAGGAAATGCTTTTATTATGAGCGTTTCATAATTTGAAAGGTGGATTTATTATGAAAAAGATTATCAGCGGAATTTTAGCGCTTACATTATGTGCGAGTATGCTTTGTGCCTGTGAAGAGGTCGAGAGCAGTTCTGTTCAAGCGCCAATGACCACGACTACGTTGTCGCCTTTGGGAGAGACTGGTGCAGAATCAAGTCAAACAGATAAATCTTCTGCGACAAGTCAGATTGGAGAATCACAGTCGGCAACACAGTCAGAAAGTGAAACGGAGTCGGAATCATATTTGCAGATTACAATGAAGGACTGGGACGAAATGAATACTGATTCAAAGTATGTCAATATGGAGTCTATTTTGAAGTATATTACTGATTCGGGCGTAACGACAACTCTTGATGTTGTTGATCTTGTGACGGCACTTGACAAATCAGGTAATACTTCCAAGAAAAAAACTGCCTATGAGTTTGTAATGAAAGAGATAAAGAAAAATAAAAATAAAAAACAATAGATTTAAGTGAGGGACACCATTGAAATTATTGTTTAAACAAGTTGTTGTTGCACGTGAGAATGATACAACAGGAATAGTAGATATAGCCATTGAAAACGGCGTAATAAAAGATGTTGGAGCAGACCTTGATTTCAAAGCGGACAGGATAATCGACGGTATGGGAAAGCTTGTTGCGTTTCCCGGTCTTTTTGATATGCACGTTCATTTTCGTGATCCGGGTCTTACCTATAAAGAGGATATTATAACAGGTGCTGAGGCTGCTAAAGCCGGAGGCTTTACAGGTGTTGCCTGTATGCCTAATACTATACCTCCGATAGACTCTGTAGATGCGGTAAGATATGTAAAGGAAAAGTCTTTATTAACGGGAATAGACATTTTGCCTATAGCCTGCGTAAGCAAGGGTATGAAAGGCAAAGAACTCACCGATTTCAGCGAGCTGAAAAACGCAGGTGCTGCTGCGTTTTCTGATGACGGACGTCCCGTTGAAAATGCAGAGCTTATGCGAAAGGCTTTGGAATTATCTAAGAAAGCAGGCGTAACAGTTATATCTCACTGCGAGGATCTAAACATTATAAACGGCGGGATAATCAACAAGGGAAAGGTATCAAAAGCTCTCGGCGTTAGGGGAATGGACAGAGCAAGCGAGGATTACATTACAGCTAGGGAGATAGCGCTGGCTATGAGTATGGACGCTCATGTTCATATTGCTCATGTGTCGACAGTTGGTTCCTGCAATATTATTCGTGCGGCAAAGGCTGACGGTGTAAAGGTCACCTGTGAAACAGCATCACACTATTTTACTTTTACTGATGAAAAGCTTTACAAAAAAGACGCTGATTACCGTATGAGTCCTCCATTGAGGACGGAGGAGGACAGAAAAGCTGTTGAAAGAGCTGTCTGCGACGGAACTATAGACTGTATTATTACAGATCACGCACCTCACAGCGAGGAGGATAAGGCTGATTTTTACACTGCACCCAACGGCGTTGTGGGTCTTGAGACATCTCTTGCGGCAACGCTTACAAGGCTTTATCATACGGGACTTTTACCGCTTTATAAAATACAAAAACTTATGAGTGAAAATCCGAGAAGGATCTTAGGACTTGAGCCGGTCTATTTGACTGGGGGCAGTGTTGCCGATATAACCGTTTTCGACCCGAATTTGGAATGGGTAGTCGAAAAGGAAAAGCTACATTCAAAATCAAAGAACAGCGTATTTAAGGGTGAAAAGCTGAAAGGAAAGGTTTTATATACAATTTCAAAAGGCAAAGTAGTTTTTGAAAATAAATAACATCGGAGGGAGGAAATATTCCAAAACGGAGTATTGATATATTATGTCATTTGACAGACTTATTGAAAAAATCGTAAAGACGCAAAATCCGACTGTTGTCGGACTTGATCCAAAGCTTGATTATGTTCCCGACTTTTTAAAGAAAAAGGCTTTTAAAAAGTATGGTAAGAACCTGAAGGGAGCCGCAAAAGCTGTTTTATCTTTTAACAAGGGAATTATAGATGAGATATGCGATATAGTTCCTGCAATAAAGCCGCAGGCGGCGTACTATGAAATGTACGGATATGAGGGTGTTAAAACTCTATATAAAACAATTCAATACGCTAAGAAAAAAGGTATGTTTGTTATCACCGACGGAAAGAGAAATGACATAGGCGCAACAATGCAGGCATATGCTCTTGCTCATTTAGGCGAAGTGTTTGTTGACGGCGAGGCTTTTGAGCCTTTTGGCGCCGACGCTCTGACTGTAAACGGATACTTGGGAACAGACGGTATTGCTCCGCTTTTAAGTGAGTGCATTAAGAGAGATAAGGGAATTTTTGTTCTTGTTAAAACATCAAACAAATCAAGCGGAGAGCTTCAGGATAAAGAGTTAAAAGACGGAAACACTATATATTCAGAAATGGGAAAAATGTGCGAAGAGTGGGGAAAAGACGCTATGGGCAAACACGGATATTCTTCTGTGGGCGCAGTTGTAGGTGCAACCTACCCCGAACAGCTTGCTGAAATGAGAAGAGCACTGCCTAACACCTTTTTCTTAGTTCCCGGTTACGGCGCTCAGGGAGGCGGAGCAGAGGGTGTTTCACACGGCTTTGACGCTAACGGTCTTGGTGCGATAGTAAACTCATCAAGAGCGGTTATGTGCGCTTATCAGAAAGAGGAGTGCGATGAGAAGGACTATGCCGGCGCTGCAAGGAGAGAGTGCATAAGAATGAAGGAGGATATAATTTCATATCTTCCGAGAATTGCTTTATAGGTAAGGATAGACATAAATGAATTTAAACATAGTAATGGTAGAGCCGCAGATCCCTCAAAATACGGGCAATGTTTCAAGGACCTGTGCAGTAACAGGTGCTGCACTTCACCTTGTAAAGCCGTATGGATTTACAATAACAGACAGAGCGTTAAAGAGAGCGGGTCTGGATTACTGGGACAAGCTTGAAATATATGAGTATAACAGCTTAGACGAGTTTTTTGAAAAGACAAACGGCGAGTATTATTACTTCACCACAAAGGGAAAAAACGTATACAGTGAAGTTGAATACAAGGATAATGTTTATATACTTTTCGGCAGAGAGGATAAGGGGCTTCCCGAAAGACTGTTATATGAAAATAAAAAGCATTGTGTTAGGATCCCAATGAGGTCTGATTTGAGAAGTCTCAATCTTTCAAATGCTGTTGCAATTGCAGCTTATGAGATTTTAAGACAATGGGATTATCCCGATTTGACAAGAGAGGGAAAACTTACACAATATACTTGGTAAAATTCTGTAAGATTATGTTTTACAATTAATGAGCAAGGAGGAATGTTCCTGACGGAGCATATCGTATCTATGGACAGAATTAAATTTATAACCGATTCGGCGTCTGACATATCGTTTGAAAACGAAAGGAAATTGGATATACTTATAATGCCCTTTAAGGTGGCAATGGGTGATAAAAGTTATACCTCAAGAGTCGATTTCGACAACGAAAAGTTTTACAAAATGATCGATGAGTTTGACGGTATTCCTGCCACTTCTCAGATAACTGCTTTTGAATATTCAGAGGCTTTCAAAAAGTATTACGATGAGGGTTACACCGATATTATAAATGTAACAATTAATTCAAAAGGTTCTGCAACCTATAATAATGCGGTTTTAGCGGCGTCAGAATTTTTTGAGGAAAATCCGCAGGCTAAGGATAAGTTCCATATATATAATATAGACGGCAGAGGCTATACGGGAGGATACGGCTATCCGGTAGTTCAGGGTGCAATAAAGGCGCTCAATGGTTCTCCTGCTGATGAGATCGCAGCTTATATCAAGGACTGGGTCGATAACTGTATTATTTTCTTTGCACCGTATACTCTCAAGTATGCAAGAAAATCGGGCAGAATACCTTCTGCTGCCGCTTTTGCAGGAGAGGTTATGGGACTTCGCCCCATAATGAGAATTATGGACAACCAAATTACAACCGAGAGCAAGGTTCGGGGTGATAAGGCGATAGTTCCTAAAATTCTTAACCTGACCGTTAAAGAAATGATCCCTAAAACGCCTTACTGTATTGTTTACGGCAATGACGAAACTGTCAGAGACGAAATGATTGAGGCTATGACAAAAGAGGTCGGCTATCCGCCTGAGGATTCTTACCAGATAGGTGCTGCAGTAACGATAAATGCAGGACCTAAGGTAGTAGGTGTTATATTCAAGGGCAATGACGCCCGGCGTGACGCCGGTGGCTCTGCCGCCTTTGATTAGATTGATAAATGTTACAGTTTGAGAAACGGCGGTTGGAATAATGGACAATGGACAATGGACAATGGACAATGATTAAGTTCTTATTTTTCAGCATCTTGCATAAGCATATCACATTGCTCGCTTAGTTTATCTGCTTCTTCTGCCAGACATTCAAATGCTCCTCTGAAAATGTCGTCTTCAAATGAATTAATGAAGCACAATAAACAGACCTGCGAAAGTCCTGACAACATTCTTGCTTTTAGTTGTATTTTTTCAAAATCATACAAACTAATTCCTCTGATTGGTTTACTCATTGATGTCACTTCCTTTTTCTATATTGTCAAATACCTTGTCACACAGCATCCTGCTTAAATCTCGTATAGTAAATATTTCATCTGAAAGACATTTAAGTGCCCCGAGCAACTGTTTATCATCGCTATTGCCGTCAAGGAATAATAAAATAATAGCTATGAATCCCGCTGTATTCTCGGATTTTTGTTGTATTATTTCTATATTATCTCGATATTCGTTTTTTTCGTTCATTGATGTCACTCCTTATTGTTAGCATATATCAATGATACATTGTCGACAATACAATTTCAAGAGGCAAAACGTACAAATTTTTCCTAGTTATATCGGTTAAAATTGATGATTATACACAAATGTAATATTTTGTTTATTGATAAAAATATTAATATAAAGGTGGTAGTCTAATATGTCAGTTAGTAAAGCTCGGCAGAGAGCAACAGCTAAGTATGTTAAAAATCATTATGATAGAATTGAAATAAAGGTTCCAAAAGGAAAAAAAGAGAAAATTATAGCTTATGCTAAAAAGCACGATGGCTCATTAAATAAGTTTCTTAATCGAATAGTTGATGAAGCTATGGAAGGAGATAAACAAAAGGACTGATAATTATGCCAGCTAGTAAAGCCCAAATAAAAGCACATGAAAAATATAATAAAAAGCATTATGATGGAATTTATATTAGAATTCCAAAGGGTCAAAAGGAAAATATATCAGCACACGCAATCAAATATGATGGCTCGTTAAATAAATTTCTTAACAGAGCAATTAATGAAGCTATGGAAAGGGACAAGGAAAAAACAGACAAGTAAGTCAATAGTTAAGATGTCGGTTTTTATTATTAACTAATGGTAAAATTCTGATAAAACTATTGAATTTTATTGTCATTTGTTATACAATAATAGAAATGCTGTTATTAAAATAACAGTGATAATATAAATCAGATAAGCTGATTAAAATATTTACAAGAGAGGATGTCGTATTAAATGGCAGGTCTAAACAAGGTAACAGTTGATGACATTAATGTAAAAGGA
>CANRAO010000019.1 GCA_947628615.1 uncultured Clostridia bacterium
TGACCTATAAGGTTTATTTTTGATATTTCATAATGCGTTCTTATGTATTCACAATCATCAACAAGCATATCAACTGTCAGATTATCGCTTTCAGATATTCTGTCCGAGCGTAGAACTCCTCTTTGGTCAAATAAAATAACATTAAATTTTTCTGAAAGCTTATGTGCGGCAAAATTGAAATTCTCGCAGTTATCTCCCGGACCGCCGTGAAGATATAAGATTGTTTTAGCGTCTTGAAGTTCATTATAATATCGCACAAAAATTCTTTTACCGTCAGCTAACTGCAAATATTCTTCTATCATATCTACCTAAACCCTTCTTGCTTCATTTTGTCAAGCGACCGTTTATTTTATCCTTATACGAAATTGTTTGTTAAACTTACCTAAAAACAATGACGACAATTGTACACTTTGCCCATTGCTTTTTTGAATTTCAAGTAGTATAACATAAGTGAAAATGGGGTGATATTATGACAATAAACTGGTTTGATGAATCTTTTAAAATTCCATTAGGTTTTGGAATTACAATTACTATAATTATCATACTATTAGCTATTATTGTTCCTATCATAGTAACAGCTCTAACATCAGCCAAGATTGTCTGGGGCTGTCCGGAATGCGGAAAAAGATTTAAGCTGAAATGGTATAAACGTTTCTGGATTCATTATTCTGACAACGCCATAGTTCCAGCCACCTGTCCATTCTGTCATAAAAAAGTAGTTTGTACGCAGTCTTTCGATCAGCACTCCGAATGTAACCACTTATAATATATATATACTATAAGGTCGGCAATTTTACCGACCTTTTTATTATGGTCTACTTCCCGTCCCATAGGTAAGTATCAAGATCGACCTTCCCCTCGTCTGAAACTTCGATCCCGTCTGCTCTAAGAAGGGTGATCTGCATATTTTCCCCACCAAATGCAAACGCCTTGGATACCTCGCCGAAGCGGTTTACCACACGATAGCAGGGAATGTTCTCAGGGTCGGGATTGACGTGAAGTGCATAGCCAACTACCCGTGAAAGACGTCTGTTCCCTGCCAGAGCCGCAATCTGCCCATAGGTTGCAACTCTGCCTTTGGGAATTCTTTTTACAACCTCGTATATTTTTTCAAAAGTATTCATCTTATCACCGCTTTAATCTTCGCCCAGTTTGAGTGCCTGCGAAACCTTTATCTTGGAAATTATTCTTCCCAGAATTCCAAAGCATATGATAAGCATTATACCTACTATTGCATAAATTTTCAGATAATCGCTCCTCAGCGGAACAACGCTGAACGGCGGTACTGCGTCATATGAATTAAACAGCGACTGGAACAAAGGCACAAACAAGTCGCTTGCTATTCCGCCTATCACTATTGAAACCACTATCGCTGCTCCCGATACCAAAAGCTGTTCGTAGAACAACATTCCTATAATTTCTCTGAATGTCATTCCCATTGCTCTCAGTATTCCGAATTGGAGCGTTCTTGCCTTTATAGAAAGTATCCAGTAAATCAAAAAACCTATTATGCACATTATCATAATTATGATAAACCCGAGCGTCAGCGCACCGTTTAAGCCCTGAAGCATAGGGTCGTTCTTTTCTGCTATGACCTCCTGCGACGCTACATTGAGCTTAGTAGGTTCAATGTCTGATTTCTCGATAGATTTGTAAAAATCCGAAACAGACGAATTATCGTCTAAATCTATCCAAACCTCGTATGGCTCGATTGCCGCCTGAACCTGAACGTAATCAAAGTTCATAACAGCAAAATCCTTAGTGCTTCCGTCCTCGTTCTCCTCAAGAGGATTTAGAGACGGCCAATAGTCAACAAACGCCAAAACGGTTGCGTCAAATTCAGAGTTGCTTCCCCACGAGACCTTTATTTCATCGCCCTTTTCGTATCCGTAGTTTTCTTTAAACGACGACGAAAGTATTATTCCGTTATTATATTTAGCTAAAGCGTCAAGATAATTATTAATATGAACAGGCAATAAGCTGTTCTTTAACCAGCAAACCTTTGAAAACTCACTAGGTACAACTGTCATAAGATTTATGTTTTCAATCTCATTTGAATTACCTGTTAAGGTTATAACTCCTCCGCCCTTGCCGCTTTCCTTGTCAAACTCACGGTCCTCTCTAACCACTTCCTTTTTAACAAAGGTACGGTCGCTCGTAATAGTAGTAATATTGTTTTTATATACCCTTGCCGCATTTTTAACACCCGACAAGTTTTCAAACCTGTCAAAAGACGGCTCAATATATACAAGAGATGACGCGTCGACTTCTTCTTCGCTTTGCTCTGTTTCGGTTGTCGAAGAACCCATAGTTGCCGCCTGCTCCTGAGTTACCGTCGAATCCTTTGAGCTGTTATACCATTTCTCCGCCATAACTGCGTCGCAGCCGATAGAATAATAGGTTTTCTCCTCAGCGTTTCGATTTAACGCCCTTGCGGTATTTGCAAAGAAAAGCCCGAGCGATATGGTAAGAATCAAGAACACCATAATAAATCCCTCTCGCCCTGTTGAAGAACGTCCTATATTGTTGAGAGAAACATACTGTGCAGGCGTCCAAAATCTTTTACCGACAATGTATATAAGTCTTATAATCAGCGGATAAATTCTGATAACAAGCAATCCTGCTCCGAGAATAAACGCCGTAGATGCCGCAAAAAGCACAGGGTTTACTGTTGCTGTTGTATCGGTCACTCCCTGACTTATAAGCTTTTGCTGAGTGTTGTTGTAGAAATACAGCCATGCAACAGAGCCGGCAATAAGTATGAAGTCAATGCCGAGCTTTTTCCAAAGCGGAATTTTCCTCTTTGCCGCTTTAGACGCTTTATGCTCGACAATAGTCGTATTTGTTGCAGGGTAAGTCGGAATAAGAGTTGTAAAAAAGAATACGCACACCGCAAGCAAAGCATACAAAAATGCCTCAACCGACAATCTAATAGGAAGTGCCGTTCGGTTTACAAATTCCAAAAAACCGTTTGACGCACCCAAAATCTTGCAAAGAGCCAATCCCAAAAGCGGTCCTATTATTGCGGTTATAACTCCAAGAACTATCGATTCAAGTGCATAGATAAACATTATTTGCAGACGTGACGCACCTCTGCTCTTAAAAACTGCGATTTCGTTTTTCTCAGCCTCTACATTCAGCTTAGAAACCATAAATAGATAAAACAAAATCATCAGCATAACAGGAATTTGTATAAGCCATAAAATCAGTTTAAGCTGCGAAGATCTGCCTGCATACTCCTTTAAAATATCCAGTGCAGGAACAGAAAGGGTTACTCCTGCCGATGTATAAACATTTTCCTGCTCAGAAAGCAGATCTGTTACACCTGACAAAGAGGTCATATCAATATTTCGGTAATCTATTGCATAATGCTCTGACATTTTAACGATTGAAACAGCTTTTGTTTTTATTATCTGAGAAAGCATAAGGTCGTAATCAATAAACATAGTGCTTATATATTCATCGTCAAGACCCTCCGACCAATACGGATCGTTCTGATTTTTCACATCAAACATTCCAACTACAACGACCTTAGCCGTTATGCCTTCATTGAAAGCGTTTGCAATAGTGTATTCCTGATTTAGGTCAAGTCCGGTATTCTGTAAAGAATCCTCCGTCATCACGCACTCAAAAACTCCGTCGCTTCTGCTTTTGTCGGGCAGCCGTCCGTCTTTTATTTTAATATGATCGTAAACATCTGTCATTCCAGTAAGATAAAATCTGGCAGGTTTCTGTGTTGAGGATCTATCAATGTTTTTTGCATAAAGATATGTATCGGTAATTGTCTTTTTCTCACTGACAGTCGGAAAGCTAAGATCATCGAAATTTTCCTCAAAAGACTCTGTCATTCTTCTTACGACTTCAGACTGCTTATCTGCGTCTATATCCAGCGGCAAATTGTATTCTACCGAATAAAGTCCCGGGTTTTCCTCATTTTCCGTCTGATAGGCTTCCATATCCTTAACGAGCATTCTTTGAAGAGAAGCGTTCATATATATCGGTATGGTACTCATCATAGCAGACGCCATTATAAAACCCAGCAAAAGACAAATTACCATCCACTTGGTATTCTGCATTTTTCTAAACAACAGGGTAAACATAAATTCTATCCCTTTCTTAAAACTTTCTAAAGCCAGCTATCTGACAACTATCTTGTCGCCCTCTTTAAGCCCCGATTTGATTTCTGATGCTGTAGAGGTTTCAAGTCCGACTTCAACCTCTCTTGCCTCTCTTTCTCCGTTTTCATTCAGAATATATACAATGCTCTGACCGTTTACGGTCTTTATTAGCCTCGAAGGAATACTGATAACATTCTCTGCCTTATCCAGAACCATAACAGCGTCGGCGATATTGCCAATTGCATTCATCGGCATCTTATTACCCGTGAATTTTATATATACATAACCCGCCTCAAATTTCTGCTCGCTTTTTTGGGGAATATTTTTCGGGATCATATAAACCTTTCCCGGATAATATTTGTTTTTATACTTTATTTTAAGTTTTTGATTCATTTTATATCTAGGCATATTTTCATTAGACGGCTGAATTGCTATAAACAGACTTCCCGTATCAACAATTGAGGCAACAACCTCTCCCGCAGATATTTCATCGCCTGCCGACAACGAGGTTACAGACGAAACCGTACCCGAACGTTCTGCATAGAGATAAGAGCTTTCTAACTGCTCATTGAGCTGTTTAAGCTCATTTTTCAGAATATCCACATCAACCTGTGCGTTGTCGATTTCAGACTGAAAAGCCTTATTTTTCTTTAAAATCTGCTTTTCAAGCTGCGCCTTTTTTATGTGAAGCTCCTTGTCCTTTATCTGATAATCCAAATCTCCTGTATCCAGCTCGCAAATCAAATCGCCGCTTGACACCTTATCTCCTGCCGAAACGTGAATCTTTTTTATTTTACCGCCCTGATTTTCATATGAAAGCTCTGTTGTGTTTATTGAATCAATCTTACCCGAATAAATGATCTGCTTTATAAGATCGCCCTTCTCCGCAGTAATAGTAGTGTATTTTACTTCGCTTGCCTTTACGTCCGGAGCTTCTAAAACCTCTTCCTCATCAGGGAGAAAATAGCATCCGCACAACGCCGTCAACGAAAGTATAACAGCCAAACATACAGAAAAGTATTTTTTAATCATAACTATCTCCATTCTTAACAAAAGCAAGGGGAGCAGTACTTTGCACCCCTTGATAAATTAAAGCTATTTATAGAGTGGTCCGTAATTTTGACAAGCTCTGTAATCAGCGCCCTCTAAATCCTTTGTGCCGAATGCACTCCAGCAGTGCGGACGATAAATCTCATCATCAGGAACATTGTGCATTGACACTGGAATTCTCAGCATAGAAGCAAGAGTAATTAAGTCAGCACCGATATGTCCGTATGAAAGCGAACCGTGATTTGCTCCCCAGTTAGCCATAACACTGTAAACGTCTTTAAATGCACCTTTTCCTGTAAGTCTCGGTGCAAACCATGTTGTAGGCCATGTCGGGTCAGTTCTCTTATCGATCGTATTGTGAATCTGATCAGGCAGAACACATGTATATCCCTCTGCGATCTGCAATACAGGACCTAATCCGTCAACGATATTGAGTCTCATCATTGTAACAGGCATTTCAGCTAATGTCTTCCAATGTGAAGAGAATCCGCCGCCTCTGAAGTAACCGAGATTTGCAGGCCTCCAGTCGGTAGCCTTTAAGCAAGCGTCAATGTTCTCATCTGTCATTTCCCACCACTTTTTCATCATACCGTCAGCAGCGCCTGTGCCGTCAAGTGCGGCAGCGCCCGAGTTGATAAGGTGGATAAATCCATTTGCAGCCTTGCCCTCAGGTCTCATTCCGCATACTCTTTCAACTGCATCAGGGCTCCAGTATGTTCTAACGTCTGCAAAAATACTTGCAGTGTGCGAGAGCAATTGACCAAACAGCATAGAAACGCCGTTCAGACCGTCGTTTTCGGTCGCAAGTATAACTGGCTTTCTCTTTCCGTTCCAGTCAAAGGTAGAGTTGAGCATAGCCTCACAGAAGTCTGCGTTTGGTTTATAATCCGTCCACTGCCTTTGACCCTGAAAACCGCCTAGTAATGCATTTCTTCCGCAGGATTCTTCGACCCAGCCCATTTCAGCCAGCTTTGGATTTCCAAGCATTATGTCACGGATTATAAGAGTCATCTTAACGGTGAACTCCCAATCCTTTTCGCTTCTCTCATCGCCCTGGACTATAGGAGGATCGTTTACATTGTCATCTCCCTGAGGACAATGCTCCTTTGTCCATGCAAGAGCCTTTTTGAACTCTTCCTCGTCGTAAATACCAAGCTCCATACGCCTTAAGATCTCGACCTCGTCTACCCACTCGGCACGAAGCCCCAAATATTTTGAAAAGAACTCAACATTGCAGTATGAACCTGCTATACCCATTGCAACAGCACCGATATTACAGTATGCTTTGTTCTTCATTTCGCCGACTGCAACAGCACATCTTGCAAAACGCAAGAGCTTTTCCTCAACATCGGCAGGAACCTCCTTATCGCCTATGTCTTTAACGTCATGACCGTATATTGCAAAGCACGGCTGACCGTTCTGAGCATATGCCGCCATAGCTGCTGCCAAATATACAGCACCCGGACGCTCTGTGCCGTTAAAGCCCCATAAAGCCTTAATAGTAGTAGGATTATTGTCGGTAGTTTCTGTTCCGTAGCACCAGCACGGCGAAACAGAAAGAGTTGCAACTACATTTTCCTTAGAGAACTTCTCCTCGCACAATGCGGCTTCATAGCCTCCGCCGATAGTAGTATCCGCAATAACGCACTGAACAGGCGTTCCGTCTGAATATGTTACCTTAGAACTTATCAAATCAGCCGCAATCTTAGCCATATCCATCGTTTGGTCTTCCAAACCTTCACGAATACCCTTTCTTCTTCCGTCAATGATAGGTCTTATTCCTATTTTGTAATACATTTTCTTTCCCTCCGATTTATTTTATTTTTATTATTTTCTTAAATTCACTATAAGCCTTTTCAAAAGCTTTTACTTCTTTTTCTTCCGGCTCGTAACTCTTTACATTATCCGATTTTGCAATAATCTCTCTTGCCTCTTTTACGTCAGTAATACAGCCGTCCGCCATAAGCTGAACAGCAATATTTCCGAACACAGTCGCTTCAACAGGTCCTGCTGTAACACAAGCATCGCAGGAATTCGCCGTCATCTGACATAAGAGGCCGTCTTTTGTGCCTCCGCCGACTATATTTATGACCTTGTAATCTTTGCCGGTCAGCTCTCTTATCTGGTCGAACGCATAGCGGTATTTCAAGCTCAAGCTCTCGTAAATACATCTTACTGTCTCTCCCACCGTCTGAGGTACATATTGTCCCGTTTCTTCGCAGAACTCCTGAATCCTCTTAGGAAGATTGCCCGGCGGCGTAAGAGCAGGGTAATCGGGATCTACAAAGCACTTAAACGGCTCGCTTTCAAGAGCCAGCTTTTCCAAATCGGCAAAGGAATAATCCTTGCCCTCTCTCTGCCATTGGCGTCTGCTTTCCTGTATAAGCCATAGACCTATAATATTTTTTAATACATTGGTCGTTCCGCCGTAACCGCCCTCGTTTGTCAGATTAAGCTCATAGGCTTTGTCAGAAACGATCGGCTTGTCGGTTTCTGTTCCGAAAAGCGACCATGTTCCGCAGGAGACAAATATAAAGTCCTTTTCCTGCGTCGGAACTGCCGCAACCGCATTTTGCGTGTCGTGTCCGCAAACCGCTATTACAGGAACCTTTTTCAGTCCCAACTCTTCACACAAGTCATCTGACAATTCGCCTATCTTTGTTCCGCTCGGAACAATTTCACCAAAAAGACGCTGCGGAAGCCCTAAAGCGTCAATCACATCTCTGTTCCAATCTTTTGTTTCCGGGTTTACAAGCTGAGTTGTCGAGGCGATAGAATATTCTGTTTTCATCTCTCCTGTAAGGAAATAGTTAAACAAGTCAGGCGTTAAAAGCATAGTTTCAGCACGCTCTAAAAGCGGCTGTCTGTTTTCCTTAAGAGATAAAAGCTGAAACGCCGTATTTATCTCCATTATCTGATTTCCCGTTTCCTTATAAAGCTTTGAAAGCGGTATAAGCTCTGCTGCTTTGTCAACCATTTCCGACGTTCTTTTATCACGATAGTTTACTCCGCTTTCCAAAAGAACCCCGTTGCTGTCAAGAAGCCCGAAATCAACTCCCCATGTATTTATTCCGATACTGTCAAAACCGCCTGCCAGCTTTGCCTTGACAAGCCCCTGCTTTATCTCGTAAAATAGCCTCAGCGTATCCCAATAAAGCGTTCCTCCAAGTGAAACAGGATCGTTTGAAAATCTGTGAACTTCAGATAATTCAATTTTTTCACCGTCAAATACACCAAGCATTGCACGTCCGCTTGAAGCGCCGAAATCAAATGCCAATACTCTTTTTTCTACGCTCATCTAATGTCCCTCAAATACAATTTATTTTGAATACTTTTTATATCCCGGATGCTTTCCGGTTACGCCGTACTGCGGACGCATACCTATCAGTCTGTCGATATTCTCTCTGGAAATATCCTTAACTCCGCCTAGAAGCCTTGCCACAAGCGATATCTTAGCCTGAAGCTCCAGAGTTTCCATTCTGTAATATGCTGTGATAAGATCAGCCCCTACCGTCAGTGCGCCGTGATTTTCTAAAAGCATACAGTCATGCTCCTGCAAATACGGCTCAATTGCATCTGGCACCTCATATGTAGAAGGTGTACCGTAAGGCGTCAGCGGAACAGAACCCACTGCTATAACCGTTTCGATCATACAGTAATCATCCATAGGGAGCTGTGCACAGGCAAATCCTGTCGCCGTAGGCGGATGAGCGTGAACTACCGCACCCACATCAGGTCTGTCGTGATAGCATTTTAAGTGCATCTTTACTTCACTTGACGGACGCCAGCCATCTGCTGCGTCCAGAATATTGAATTCATCATCTATAAGCCCAATCTTATCGGGAGTGATAAACGCTTTTGAAACTCCTGTTTGCGTTGCGAGGTATTTCCCCTCGTCAACTTTTACGGTTACATTTCCGTCATTAGCCGCAACCCAGCCTTGCTGCCACATTTTGTGGCAAACATCAACTATTTGTTCTTTGATATCTTCATACATAAATATTACGTCCTTTCAAATTCATATACACTATTATTATACTTCATTTTATAAAGATTGTCTATCAAAAGACTATTGCTCGTATATAGAAAATTCACCATTATTTTTGTGAAATATTACAAAAAATACTGCAAATATAATATTTGCAGTATGATATACATTAATTTTTGTTCTGTTGTGAAGTCCTGTGTTTGTTAATTTTCTTTTGAGAAGCTTCAATATTTGAGTCGGTCTTTGAATCCAAACTGCCTTTTTTCTTTGTTCCTTCTACAAAATCAATTGGTACAGTAAACAGAATCCCTGTGTTAGGCTTCGATAAATCTCCGACTGTGCTGTACACTACCCTTCTTGCAATATCAAGCTGGTCGTCTTTTATAACAGAAATTATAGTTTTGTTATCCTCTTCAGCCCCATTGCTTGTAAACAAAGAACGAATAGACGAACTGATAAAACTGGATTCCATCTTAGACAATGTCATCGCAAGCCCTGCCGAGTCAATTATTGTAGCACCGCCTATTCCTGCCGCCGATAAACCTTCAAGAAGGTATTCAAGTGATTCTATTTTATTTAGTATCAAAACCATCAGTTTCATATTAATCACCATGCCCTTGCATTACAAATACATACCTTTCATCAGATTTATAAGTAAGTTTCATCCTTCAGAGCCTTCTGTATATTTGAGAAAAGAAATCAAATAATTTTAGTTTGCTTTAAATACTGTTTTAATCTGTGATTTAAAGTTATCGTCAACAGTAAATTTATATCCGTTTTCCGACCAAGTTCCTGTTGGTATAAGCGTATCGGAAGGATTATCAAAGTTATCCATTATATAATAATAGAAATCTTTTGTCTTATCAAAATCACCGGCATTAAAATTCTTTTCTGCCGATTCTTTAAGCAGTGTAGAATATATTGAATCAAGATTATCTCTTGTGGTTTGCAGTTTAAAACCGCTGTTTATCAAACTCTTCATCATATCTCCTGCTGTCTGCACGTTCTGAGAATATCCGTTTTTGTATTTTGGATATGTCATAAACAGTCTTATCTGATAACCCTGAAGCGAAATTTTATCGCCCTTTGAATAGTTTACAACATCGTCGGAATCATTATCAACATAATACATATTCTCTAAGACCTCATATGTAATGCTTCCGATATTATCACATAAGTTTTCAAAGCATTGCTCTCCCATTGACATATATCTGTCAATGCCGATGCCCAGAATTTCAGATACAGTTTTTGCTGTTTCGGCAGCACCGCTTGCTTTGAAAATCTGATCTAATGTCTGGCTTGCACCATCGGCAGACGTTGTTGTATACGGTGACAGCGGAACAAGCATGATCTTTCCGTCCGCAGGCATAAATCTTGCAAGCATAGCTGCGTCGAGATTGTTATCGTCATTCTTGACCATGTAAAAAAAGGTCTGATTATTTTCCTCTGTCGGGTTGCTGTCTGCTACAGAAACAGACGATGATATCCGCTCCGGCTCAAGAAACTTATTCATTAAACCTATCGCAATTGCACCGAAAACAACAATAAAAACTACCATTGTTGAGAAATAAACAAGTGCAATAGGAGCTTGAGATTTTCTTTTTTTATTCTTTTTTTCCTCCATATAATTCTCTCCTAAACATTATTAGCTTTAAAATCAGTTAAATATCTGCGTTTTTTCCAAAATTAAAATATTAAATGCTTGAAACTTATCACATAAAGGTGTAAACTAAATAGGTCAAACAAATATCTATTTTAAAATAGGCGCATTATTTTTGATATCAATTATATGAACATCAATACCTCTTCTTAAAGCATAATTGATTGTCTGACCAGTTCCGCTCCTATAATTATCTACAACAGCGATTATTTTTGAAGAATTGTCAACCATAAAACGGTTTCTGTTTTGCATACAGCTTTGTGTATATTTATCTTCCAGAATATAAACCTTGTCAGCAGATGCAACTATATTGTCATACTCCCATTTTTCAGAGCTTCTCAGCCTTTTTCCGTGTCCGTCATACGGAATTGCACATATGAGCTTTAAATTCGGATTTTTAACACGCTTTTCGTATATATATCTCGCTGCCCAAAGGTCTATACCCCTTGCCATTCCCGTTATAAAATTGGTATAACCGTTTTCAATAGCGTCTTCTATCTCAAAATACAGCATACTTATAAGCCGTCTTATCTGCGGAGAGTTTATATTTCCCTTTTGAGCCAGCTTTTCAGGTCTGTGCCCGGAAAAACAGCAAGTATGATTTATGTCAAATCCATCGTTTGTTATTGTAATCGTTGCCAAAACTTTCCCCTCTAACACCGCTGACGGCAGTAATTATTATAAAATATGCTTTTATATAGCATATCACAAACTCAAAAAATTATCAATAGCCAGTTATAAAAAGAAATACAAAGAAAGGAAATTTATATGTCTTATTTAAAAAGAGCCTGGGCTGAGATCCACCTGGATCGTATTAAATCCAATATAGAAAATTACAGAAAATTCTTAAAGCCTGAAACTGAACTTCTATGTGTAGTTAAAGCAAACTGCTACGGAAACGGCGACGATGCTGTTGTTCCCTATCTTGAAAATGAACTTGATATAAATTGGTTTGCAGTATCTAATATAGAAGAAGCAAAGCATTTAAGAGATATAGGCATTTCCGGTGAAATACTGATTTTAGGTTATACGCCTCCCGAATACGCAAAAGAACTTATTGATTATGATATTATTCAGGCTCTTACAGATGAAAGCCATGCTGAAGATCTGTCAAAATGCTCTCCTGTTGGAAAGCGTGTACGCACACACTGCGCACTTGATACCGGTATGACCAGAATAGGCGTTTGCGAAAGCACTATTGAAAAGTCTTGCGATACTATTGAACGAATTTCTAAGTTAAGAGGAATACAGCTGGAAGGTATTTTCACACATTTTGCGTCTGCTGACAGCGATGATGAAGACGATATAAATTACACAAAAAAACAAGCAGAACAAATTACATACGCTGCAAAAGAGTTGAAAAAACGTCTTGTTGTATTAAATCAAATACACTTCCTTAATTCTGCGGGAGGGGTATATCATTCAAACGGCGAAAGCACCCTCGCAAGACTCGGAATAATTATGTACGGACTAAAACCGAATTCTGCACTTGACGTTCCTTTCAAGCTTGAGCCTGCACTTGACTTCAAAGCCTGTGTATCTATGGTTAAAGAAGTTGACAGCGGTGTATGTGTCAGCTACGGAAGAACTTATACAACTTCAAAGCCTACAAAAATTGCAACTATTCCCGTCGGATATGCTGACGGCTATCCTAGATTTTTGTCGAATAAAGGAGAGGTTTTAATTCACGGAAAAAGAGCCAAAATAATCGGCAGAGTATGTATGGATCAGCTTATGTGCGATGTAACAGGAATTGACGTTAAGCCGGGTGATATTGCAACACTTATCGGATCGGACGAGGATGAAACAATCACCGCAGACGATATAGCCGATATAGGCAATACTATCGGATATGAAATCATATGCAATATTTCAAAACGTGTTCCGAGGGTTATTTATAATAACGGCAAGCAAATCGACATTTTAAAGTATTGATTTATGGTTTTTTACATAACAATCTATTGACAATTTTTTAATAGTATAATATAATTTTGTTAAATAATTGCTTATTGGAGGACTTTAAAATGCCAAAATTCTGTACCCAATGCGGTTCGCAGCTAAACGAAAACGCATTGTTCTGCAGCTCATGCGGAGCAAAGGTTATCAGTACTGATGAGACTGCAGCTGAAAACACGTCAAGCAAACCTGTTAATAACGAAACCGAAGAAGTAAAAGCTGATAAAAATACTTCTGCCGATAATGTAAATACAGTAACTGAAACAGAAAAAAGTGATACGTCAAATGGAACTGATTCAGCAAACGAAAATGAAAAAACCTCCGATACTGTTACTGATAATGAATCTATAAACAACACACCTGCACAAGAAACCCCTGCGGCAAGGCAACCGTCAGACGAACCGACTGCAATTGACAAAGGTATTGCGTTTGCCAAGGATAAAATCGGAGACGGTTATGATAAATTCAAGACAAGCCCTAACCGTGACAAATATATCGGGTTTTCTGCTATAGGAATAGTAATTATCGTTATTATATGTCTTTTGGCGTCTATTTTCTTCGGAGGAGGATATAAAAGTGCTGTTAAAGATTATATGAATGCTGTCGAAAACGGTGACTTTGATGATTATGCAAATTCACTGCCTAAAATAATTTATAAGTCTATTCTCAAAAACCAATACGACGGCGACAAGGATAGTATGGAAAATGATTTTGAAAAATCCGAGAGTGATTTGTCAAATGTAATTGACGATATTGATTATGATATTTTAGACGTTGATAAGATCGATTCCGATGATGTTGAGGAAAGTCTGAGGGAACAATACGAGTTATATGTTGATGAAAAGATCAAAGTTTCAAAGGCATATCAGGTAGATATTAAAATAATTGCCGAGCTTAACGATGACTTTGCTGATGAAGAAAACAGAATCAGACAGACTCTTATTGTTGCTAAGGTAAACGGCGACTGGGGAGTAATCAATAATCCTATTGCAATACTCAACAATTTGTTATAATGTTTATCAAAAGCTGAAAAATCATAGATATGGTATATACTTAAAACAGACGCTCAAGATTTAGAGTGTCTGTTTTTTTGCTTGCGTTTTCAAGTCTTTTATAGTATAATAATGTGAACATAAAACACTTGATTTGTTTGTTAAGAAAGGATTTTTCAAATGGCTAACATCTTTAAAATCAAAATTTTCAATAAGGAATATAACATACAAACAGAGGAGTCGGAGGAGTACACAAAAAAACTGGCTGATACGCTTAACAGAAAGCTGTACGAAATCGTTCAGGGAACATCTCAGATGACACCTGTTGACGGTGCTGTATTAGTTGCTCTTGACTGTCTTGACAGATCTCTTAAAACCGATATTGATATTGACAAGATAAGAGGTCAGATAAAGGATTATGTCGACGACGCAGCAAAATCGGCAGAAAAGCTTAAATCAGCCAATGAAGAGATCTCAATGCTTACTGCAAAAATTGCACGGCTTGAGGACGAGCTTAGAGAAGCAAACAGATTATTAAACCGTCAGGGATTATCACGTCAGGGAACAAAGCAAAAATTCAATCCTGACTATGACAGATACACAAAAAATGTGAACGAGCCTAAAGGTGATAAAACATCATTTGTTCCTACAAAGAACGGACAAACATCATTCTTTAACAAAGATAAATAGCCTGAAAAACATTTTCAAGCTGTAATGGTGATCGATATGGTAGAAATACTTGCACCCTGCGGAAGTTACGAGTCGCTTATCGCCGCTGTTCGTGCCGGAGCAGACGCTGTTTATGTCGGCTCTAAAATTTTTTCTGCAAGGCAGAATGCCAAAAACTTCGACAGAGAAGAGCTAAAATCCGCTGTTTCAGAATGTCATAAACACGGTGTTAAGATCTATCAGGCTGTTAATACGGTCGTTTTAGATTCTCAGTTAAACGAACTTTTGGACGAATTGAAATTTGCTTGCGAAATAGGTATTGACGGTCTTATCACTCAGGACTTATGCCTAATAGAGTTTATAAAAAAGGTTTGTCCAAAAATGCCTGTTCACGCGTCGACGCAAATGACTCTGCATACTAAAAACGGCGTGCTTTTCGCTCGTGAGCTGGGATTCTCCAGAGTTGTTGTTTCAAGAGAAGTCTCAAAAGAAATTTTAACCGAGCTTTGCAGTCTGAACATTGAGATAGAAGCCTTTGTTCACGGTGCTTTATGTATGTCTGTATCAGGACAATGTTTTCTGAGTGCTATGATCGGTTCACGCAGTGCAAATCGAGGTCTTTGTGCAGGTGCGTGCAGACTTCCTTTTTCAGCCGATAAAAACAAAGACAGCTATGCTCTGTCGCTTAAAGATATGTCATATATAAAATATTTGCAGGAGCTTAAAAACATCGGCGTTTCGTCTTTTAAGATAGAAGGACGTATGAAGCGTCCCGAATACACTGCTGCGACAGTCTATGAATGCAAAAGAGCTTTGAACGGTATGCCTCCTGATATGGAGCTTTTGAAGTCTGTTTTTTCACGAAGCGGTTTCACCGACGGTTACTACACAGGCGATCTTGGCAAAAATATGTTCGGAATAAGACAAAAAGACGACGTTATATCTGTAAATGATGTGCTGCCCAAACTTAAAAGCATATATAAAAATGAAGTAAAAAAATATAAAATAGATTTTGACATTTATATTCATTTTGACAAACCGATAATTCTTCGCGCTGAATCTAATGGGTGTAAAGCCGTTATAACAGGAGAACCTCCGCAAAGAGCGCTCAACCGTCCTATTGACAATGAATTTGTTTCAAAACAGCTTTCTAAACTTGGCGGAAGCCAATATGAAACCGGGAAAATACACTGTGATATTGAAAAAGGTGTTATGGTTTCTGCGTCAGTAATTAATAAACTAAGAAGAGATGCTGTTTCAGCTATAGACAAGGCTGTTTGCGAAAAAAACACGAAAGTCATACCTTTTAATAAGGAAAAAGCAGCAAATATAATATCAAATTTAAACCTAAAGTCAGACAATGATATTAAAAACACTAAAATCAGAATTTCCCTAAGCAAGATAAATGTTTTAAACGAAATTGATATAACAGATATAGAACTTATTACCATACCAATGTCTGATATAGCAGATATGTCCTGCGAATTGAACGCCAAGCTGAAGGATAAAATATGTATATCTCTTCCGAGATATATGCACAATGAGCAAAAGGTTATAGATGAAGTCAAGAGTTTAAAGAACAAGGGCTTTTTAAAGTATGAAGCTACTAACCTTGCACATCTGAGAATTTTAAACAAGCTAAGCCTTGAGATCCACACAGGGTTCGGGCTTAACATAACAAATTCGCTTGCTTTGGAAGCTTTAGAAAAATACAATGTAAAAGACGCAGTCGTTTCATTTGAACTCAAAACAAACGAGATAAACCGTTTAAAAAGTTCTTTAAATTTCGGCGTCATATCTTACGGAAGACTTCCTCTTATGCTCTGTGTAAACTGTCCGATAAAATCGTCTGTCGGCTGTAAAAGCTGTAAAGGTTATTTAACCGACCGTACTAACCGCAGATTTAAAGTAAGGTGCAATAAACAATACGGATATTACGAGCTTTTGAATTCAGAAACTCTCTATCTTGCAGACAAGCTGAACGAGTTTAAGAATATATCGTTTCACACTCTTTGCTTTGACGATGAAACAGGAAAAGAGATAAACGATATAATTGATTCATATAAAAGGAGCTTGCCCTGCAAGGGTTCTTATACAAGAGGTCTTTATTTCAGAGGTATAATTTAAGATGAGTTGTTTCTGTTAAAATACCTGTTTGTTTCGTTTATAACTTCTTTAGACAAAACTACCAAGGCAATCAGATTAGGTATAGCCATGAGACCGTTAAAGGTATCTGAAATTTCCCATACAAATTCAAGACTGGAAACGGCTCCGAGATAAACAAATACGCAAAAAATTATTTTATAAATTTTATTCTTTGCACGGGGAAACAGATAGCAAAACGCATTTTCACCTATAAACGACCAACCTATCAACGTAGCTAGCGCAAATAAAACAATCGAAACAGATACAAAATATCCGCCGAAACTTCCGAATCCGCTTTCAAATGCTCTAACTACTATCTCTGCACCCTCGTCTTTTGCAAGAGGCGTACCGCTTACAAGTATTACAAGTGCTGTTATCGTGCAAACTACAATAGTGTCAATAAACACTTCAAATATCCCCCAGAATCCCTGTTCGACGGGTTGTTTGATATTTGACGAGGAATGAACGCTGACTGTAGAGCCCAACCCTGCTTCATTTGAAAACACGCCCCGTCGTATGCCGATAGACACCGCTTTTTTTATTCCCGCACCTGCTATACCTCCCGCTGCCGACTTAAAGCAGAATGCGTTTTTAAAAATAGATAAAAACTCGGGCAGAAGTCTTTTATGCTTTAAACATAGAATTATAACAGCTCCTGCTAAAAAGAAAATTGTCATAAAAGGAACGATAAGCTCACATACGCTTTGAGTTCGTTGTGCTCCTCCGAGCATAACTACTAAAACAAACGCAAATAATACTACGCCGCAGCAAATTTTCGGTATATGAAAGCTTTGAGAAAGCGACGCGGAAATAGAATTTCCCTGTGCCATATTTCCCATTCCGAACGAAGCAAGAACGCAAAACAGTGCAAATAGTTTCGCAAGAGGTTTTGCTTTCATTCCTTTTTCTATGTATGTATATGCACCGCCGGTTATTCTGCCGTTTTTGTCTCTTGTTCGGTATAAAATCCCGAGAACATTTTCTGCATAAGCTGTGCTCATACCCAAAAATGCACACACCCACATCCAGAATATTGAGCCGCTCCCACCAATAGCCAATGCAGTTGCAACTCCAACAATGCTGCCTGTACCTATTGTTGCCGCAAGTGCGGTCGAGAGACTTCCAAACTGTGATAAGCTGTGCTTTCCGACAGATGTTCTTGTTTGTTTTTTTAAAAGCGACAGTAAAGTTTTATTTGTGATTAATTTTGCTTTTTTAAATTGAATACCCTTTAATCTCAGCGTAAAATATATGCCCACTAATAAAAAAGCACTGAGCGTAAAAGGTCCCCATACAAAGGAATTTATTTTCTCATTAATATCTATAATCAGATTCACACCGATCACTCCAGATTTCAAGAACTGATTTTTAAAAAGGTATTGCCCTATATCATTTTTACACCGTATAACAGCAAATGTGCTTAAAATTTCTATAGGAGGAATGCTCTTGTAAGAGCACAGTTATATTATGAAAAGATATGCTCCCAATAAAAACGCTTTAATCTCAATAAGACTTATTATTCTGGTTTTAGCTGCAGCAGTTACTGTATTGAGTTATGTGTTTTTTAATAACCATAATATTATTATGTGGATTATAATCTCTGTATGCTGGGTAACAGCTATTTTGTACGGAGTTTTTTTCCTGCCTATATATTTCAAACACACGGTATATAACATATACGAAAATGACATTAGAAAAAAAACGGGTATGATATTTTTCTCAAAGCAATATATGAAGATACGCTCCATACAATACATTTCTACTATAATTACACCGTTTTCCAAACTGACCGCACTGAACTTTATTATTGTAAACGCATGGGGAGGAAGAATGATATTTTGCTTTCTGACCCGTGATGAAGCAATGGAGCTTTCATCTTATCTTGATGAAATTGCAAAGAACAATAATAATTAAGCACTCAGTTAAAATTCAAAGGAAAGGCGGGTAGGCAAATGCTTGAGAAGCATCTTTTTTCATACTTATTCAAATCAAGACAGCATCCGATAAAGATTTTCACATATACAACAAGCGGATTCTGGCTGCTGCTTATCCCGCTGGCACGAAAGCTATACAGGTTAAGTTTTGACGTTGCTGAATGGTTCAGAGGCGACTGGCTTGACATTATTATAATATCGCTTATTTTTGGTTTTGCATTTTTAAGATGGTTCTTTATAACCTTTTCAATTGATGAAGATACTATAAAAACAGGTACGGGATATTTCGGTCTTATAAAATCAAAATTTAATTATAATGCCATCTGCTCCGTAACTTGCAGTCAAGGTCCTTTTTACCGTTTTTTCGGCTGTTATAAGGTTTGTATTGACACAAATTCTAATTCAATGAATGGTCACGATGTAACTCTTACATTAAAGAAATCTGATTTTAAGCATCTTACTAATATACTAAAAGAAAAAAATATAGGTAAAGTAAAATACAGCTACACCCCGAAAAAGGTTCATTTGATTACCTTCTCATTTCTGTTTTCATCAACTCTTTCGGGAGTTATTCTCCTATCCACTTTAATGATTCAGGTAAGCCGAATTATCGGCAGACAGCTTGAGCAAAAGTATCTTACAATTGTCAACGACAGAATACAGAACTTTCTTACAATAAATCTGCCGCCTATTGCAGTTGCAGTGGCGTCGATTATTGTTATAGGCTGGCTGTACTCATTTGCCGTCAACCTTCTGAGACACTGGAACTTTACAACGGTAAGACAAGGCGACAGTATTATTATCAAATCAGGGTTCATCACTAACAGAGAAAACGTTATTATGCGAAATAAAATTTATTCTGTAGATTTGCGTCAGAACTTCTTTATGAGAATGTTCCAAATATGCTCGGTCAATATAGATTGTGCGGGATACGGAAAGGGAAAGCGTCAGATTGCGGTTCTGCTGCCTGTTACCACAAACAGAGAAGTTCACAACTCACTAAAAATTCTTTTGCCCGATCACATAAACCCTCACAACAAGCTGAAAAGCAGATTCAGAGACTTTATAGGATTTACTACCCCTCCGTTCCTGCTGGGAATATGTATTCCTATTTTAGCTTATATTCTGTGGCGGATATTCCCCGAATGGCTGGTTATTATAAGATTTGTCGCTTTCATAGCTGAAATACCTGTGTTTTGGCTGTTTGTTGTTAAATTTGCGTCTATCTTCACAACAGGAGTGGGTTTTGACGACGGCTACGCTGTCCTAAATTACTGCAGACTGTATCAATTCCACAGAGTTACAATACCTACTCATCAAATTACCAGAATTGACTACTATCAGACAATAATTCAAAAATGGAGCAATAATTGCAGTCTTAGAATTTACACTTGCTCAGAAAAAGTCAAATGCCACAAGGTTAAAAACTTTCCGTTAAAGCAAGCTTTGACTCTTCTCGAAAATCAAGGTTATCATATGGACGTTAAATAGTAATTTTTTAATTTTTTAGAAAAATTCAATTAAAAGCCTTGACAAGCACTTTTTCTTACTGTATAATAAGCTAGTCGCTATTTAGCAGTAGGCTGTATAGCTCAGTTGGCTAGAGCATTCGGTTCATACCCGGAGTGTCACTGGTTCAAATCCAGTTACAGCCACCATACGGCCCGTTGGTCAAGAGGTTAAGACGCCGCCCTTTCACGGCGGAATCATGGGTTCAATTCCCGTACGGGTCACCAAAAAACAGTACCGCCTTTAGGTGGTGCTGTTTTTTGATGGCGCAGGAGAAACTGAGAGAATGCATTAAAATTTTTGCTTTATTACTCAGTATGTGCATTCTCTGACGAAAACGAAAGCGAAGCGCGGCTTTCGTCTTAATTCACCGTACGGGTCACCAAGCAACGTGACGTTGCATCCGGTTCGCGTTTCACATTTGTGAAACGTGATTTTTTTATCTCTCGCGTTTTTAATTTTAACAATATTATTATCAAGCAATTTGAACATTTATGTTCGGACTGCTTTTTTAACGGTGCAGGAGAAACTGAGAGAATGCTAACAAAACCTTTGCTTTATTAATCAGTATGTGCATTCTCCGACGAAAACGAAAACGGAGTGCGGCTTTCGTCTTAATTCACCGTACGGGTCACCAGCAACGCAACTTTGCATAAATTTTAGCATTTAAAAAACGCGAGATGTGCAATACAGTTTTTCTCTTTTTACAATCGCGAATTGAGTGCAGGGTCGACCTTGCCAACGACGACGTTGCATCCGATTCGCGTTTCACATTTGTGGAACGTGATTTTTCGTTTCTCGCGTTTTTAATTTTCATAATATTATTATCCTGCTGTTCGGACGTTTATGTTCGGACTGCTTTTTTAGTGGTGCAGGAAAGCAGAGATAAGAAAAAGCAGAGAACAATTAACGCTCTCTGCTTTTTTTCTTGATAAAAGATTTCTTATTCTTCAGCGAACTGATCTTTGCCTACATGACAAAGCGGACATTCAAAATCATCGGGAAGGTCTTCCCATTTTGTTCCCGGTGCAATACCTGCATCAGGATCGCCCTTTTCCTCGTCATATACATATCCGCATACCTGACATACATACTTTTTCATAAAAAATCCTCCTTTTAAATTTATAAGTCAATGTTTAAAACATTTACCTTTTTATTGTTGCTGAATTTTATCCCCGTATTCTTTTTAGTTAAGTCCTTTCTGTTTTTGTAAAACAGCTCTGCGGCATAGTTATTTCAAATCAATTTTATTATACAAAAAAATTTATAAAAATGCAATAATAATTATATAAATTGATTGAAATATATGTTATATTATTAATGTAAAAAATTTTAATAGAATTTCAAGGGAGGATCATATGAAAAACAAGAAATTAATTACTGTTATTTTAGCGTCAATAGTTTTAATATCGGCTGTTTTTCCATCTGCTTTGAGTGCAGTATCTGAATCTGCAGATAAGGGTGTAATGCGTGAAAATTTGACCTCTGCCGAGCTTGTTAAGGATATGGGCTTCGGCTGGAACTTGGGCGATACGCTTGACGTTTGCAACGCCGACCGAAACGGCGATGGAAGAATTGACGAACATTCTGACAAGGTTGACGAAACCTTATGGGGGAACCCCAAAGCAACTCAGGAGCTTTTCAATCAGCTTAAAGCTGACGGAGTTAAGTCTGTTAGAATTCCCGTTACCTGGCGTGACCATATGGGCGAAGCTCCTGATTACAAGGTTGACGAAGAATGGATGGACAGAGTTCAGGAAGTTGTAGACTACGCACGGAATGCCGGTCTGTATGCAATTATCAATATTCATCACGACGGCGGCGGAGACCCTAATTTCGGTGCTTGGGTAATAACCACTGCCAGTTCGGATTACGACGCTTTTATTCAGAAGTATAGAGCCTTGTGGTCGCAGATAGCCGAGAGATTCAAAGACTATTCAGATTATCTTGTTTTCGAGTCAATGAACGAAGTGGGCTTTGATAATTTAAACAGATCGGACGCATTTAATCTGTTAAACAAAATAAATCAGGATTTTGTCAATATTATTCGTTCGTCAGGCGGAAATAATGCTAAACGCCATCTGCTGATAGCCGGCTATTGGACTGATATTGCACAAACCTGTTCATCAGAATATAAAATGCCCGAAGACCCCGAAAACAGATGTATTCTTTCGGTTCACTATTATACGCCATGGCAGTTCTGCATTAACGGAAATCCGACAACTTGGGGAAGCGAGGCTGAAATAAGAGAGCTTAACAGGCTTTTTGATATGCTGAATGGTAAATTTATAAGCAATGGAGTTCCAGTTATTCTCGGCGAGTATGGTGTAAACTCAGCGGCTGAGGAAAAAAGCAGGATTTATTGGTGCGAAAGCGTTGTAAAGAAGTGTACCAGCTTAAGTATTGCAACATTTTTCTGGGATAACGGCGAAGAGGTTGACAGAGAAACATATCAGTGGAGAACACCTGATCTTCTTACAGCTATTAAAGAAGCCAACTCAAATACACCCACATCATCTGAACCGCCTAAAACAAAGCCTACAGAATCTAATCCACCTAAAACAAATCCCCCATCTTCTGACAAACCTAAAACAACGACTCCTTCTGTAAAAATCGCTGCTAAAACTTCTGCCGTTTCAGGCTCGTCTGCTGCTAATAAAGCAAAAAAGACCGCCCAAGACAACATGAGTCTAGCTAAAATCAAAAAACTGAAAGTGAAAAGCAAAACAAAGAAAAAAATAACTGTAAGCTGGAAAAAGGTTAAAAAAGCAAAAGGCTATAACGTTCAGGTGTCGAAAAAGAGTAGCTTTAAAAATAAACTGTTGAATAAATATACAAGTAAAAATAAAATTTCATTCAGCAAAAAGATAAAGAGTAAAAAAACCTACTACATAAGAGTAAGAGCATACTGTACATATAAGAAAGCAAACGGCGATGTTGGAAAGGCATACAGCAGTTGGAATAAAAAGCTCGGAAAAGTCAAAGTAAAATAAAGATTTCTTAATATAAGTAAAACGTCCAGGTTTTTCCCGGACGTTTTTATTTGTTTAATTATGATTGAGGAATAAATATTCCGAACATTACTCCGTTATCGCGATTTTCTACCCAGACCTTTCCTTTATGAATATCGGCAATCTTTTTTACTATTGCAAGCCCTACGCCGTAATTTGCTGTTCCGTTCTGTGTTCTAGACTTATCTACTTTATAGAATGCGTCCCACAAATGCTCAAGCTCTTCTTTATCAATGCTTTCACCAGCATTATATACGGTAATTTTCAATCCGTTTTCTTCCCAAAGATAGTTGATCTCGACCGTTCCGCCTTTAGGAGAGTATCTTATGGCATTATCAACGTAGTTTGAAACCGCCTGCTGCAAAAGCAAAAGGTTCGCACAAATCTGCTTGTTCTCATAATTATTTGTAACAAGACTTATGTTCTTTTCCAAAAGCTTTATTTCAAAGCTCTCCTTAATATATTCGTTAAATTCAGAAATTAAAAGCTTGTTTTTCTCAATACCATCTGTCATACTGTTCATCTTAGACAAATTAAGCATAGACCTGACCAGATTATCCATCTCGTCGCACTGACTGACAATTACATCGCAATACTTTTCTGCTTTCTGCTTATCACTGGCAATACCGTATTTTAACCCCTCTGCGTATCCCTTTACCGCAGCAATCGGAGTTTTTAGCTCGTGCGACATATCTCTTATAAGCTGTTCCCTGCTGACAACGCTGTCCTTTAAGTTGTTAATGCTTTCGTTCAACTTATCGGATATTATGTTTATAGAATTTGCAAGCTCTCCTATTTCACCCTTTTCCTTTACCTCAACCTTTTTTGTAAAGTCGAGATTTGCAATGTTTCTCGCAGCAGCGTTGATTTCAACAACCGAACCTGACATTCTTTTTGCTATAATTAATACAAGAATTGTCCCTATAACGAACATAACCAACCCGATAATTATAATTAGCTTGTTCGATATGCGAACATTGTCCTCAATACTTCTGAGAGAACGTGAGAGAATTAGGTAGTAGTTATCATTTAGCTTTGACATAAATACGACCCTGCGAAGTGCGTCGTCTTTATTTTTAAAAACTTCATAATGCTGTTTGTTGTCATTCAGTTCGTTAATATTACTGTGAAAAAATTCACTCCACCTTTTTGACAGCTTATTTTTTTGTTTAATATCAATGTCCAATATATGATTTCTGAAAAGAACTTTATCAGATCTGTCTACAACTAATATTTTAATGTTTCTGCGTTCGTCCATATTTTCCAGATAATCGTCAAAAGCACTTAAATCGCTTTTTTCAAACTGAGGGAACTCCTCTTTTACACTGCTGCAAATTTCGCTCATCTGTTTTTTGCTTTCGTGTATAAAGAACCTTCCTGCAAATAAAACATCTACAACAACAAGCACAAGAATAAATCCAGCCATCAGCAGACCATAAAAAACAAACAATTTCTTTTTAATAGACATATTTTATGTTGTGCTCTGTAAGGAGCAATCCTCCTTTCGGTATTTTACCTCAAAATCAGCCTTAAAATTATAATTTATTTTCCTCTGCTAAAGCAATAACCTCTTCCTCTTACTGTTTGAATATAACCTGAACATACTCCGAGCTTTGCCCTTAAAACCTTTATGTGCGTATCTATTGTTCTTGAAGTATAGCTGTTGTCGCTTCCCCACACCGACTGAAATATCTGCTCACGGCTTTTTACTATATTTTCATTTTCCACCAGATATAAAAGCAGCTTGTATTCTAAGTTCGTAAGTTGAATCTCTTCACCTTGTACGGAAATTTTACAGTTAAGCTGGTTTATGGTCAAATCACCGAAATCCATAATCGAATTGTTCTTTTTAAGCTGTTTTTTCAAAAGAACATTTACCCTTGCAACAAACACCTCATAGCTGAAAGGCTTGGTAATATAGTCATCTGCACCCGTTGTCAGTCCTCTCAACTCGTTTCGCTCCGACTCCAATGCTGTAAGAATTATTATTGGAACATCGGAAAACTCTCTGATTTTTTCAAGCACAGTCCAGCCGTCATACTTAGGCATCATAACGTCAAGCACAATTAAGTCTATCTGTTCCTGCATAAAAAGCCTAAGAGCCTCTTTGCCGTCGTGAGCAACAACAGTTTCATAGCCCTGATTTTGCAATATATCGCATATAAGCTCGCACATTACTTTTTCATCATCTGCAACTAAAATTTTCATTTTATTAATACCTTAATCAGGCAAAGACTCCTTTCTAGCGTAAATAATCTTTTTTATGCCAGTCTGTTCTTAATTTCAAGACAATTAAAACTTTAATTTGGTAATCTAAGATTAATATGACCGATTGCTCTTTACATAATTATCTCTTGCTCAACCTCACATCAAACACAGAAAATAACTGTTTTTTCGTGTTTTTCGACTGAAATTTAAAGTTTATCTATTATTATACTTCTTTCACCAATTTCTTTTGTAAAGTTTATGTGAAAATCTGGTCTAAAATTGTATTCTTATATCAAAAAAGAGTTAATCATATAACTAAATTCCCGCATAAATTTTGTTGTTGTATATGACTATACAGCGACTGAATATTTGTATAAAATATAAAAAAAATCGGTGTGCTATTGACAACGCTTAATTATGATTATAAGATAAAATTAAAGAGGTTTTTCAAAACAAATTCCGCTATAAATTAAGACTTTGTGCTTTTATGTAAATCTGTATATAATTTTAAATGCAGACTTGATAATTTTAGTCCTCAGGAATAAATTGATTTTGACAGCTTATCATATATTTTGAAGGGATGAGAAAGATGGATAAATATTCGGGTAAAAGCGTTTTCGGAGGTATTGCTATCGGAAAGATTCGGATATTTCAAAAGGGACGACAGGAAATAAAGAATATAAAAGCCGAAAATCCCAAAGCAGAAATAGAAAGATTCAACGAAGCTAGAAACAAAGCTATTGCAGGTCTTCAGGAATTATATGAAAAGGCTTTGAAAGAAGCAGGCGAACAAAGCGCCGCAATACTTCAAATTCATCAGCTTATGCTTAATGATATAGACTATACAAACTCTGTTGAGGGTATTGTCACCAAGCAAAACGTAACAGCAGAATTTGCAGTTGCGGTCACAAGAGATTATTTTTATGAAATGTTTTCCTCAATGGAAGATGAATATATGAAAGCACGTGCCGCCGACGTCAAAGACGTTTCTGAGCGTGTTATAAGAATTCTATGCAACGATAACAGCAAGCCGGCGGACTCAAAAGTACCTTCCATTATAATTGCAGACGATCTTGCTCCAAGTGAGACCGTTCAGCTTGATAAAGATTTGGTTCTGGCGTTTGTAACCGTACACGGAAGTGTTAATTCACACACGGCAATACTTGCAAAAACAATGGGTATACCTGCAATCACCAATGTAGACATTCCTTTGAACAGGTCAATAAACGGCAGAATGGCAGTAGTCGACGGCTATAACGGTATAATTTATGTCGATCCCGACAGCAAGTTTGTAAGAGAAATGCAGATTTTGCAGGAAAAAGAGCTGTATAAGAGAAAACTTCTTTTAGAGCTTAAAGGAAAAGATACCGTAACCTTAGACGGAAAAAAGATGACGCTTTACGCTAACATCGGAAACACCAAGGATCTAGCGTCGGTTACGGAAAATGACGCAAGCGGGGTTGGGCTTTTCAGAAGTGAATTTATATATTTTGAAAAGAACAGTCTTCCGACCGAAGATAAACAATTTCAAATCTACAAAACCGCCGCAGAATCGCTTGCAGGCAAAAGAGTTGTAGTGAGAACTCTCGACATCGGGGCTGACAAACAAACTGATTATTTTAATCTCGAGACGGAAGAAAATCCTGCTATGGGACTTAGGGCTATAAGAATATGCCTTACAAATCAGGAAATTTTCAAAACGCAGCTTCGGGCATTATACAGAGCGAGCACTTTTGGAAACATTTCAATTATGTATCCGTTTATTACATCTGTCGAAGAGATTAAAGAAATAAAAAAGATTACAGAAGAAGTAAAAAAAGAGCTTGACGCTCAAGGGATTCACTATAGTCACAATATAGAAGAGGGTATAATGATTGAAACCCCTGCCGCCGCTCTTATTTCAGACAAGCTCGCAAAGGAAGTTGATTTTTTCAGCATAGGCACAAACGACTTATCTCAATATGCTATGGCAATAGACCGTCAGAATTCAAAAACCGACAGGTTTTACGATCCTCATCATCTTGCCGTTCTTAGAATGATTAAAATGGTTGTTGACAATGCCCACAAAAACGGAATAAAAATAGGAATCTGCGGAGAACTGGGTGCAGATCTGAGTCTGACCGAAACATTTTTAAAAATCGGCGTTGATGCGCTTTCTGTCTCGCCGGCAATGATTTTGCCGCTAAGAGATAAAATTAGAAAAACCGATACTTCAAAGCTGGATTTACAGTATGATTTATAGTCTCAGGCTACATTACCGCAAAAATTTAATTTAAAAACTAAAGCCATACAAACCTTTCCAGGCAAGTATGGCTTTTATTTAACTGATTTTTAATCTTTTATGCCTTCATCATTACAAAATCATGATATTTAACGCAAACATATAATATATTTCTTTTAGCTAAACCAATTAATCTGCAGCAGCAGTCTGGTCGCTGAGCTTTTTAACAACCAGTGTAGAACTTACACCGTCACCTAGCGTTACATTTACAGCAACAGCGGCTGAAATCGCCATATCGACAACATCGCCTGCGTCAAGCGTTACAATTACGCTTCCGCTAAACAAATCGTTTACGCCAAGTGCAACAAGTCTTGTTGACTCTGTTTCAGGAATATTAGTTCCATTAACACGAACAGCAAAAGTCAGAGTTGCTGCTGTTCCTACAGAAGCCGATTCTGAATAAGTTATCTCATATATTCCAGCTTGATCTATTGTTATAGAATTAGTTCCTACGGTTACATTCTGTGTTGGCATTGCCGTTGGCAGTTCAACCTGTGCAGGCGTTCCGATTGTCAAATCTATTGTATCCGGTGCATCGTTATAAAGTCCGCCGAATGCTGCTAAACCTGCTGCCGGACCTGTTGGACCAGACGGACCTGTTGGACCAGATGGACCTGTTGGACCAGATGGACCTGTTGCTCCAGTACCTCCTGTTGCACCTGTAGCTCCGGTTGCACCTGTGGCACCTGTTGCACCTGTTGCTCCTGTAGCTCCTGTTGGACCTACTGCACCATCTGCACCTGTTGGTCCTGTTGGTCCTGTTACACCTGTTGGACC
>CANRAO010000020.1 GCA_947628615.1 uncultured Clostridia bacterium
TTCTTTTATTTCAAAGTTATATGTTCCTGCTTTGCTGAATGTAATGGCATTAAAGTTCGTACTTCCTGCGCCTGTTACTGTTGCCGTTGTATTTTCAGGAAGCTTTGCTCCGCTTGGGTTATTTGGTTTTGCAGTTATGCTAAATGTAAAGTTCTTATTATTTGCAGGTGCAACTCCTGAGATAGTTTTTGTTACCTTTGGCGTATACTCTGTTGACGTTACATTATACCTGTTCGTAAACGCTGCTCCGTCTTCATTTGTTATTCCGCCTGCCTTTGTATAGCTATAGCTTTCCACTTCCAACTGTGAATCATTATCTGCTACAACTACTGTCAGCGTCCACACACTTCCGTCATAGGTATACCCTGCTTCATCTCCCTTTATTTCTCTTATCTCAAATTTATACTCTCCTGCTTTATTAAAGGTAATTGCTCCGAACCTTGCAGTTCCTGCTCCCTTTACTGTTGCCGTTATATCCTCAGGTAGTACTGCTCCGTTTTCGGGATTATCCGCTTTTTCCTTTATACTAAAGTTAAACGTTCCTTCGCTTGGAGGTATTTGTCCTGTCAGCGTTTTTATCGCTTTGGGGGTGAATGTTGCAGGTTTAGATGTATAGATGTTCGTAAATACAGCTCCGTCTTCGCTTCTTGTTCCGTCTGCCTTTGCATAGCTATGGCTTACCACTTCTAACTGCGAATCATCATCTGCTACCTCTACTGTCAGCGTCCAAACGCTTTCATCATAGGTGTAGCCATGAACACCTCCATTTGCCTCAGTTATCTTAAATGTATATGTTCCTTCTTTGCTGAACGTAATTGCTCCGAAGTTCGTGTTTCCTGAACCTGTTACTTTCGCTGTTTTATTTGAAAATTCAGCTCCGTTTTTAGGATTGTCTGCACCTTCCTCAATATTAAAAGTAAACACTTCATTATGTGGTGTATTACCTATTACAGTTTTATTTATCTGAGGGGTATATTCTGCTGATTTAACATTGTAAGTATTTACAATATCCGCTTTGAACTCCTCAAATACCGGATTGATAGGACCGCCCCAATTTACAGATTCTGCTGGTGTATATTTAACATCGGGTGTGTATCCTACAGGTACGTCTGTTTCAGTTACACTGTATTTGGTACCGTCAATCAAATCATTTATAGTTATACTCTGACCAAACTTCAACTCTATATCAGCCGTATAATAGCCGGTATCCGTATCTTTTGTAAACGTAATATTTCCGCTTTTCGGTACTTCACTATTATCAGTATAGCTATATTCTACAGACTCATCAGTAATATCATCAGGAATATCAAGAGTTATACGGAAATTGAATTTCTGCTCCATAGTCGGAGGAATACTTCCGCTTTCATTTAATGATTTGCTTATAGTCAGCGCACCTGTGCCCCTAGTGTTGGTAAAAGCCGCAGTTTTATCTTCATAAACATCGTCAAACTTACCGCTTTCACCCTTAGAAGCTGTAACATATCCGTTTAGATTTGCCTCAACCTCATTCACTTCATATTGCGTACCAAGAGGCAAATTAGTAATGTCTATTCTCTCACCGTTCTTAAGTTTGATTTCTCCTCCGTCTTTAATAGTACCTTCCTTTGAGCCTGAATAATTATATTCTCCCTTAACAGAAATGCCATCTATGTCTTTAAGAGAAACTATAAATGTAAATTCTTTATCTATATCTCCTGATTTTCCCTTTACTTCCTTTGTAATATACAGATTTCCTGTACCTACAGGATTTCGGTTATCAAAATCTACACTTTGATCTGTTGTAAGCGTGCCGTCTGCAATACCGTCATTTGGCGTAGCATCAGAAGTTAAGATAGTAGTTTTGTATCCATCGCTGTTTGCCCCGTTCTCCGTAACTTTATAAACAGTACCGTCCGGCAATCCGTTTATTGTTAAATGTTGATTATGCTTTAAAGAAATGTTTGCCGTGTATGTGCCTTCGTCTTTTGTTAAAGTAAGTTCACTTAAAGTACCGGTACATTCATATAAGTCTGCTAAAATCACTCCCTCAGGCGGGGTAAGAACTATATCAAATGTCCAATCTTTACTCTTATCTCCGCTTTCACCGCTTACAGTTTTGGATATAGTCAGATTGTGCTTATTTAATAACGTATTTGTAAATGATGCCTTTGAAATCTTTTTAATTTCAAGAGTTCCAGTGTTTTCCTTTTTAGCAATTGAATATCCCGCAACCGGAGTTTCTGCTACTTCATAACCCGTTTTGTCAGGCAAATATTTTATCTCAATAGTCTGGCCGTGCTTAAGATTAAATGTACCTGTCTTTGAATCTCCGTTATCTGTAAGCTCCAAATCGCCGCTTTCATAATCACTATCTGTAGAGTGAATTACATAAGGATAGCTTTCATCTAAACTGTTGCCATCGTTTGGCGTAAGAATTACCTTGAATTCAAACTCCTGTGAATCATCAGGTTCTGTTCCGTCTGCATTTACCACTGTTTTGGAAACTTCAAGAACCGCTGGGATATACTCGTTAGTGAATGTCAGTTTTCCGCCAGTTGAGACAGGCTCTCCGTTCTTAGTAATATCGGTTATCATTGAATTAAAAGTACCGTCACCATTATCACTCAGTTTTACTGTTACAATATACTCTGAACTATCATAGTTAATACCCTCAATGCCGCCGTTTTCCTCTGTTATCTTGAATTTGTAAACTAAATCCTGAGTAACTCCTTCCTTAACCGGAAAAGTTATACTGCTGAAGTTTATCTTGTCATTTAAAGTTAATGTTTTTTCAGTTTTACTTGAAATCACCAATTCTTCAGGCAATGTTATATTTTTGTTTTCAATAGCCTTTTTAGTGATTTCATTGTTACCCTCAATATTGAATGTAAAAGAATCGGTATCAAGCCACTTATCATCTTTTCTGCCGTTCAGTATTTTGGTTATTGACAGTTCATTTGTAAAAGGACCATTTGCACTATAATTATTCGTAAATGATAACGAATCAGGAGTGCTAACAGTCTCTGCAGCATAAGCATAGGTCGTCATTACTTCAAGTTCACCTGTAGGCAGCCCTGTCTCTGAACTTGTTTTAGGTGTAACAGTTATATTCAGATCAATTGAATCCTCAGTACACTCTATGTACGACGGAATACTTACCTCACTTACAGTAAACTTAAATGTCCTGTTGTCGTCAGACTGAACATTTTTCAGCTGTATAGACCCAAGAGTCTTGGTAATAATGCCGCTGCTTATATCAACACCTTTTGAATCACTTTTGGATACTGTAACTGTATAAATGCCGTTCTCATCGGGATCACCCCACTCACTCGGTACAATTATCTGAGGCGTTATTTTATCTGGTACATTTGCTGCTTTAATTGCAGCTTTAGTAATATCATCAGGCTTTATTTTAAAAGTAAAACTATCAGTGTCCGCCCATGCTCTGCCCGTAAGAGTTTTAGTTATTGAAAGATCAAATTCTCCGCTGTCTTTAAAAGTATTAACGAAGTTTACAACTGTATTTGTATCAAAGCTGTCATAACCTGAATCCGATGTAAAATTGAGCGTAAGCGTACCGTCGCCGTTATCGACAGCATTTACATCAATAACATACCTCGAACTATTCGGATCAGTAGTTATATTCTCACCGTCAGGATTAACCTCAGTTATAGTAAACTGATAATTTCCTGCTTTAGTAAAATTGATTTGAGGGAATTCAGCCTGAGCTTTATTAGAAGTTATAGAAACGCTCCTGGTGCCGGTAAAAATCTTATCAGTACGTCTATCTGTTTCTTGAAGTGTGAAATTAAATTGCTCTCCGTCTGAAAATTTTCTGCCCAATAATGTCTTAGAAACCTTTGGCGTCCATGAAGCAGTTGCCCGATAGGTATTAAAAAAGTTCATAACATGCCCACTGGAGTTATGGGTTTCGGTTTTCTTTACCCAAACATCACCCTCCAGAACAGCACCACTGGTATGTTCGTCAACTACCTCCTGCTTAATTTCACATTTATATACGGTTTCCGGCGATTTATTGCTCGACATTTCAAAAACAATAGAATCTATAATGTGATCGTCTTTACCGTTTGTCAGAGTAATTTTCAATGTGTATTCTACATCTGAATAAGTAATTCCCTTTAAAAAGTTTTTCTCAGCACCTTCAGGTATCTGCTCTTTAATTTTTAACGTATAGATAACCGGTTTTATTGTAGGTTCTCCGCCAACACCGCTATCTTCTACAGGGAATATAATATCATTAAACTTTATATCATTTAAAGTTAATTTATGATCTGCAGTATCATTATCAATAGTAAATTTGTATTGTCCGGTAACATCAGTTGACTCCAAACCTATTGCGTCCAACTCGAGATTTCCTTTTTCAAGTGCGTCTCTTGTTACATCATCAGTGCTTTCTATCAAAAATGTAAACTTATCATCAGCTGTCCAATCTCTGCCCGTAAAGTTCTTTATTACAGAGTATGCAGTATGCTGAGTTACATTCTCTACCGAATATGTGTTAGTGAAAACAGGCGCACTTGCTGCGTATGTAGTTGTCTCGCCCGAATTTCCTTCGCCGTCAACTTCGTAAACATTAATCTTTGATACTTCTGCCTCCAGATGCGAATTATCTTTTGTAATTTCAGGATCAGCCTTACCTGCTTCAGGTTTGGCGGATGCGTTAAGAACACGTACTACATTAATTGTAACAGTGTATACACGAGGTGATTTTGTAAGCGCTGAATCTTTAGGTAAGTCATTTTCCTTTATGGTAAAGGTATACGAACCCGCAGCAGGAAACGGATTATTGTTTAATGCTGCCGCTTCACTTTCCGATCCTGCCTTAAGCAAGTTCTCTGACGATTTCGTATCCGGACTTGTTGAGCCATTAGATAATTTAATATATTCGTCATCATAATTTATAGTTACTTCTTTTTCACTATTAAACTTTTCTACAAAGGGCTCTATAACACTTTTCCAGTTTCCGCCTACAACACCATAAAAATTTGCATTATCATTAATCATTATGTCGTCTGTAAGCGTTTCGCCGTCATAGTTGAAATTAATATCAAAATCAAAGGAGTAACCGTTTTCCCATTCGTGACCTTCTATACGCTTTCTTATCTCAAGTTCTCCCTCAGCTGCGGCATTACCGATCTGAACCTTGCAATAGCTCTCATCGTTGAATTTCCTACCACTGCCGCTGCCTTTTGGATTTACCTGATAATATTCCTCAAGAATTCTATAACCGTCAGGTGCATAACGCTCACGGATAGTATATGTCTGAGTTGGGTCAAGACCCGGAAATGCTACCAAACCGTTCACACGAGTAGAACCACTGTCTATATTAACTGCTTGAACAGCTTTAGCAACCTCATTAAATTCATTTTTCAGAACTTCATTTTCAGGATCTGCACTTAGCTTAGCCTGTGCATCATTATATTTTGATATCAGATCTTTTATTATTTCCATATCACCTTTATAAATACGGAAAGTAGCGCCGTCCAGCGGAAGTCTTTCACCGCTGTCGCCGTCAGTATATTTATAAACCTCAATAGTTCCAGGTTGGGTAGAATTGGTGATACTGATTTCAGTTGTAGCTGTTCCCGGATTTCGATCAAGCACACTGTTAAACGGTGCAACTACATTATTATCCTCTGTAGGCGTCGAGCCGGCAGCAAGAGCCTTTTTCCATTCTGTTTCCTTGATTGCTTTAAAATCGTTCGCATTAGACGAACCGTTACCGTCAAAGTCGGGCATATTGGCAATGTTATAGCCGCCGTTTTCGTTACCCGGATTTTCCAATTCACTGTGCTCATTATAATAATCAGTCAGTGAAAAATACTCGTCATCGCCTATAAAATCCTGATAGGTACCGTTGCGGTCATCGGCTTTATAATCAAATTTATGCCTGAATATTTTATCCTTATATATGTAATACTCTGCAGAAACATAGTAATCAACTACAGGCTTTTCCTCAATATAAGTCTCTAAATAATCATAGGTATGACTCCAAGAGCTGATACCTGAAAGAGAACGCATTTCATAAGTACCGACCTTGTATTTACCATCACCTTCGTTGATATTGTATGAAATCTCATATGCAACTGAATCAGGCTGTTGAATCTTAGTTCCAGATGGTATCTGCCAATCTTTTTTAACAGTTAGTTCATAAGGTGTAGTGTCATAGTGATATCCTACATCTATAGCAGTAACAGTGTGTCTTTCATTTTTGGATTCCTCCGGATCAACTCCGCCTTCTCCGCCTACTTTAATCTTTTGAATTTCGGTGCCATAAGCCTTTTTATCAAATGCATAAAGAGCATAAATTCCTGTTGAAGCACCAGTAATTCCTTGTTTTCCTAAAGAAGTAAGCGTATAATTCGGATTAGGCTTTACTACCTGATACAGAAATTCTGTTCCATTTTCCTTATCATATTCTAAATTAGAGAAAAAACAATTTCCGATAAGCGGAGTAGTATTCTCCTTAATAAGCTCATAAACGTCTTTACCGTCAGCCGAAGCTATAGTGATAGGGTTGCATTCTTCATCTACATATGTCTTACTAGGATCATCTATCTTATCATCAGTTTTTTTGTAAAGCCTGAGATCTACATCTGCAAGTACACTGTCAGCATCGTCCATAGCGTTGTAAGTACCGTTTGAGTTTGCGTCATAGAATACACGGCCTGTCAAGTTAAACAAGCCCTTGCCACCATCATCAATTATTTTTATATCATCGCCCGTGCCGGAATATGCCGTTGCAGGCTCCGATGGAATAAAAGTCCAATAATTTGCAATAGCATAATCGGTAACTGTACCATTATTATTAGTGCCGCTGGTTGAACTGGAAGTAGAAACAGCAACAGGATTTTTTGAACTGTCAAGATAATCGATCATAGCCTGCTGTTCAGCGGTAATAGTCTTTGCAGTAAAATCTATGACATTGTTGGTGTGGCTGTGATCACCGACTCTTAGTTTGTGCTCTTCGCGGTATTCACTATTAAATGCTGTATACTCACTTCCAGAATATCTTTGCTGCATATTGTTATATAGACAATATTCACCTGCTGGATCTAAACCATCAGATGTATTAAATTTGCCTTTTGCACAGTCAACTTGATTTTCCGATACTCCGGTAGACGCAACATTTTCTCCATAATAGATAGCTGTGTCATCATAATAAACAACACTTCTAGTTGCATCGTAAATGGTTCCGGAAGTATCAAGCTGTTCGCCTGCTTTATTATAAATGTTACTTACACGTGTGAAAGTAATACCCTTATTGGCATATTCCATATCAAAAATCGGGAAATGAATTTCTCCGGCTTTAGTAGTAACGGTATAAACCAAGTCCTCTATTGAATAATCACCCGACGGAATTACTGTTCCGTTTCCGTCCTTGCCGTCCCAATAGAAATAATTTGTAGAATGTGGCTTTACAACGTCAGAAATCTCAACTGGTGCATATGTCTTTCCTTCGGCACCTTTCTTTTTAAACTCAAGACGCAGTGTAGCTGTTGTTGCATCCTCTACATCAAAGGCAAAATATCCTCCCCTGCCAACATATGAACCGGGAACCTCTTTTCCATCTTCAGTCTTTATCTTGTCAACGAAGTGTATATTCTTTGCAGGGTCAGGCTCCAGCGCTTTTTCATATAAATGACCCTCTAAGTCCTCGTTAGGTTTTTCAAAGAATATGTAAAAGCTCTTAGACAAATCGGTATCTTTTGTTCCCGGATACTTATAGCTGATTCCCAGCTTGGCAAATAAATTAGAATTGCTGGTATCCTTTGCCGACTTATATACAATGTTTCCGGTAGCACTGTCAATTATTCCACGGTTGTTAGAAAAGAAATTGTATGTATACGGTGTGGCGCCGTTAAATGTCATCTCATATATGTAACTGTCAGTGGTCAGAATATAATATTTCTCCATCATGTTTCCGCCATTCATCTGCAAAGACATATAATCAGCATAGGTACGGCCGTGCTCTTTATCCCCGTCCTCATTAAACACAGATACATCCCAAGCGGCTATTAAACCGCTTCGAGTAGAATCCGAAGGATCTAACCATCCGTCCTTTTTATTTACTTTACCAGTATTACCTCCTCCGTTGTATGAGCGGAACTCAAAAGTATAAACACCTGTTTCACGGACTGCATACGTTATAGGTGTATAAGTTTTACCGTTCTTTGTATTTCCTGTTGGAGAAGTCATAGACTTAGCAAGCTGTTCTGTATCGTAATCACTAATATGACCTTTCCCGTTTTGTGTAACGTCTAACGGAGTAGGATTACCGTCGAGGTCATACATTACAATATCTATAGAGTCCTTATCATTGTGATCAAAATACTCACCGCTTGTAACCTTATTACCTTCTAGGTTAAACCCACCGGCATTATAAACGTCAGAGCCTAAACAAATAGTGTCTCCTTCAAACGCATAGACTTTGATAAAGTTCTTTTTCTTAACTCCGCCAAAAGATGCATTCATCCAGTTAAGATGAACTCTTGAAGAATTAGAATTGTCAAATTCCGTTGCAGTTAATGAAGGGATACTATCGGCTGCAAAAGAAATTATATCTGACAATGTTGATATAATTATAGTGATAGACAAAATCATTGCCAATATTCTTTTAAATCCTGTTTGAGTTCTCATAATTTTTGCCCTTTCTTTCTCTCAGTAGATTTAATTTGTTATCAAAATGAGTATAAACTTTTAAAATATTCTGTCTTTCAATTAAATAATCAATGTTTTTATCATGATATTTAAAATTACTATAACATTTCACGATAAATATTCCAAAAAACTTTTGAATAAAAAAAGATATTTTAATTATATCACATACCTTTCTATATGTCAATATTGTGTTTTCTAACAGTAAGTATAATTGTTTCCAAAAAAATGTTATCATTATATTATTGGGATGGTGTACATTATGAGCAAAACAATAGGAAACAGAATAAGAGAAGCTCGTAAAAAAAATGGATTAACTCAAGCACAGTTATCAGGGAAAGCATTCATAAGCGAAAGTTACATGGCATTAATAGAGCTTGACAAAAGGAACCCAAGCACAGATGTAGTAATAAAGATAGCAGAAGCATTAGAAGTTAGTGCAGACCATTTATTATTCGGAGATATTCCAAAAAACGAATTAACTTTATTTTTTGAATGGCAAAAACTTGTACAAGGACGTTCACTTAAAGAGATTGAATCAGCGCAAAATATAGTAAAGTATTTTTTTGAAAATCTTGATTTATATAATGACAAATAGCTAAATTTGTAATTCTAATCAGAGCCGTAAGTAAACCACTGCTTATATAGAAAACAAAATGCCCTCGACAGGTCGAGGACATTAAACGATAAGCCGAGCGATATTCGTTTAATGAAAACCGCTCGGCTAATATATTTATTATTGACTTTTTGGCTGCTTTTTTGTTTTTGCTTAAGAGCTGTTAATTCAAAGCTCATATCAAGCAGCCATTTTATTTTCTCATCATCTGCACTGCTGTCTAAAGCAATAGTTGAACTGTCTATTGACGTAATCATACACAGGCTTAAAAATACCTATATAAATTTATTTGTTATTCTGTCTAGTTTTATTGTCTTCTTATGTTTCATATTGGTTTTTGGAGCATTTTCACTGTTCCATTAAGTCTTTTTTTTTATTTTTTATAAGAGTGGTGATGGTTGGACGATGCTAGAAATATTATTTGCTTATACTCTATATTAAAGAACTAGCCTTGTTACGTTGTATTGTACCATACTTAAATACATAGTCAAATATTTTTATGTTAAAAATTTGAGATGCTTTAAACAAAGAGAAACAAAAATCACCACTATAAATTGATGCTATTTTGATGATGTACCAGACGGAATTATTACAAATGCTTGCGACTGGATACGAAAATTGACGCTATTTATGAGCGTCAAAATCGATTAAACGAACCGCGTGCCATAAGCATAAAGGCACAGAAAAACGGCTTAAACGTAATGTTTAAGCCGGTATATTGTTATAATAAATTTGAATAGAATCCCTATAATGCGGGTATAAAACAAAAACCACGCACTGATTAATGCGTGATCCGGATGCAACGTCACCGTTGCTGGAAAGGTAACACAAAAAAGATACAATAATAATTTTAAGATAAGGATTTGAACCTATATATATTAATTTTAAATGCTCAAGTTAAAATGGAATAAAGAGTTCATATTTCAAGTTTTCAGTATTTATAAAAAAAATATACTTATATTTCAAATATTATATATTATATTATGTTATGTTTCAGTTCTCTTCCCAATCAGGTATCAATTCATCCACTTTTTGTTTGGTAATATCTTTATGTTCTTTGTTATCAGAATTATACCACAAATAAAAAGCCACAGCTATTTCTTTTACTTCAAATTTCAGTGAAGAAAACTCCATAGTTCTTTTTAAGCTAACAATTTTCTCATAAGCAACATTTAAAGTTATGCAATCGGAAAAGTTTTCTTCTTTAAAGAACCAGCCAGTATCCTTCTCACTTGACCAGATATTAACTTTTAATGTTAGATATTTAGGAACATTAGACGCAATTTTTAAAGCTTCTTTTAAATAGTTATTCATTGATTCTTTGTCTAAATAATTCCATATATGATATATTCTCCAAAATGGATATACATCTAAAAGATTGCATTTTTGTGATAATGATTTTAGTTTATTCTTTATTGAATTTTCTATAGCATCAAGCTGATTTTCCTCAACTACTCTATAATTATAGTTTATAGAATCTCCAATTCTACCATAAGAACATTCAATAGAAATTATCATCTCCAAAATTATTGAAAATCTTTTTAGACTAGAAGTTTCAATAAGAGAAATTATTTCTTTTGTTGTTTGATCCTGACCTAATCTATTAAAAATGGCCCAACAGCATTGCTTGCATTTATATGCTGAGTTTGAAGCAAATATCCTTTTAACCTTATGGTTATCTTCAAAAGTTAAAGCATCTAATAATACTTCTAAAAACATTGCTAGTCTATGTTCTGGTATATCTGGTACATATGAGAGTAATTCTTGCATATATTCATTTAATGTATTTTCGGATGCCAACTTCTCAAATAGTGACTTCAAATCCGTTTCATTATAACTGTTAATTGATTCAACCATTTGCCATTTTGTAATTATAATATTCTCTAATGAAAGATTAAAATAAAGTGGAAAACGGGTCGGACACGCTATTTTCTGTTTTCTTCGTAATTCTTCATTTGTTTCAGAAGAGTGAGTATATCCCCCCGATTTCCACGAGATTTTTGGAAATAGTGTCTGTATGGCTTGTAACATAAATTCTGGATCTGTTTTATATACACTTTTAAACTCTTCTAAAAGTTCATTTTTCACTTTGTTTTGTTCGATACCAGTCGTTCCTATTCCATAATGATCCCCAGCAATCCTTTCTTTATTAATATAAATCCAATTATATATACTTGGTGCACAGATTTGAAATGTCGATAATGCTAATAAATCAATACAGTTTGTTTCATTGTGCATTATTCCATATTTAAATCGATAAACATTAATTATTCTGTTAACATCTCTTATTCCTTTTATAAACGGTGCTATACAATATTGAAATACATTATCCCAATATTCTTGCTCAAAATTATCACATGGTATATCGCGGAATAATAGTTCGTACAACTTATCAAAAAATATTTGATGTACTAATGACATCTGCACCTCTGGAACATCAAAGAGCACTTGTATTATTTTTTCTAAATATGCTTCTCCATCACATTTTTGCTCATCACTCAATGCACGAGACACAATTTCTCGATCAAATGATAATAAATATATCATATTGGGAAATCCGGCCAAAGAATTGACAAGTCGAAAAATAAGTCTGATTTGTTCATTATTAAGTCTATCTATATCGTCAATAATAACAATAAGCTTTTGTTTTTGAGCACTTAGAGCATCTATAACTTTATCTTTTTGTCGCTCAAGACTATTTCTATCATCATATGATTTCAAAAGTCCTTTGCCAATTCCTATGGACAAAGATTTTAATGGTTTAAAGTATTTTCCTGCCACTGGAATCAATTCAATATATTCAATAATTGATGAATAGTGTTGCAATGCATCTCCTGCTTTTTTTAATGCCGTATTCTCTGATGCATTTTTAATTTTTGTTAGTATAGTTTTAAAAAATTGCACTGTAAGTTGAGAACTATTTGAATAATTCCAAGGATTAAAATGTATGATAATTGGTTGCTCTGTTTTTGCATAGTCTTTAGTCATATCATTAATATATTCAACAACCATATTAAGTATTGAAGTCTTTCCAGACCCCCACTTTCCACATAGACTAATAGTGAAATTATCCTTTGATGCATATGCTAATATAGCTTGAGCAAGTTGTTTGGAAAATGATGTTCTATTTAAAAGATCATCCTTACTATTATTTATTGGTTTGTCAGAACAAAACAATTATTTCACTCCTATCATTTCTTATTTGATACCCATTTCTCCTCAAATATTAATCATTTCACATTTAAAAACAATTCCTTTATAAAAGTTGATAATTGTATTTTAATAAAATATGGTATTAACACAACAGTTATCACTTTTTTATTATAAATTCATATGTGCTGCCATCCTTACAAGAAAGTTATTGTCCACCGATGCTTTCTTGAGAATGTAATCTGTGTATTCTAAATTCTTACTTTTAATTTTTTTCACACGAGATGCAATAGTTGTTTTTATTGCCATAGTTCCACTGTCCATTAATCTTGAAAGATGTTGCAATATTATTTTTTGCAATTTTTCATATTTTGTCATCTCAATCAAACACTTTACAGAATGAAATTGTGTATCCCTTTCGGTAGTGGATGACATCATAATTGCAAAGTGAGCGCATCCTGATAAAAAGTTTTCTGAAAAAACACTCTCTTCACTATTAATAAACAAATGGCATAGTAATCGTAATGCATCTATAATGCTGAAATTATCATCAGAGTCCAACGTCAACAAATACTCCAAAGCCTCTTCTTCAATACCCTGATCAAAAATCAAAAGAAGCAATTCGTAAGCAAAACAAAGATTATAGTTGTTACGCTTATCGAACAATTCCATTTCTTTTCCTTGCGAGAATTCATTACGTTTTTCGATTAGTATTTTAGATATCCCATTCCAACAAGGATTATATGGATACATGAAATAAAGAGTAATAATAAGTTCAATTGCATCTGATTTGGCAGAAACTAATTGGTTCGAGCACTTCAAAGTATCTAAAGACAAATTTATCATTTTCTCAATAATTTCATCGCATAAATTTATCTTTAAAGAAGATACGATATATTTTAAAGTTCTCAGAGGTTTATTTGAGTAGTCAAAACATACACCGCTTACTCCTTGAGTCTCATTATCATGCTTTGCAGAATTGATATATTTTTCAATAAATTGTTCGTACTCTTCTGAAGCATTTGGAAGAAATTCCAAAGAGAAAATGTTTTCATAAAAATCAAACATATTGTCTTTTATAACTTTTTTAAGTGTATCTATATTAACAGTAGCCATCTTTGCAAATCTAATTATTGCAGAATCAATGCCTGGTATTGCACCTCGATTTTCTTGATTGGAGACAATAATAATCAGCATATTTAATACACGATTCTGATTTTCTATCGAAACTTTACTGAAATCTAAATCCTGCATTATTTTCATACAATTGATATACCAAATATTCAATCCATGATCATAAAAGGACAAAATTAACTCGACAATTTTATCATTATCAATTCGATAATGATTTTCTCTTAAGAAATGAAATATATAATCTCCAAAAATAAAAACATGTTTATCATCCTTAATCCAACATTTAGCATGTTCCAATAATTCAGTAGAGTATTTTTCATAATTCGCATCATCAAAATAGTATCCCAGATATGTAAGTACAAGATACTTACTCATCATTTGATGACAGACAGGTAAAATATAATTGAGATTATCCATGATTTTATTGACATTTGTTGTATTAATAAACTCCGATCCATTGTCAAACGCACGTGTAATTGTATCCAATTTACGTTTATCTCTAATAATTATTGATTCTCTTATCAATTCAACCTTAAAATCATGATCATTATATAGACTCGACAATGCAAACAACGCTTCTGTTGCATAATTTCTAGTCATAAAAATATGAACAAGTGATGCATTAGAAAAAGCAATACAAAAAACCTTAGCAATAGGAATAAATAAGGAATCAAGCCCACCAACATTAACAGAATATGGTGATGAATAATGGATTTTAAAATAATACTTTATAAGGTTACTTCGATAATCACTGACTAGTCGATCAATTTCAGGATAGCATAGATATTCGGGATTGTCATCAATAAATTTTTGCCCCTCATTATCACGAGTATATTTATTATTTAACTCATCAATTATACCAACAATATTTCTGATATCAATAGCAACATCAAGGGAAATCCAGTTAGGAATATTTTCATTTTCAATCGACTCATTTAAAGCCAACTGAAGTTGTCTTAAAGCTTTATCAAGACTGCCTTTAAAATAATAATTTATCGACGAATAACGCAAAGATAGTAGTTTAGCAAGAAATTTGGGTTGTTTTCTAATTATTTTATCTGTTAATTTCTTATAGCTTTCTTCATCAAACTCCGTTTTATAAAAGACAGCATTTAAAAAACAGCTTAATTCTTCATCAAAATCGTTTGATTCATTTTTTTCATAAAATTGTCCGAGAGAAACAATTTTAAGTAAGCTATTTTCTGTTTTTGATAAACTTCCCAAATAAGATTTAGCAAATAATGCACATTGTCCAATTTCATATGAAGTTTCTTTAATTGTATCTATCGTATTTCTTTTATTAGAAACAAAATCCGTAGTGCTGATATTTGTTTGATTTTTCGATTCAACCAGTTCCAGCAAATCTTCATCTGAAGATTTCTTTTTGTAGACAGTTACTATGTCTTGCATAGCACTATCATACGCTGCTTTAACAATATCAGAAAATGAAGAAACGACCACATACTTTTGTGTCATTCTATTTTTTATTTCAGTTTGCATCACAGTAGGTTCTTTTTTGTTTTCTTCACAAAAGACATATATTAGACGTAGCCCTTTTTCTTTAGCTCGTCTTTCTTCACTTAATACAGGACCTGGAACACCGTCTTTGTTGTCAATCAAGAAAATACAAAGATTCGATTCATCTATATAATCTAAATATGAACTTACAGTATCTTCACTGCTTCCAGATTCGCACTCGAAAACATATGGTTCATCAACAAGACCTGTTGAAAGAAGCAATTCCTTTAAAGCTTTTCTCGCAATCGTATATTTCCCACCACATTTTGAACTAATAAAAACTCTAATTTTGTGTTTAATTGTTAATGTATTCATTATAAATCCTCTTTTCTTTTTAAATATAATCATACTTAAATTAATATTATAACTTTACCTATGTTACTTACGCTGTTGTAGTCTTTCTCATATTATTTTTTCTGCTAATAAAGTTGTGTTTTTTTGTAAATCTAATTCTACATTTTTTCATCCGTTAAGTTTATTGCCATCAAAATTAATTATATACAATTATTATACAATATCCTCCTAAAAATTCAAGTAAAATATATATTTCTATAATTAATTTCTGAAATGAGTTTACTAACTCACGTCTTTTTCTGGATGACAATACTCCTAATATCTCTACATTACCTGCTAAAATAATAACACTATAATTAATCAACTATTTATAAGAAAATTTTACGCATTTCTTTATGTGGTTTCATTTTATAACTTTTATGATATAATAACTCTACTAAATTTAAAGGAGTTGTTATACTATGAAAAGAAAATTCACAATCAAAGAAAAGCAAGCTAGTGTTAGTAGATACCTTTCTGGTGAGTCAGTAACTTTAATTGCTGATGAATTAGGTATCGCAAAAAGTACACTTTACAATTGGATTAATAAACTCAAACCAATTGTAAAAGAAAGAAAAATTACTGCACAAGATTTTAATCAACTTGAACGCAAAACAAATCGTCAGTCAGAGATTATTGAAATTCTGAAAACAGTAAACTGCCATTCTGGTTCTCCTTTGCAGGACAAACTTTGTGAACTTGAAAAACTTTATGGAAGGTATAATGTTCATATTTTATGTGAAGCACTTAATGTTCCAAGAGGTACATTTTACAATCATATCAAACGAAACAAGCGGGATAATGTTTGGTATAAAAAGCGGCATGAGTATTTCTGCAATGAAATCAGACGAATTTTTGAAGAAAACAATCAAATATTCGGAGCAAGAAAAATCACCGCTATTCTTAAAAATAACGGCGAGCATATAAGTGTAGAATATGTGCGAAAACTTATGGTTGAGATGAATTTATATAGTATTCGCACAAACTCCAAAAAAGAGTATTTAAGTGATAAGAGAAAGAGAAACATTCTTAAACAGAATTTTAACGTGGACAAACCAAATTCAGCTTGGGTTAGTGATGTTACCTATTTCAAATATAATGAAAAGTGGTTCTTCATTTGTGTTGTTATTGACTTATTCTCTCGGAAAGTAGTGTCCCATAAAATCTCTAAGTCAAACAGCACACAACTTACAAAGTCTACTTTAAAATGTGCAATCAAATCTAGAAATCCACAGAAAGGATTAATATTTCATTCAGATAATGGATCAAATTATGTGTCTGCAACATTTTCAAAGTATATTAAAGACAATAACATAATTCATTCCTTTTCAAAAGTCAGAAATCCATATGATAATTCAGCTGCCGAATCATTTTTTTCTTCTTTAAAAAGGGAAGAACTATATCGCAGAAAGATTAAATCAGAATCAGAATTAAGAAGCCTTGTAAATAAATACATTGAATTTTATAACTCAAAAAGACCTCACTCGACAATAAATTACAAAACACCAGATCAATTTGAGCAAGAATATGCTGAAATAACCGAAAAGAACTTAAATTAAGAATGGAATAAGGGGTTCATATTTCAAGTTTTAAAATATTTTTTTCAGGAATTAAAGGTTTTTGTATTATTGACATAGAATTTTACATTAATAAAAATGCTGGAAATGCCCTAAAATAATGGTTTTCCAGACATAAAAATAACGCCATTTGGACTTATGGGTTCAGATGGCGTTAGGCTTATCATATGGCAGGGGCAGAAGGATTTGAACCCTCGGCACGCGGTTTTGGAGCGACTGTTAGAATTTGTAAGCCAATTTATAAATTGGCTTTGTTGCGAAGTTTGAGAGAACTGTATAATAAAAATATTCACTTTTGATGCTTTTTTGATGCTATTCTCTTCTTTTACTTCATCATATAACCTACTGCTATTTTGATGATTAAAAAATTTTCAAGGCTAATGTTCTAGCTAGAGCATCAGTCTTTTTGGGTTGTATAGTATCATACTTAAAGATGTATGTAAAATATTTTTACCGCTCAAAATTTGCGACGCTGTAAATAAAGAATAGGCATTGTAACTGTTAACTATAATGATTGGTCAAAAAATGCTGAAATTGCAACATTTTTGTAAAAATGAGTTGATATATTAATAAAAACGTGGTATAATGATGTAAAATATTAGAATGAAGTTTGTTATTTTGGATGAACATGTTTAAAGTTATTAAAAGCTATTTTAGCTTTTGGTCAATCGTTATATGAAGAAAGATCTTGCTGTGCTTGCAAATATCAGCAACTAGCAAATTTGATTAAGTCGATAATATTATCACTGACATTCTCGGAAAACTCTGTGTCGCCCCCCCCGATTATACACTTAACGATATTATGAAGTTTGTACACCGATGATAAATTTATTAGCCCAATGTGAACAGTCAATAGCATGTACTTCAAATCACAGATCTCATTATGAACACGTCGATATTAAGAGGCATAAAAGTATAATTCAAGACTTTCAATGCATTGTTTTCCACCTGGCCACAAATGTTACTAATATTTTGGAGTAAAAAGTTTTATAAAACACTTTAAATAGTTGAAAAGCTTTTTTAAATATGGTATATTTAGTATATTAACTTATAAACTCAGATTGAATATGTAAAACAGGGTAATTATATCAATTCGTAGGAAAAGGGATTTGGAAGTTACATATATGATAAAATATAATAAAAGAGCAGAGTTGGATTGTTCTTAGATTTTGGGAAAGTAAAATTTAGAAAAAACAAATGAATACATAAAATAATTGAAAACTTTTAAAAAACGGAAAGAGGTATTGTTAATGATAAGAAGTAACTGCAAAAAACCAAAAATAATTTCACTTTTTTCCGGTTGTGGAGGTTTGGATCTTGGTTTTCATTTGGAAGGATATGAAACGGTGTGGGCAAATGATTTTTCAGAATGGGCATGTCAATCCTTTGCTAATTATTTTGGAAATGTCATTGTACATGAGGATATATCAAAGATAAATCCATATACAGATAAAGAAATACCTGAATGCGATCTTGTTTTAGGAGGATTTCCATGCCAAGATTTTTCAATCATATGGAAACAACCCGGACTAAATGGAAAACGTGGGGGATTGTTCCGCCATTTTGCTGAATTTGTCGATGCAAAAAAACCGAAAGCTTTTGTTGCCGAAAATGTTAAAGGCTTACTTACTGCAAACAAGGGGAAAGCCATTGATGTCATAATCAAAGATTTTGAAACCATTGTACCCGGATATATTGTTAAGCCCCATTTATATAATTTTGCTGAATACGGTGTGCCACAGTATAGGGAAAGAGTTTTGATTGTTGGAGTTCGAAAAGATACAGGATTTAGCTTTGTACATCCAAAGCCAATATGCGGTCCAGGTACTGACAAACCTTATTTTACCGCAGGAGAGGCTCTTGATGGAGTTGAAAAAGTTCCTTTTAATAATGAACCGTTAGGTTGCAAGGAAAAGACTCGTAAGATGTTGGAATTGATTCCTGAAGGTGGCAATTTTACTGACATTCCCAAGGATAGTCCTTTATATGTCAAAGGAATGATTAGTCATGTTTATCGCCGTATTAACAGAAGTGAACCTGCAAAAACGATTATAGCTGCAGGAGGTGGTGGTACTTGGGGATATCATTATCCAGAACCTCGTCCATTAACAAATAGAGAAAGAGCAAGATTACAATCTTTCCCGGATGATTTTATGTTTTCAGGCAATATAACAGAAGTCCGCAGGCAGATAGGTAATGCCGTACCACCTGAAGGTGTGCGATTAGTTGCAAAAAGATTGTTCCCTCTATTTACAGATGAATATGAACATGTTGATTTAGAAAAAGAGTACGAAGAATTGAAAAAGTTAACTGTACAAGAGCGTTTGGAACGCATCAATAATGAAATTAAATAGGAGGTAACGTATGGAACTGTTGTTTTCAAATTTACCCCCAATGAGAACTCCATTCAGAAAATTCTCTGAATGCTTTTACGAACAACTCCAGGTTTATAAAGGAGTAGATATTTCGGTTGGATATATCACAGCTGAATCTTTGACCGAATTAAAAGTGATAGTAGAACAAAATGATATCCACAGACTGAATCTTACAATAGGTATGCATTATTTTGAAAAATTTACTGCATTAGAGTATAACGCTGCCTTAGATCTTAATTCTTTTTTGCGTGATAAACATATTGGGCAAGTAAATCTAGTCACGACATTTATGTATCACGGAAAGCTATATTCATTTGTAGATCAAAATGGCGATGCTCAAAGTGGCATAATTGGTTCTAATAATCTTAGCAGTATTATTGACGGTGGACATAGATCTTATGAATCAGCAATTTTGGTTTCTCAGCAGCCGATAGTAAACCAACTGAATAGCTTTATCACTAATCTTGCCGAAAGATCTTCTGATATTATTTCAAATGTTGATATAACGGAGTTTAGAAATATCAATCCTCTCCTTCAAAACCACGAGCATGTGCGTCAAATTTCCCAACAAAATGTTGAAGCATATAAAGCACATTTAACGGATATTAGTTTTGAAATACCACTTAAAGGTTATGAAGTAGCACCTAAGAGTAACCTGAACGTCTTTTTTGGAGAAGGAAGACGATCGCCTAATGGACTTATTATGCCGAGACATTGGTATGAAGTGGAACTGATTGTACCCGTTGATATTGCCACACTTCCACACTATCCCGTTAGCAGAACAGAAGATGCTGTATTCGATGTTATTACAGATGATGGTTGGGAGTTTTCATGTAAAGTAAGCGGACAAAATAATAAAAATTTTAGATCTGAGAAAGATTTAAAGATTTTAGGAAAATGGATTAAAGGCAGACTTGAAAACGCTGGAGTTTTAAGAGTTGGTGAACCTGTAAATCAAGAAACATTGGAGCGCTATGGCAGGACAAGTTTTACATTAACAAAATTAGATCAACCAAACAAATGGTTTATAGATTTTGAGAGGTGAGAAGATGAACCACACAGAAAGTTATATTAATGAACTCGTAGATTGCAATAGAGGTTCTCTTGCTGTTGCTGTTAAAAAAACGATTAACGATATTGTACCGCAGTATATTTCGAATTTTTCATATCGTAAACATATTGTAAGTATGCTGATGGGAAATGTGCAAAGCGGAAAAACGAGCCATATATTTGGTCTTATTGCTGCAGCGGCTGATGAAGGGTTTAATATTTTTGTGTTATTAACGACGGATAATACTTTACTGCAAGAGCAAACTTTCAAAAGGGCACTCGCAGATTTAGACACATTTTGCGTGTGCGGAGAAAACGATTATATTCGCTTTCAAACCAATGCTCTAAAAAAACCTGTACTGATTGTTTTGAAAAAAAATATCCATGTTTTGAAACAGTGGAAGAACAATTTTAGTTCTACAAATTTTTGCATAGGAAACCCATTGTTTATTGTTGACGATGAGGCAGATGCTGCAAGTCCAAACACTAAAGTTAATCAAAAAGATGTCAGCGCCATAAACAGAATACTTAATGCTATCAAAAAAACAAGTACTAGCAGCATTTATCTCCAAGTTACTGGAACGCCCCAATCATTGCTTTTACAAACAAAGATTGCAGGATGGAAACCTGCTTTTATATACTATTTCGAGCCAGGATCTGGGTATCTTGGCGGTAACTTTTTCTTCTTTGAAGAAAATTGTCCTCATATCATACCAACAGATAATGATGAAAGCAAGGAGATTTTGGTTAATGATGAGTTTCCAGAAAACGGGTTAAAACAGGCGCTATTAATGCATCTGGTATCATCTGCCCATCTATTTTTAAATGGTCAGACTGTAAGCAATTTTGTTGTTCATCCCAGCGTTAAAGTTTCACAACATCAAAAGTTTGCAAATAAGATTGGTGAATATTTAAACGAGTTGAATCTTTATATTGATGAAGACTGCACAATAGAGACATTACAACAAGTATATGAAAATCTCAAAAGCACAAAACCCGACATTTCATCATTTGATGAGATCCATGCATATGTCAAAAAGGCACTTGAAGATGATGAAATAAATGTTTTGGTTATAAACTCCAAGGCTTCTTATGAAGAAAATGCGCGTTATGAAACTGGCATTAATATAGTGGTCGGAGGTAACAGCCTTGGTAGAGGTATTACATTCCCAATGCTGCAAACCATATACTATTGCCGTGTTTCAAAAAATCCGCAGGCTGATACAATGTGGCAGCATTCAAGAATGTTTGGATATGACAGAGACCCAGGTTTGGTTAGGGTCTTTATGCCTCCTTTATTAATTAAGAGATTTAGCGAAATAAATAAAACTAATAATTCTATCATTGAACAAATAAAGAAATTGCAAAACGTGGACGATATAAAAATGTATTATCCTAAGGGACTGCGTCCGACACGTAAAAATGTAATTGATAATTCCCATTTGAATATGATTGTAGGTGGGGTTAGTTATTTTCCGTTCTATCCCACCAATAATAACATTGAAGAACTTGATCGTATGTTAGCTGCATTTTCTGAAAATGATGGATACTCTGTTAATCTTAAATTGATATACCAGCTTTTACAGACTGTTGATAGTGAGAATGGTGATTGGAATAAAAAAGCATATTTATCTTTCTTAAATTCCTACATATCTGAAGTTCCTTCAAGACAAGGCATACTAATAGTTAGAAGAGGCCGTGATATTGCTAAAGGAACCGGAACTTTGCTTTCTCCCAACGATAGGGATTTAGTATCAAGAATAACAGACCAAGTATCATTGACAATGTATAAAGTTACTGGTACTAAGGGGTGGAATGGTAATCAGCTTTGGATTCCCAACATAAAGTTCCCCGATGGTATAGTGTTTTATGATGTTGTTTAACTTGATCAAATTTTAATATCAATAGTGCCGTAATAAAGATAAAAATATAATAAACTACCATAGAATCACGTACACTATAAAGAAGTAGCCTTGTGTTTAATTACCTGATATTTGGTAATACTATGTTATCATAGAAAACGAGAGGAACGGTGTATTAAGTGAAAATATATCCATTTAGAGGTGAAAGTATGGAAATAAAAAAATCAAAAACATATGAGGTGATAGATATAATTAACTGGAATCAATCCAGGGAATTAAATATTAATCCTAAATACCAACGCAATCCTGTATGGGACTCTACTGCAAAATCATTTTTAATTGACACGATATTGCGAGACTATCCTATGCCACCTCTTTTTTTCAGACAAATTTTCTATTTGAAGGAACGAAAAACAAAGCGAGAGGTTATTGATGGTCAACAGCGCACCAGAGCTATTTTAGGCTATTATAATAATGAATTTCCTGTACTAAAAAAGCATAATGAAGAATTTGGCGGTCTTTATTTCAAAGATTTACCCCCAGATGACCAAGAACGTTTTTTAAAGTACAACGTATTTGTTGACACCATATCTGAAAAAGATGATAGTATTATTTATGATATTTTTGCAAGAGTAAACTCAAATGCCGCAAATGTTAATAAACAAGAAATTAGAAATGCGAAGTTTTGGGGTGATTTTAAAACAGCTGTCTATACTACTGCAAGTTTAGTTCGTGAAGATTTTATCCACTATGGAACTTTTACTTCTAAAGGTTTTTCTAGAATGCAAGATATGGAGTTTATTTCCTCCATTTTTATTCTTGCTATTTCAGGCTGTACAACAGAATCACCTGCACAAATAGATAAATATTATAAAGAATATGATTCTAATTTTTCTGATGTCGAAATAGCGAAAAAAAATATTTTAGATGCATTTAAATTCATTGAATCAATAAGCATATTTGTTGACGATATTTTTGTGTTTAAAAACAAGAATTACATGTATGATTTAATTGGATATTATTTTGTTTCTCAAAAAGTTATTAAGATTGACAGTTACTTTGATTTTGAAATACCTAATGCTGACAATATTGCTGATAAACTAAATAATCTAAATTATGTTCTAGATGATATAAAAAAAAGAAGTTTTGATAGGAGTACTGTAGATGCAAAAATACTTGAGTATGAGCGTAATCATAAGGTTCATTCTAATTCTAAAGAATCGAGAGAAGCTCGCATTTTATTCTTACTAGATTATATAAATAAGAAATGAAGACATTAACTAACAAATATCCAGAAACTATTGAACTGACTACTTCTATTAATGATGTTATTTTATGTCTATCAAAACTCGATGATTATAATAAAATCAATTTCTATCCATTAGCATACATGGGTATCTTTGTAAAATTTCAAAAACTGTTGTTTACTCAATTTAAATTATATTGCATTGGTCACAAGTCAAGTCTTGGATACTGTCCAGAACGAAGGCATATCTTTGAAGATGAAATTGAATTACGTGCATTCCTAAAAGTAAAATCAGAATATACAGATTATGATGAAAGTATACATCAATTATCTGATTATATATTTAAAGATGCTCCTTTTTCCAAACTGTTTAGTTTAGAGCCACAAGGGTATTATATATTAAAACATATCAGAAATCATATCGCACATGAGAGCCAAAGCAGTTATAAAAAATTACTTGATGCACATATAATTAAAGATGATCAAACCATTGGTGAATACTTTGCCAAACGAAGTAAAAAAGGGAAAATTCACTTTGAAGAATTGATAACAAGCCTCTATGATTTTAGCAATTACATAATTGAGGGATGATAAAAACAAATTATCGCTCTGAAACTTTCGGTTATCACTGGACTGTCCTTTGTAATATAAGTCTGTACTGCAAATGAGGCTCTGATATGACACAGTTAATATCAGAAAAATAATAGTCAAGAACAAACTTAACAAACTGTTTAACAAACGAAACGTGGGCGACTCAATATCTTCCATTCCGATATTGAGTCGTCTTTTATATTTAGTGTAATTTATATCAAAATTTTTTGAAGATATCTATTACGGGAACATCTTACCGTGCAAAAGATCTTTTAAGCGTGGTGAATAGTTTGTTATATAGTAAACATATAGCGATAAAATAAATTAATATCAATACTTTGTTGAAAGAATACAAAATGAATTCTATAAGTAATCCAAAAATTGTAACAATTAGTTGTAAAATATTTTATATATAGATATTTCAACACAAACTGATGAAAAATTTTTTGTATTAAAATATAGAGATTCAGAAAAACAAGCAACCCCCCAACCGCCCTTAACTCTACAACGTATCAAGCCCTTCTATTACCAACAGAGAAGTTATACCACCTAGTAATCAAACCTCCTACAGCGCAAATTTGGACCATTATTCAAAGACTTATATCCACGTCTAAAATCTACACCGCTATAAACAAAGAATAAGCAAGTCTGTCATCGGGCTTGCTTAATTTTTTTACGCACAAAAGTATTAGTATTCCCTATCCTAATAAATTTTATTCATAAAACGCTTGACAAATTTTACATTCTAATGTTATTATGTAACTATATTGAAAATATAATTAAAATTAATTAAAAGCCTTTAAAATCTGTTATCCCACCAACAGTATCTATGTAAATTCGGATATCAGATTGCGAAGTTAAACTTCTTCATTAATAAAAAGTTGAATATTCATTTTGAATTTCAGACTCTTACATATCAAGGCTAACACTTACACCGAAGGTTACATAAATCTTTCGGTTGATTAGTTGTGCCTTGTGTGTAAGAGTCTTTTTGTTTCGTATATAAGGAGTTGATGATAAATATGAAAGTCAGATATATAACAAATTGAATTTATCAAAATCTAAAATTTAATAAGGAGATCAATATGAAAAAATCTATTTACAAAAGTTATGACGAACTGCCGCTGTTCTTAAACGCAGAAACTATATCAAAACTACTTGGAATATCTTCAACAACAGTCTATGAAATGATGCACCAAAAAGATTTTCCTGTCCTTAGAGTTGGCAATCGCATGGTAGTTCCGAAAGAAAGATTTAAAGAATGGGTTGATAAAAATTCAGGAGGTAATCATTGAAATATATTAAAAGAGATTCAATAAAAAATTACTTCCCTCTTCCAAATGAAGTTTTCTGTTTGGGTTTGATATATGGAGAGCTTGCTGTTTATTCATACCTGATGTGCTGTGAGAATAGGAAAACCTTTAAGTGTTACCCAAGCTATAAAACTATTGGAAATTCTATAGGCATGAGTAAAAACACTGTTAGAAAATATGTAAAATCACTTGAAGAAAAGCAGTTAATCTCAACCCAACCGACAACTATTATCAAAAAAGACGGACACAAACAAAACGGCAGTTTGCTCTATACTATTCGCCCGATAAATGAGGCCTATAAACCAACAGCAGATGATAAAGTTAGAAGAAGATGTACAACGAAAGCAGATACATAAGAGACTTGAAAATTATAACCAACAAAGCCCAAAAAATCAGTTTAAAAATGGTCATAAAAGTAAGCAGGTTAAAGTGCGGGGTCTACCCGCACAAATCACATCGGACGGCAGAGCCGACCGTTAGAGGTTTTCAAAAGAATTACAAAATCCCCTTTTTAGGGGTCTGACAGAAAGGAGTAAAAATGACAGAAAATAAAAAGAAATATGCCTATTGGATGCGTCCTACTATGGTCGCTGAAATCGAAGAAATGATGCCGGAAGCCAATGCCACTTCAAAAGGTGACTTTGTATGCAAAGCAGTGGATTTCTATATTGGCTATCTGAGACAGCAAAAGAATATCAATTACCTTGCACCAGTGCTGGCAAGATCAATTAAAAGCGAAGTACGTAGTGTTGAAAAAAATATTTGTGAAATGCTATTCAAGCTTGCTGTAGAGCAAGCGATAAACAGTAATCTGATTGCTGCGGAGTATGATATTGATTTTAATTTGCTTGAGGAACTTCGTGATTCTTGTGCAAAAGCAGTAGCGGAAACTAATGGTCTCATAACATTTGAAGATGCCTATGACTGGCAGAAAGATGAGTAACTATGCCGAAGATCATTGTCACTAGCAGATATATGAGAAACACACCAAAGCGTAACGCTAAAAATCTTGTGAAGTATATGGGAACTCGGGAAGGTGTTGAGAAACTACCGACAGGTGTTAATCATTCGCCGTCTACTGTTCGCCAGCAACGACTCATAAAAGATATTTTAAAATATGATTCCGATGCTGAAAAATATTTGAAGTACGAAGATTACCTTAAGGAATCTTCAAAATCGAATGCTGCAGAGTTCATTGATGCTTTTATCGAACGAAATGCTGACCGTATTGTTGAGATGGATAAATTAGTTTCATATATAGCAAAACGTCCCGGAGTTGAAAAGTTGGGTTCATATGGATTATTTTCACAAACCGATGACAAAATTAATTTGGATTTGGTTGCAAATGAAGTCGGTCATCACAAGGGGATTATCTGGACACATGTCATTAGTCTGCGTCGGAAGGATGCGGAACGACTAGGATATAACAATGCACAAGCGTGGAAAGATTTAGTCAGAAGAAATATTACACGCAGAAGATTGATTTAGATAACCTGCAATGGTACGGAGCATTCCATAACATCACACATCATCCTCATATGCACCTACTCGTGTATGCTAAGGATACCAAACAAGGGTGGCTCACCAAGAAAGGAATAGACGAATTACGAAGCACCTTTGGTAATGATATCTTCCGCAACGAACAGTACAAGCTGTTTAGAATGGAAACAGAACTTAGAAACAAGCTTAAAGAAGAAGCAAAATATACTCTCTATGAATTATTTGCTAGTATTGATAATTCCTATGAGCCAACGCCACAAATGCTTAAACTATTCCAAAAGTTAATCTCACAACTTGAAAATTGTTCCGGCAGAAAGCAATACGGTTATTTACCGCCGGAAGTAAAGGATACTGTCAATAAAATCGTTATTGAACTTTCAAAAAATGATGATATCTCCAAACTGTATTCTGAATGGAATAAGGTCAACCGAGAAAAGCTGTCTCTGTATTATGATAAGAAAAAGCCAGATATCCCACTTGAAGATAATAAAGAATTTCGAAGTATAAAAAATATGATTATCAAGGCAGCGGTAGAAATAATCCAAGCTAATGCCGCTGAAAATTATACACGGCAAACAATCACCACCTTTGTAAAAAATCTGGCAAAAGCATTGTGTCTATTGATTTCGCAAAGCTACACGAAAAAGCTTTCCAGACTTAACAAACAGATAGACAAAAAACTTAAATCAAAAATTGAGCAAAAGAAAGTGTCTCATGGTTTAAAAACAGATTATTCTGTTATTGAGTACAGCGAAGATGATGAACAAGGTATGTCAATGTAAACCACTTAGAAACTTGATTCAACAATCAAAGAAAAAGAATAATTTGCACTAGACTTTTACAATAAGTTGTGGTATTGTGTTGTGCTAAAGAAAGGTGTGATTTGTATGGCACAAAAAAGATTATTAACAAACGGCAATGCATTCAAAAGAACAGACGGCAGATGGTGCGGTGTAGTCTGGTATATGGACGAGCGTGGAGTTAGAAAAAGAAAGAGTTTCTCAGGTACTACAAAGCAAGCGGTCAACAAGAAAATCACAGACTATATTGCAGATTTTAATGAGTCAATAATTGAGTCGCAGGAAACAAAGAAAACACTTCGTGAGAGTATGCAAAA
>CANRAO010000021.1 GCA_947628615.1 uncultured Clostridia bacterium
AACAAAGAAATTCTAATACATTTCAAGTTCAGAGAATTTGATTTATAAAACTATTTATAATAAGCGATATTATATGTTTCCCGAATTGAAAAAAAAGCACTGGAAAAACTGAAATCGTGCTTTGATAATAGAAATAAGAAAACTTAAAACTTTTTTATCAAGTGAATAAAGTAAAAATAACTGTCAAAAATAACCTCATAGAGTTAATGCAAAATAAGTGAGGTCAAAATTTGAGAATCAAGAATTTTCAAATCGGTATTGTGTTCTGAGTGTTTCGCTTTTATTTGAATTAATGCAAAGAAACACAATCCCAAAGGAAAGGAAAGTTAATTTTGATGAAAAAGTTATCAGATCTTATTAGAGGTAAAGGAATGCTTGTTGGATTTCTGGTATTCCTTATGGCAGTTGGAATAGGCAGTTTTGCCGTTTATAAAAGTACTATGAATAAGTTGACAAACGGTAATATTCTGACAAGTATTGAAAGCTCTCAGGTTGCACACACGGTCAGCGATGTTGAAAAAACAACTACGATGACTGATAAATCCGACTCTGAATCGGAAAATAAAAGCTCCAAAGAAAAAACAACGGTTAAGGTTACTAAAGCAAAAAAAAGCGGCAGTGTTAGTTCAAAGAAAGAAATAGATACTGAAACGCAGCCCTTTGTTATGCCTTTAAAAGGAAAAATTATAAATCCTTTCTCAAACGGCGAGCTTGTTAAAAGCGAAACCTTAGGTTACTGGGAAACTCACGACGGAGTTGATATTAAAGGCAAGGTGGGTAAAAAGGTTGTTGCTATGACTAGCGGTACAGTAAAAAAGGTGATTGAAGATCCACTGTTCGGAACGGAGGTTATAATCGATCATGGGAATAACATTGAGGGGCATTATTATAACCTTAAAAAAGCTGTTGACGTAGCAGAAGGCGACACTGTCAATTCAGGAGAAAAAATCGGTGCAGTTGGAAAAACAGCAGATGTGGAAAGCAAATTACCTGCACATTTGCATTTCGGCATTAAGCAAAACGGAAAATGGATCGATCCGATTTCTTTCATAAATCCTAATTCCGGAAAATAGTTTTTAGTATAAAAAAGGCGGAGTCAATTTTTTGGCTCCGCCGCTCTTTATTCAGCATTTTGAATTGCTGTTGTATCAATTTTTATTTTCTTTGTCTTGTAGTTACCGCTTGACTTTACAAATTGCTCAATCAGAACATCTTTAATGCCTGAGTTTCGTGCATTGTCACTTACTGTGAATTTTAATTCTCCGCTTGTAGCTTTGTAAATATTATCGGCTTCTACAATACGATAAATAGTTCCTGTACCAATTTTTATTTCGTATACCTCAAAATACTGGTTGTAAGGTTCTGTTGTTTGTATTTTTGCCGTGTTGAAATAAGCCTCAACAAGATTAATTTCGTAGCCTTTGAATGAAGATAACTGCTTGCGCATCTCGGCTCTTATATTTGTAAAATCAATGTCTTTTGCCTTTGATGCGTATGCGTCAACATTTTCTACAATGTAAGTTCTTTTGCTCTTTAGCAGAGTGAAACCGTTTTCTAAAAGAATTTCATCAGAATAGCCCGATTTGTATTCGGCGGTGACTGTTATTACATCGCCAAGCTTAAGATTTGAGGTTTGAGATATTTTGTATTCAAAGGATTTTTTTATTATATCATTTGCATTGTCGGTGTTCATTCCGATAACAGAAACCCTTGGCGAAATTCCGCTGAAATTAACAGTTACGTTCTCGAACGGATCAAGCTCCTGAACACTGCCTAACCCCGAAACAGTAAATTCGCTGCTGGACGATTTGCTTACAGCATACTTTTTGCCATTATATTCTATTGTAGAATCCTCAGGATTGTATGATGTTGATGTGCAGTTCGCAACGACTGTGATAACATCATCGTTTGAAAGCTTTCCGTTGTTGGAGGAAGATGATATGCTGAATGTAAAGTTGTCCAGAACGATCTGTTTACATTTTGATGTGTTTATTTCTGCTGTACCATATCCGTCTGTTCCGTCATATGAAACAGAAATGTCTGCAAAAGCGTTTAGGCTCTCGACTGAATTTAAGTCGCTGACGTTGACGGTATAAGTTGTATTAGTAAGCCTGATTCTGTATTTTTTCAAAGCCTTTTCATCATATCTCACTGTAATCGTTAATACGTCGCCGTTAGTTAATTCTGATATTTTGTCTATAGAACTTGCTTTAACGCTTTCTGTTCCCTTTCTGTAGAAGAAATTTGCGTCTGTTGGGTCTGTAGCAATATAAATGTCTGCTTTAAGTGCAATTTGCATTTCGCTAGCCTTTTTAAGACTGTTTGTATTGGTAAATACATCTGTCAGCAGAGGAGCGTTCTCGCCTGTTTCATTTGCAGTGAAATAATCGCTATCTTCATCAAGCGATAAATAAGCAGAGCCGTTTCCTGTTGTTCCCTCTAAATTTACCTTTACAAGCTGTGAAGCGTCAATTTCAAGAAACGCTAATTTTTCATAAAAGTAATAAGCCGTACACCCAAGAGCAGCAATTACAGCTGCCCAAAGAATTATTACAAATACAAGTTTAGGGGATACTTTCTTTTTTCTGTTGACTCTTGTGTTGCAGTATATACAGATTTTTGCATTATCCGGAATATACTCTCCGCAATTTCTGCATTTAATTCTTTTTGCCATAATTATCTCCGTTTCTCCGATTAACATTTTTAATATATTTGTTATTGCATATTATCCTAAATATATTATAATTAAATTGCTGATAAAAGTCAATTAATAAGGTTTATTTATTTTTCAACTATTGTAAGATGTTGTATTGAAAAATCATATTTATTTTGGTATAATACTAAAGTATATTTTTGAAAATGTTTTTTGCGTTTTAGGAGGTTTAAGAAAATATGTGGGCATATGAAAGTGTTTTTTATCAGATATATCCGCTTGGATTTTGCGGTGCGCCTTTTGAGAATGACGGCACTCTTGAACATAGAATATCTAAGGTCAAAGATTGGATACCTCACATAAAAAAACTGGGAGTGAATGCTATTTACTTCTCTCCTTTGTTTGAGTCTGACACTCACGGATATAACACAAGGGATTTCAAGGTTATCGACCGCCGTTTGGGCGACAATAACGACTTTAAAGAAGTTTGTGAGGAGCTACATAAAAACGGCATTAAGGTTGTTCTTGACGGTGTTTTTAATCATGTCGGAAGAGGATTTTGGGCGTTTCAGGACGTTTTGAAAAACCGTGAGAATTCACCTTACAGGTACTGGTTCAATATTGATTTTGGCGGCAATTCAAACTACAATGACGGTCTTTGGTACGAGGGCTGGGAGGGGCATTACGACCTTGTAAAGCTCAATCTTCGCAATGATGAGGTTGTAAATCACATTTTTGAATGTATTAAGCTATGGATCAATGAATTTGATATTGACGGGCTTCGTCTTGATGTAGCATATTGCCTAGACAGAGACTTTATAAAAAAGCTAAGGCAATTCTGCGACGGGCAAAAGGCGGATTTTGTTTTGATAGGCGAGCTTTTGCACGGAAATTATGCAGAGTTTGTAAATAATGAAATGCTCCACAGTGCAACAAATTATCAATGCTATAAGGGGTTGTACTCCAGCTTTAATTCTATGAATATGTTTGAGATATGTCACAGCCTGCAAAATCAGTTCGGTTCTGAGAGCTGGTGTCAGTATCGGGGAATGCACCTTTTGACGTTTGTAGATAACCACGACGTGTCAAGAGTTGCTTCAATTCTTACCAATGAAAAGCACATTCCGCTTATTTATGCGCTGGCATTCGGAATGCCGGGTATTCCGTGCATTTATTACGGCAGCGAATGGGGAGCAAAGGCTGACAAAAGCGAGGGAGACCCTGCGTTGAGAGCTTCATTTGAAAAACCTGAATTTAACGAACTGACGGAGTTTATATTCCGCTGTGCTGACGCTCATAAAAACAGTAAAGCGCTTTGCTATGGAGACTACAAGCAGGTCGTTCTTACTAACAAGCAATGTATTTTTCAAAGACAGTTTGAAGATGAACGTATACTTGTTGCAGTCAATGCCGACAGCGAGAGCTACACTGCACATTTCGACGCAGGCTGCGGACAGGCTGAAAATTTGCTTACAGGCGAGATATTTGATTTCGGAGGCGGTGCAGAGCTTGCTCCGTACACGGCATATATTCTTAAAATGCAACACTAACCGCCGAGCCGGCGGGGGCTCTGCTGCCTTTGGAGAGTTAGTATAATGTGTTTACTTTGTACAACGGCAGATCTATACTTTGTGAAAAAGATTAGTTTTATATTGCTAACTCTAGCCTGCCGCCGGAGAACCTCTGGTGGCTTTGCTGCCTATTAAAAGTTTAATTTAATCTTTTACGTTTCAAAACAGCAGACCTATACTTTGTGAGAAAGATTAGTTTTATATTGCTAACTCTAGCCTGCCGACAGACAAAATTAATCTTTTTTGCTCTGAAAACTGAGGAACAAATAAAGAGAATATGAAAATAAAAAACTCCCGGGCAGTTTATCTGCTTAGGAGTTTTAATGTTTTATGTCATCATAATTTAAGTTTAGAGTGAGATCTTGCCTTCAGTTTTTCCGTTTACAACATAATAAGCTGTGTCGTCTTCAGGTTTAACATAAACCTCAATACTTTTTAAAGCTGCTTTGTTGTTGCTCTTATAATCTGTCTCGCATAGTGCAAGAACATCATTTGCTGTAACCTGCTTACCAAAAAATTGAATGTAAACCTTGCTGTCAACTTCTGTTTTTTTAGCAGCTGTTTTTCTTGCTGTAGGTTTTTTAGTTTCAGTTTTCTTTGCGGCAGCCTTTTTAGGAACTGCTTTTTTTACAGCCTTTACAACCTTTTCTTCTGCTTTTTCTTCAACCTTTTCTGCTGCCTTTGTTATTTTATCAGCAGTTTTCTTAACAGCTTTTTTAGCAGCTTTTTCTGCGGCAATAGCAACTTTTTTTGTATCATTTGCCATGATAGGTACTTCCTTTCTATTATTTATCGGTGATAGACCGATTTTTTACGGATTCTACTTAGCAACAGCGTCTTTTAAAGCCTTGCCTGCCTTGAATGCAGGAACCTTCTTTGCAGGAATGCTGATAGGCTCTTTTGTAAGTGGATTGATTGCATTTCTTGCAGCTCTTTCCTTAACTTCAAAGCTTCCGAAGCCTACCAGAGAAATTTTCTCGTCTTTCTTCATGCAATCTGTAATTGCTCCGATAACTGTTGAAAGAGCTTTCTCTGCATCCTTCTTTGAGTAATCTCCCTTTTCTGCGATAAGATTGATAAATTCAGCTTTTGTCATTTTGAATTCCTCCTATTTTTATTTTACCATTATTTTAATACATTATTTGCAGGCAGTCAATAATTTTATTAATTAATCAACTTTTTGAATAAGTTTTTTCTTGTATAATCTGTTTAATTGGACATTTCATACAAAAAATACTGATTTTTATGTCGATATTTGCTTTGCTTTGCTTTTTATTCGTTTTGTAATAAATAATTATTTTATAACTCAGCCAAGATATTCCTATACGTTTAGAAGGTAAACCATTATTGAATTTAAAACAGCATTTTTCAGATTAATTAAAAACAATGAATAAATCATTGACTTTATGAAATTACTCTGCTAAAATAGTTAAGTTAAAAGATATATCAGCATTGCACTCTAAGGAGAAATGCTTATGACAATTACATATAGGCAAACTAAAATTGCTTGTTATCTGGGTTATATTACTCAGGCTATTGTCAACAACCTGGCTCCTTTGTTATTTGTAACGTTTGATAAGGATTTCGGTATTGGTCTTTCAAAACTGGGAACATTGGTTGTTGTTAATTTCATAATACAAATTGCGGTCGATTTGCTTTCAACGAAGATCATATCCAGAATAGGAATGAGAGGGGCTTGTATACTCGCTCACGGAATGTCGGTTGCAGGTCTTGTGCTTATGGGAACTCTTCCTATGATTATGGATAACACGTTTATCGGTTTGCTCATTGCATTGGCTTGCTGTGCAATTGGCGGAGGCTTGATAGAGGTTATTATAAGTCCTGTTATCGAAGCAATACCAAGTGAAAACAAAGCATCGCAAATGGCACTGCTTCACTCCTTTTATTCGTGGGGACAGGTTGCTGTAGTTTTGCTGTCTACCTTGTATTTTGTAACTGTCGGAATAGACAAGTGGTTTATTCTCCCTGTTATTTTTGCAGTTATACCTTTTTTAAATATATTTTTATTTATTAAAGCACCGCTTGCACAGCTCGTTGAAGACGGCAGGGAAATGAAGATTTCTTCTCTGCTGAAAACGAGTATTCTGTGGGTTATGTTATTGTTTATGGTTTGCTCAGGAGCAAGCGAGATGGTGATAAGCCAATGGTCGTCATTCTTAGCAGAACTTGGTCTTGGTATTTCAAAAACTCTTGGCGACATCTTAGGTCCTTGTATGTTTGCATTTTTGATGGGGCTTTCAAGAATGTTATTTGGTCTTAAGGTTACTGACAAGAACTTAAAGCCGTCGCTTATGATTTGTGCTTTGGGCTGTATTTTATCATTTGCACTTGTGGCTTTTTCAAAAGCTCCCATGCTTTCTCTTATAGGATGCGGATTATCAGGCTTTTTTGTGGGCATTATGTGGCCCGGAATTTACAGCTTATCTTCGTCAATGCTTCCCAAAGGGGGAACTTCAATGTTTATGCTGCTTGCGTTTGCAGGGGATATTGGCTGTTCTGTCGGTTCGGGTCTTGTCGGGTATGTAAGTGATATTGTAAAAAGATCGGGGTATTCTATATTTGAAAGTATAGTCTCGTTTTCGGATAACACACAGCTCGGACTGAAAACGGGTATAATTATTGCAATGACATTTCCATTGATTTTGTTTATTGGAATGATTTTTATGATACGTTTTATCCGATTGAGGAAAATTGGGAAACGAATATCTTAAAGTGTAATGGAATATAATTTTGAAACGGGGGGGAATGTTCCTAAAAGGGGCATAGGTTATGATTAGTAAGCTATCGTCTATACAGGTTCTGGTTATTGGCTTTGTTGTAATAATTACGCTGGGAACAATTCTGTTGATGCTGCCTTTTGCAACAAGAGACGGCGAAGTTACTACCCTTATCAATGCGTTTTTCACTGCTACTTCTGCTACTTGTGTAACGGGACTTGCAGTTTATGATACATACTGTCATTGGACGCTGTTCGGTCAGATAACAATATTGTCGATGATACAGATAGGCGGACTTGGTTTTATGTCTGTTGCCACTCTTCTTTCTCTTGCTATGAGAAGAAAGATCTCTTTAAAAGAACGCGGAATTATTCAGGAGGCTCTTAATATGCCTGAGATAGCAGGCGTAGTAAAGATAATGAAAAAGGTTCTTTTCGGAACTGTTTTATTCGAGCTTTTAGGAGCTATAATTTTCAGTATAAGATTTGTTCCTATTATGGGTCTTGCAAGGGGAATATATACAGCAGTATTTCATTCTGTATCTTCTTTCTGCAATGCTGGTTTTGACTTGTTCGGGAGAATAAAGCCCGGCTCGTCTTTAGAATACTTTAACAGCGATATTCTGATAAATGTTGTTACAATGGCGCTCATAATAATCGGCGGAATAGGTTTTTATGTATGGGCTGATATTCGCACGAACGGTTTTCATTTTAAGAAGTACAAGCTTCACTCAAAAATGGTTATTTCTATGACTATAGCGCTTATTATAATTCCTGCAATTATATTTTTTGCACTTGAAAGAAATCACGCTTATAAAGGCTTTTCAACTCCGCAGGCGATTATGTCAGCCGGCTTTCAGTCGGTAACCTTGCGTACAGCAGGCTTCAGTACGGTTGCTCCATCAAAGCTTACCGATTCGTCAGCTTTACTTGGATGTGTGCTTATGTTGATAGGAGGTTCTCCCGGTTCGACTGCCGGAGGAATAAAGACAACTTCGTTTATGATTTTAATTCTCGGAGTTATTGCTACAATTTCAAAGAGAGATTCTATAACAGCTTTCAAGAGAAGACTGCCGCATGGTTATTTATCTAAGGTTATGGCAATTTTGACGATGTATCTGTTTTTTGCTCTGTTTTCAGTTGGAATTATTTGTGCAGTTGATCCGATACAGCTAAGAGAATCGCTTTTTCAGGTGTTTTCTGCAATAGGTACCGTTGGTGTTGATATGACAGATACAGGAGCTTTATCAAATCTCCCTAAGATAATTCTGTCAATACTTATGTTCTTTGGAAGAATAGGCGGGCTTTCTCTTGCCCTTGCATTTTCAAAGCCTATTACTGCTCCGCCTGTTAAGTATCCTACAGAAAAAATATCAGTGGGCTAAAACTATTTAATTAAAATAGACTTATAGAGTTTGAAATATTGGAATGGAGGATCACTATGAAATCAATTCTGATTATCGGTATAGGAAGCTACGGAAAGTATGCAGCGCTTAAATATATGCAGCTTGGACACGATGTTATGGTCGTGGACGAAGATGAAGAAAAAATAACTGAAATTGCATCTAGGGTTACATCAGCTCAAATAGGCGACTGCACTAGAGAAGAGGTTTTACGTTCTCTTGGAATAAACTCTTACGATATTTGTATTGTATCTATAGGCGATAATTTTCAGGCAAGTCTTGAAATCACTTCGCTTCTCAAAGAGCTTGGAGCGACTTGTGTAATTTCTATGGCGTCAAAGGATAATCAGGCGAAGTTCCTGTTAAAGGTCGGGGCAGATAATGTTGTTTATCCCAATAAGGACAGTGCGGAGCATCTTGCAATGAGAACCGGTTCAAGAAATGTTTTTGAGTTCTTTAATCTGACTTCTGAGGTCTCTATATATGAAATTCCTGTTCCGAGCAAGTGGATAGGAAAATCCATTCAGGAGGTTGACGTAAGAAACAGGTACGGCATCTCTATTCTTGCAATAAAGGTCGGAAACAATATCACCGAGGTTCCTAATGCTGACTACACATTCGTAGATGATGAAAACGAGCACCTTATTGTTATGGGAAAGGAAAAGGATATTTATAAGCTGAAATAATGGACCGGCGAGCCTCCGGAGGCATTGCCGCCTATAGCAATTTGTTATGTTATAATTTGATAAACGGCGGGCTTAATAATGGACAATGGACAATGGATAATGGATAATGGACAATTGACAATGGACAATTGACAATGGACAATGGATAATGGATAATGGACAGTGGATAGTTGACAATGGATAAATATTTGATTTTTTGAAGCGTTTGGAGAGAGATCCGAACGCTTTTGCTTATGAAAATTTTGTAATTTTAAATAACTTTATTTATCACAAATTTTTCACAAAAATATTTTATAATAATTACCTAAAAAATCGACAGTATTCATTTTTTAAATTATTTTGTTGTGATATACTTATCATAAGTTTTATGCGTAAAATCGGAGGTAAAGACATAATGCTTTCATTAAGAAATATAAAGAAAGATTACGGGAGCGGAGAGCAGGCAGTTCATGCTTTAAAGGGAATAAGCATTGATTTCAGAGAGAATGAATTTGTATCTGTGCTGGGGCAGTCAGGCTGCGGAAAAACTACAATGCTCAACATTATCGGCGGTCTTGACAGGTATAGCGAGGGAGATCTGATCATAGACGGAGTGTCTACGAAACAGTATAAGGCGAAGGATTGGGACGCTTACAGAAATCATTCGATAGGCTTTGTCTTTCAGAGCTATAATCTTATTCAGCATATTACCGTTTTGAGAAATGTTGAGCTTGCTTTGACGCTTTCGGGAATTTCAAAATCAAAGAGAAAGAAAATGGCTGCCGCAGCTCTTGAGAAGGTAGGGCTAAAAGATCAGATAAACAAAAAGCCTAACCAGCTTTCGGGCGGACAGATGCAGAGAGTAGCCATAGCAAGGGCATTGGTAAACGACCCTGATATTATACTTGCCGACGAGCCTACAGGAGCTCTTGATACGCAAACGAGTATTCAGGTTATGGAGCTTTTAAAAGAAGTCGCAAATGACAGGCTGGTAATTATGGTAACTCACAACCCGACGCTTGCAGAGAAATATTCTACCAGGATAATAAGGCTGTCAGACGGTGAGGTTACAGACGATTCAAACCCGTTTGAATACACAGAAAATGAGGAAGCTGAGTATAACGAAAATAAAAACCGAAAAATAGAAAGCAAGCAAAAAACAAAGAAACGATCAATGAGCTTTTTTACGGCTCTGTCTCTGAGCTTCAGGAATTTAAGCACCAAAAAGGCAAGAACAATTCTTACTTCATTTGCAGGCAGTATAGGAATTATAGGAATAGCGCTTATTCTTTCTTTATCTAGCGGTTTTCAAACTTATATCAACGTAATGGAGGAGGAAACTCTTTCGTCATATCCATTGCAGATCGACAAGCTGGCAATGGACGGGGAAAGTATGGTGGCTATGTTTTCTGACGACTATGATGCCAAAGATGAAACTGAATTTCCCGATGAAAAAAAGGTTCACACTAAAGAGGTTCTTGATTCTATTGTGAATTCTTATGCAGACGGCGTTACAGTTAATGATATGAAAAGCCTAAAGAAATATATTGAAGAGAATCCTGATAAAATAAATCATTTGGTAAACGGTATACAGTATAAGTATTCAAATGAGTTCAATGTATATTCTTCCGAATACGACGAAACGAAAAACACAAAAAACAACCCGATAGATTTTGACAGTACATCGGAAGTTACACAGGGCGGAGTAAATATGATGTTTAATCAAACTCCTGTGTGGAATGAGCTTATTGATAATCAGGAGCTTTTAGATTCGCAGTATGATGTTCTGGAGGGAAGTTGGCCAAAGAATAAAAATGAGGTCGTTATAGTTGTAGATGAGTATAACAGAATTGACGATTATGTTTTGTATTCTCTGGGGCTTAGAAGCATTGACGACTACAACAAATCGGTTGAAGCTATTGTTACAGGCAACACTAAGGATATTCCAAAACAGGCAACAGAATTCAGCTTTGATGAGCTTTTAAACAGAACCTATAAGCTGGTTATGACAAGCGACTGTTTTAAAAAGCAAAACGGCGTTTGGTCAGATATGAGAAATGATACAAAGTATATGAAATCGGTTTTGGATAAGTCTTTGGACTTAAAGGTTTCGGGCATTATAAGAATAAAGGACGGAGTAACTGCAACCGCCTTCGGAAGCGGAGGAATAGGTTATAAAAAAGAGCTTACGGACTATATTATCAATTCTGTAAATGAATCAGAGATTGTAAAGCAACAGCAGTCGAACCCTGATATTAATGTGTTCACAGGCAAGGCGTTCAGCGGAACAGATACCTTTGAAAACAACCTGACGGCACTCGGCGTATCTGATCTAGACGATCCGGCGTCAATTCTTTTCTACGCAAAGGGGTTTAATGAAAAAGAAGAATTGGTAAATATTTTAGACGATTACAACAGCTCCAGAAAGACGGAAAGTGAGAGGGTTCAGTATACAGACTATGTGGGTTTGATGATGAGTTCTATCACTACGATAATAAATTCCATATCATATGTATTAATTGCATTTGTAACTATTTCTCTTGTGGTTTCGTCTATTATGATAGGCATTATAACCTATATTTCCGTTCTTGAGAGAACAAAGGAAATCGGTATTTTAAGAAGCATAGGTGCTTCAAAGAGAGACATTTCACGTGTGTTCAATGCCGAAACGCTTATTGTCGGGTTTACGGCGGGAATTATCGGTATATTAATTACTGTTGTGCTTGATATACCTATAACAATGATTATAAAGCATCTTACAGACCTTGATATTGTAGCGGCTTTGCCTGCAATGGGAGGTATAATACTTGTGATAATAAGTATGCTCTTAACGCTTATAGCAGGCTTGATACCGTCAAGAATGGTGGCAAAGAAGGATCCTGTTGTTGCTTTGAGAACAGAGTAATTTTTAAAATTGCTCTAAGAATGCTAAGTTGGTATTTCATTATAGAAAGTTGCATTTGCAACAGAATTGAAAAATTCAATATGGTATATTAATATACAGAAAACAACCTGAAACTGGGTAATATAAAATTAGCAAGGAGGAAATGCTTCTTTTGAAGCATTAATAAAATATGTCAGCAATTAAAATTACAGATAACCTATATTCAGTCGGAATTTTAAATCCTGCAATGAGGATTTTTGACGTAGTAATGAAAACAGACTATGGCACTTCGTATAATTCGTACATTCTAAAGGGAAAAGAAAAGACTGCATTAATTGAAGTGAGTCATGCTAATTTTTTTGATTCATATTTGAATAATATAAAAGAAGTATGCGAGCCTTCAAGCATAGACTATATAATTCTCAATCACTGTGAGCCCGACCACAGCGGAGCTTTAGCAGATATTCTAAAGCATTGTAACGCTAAGATCATTTGTACAAGAGCAGGCTCTAACTTTCTGAAAAGCATCACTAACAGTGATAGTGTCGATTATATGATAGTCAACGACGGCGATACGCTTGATTTGGGAGGCGTTGAGCTTAAGTTTATACCTGCGGCGTTTCTTCACTGGCCTGATTCAATGTTCACATACTGTGAAAGCGAAAAGGTGTTGTTTTCTTGCGATGTATTCGGCTGTCATTATTGCGAGCCGTATATGTTTGATAAGTTCATAGCCTATGATAAGTCGTATGAAATCGCTTTAAAGGGTTATTACGACGCTATTTTCGGACCGTTCAAATCATTTGTTACAGCAGGTATTAAAAAGATCGAAGGTCTTAAGTTTGACACTGTTTGCCCAAGCCACGGGCCTATTCTTACAAAGAACTGCAAGCTGGATAGTGTTTTAGAAAAATACAGAGAGTGGAGTTCTCAACCTAAAAAGGACAAGAAAGCTATTCCTGTGTTTTACTGTTCGGCATACAGAAATACTGCAAAGGCGGCTTGTGCCATAAGCAAGGGAATTTCTAAGGCTTCTGATGATTTGGAAACAAAGGTCTATGATATAAACGATTATGACCTAGCCGAGCTTGCAGAAATCATAAATTCAAGCGACGCTTTTGCTATAGGTTCTCCGACTATAAACAGCGATGCGGTCGCACCTGTATGGTCGCTTATCAGCACTATTGACGCTATCAACAACCGTAAGAGAAAGGCTTTAGTATTTGGTTCTTACGGCTGGAGCGGAGAGGCTGTTCCAAACCTTATCAGCAGGCTCAAGGGAATAAAAAATGATGTGTTCGGCGAAGGCTTTAAGTTTTGCTTTGTTCCGACTGATGAGGATTTAAAGGCTGCCGAAGATTTGGGAGAAGAATTTGCAAAAGCAGTTTTAGGTTAAAGATAAAGGATTATAACACAGATGTGTTAATAATAAATAAAATATTGAGGAGGAAAATATTATGGCAAAATGGATTTGTCCGGTATGCGGATATGTTCACGAGGGTGACACACCTCCGGAGAAATGCCCGCAGTGCGGAGTTCCGGGAGAGAAATTTAACAAGGCTGAATCGGCTGAAATCACTTGGGCTGACGACCACAAGGTTGGAAGTGCTCAGGGATTGGATCCTGAGGTTGTTCAAGGTCTTAAAGATAATTTCAACGGTGAGTGTTCAGAGGTCGGAATGTATCTTGCAATGGCAAGAGTAGCATTCAGAGAGGGTTACCCTGAGGTAGGTCTTTACTATGAGAAGGCAGCTTATGAAGAGGCAGAGCACGCTGCTAAATTTGCAGAGCTTCTCGGCGAAGTTGTTACAGACTCTACAAAGAAGAATCTTGAGCTCAGATATATGGCTGAGAACGGTGCCTGCGAAGGTAAGTTAATGCTCGCTAAGAAAGCTAAAGAGCTTGGATACGACGCTGTTCACGACACAGTTCACGAAATGGCTAAGGACGAGGCTCGTCACGGACGTGCCTTCAAGGGCTTGCTTGACAGATATTTCTCAGGTAAGTAAGTTACATAGTAAAGTTAATTTAGAGGATAGGTAATCTATCCTCTTTTTTGTCTGAAAACTTGTCTTTGCATTTTGGAAATTGACAAAAATGTTCTGCAATGTTATACTTGATTTGTAATAAGAGCTTTAATATTGTTGTTATAATATGGGAGTAATAAAAATGCCTGAATTATCAAGATTTATGGGAATAATAATTAGAATGCTTTATAATGATACAGTTCAGCATAACAAACCGCACATTCACGCTTATTATGGTGAATATGAAGCGTCTATCGGTATTGACGGTGAATTATTAGCAGGTTCTTTGCCTGTAAAACAGCTGAAGTTAATTAATGCGTGGCTTGTTATCCACGAGGAGGAAGTGTATTCAGCTTGGAATAAAGCCGTTAGAGGTGAAGAGTTCGGTAAAATAGAACCTTTAAAATAAAGGGGGATATTAATGTATATCGTTGATGGTATAGCTTATGCAGGAGAGCAAACAGAATTAATCAATGTAAAATCGGTTCAGCCAATAGAAGATTATAAAGTAATTGTTACTTTTAGCAATGAAGAAAAGAAAAAATTTGATTTTTCTGCTTTGTTAAATATGCCCTGTTATCAGCCTTTAAAAGATAAAGATATTTTTAAAAGCGTATCTGTTGAATTCGGCACTCTTGTATGGAACAATGGGGAAATAGACATTGCCCCTGAGACACTTTATGAAAAAGGATTAGCAATATAAGGAATATTATTTTAAATGATTTAGCTCAAAACGACCTTATATTATAATTAAAGACCGAAGATAATTCTTCGGTCTTTTTTGTGCTGTATTTACACGAATAATTATTTAGCTTATGCTTTTCTATTATTATAAAGAAAATTAACGATCGCCATAGCCACAATTAAAGCATATCCCAAGAAACTCCAAGCGTCCGGGATCTGATTGAAAATAAAGAACGAGAAAAGGGTCGTGAAAATGATCTGAGTGTAGTCGTAAATTGAGATTTCTCTCGCAGGAGCGTGAACATATGCGGCGGTTATAGTAAATTGTCCTCCTGCGGCAGACGCTCCGCAAAGGAGGAGAAATATAGTCTGTCTGAGGGTCATAGGAGTGAAATTAAATATCAGATAGGGAAGTGTTATAAGGCAGGAAAAAGTCGAAAAGAAAAACACTATAAACGGACCTTTAACACCTCTGTTCCCCAGAACTCTTACAAATGTATATGCCACTCCTGCGGAAAATCCGCTGAATAATCCGATAAGAGAGGGAAGTAAATCGGCATTGATGAGCGACGGTTTGATTACAAACAGGCTTCCGATAAACGCTATAAGAACTACAAGCCCTTGAAAAGGCGTGAACTTTTCCTTTAATATAAAGTATGAGCAGAGTATCGCAAAGAACGGAGACATTTTGTTAAGTATTGATGCGTCTGACAATACAAGGTGGTCTACCGCATAGAAGTTGCATAGTATACCTGCTGTGCCGAATGATGCACGAAGAATTAAATACTTCATATCTCCCTTGTGAATCTTAAATGAACTCTTATCACGAAGAAGTATGATAAGAGCGAATATAAGTGCAACGAAGTTTCTGAAAAAGCTCTTTTGAACAGACGGAATATCGCCTGCCAGCTTTATAAAAACTCCCATCAGACCGAACATAAACGCTGACAGGATTATATATATAATGCCTTTGTATTTAGAATTAATATTTAATTTCAAAATGTTTTCTCCTTGTTTAAGTTTAGTACAATAATAATATATTAGCATTAAAGCTATGGTGTGTCAAACAGATATTAATTGATAATTGAGAATTGATAATGGACAATGTTCAATTAAGTAAAATAAAAAGGGCGAGCATAAATTTGTAACTTACAAAATATGTTCGCCTAATTATTTTTGCTTTTTAATTTGCAAATAACCTTTGTAAATCTTTATAAAGGCAGCAGAGCCAGCGACGGTTCGCCGCTTACCGTTGCCCGGTTGAGCCAAAGCCTCCTGTGCCCCTTGCTGTGTCTGAAAGCTCGTCTGCTTCAATAAATGATGCCTTCAAAAACGGTGCAATAACAAGCTGTGCAATTCTCTCGCCGTCTGAAATGGTCTGCACTGTGTTTGAGTGGTTGTGCAGTGCTACCATTATCTCTCCTCTGTAGTCAGCGTCAACAACGCCTACTTTATTTGCAGGAGCAAGACCTTTCTTTGAGGCAAGTCCCGAACGCGCGTAGATAAGACCCGCATATCCGACAGGTATCTCCATAGAAAGATAGGTGTGAATCATAACAGTTTCGCCCGAAGCGATTTCTATATCCCCGTCGGTAACTGCGTATAAATCACAGCCTGCCGAGAAGTCGGAGCCGTAGGTCGGGATCACTGCACGGTCGTTGAGCTTTTTGATTTTTACTTCCTCAATTTTCATAATTTCTCCTGTTTGATTTATTCTTTATATCATATTAAGTCTGGGGTCATCATCACTGATAACGCAAACCTTGCCCTCTTTAAGCGACTTTTGAACGTCGATTATCCTCTGATTTTCCGAGCCTCTGAACTTGATATTCAGATTCTTTTTTTCCTCGATAAACTCACCGTCGACCAGTATGTCAATGCAGGATAAAAGCTCTTTTGTACATTCGCAGTTGACTTTGCTTTTGTTTGTCAGATCACTGTCGAACAGATACCCCGAATAACACCAGATGCTCTTTTGCGGGAACTCAGCTTTTACTCTTTTGACAAATGATACAAGAGAGCGCTGGTTTTCAATCTCGAAAGGCTCTCCGCCCAGAAGTGAAAAACCGTCAATGTATTCAGGTTTCATCGCTTCGAGAATTTCATTCTCAACATCAGGGGTAAAGGGCTTTCCGTAGTCAAAATCCCATGTTTCAGGGTTAAAGCAACCCTTGCAGTGGTGAGAACACCCGCTTACAAACAGTGAGACCCTAACTCCCGGACCGTTTGCAATATCATATTTTTTTATTGCTGCATAATTCATATATGTTCTCCCTTGTTGTAAATATTACAGATGGAGAACTCTTGATTTGATTTCTTTTGTTTTACCGACATTCCAGAAGTTTTCGCCTAAATAACCGCAGGTTCTTCTGGTGACGTTCATCTTAGCGTGATCTTTGTTGTGACACTGAGGACATTCCCACTCGTTGTCGTCGTTGATGATTATTTCGCCGTCGTAGCCGCATGCCTGACAGTAGTCGCTCTTTGTGTTGAACTCAGCGTATTGAATGTTGTCGTAGATGAATTTAACTGCGTTTGAAAGAGCCTTCAAATTGTTTCGCATATTAGGAATTTCAACGTAGGATATAGCTCCGCCCGAAGAAATTTTCTGGAACTGACTTTCAAATTTAAACTTGTCAAAAGCGTCTATATGTTCACGAACGTCAACGTGATATGAGTTTGTATAATAGCCCTTATCTGTAACATCTTCAATTGTTCCGAATTTTTCTTTATCTATTCTTGCAAAGCGGTAGCAAAGAGATTCAGCAGGAGTGCCGTAAAGAGCAAAGCCTATGCCTGTGTCTGCTTTCCACTTATCACAAGTTGATCTTAATTTGTTCATAAGTCTCAGTGCAAAATCAAGACCCTCCGGCTCTGTTTGAGGAACACCCTTCATCAGCTTTGTAACCTCGTAGAGACCGATATATCCCAGAGAAATTGAAGAGTATCCGTTCATAAGATACTTGTCTATCTTTTCGCCCTTTTTAAGTCTTGCTATAGCGCCGTACTGCCAGTGAATAGGTGAAACGTCGCTCTTTGTACCCATAAGTGCGTTGTGTCTGCACATAAGAGCCTCATAGCAAAGCTCAAGACGCTCGTCTAAAATCTTCCAGAACTTTTCCTCGTCGCCCTTTGCGATTATGCCGATCTGCGGCAGATTGAGCGAAACAACGCCCTGATTAAATCTTCCCTCAAACTTGTAGTTGCCGTTTTCGTCCTTCCAAGGTGCGAGGAAAGAACGGCATCCCATAGGTGAAAATACGTTGCCTTCGTAGTTTTCACGCATCTTTTTAGCCGAGATGTAGTCAGGATACATTCTCTTTGCAGAACACTTAACGGCAAGCTGAGTAAGATAGTCGTACTTTCCGCCCTTTAAGCAGTTATTCTCATCAAGAACATAAACCAACTTTGGAAATGCAGGTGTAACATAAACACCCTGTTCGTTCTTGATACCCTGAAGTCTTTGCTGAAGAATTTCTTCAATTATCATTGCATTTTCTTCAATATACTCGTCGTCTTCTTCAAGATGCAGGAACAATGTAACAAACGGAGACTGACCGTTTGTGGTCATAAGTGTATTGATCTGATACTGAATAGTTTGAACACCGGACTTAAGTTCGCTTTTAAGACGCTCGTCAACAAGCCTGTCTATAGACTCCTGAGGAGTGTTTTTTTCGCATGCCTTTTTTATAGCCTTTTCAAACTTAACCTTTGATTTTCTGAGATATTTACCCAAATGCTTTAAATCAACAGATTGTCCGCCGTATTGGCTTGAAGCGACAGCGGCAATTATCTGCGTGGTGATAGTGCAGGCTACCTGAAAACTCTTAGGACTTTCAATAAGCTTGCCGTTCATAACAGTACCGTTGTCAAGCATATCGCCGATGTTAATAAGACAGCAGTTGAAAATAGGCTGCAAAAAATAATCAGCGTCATGGAAATGGAATATACCCTCCTGATGAGCCTTTGACAGCTTTTCAGGAAGCAGAACTCTGTTAGTTAAGTCTCTTGAAACCTCGCCTGCTATATAGTCTCTCTGAGTAGACGCAAGAATAGTATTCTTATTTGAGTTTTCTTCAGCAAGCTCTTTGTTTTCATTCCTGATAAGACTTAAAATTGAATCGTCTGTTGTATTTGCTTTACGAACCAAAGCTCTCTGGTAACGGTAAATGATATAAGTCTTAGCCAGAACAAAAAGCTCAAATTCCATAAGCTTTTCTTCGATAATATCCTGAATATCTTCGACAAGCATTCTTTTTCTATTCTTGCCCTCAATGTAAGTAAGAATAGATTCAATTTGTGTGTCTGTTGCTCTTTCGTTTTCCTCTACTTCTGCATTTGCTTTCTTAATAGCAATAATGATTTTGCTGCGGTCGAAGTCTACCGCACGTCCGTCTCTTTTTACTACCTTCATAGCTGCCATCTCCTTATAATACCCAAACTTTTATTTTCCTTAAAATATAATTAAAAATATTTTTTACGAAACTGATATTAGTATATGACTTTTATTATACTGTGTCAGTTGCAAATGCAACTATTTTAATAATAAATACAATATATAGTGATTTTTTATGCAAAGAATACATATAACTAGTGGTTTATATTTTTTCTCAATTAACTGTTTGTTCTTAAATTGTAGATAATATACAAAAAAAGCAATCAAGATTTAGGCAAGTTTACGTTTAGCAAGCAAAAGATAAATAGTTGCATTTGCAACTGTTATATGTTATCATAAAAATACAGTTTAAAATTTTACAGAGAGGAATGTTTGAGATGTCTGAAACAAGGATATTTGACAACATAACTAACGAAGAAATAAATCAGATGAAAAATTGTTTTAAGGCAGTAAGCAGAAAGTATATTGCAGACGAGACCATTAACAACATAGAAGAAGGAAGTCTAGGGATAGTTGTATCAGGTGTTGTTGAGATCATAAGATTTGATTTCGACGGAAACAGAACTATTTTGGAACGCATTAATGAAAACGGAATATTCGGAAAGTTATTTTTCTCTAAAATTGATGAGGGAGATGTTCAAATAATATGCTTGACCGACTGCGAGATTATGTTTATAGATTATGACCATCTGACAAAGCAGTGTCATAATGCTTGCAGTCATCACAGCACGCTTATAATGAATATGCTTTCTATAGTATCGGAGAAGTCGATAAAACTAAGCAACAGAGTAGAGGTGCTCAGCCAGAGAACTCTCAGAAAAAAGCTAATTACATACTTCAATATGATTGCAAAAGAAACCGGAAAGAAAAATATAATTATACCGTTTTCTTTAAGCAATCTTTCAGATTACCTTTGCGTGGACAGAAGTGCAATGCTGAGAGAAATGAAAAAAATGCGTGAAGAGGGTCTTATTGATTCTCATGCAAAAAAGGTAACTATACTATATGATCAGTCTATGTATTAATTAATATACTGCTGTATACTATATATAGTATACCACTGTACATTTATAATAGCAAGATGGATAATTTTAAATTACAATAAAAGCAAAGCTGTACACTTTCGCAAATGAAAATGTACAGCTTAATTTTTTTTATTAACAAAATTATTTATACCTCTTGACATAGTATACTATGTATGATATAGTATTATACATAAGGAGGTATTTAGATGGATGCACAGCTAAAGCACGGACTTTTAGAAGTATGTGTTCTGACGGCGCTGTTTAAAGAGGACTCATACGGTTATAGAATAATAAAGGATACAAGCCCCTTTATAAAAATATCAGAATCCACTTTGTATCCGATTTTAAGACGGTTGGAATCCGGGAATTATCTGAGCGTATATTCTGTAGAGCATAACGGAAGGCTTAGAAAGTACTATAAAATAACCGACTTGGGTAAAAAGAAAATAGAGGAATTTCTCGAAGGTTGGGACGAGGTTATGAACATTCATAATTACATTGTTACAGAAACAAGGGGGAAAGACGAATGAATAAATCTGAATTTTTAGAGCAGCTTGAAAGCGGTCTTAAAGACCTTCCGAACAGCGAGATAAAAAAGTCATTGAATTATTATTCCGAAATGATCGACGACCGTATTGAGGACGGAGAATCAGAGGTTGATGCGGTTGCGTCTTTAGGAAGTGTTGATGAAATCGTAATAAGTGTTAAGTCGCAGACACAATTATCAACGCTGACAAAAGAAACAGTAAAACAAAAAAGCGGATATAAAATACTTATAATTATTTTGCTTGTTCTGGGCTCTCCGATATGGCTGTCAATTCTTTTGGCACTGTTTTCAATTATACTTGCTGTCTATGTAACAGCAGTATCAATAATAATATCACTATTTTCGGTTGTTTTATCGTTTTTATTGGGCGGAGTAACAGCGGTTTTCGGCTCGCCTATTATAATGTATTCAAACATACAAACGGGTATTTTTTGTATAGGAGCAGGACTTATCTTAATTGGACTTGGAGTGTTTTTAGCTTACGGCACGGTAAAGCTTTCATCTCTTATCATTAAATTTACAGCCTTTTGCGGTCGTAAATTAAAATCTTTGATTATTAAAAAGAAAACAGCGTAAAGCAGTAAAGAAGGGAAGGTGATTTATATGTTCAAACACTGTAAAATATGGTTTATATTAGCAGGTGCTTTTATTATTTCGGGAATTATAATTTGTACCGCAATACTTGCAGTAAACGGCTTTGATTTTTCGTCTCTCAATACTGAACCTGAAAGAACGAAAAACGAGTATCAGATACCTAGAGAAAACGCAGTAAATCTTACTATTGAGACTTCAGAAAGCGATATTATACTTAAAAAATCTGAGGAAAACGGGATAAAGGTTACCTGCTATGAAAGTGATGAAATAAAGTATGATATAAATGATTCTGAAGAAGGAAAAAACATAAAAATCAAAGAAAAGGACAGCAGAAAATGGTATCAGATGATCAATATTAATTTTTCTGCTACGGAGGAAACTCCTCTTACTATTGAGATACCGGATAAGGTTTGGGAAAAAATTGAAATAAAAAGTTTAAGCGGAGACGTTAATGTTTTGGGATTTAGTTCGGGTGATTTTTCAATAGAAACATCAAGCGGAGACGTCGATACTTTTAATATGAATGCAAAGAATATAAATATTGAGTCATCAAGCGGAGATATTAGGTTAAACGATATTTCAATAAAGGATGACATTGTTACAGAAACTTTAAGCGGAGATACAAGGATTGCAAAGGTATTTTCAAGAGATATTGAAATAAATTCAATAAGCGGAGATGTTAATTTATATAAGCTGTATGCTATAAACAGCAGCATAGAAACGTCAAGCGGTGATGTGTTGGGAAATATCATAGAACACAGCGGAACTGTTGCGTTTGAAGTAAAAAGTTCAAGCGGAGATATTTCTGTTCCCTTATCATATAAAAACGGAGAAAGAATATTTTCTGTCAATACAAAAAGCGGTGATATAAAAATAGGGTATTCAGAATAATAAACTAATAATACTAAAGCTGTACACTTTCGCAAATGAAAATGTACAGCTTAATTTTTGTCATTTTGTATTCAGCTATTTATCGAAGCTGGGGTTGAAAGCGTAGAAGTTTTTCGCGTCGAGACCGTCCTGTACCATTCTGAGACCTTCGCCTTGACATACAAAAGGAAATAAATTTTTAAACTTGCTTAGGCTCAAATTCTATAATTTCCATTGGATAGTAACCTTATCCGATGTAGTGTAAATCACCTTAATCAGCGTATCAGCTACCTGACGCTTGTCCTCAAAGGTCAGTTCGTCCCAAGCTGTCAGGTGATTATTAATTTCCTGTGCGGGAATTTCTTTTATCATTTGTTTTTCTTTAATACGCTCTTCAATTTCACACTTTTGACGGTCGAGCTCACTAATTCGTTCATTAATGTAGCGAAAAAGCACATCATCGGAATTTTGCACACGCTCAAGCAGGGAATTGATTTCGTTATCAATTTCAGCTTTTTTTATGTTTAATTCCGTAAGTTCGGTGTTAGGAGCAGACTTCTCTGATTTTGAAAGCGTTTCAAACTGGGCCAGTTTTTTCTTCATTTCATTATAAATGAGCTTTTCCATTTCGTCTGTATAGATAGTACCGGCACCTTTGCAAGCCTTTGCGTTGATTTTATGGGAACACAGTAAATATCTATCTTTGCGTTTATTAAACTGTTTTGCTACAAGAGCGTAACCGCACTCACCGCATTTGATTTTTCCCGCTAACCAAGTGTTTTTTGCTTTATGAATAGGTCTTATTTGCTTTTGCCCCATACATTTTTCACGGCATTTTAACCATAAGTCTGAATCAATAATACCTTTGTGCGGAGCAAGTACAATGTGACTGCCCTCCAGCACTGTACTTTTTTTACGCTCTTCATCTTGTGCCTTATAGTTGTAACAGCCGTTTACCCCTATGAAATCTGTAGGTGGGTTTACAACATCAACCCCGTGATTGATAAAGAAGTTGTACACGTCAAGGTCTGCTTTCACATAAATTGGGTTAATAAGAATATCCCTTATTCGTGGACGTTCCCAGTGCTTTCCTCGTTTTTTCAGACCAAGATTATTCATTTCGTCAAGAATATTGCCGAAAGAAACAAATGGCTTAGAATACATCTCATATATAAGCTTGATTTGTGCTGTTTCTTCATCAATTTGCTCAAACATTGATGTATGAACACCGTCAATAATTGTGGGAACTTTTTTAAATCCGTACGGAATCGGACCGCCCATAAAAAAACTTTTCTGAATTCGAGAATAGTATGCGTCTGCTACTCTTTTTTGAATGGTTTCACGTTCAAGCTGAGCAAATACAATACAAATATTAAGCATTGCATTTCCCATAGGAGACGAAGTATCGAATTTCTCTGTAGCAGAAACGAACTGCACATGAAATTTTCCAAACGTCTCCATCATATTGGAAAAGTCAAGAATTGAACGGCTTATTCGGTCGAGCTTATAGACAATTACCGAATGTATATAGCCTTCTTTAATGTCGTTCATCATCTGGGTAAACTGAGGACGATTAGTGTTTTTTCCGCTGTAGCCTTTGTCGATATAGGTTTTAAATGCTTCACCTCTCGTTTCGTATTTGCAGAGTTCAATCTGCTGTTCAATAGAAATGCTGTCAATTCTGTCAACTGACTGTCTTGCATAAATTGCAATCATTATATCAGCTCCTTAAGGAGCTACCGATAGGACAAGTATATCATACCGGCTTATCCTTATCATGTTAATTTATATTGTATTTTGAAAAAATGTCGTAAAGTTCTTCTTCTATTTTTTTTACTATAACTTCTGAAACATTTTCATCAATGGGTGTAAGGTTTTCAATCTTTATTATTTTTTCCCCTAATATATTTACATCCTCATCTACGCTATAGCCTTTTTTGTCAATGTCGATAATAACTATCACCCCACACTACATTTTATTGAGCTAAAACGTGTCCAATTACTGCGAATAAAAAAATGAGAAGAGTTTTCTTCTCATTTGTAAAGGGTAAGTAAATTGATTTTCGGGTAGTGTGTTACTCAAGTTTTGTTGAGCTTTTAATACATTTTTATATAGCAGAGTTTTTTATGCAGGGTCTTAGGGGTTACCCCTTAAAAGCGAATTTGGATAGCCAAATTCAGTGCTTGGGAAGACATTTCACGATTGGAAATAGGTTTTGAAATTCCTAAATAAAACAATAAAAAAATCGTTGAAGTACTTGCCGACAGGCTGTGGTATATCAACGATTTTGTAGTCCTTTGCAACAGTTTTGTTAGGTTGGTTGCACTAATTGATTTGAAAGTATAGATACTTATAACAATTAATTGTATTAATATAATTTTTTGTAAATTTTTTATAAAACTTTTACAATAAATAAAAAAATTCGACAATTATATAGTATAATCATATATATAAAAATGTAAATTGTAGAAATTAATAACTTAAAAAGGAAGTTTATATTATGGATAACTATGGTATTAAAAAACACTTAAAAGATATTTTAGATAAGATAAAGGAAAAAATTCGACCGTTTTTTCCTTTGTTTTGGGGATTTATTGCAAGTATAATATTTGTTATTGTTATTGGGTTGATTCTTATATTACTTAATCTCGGTAATGGAAATGTTTATGATTGTCTAAAATCTCTGATAACAGGTGCTAATAGAGATTCTTTCGGATTAAAGACTTTGTTTGTATTTAGAGTTTTCAATGTAGGTATGATGATTATTATTGCAGTAACGGCCAGTTATGTATATATTTATATATTAAACTATCGTTGTGGAGTAGTTTTTCCAAAATACTTGGTATTAAGATTGGTTAAAGAAAATGATGGTGATAAAGTTAAATTAAGCGTTATTATCGGTAACAGGAATAAGCAGTTTATATAATGTTAAGTGTTATTTAGATTGTGTATATATTAAAACGATTAATTATGCAATTGAAGACTGTAAGCATTGTGAGATTAAAATAGATGAAGATGGATTATTAGAAAAGAATACTATACATTGTAATATAGCACGAAAAAAGATAACTTCAATAAATAATTTTTACAGATTCTCTGCTAATATAAAAAAAGTACCTAAGAAATTTTTAGAAGACTTTTTATCAAAATCACAAGAAGCTTGTAAAATAGATGCGATTAGGGTAACAGTTTCTGGAAAAACAAATTTTTTGGGTGGAAATTTTCACAAACAAAAAAAATACAGTTTAAATGACATAATTATTTCATCAAATGATCCTGTATGTGAATTTATGAAGATTAAGAAAACTATAACTGGAAAATCAAAAAAAGTGTTTGACTGGTCCAAGTTTGGTGAAATGCCTGAGAGTGGAGAAAATGACAGAGAAAAAATCAAAGGCGTAATTGATGAGATTATTAATAAAGATACTAAAGATGCAGTTGTGAATAAAAATGTTGACATAAAATAGAATTTTCATTAATATTTTGTGAATTTCTAAACAATTTTTTTCAAATGGTGAAAACTTTTAATACTAAGACTTACAATTTGTATTAAATTTTATATTGTCAAGTGTTATGGTATAGCTTATAAATATTTTCATTTGAATTATTTAGTATAAAAGCATAAAGGAAAGTTTATTACACATTTTCCTTTCCGGTTTTTATATAATTTCATTTATAAAAAAATTGTAAAAGTGGGCAATCAAACAATCCATGATATAATATATTTATAGCAGAGTAAATAATTTCAATGTGGTGATTTGACATGAATGATTTAATGAATTATTATGAAACTCATAATGAAAGTGAACACCTTTTTATCGATAAGGCACATCAGCTTGAATGGCTTACTACAATACATTTTTAAAAAATATATTCCTCAAAATTCAGAGATTTTTGATTGCTGTGCAGGCACAGGACATTACGTGTTTTGGCTTGCCGAGCAAGGACATGCTGTAACGGCAGCCGATTTGGTGCAGAAGCATATTGATATAATGGAATCTTCTGAAAAAGCAAAATTATTAAAGGATATTTTTGTGTGCAATGCTATAAATATGCCAAATATAAAAGATAATTC
>CANRAO010000022.1 GCA_947628615.1 uncultured Clostridia bacterium
ATCATAAATATTGTAAACAATATCATAAAAGGAGCAAGCATTCCATAGCAACCGATATTTACTCTCATCTGATGCAGTGTATATCTGACTTTGCCCTGATCTCTCATCAATACAGGCTTTTCTGCAACAGCCGTATCTGTTTTAGCCATTATTAATTACTCCCTCCTATTCATCATAGTCGTACATACTAAGGTCTTCAAGCTTACGAGTGATCTCGGCATTGATATCCTTGTTGTACCACATTAACGTATCTCTTGGATTAGATGCGTTGTTTACAGTTTCTCTGAATGCGTTCATTACGTTTCTTGTAACCGCATATGAAGCCGGTATAACCGGGATTTCAACCTGCTCTGCAAACTGAGACTTAATTTTTGAAACCTCAGTAGTAGACCATGACTCACCATCTAAAGCCTCTAGGTTTGCAGTATCAAATCTACCCATTGTACCCATAATAGCTTCAATATCATTTGCATATTCAACCTGCGATTCAGTAGAAGTAAACCACTTTAAGAAATCCCATGCAGCCTCTTGGTTCTTGCACTTCTTGAAGATAACTCCGCAGGTTCCCGAAGAGTTTGAAGCGTGGCTTATCGAGCCGTCTTCCTGAACTGTTCCAGGTATCTGTTTAAAGTTCCAGCAGCCTTTGATTTCAGGAGCCGCAACAGCCAACTGATTGTAGAAGTTGTATTCCTTAATCAAAATCGGCATATCTCCCGTTCTAAATCTCGAGAATGCGTCATAAGTCTGGTCAAAGCTGTATGTAGTATAGAACTTCGTCCACTTTTCAAATGCAGAAACTGCTTCCTGAGTATCGAACGTAGTCTTTGTCTCGTCCTCAGTGTAGTAGTTCAAGCCCTGCTGTAAAATCAGCGATGCAAATGTGCTTCCGCACTCGGTAGTTGTAGAAACTGTCGTAATTCCGTTACCTAAGTTCTGTGCGATCGGAAGTATCAATCCTACCTCCATATAGTTTCTCTGCAGCTGCGGAAGTATTGAGATCAACTGATCCCAAGTCTGCAAATCACGTTCAGGGTTAATTCCCTGCTCAGCCAGAATGTCTGTACGATAGAACATCATAGGAACAAGCTGGCTTATAGGAAGTCCATAAGTTCCTTTATTATATTTATATAATGTAGATGCGTCAGGTTGGAAACGCGTCATAACCTCATCATAATCATCAAACTTAGTTAAGTCGGTCAAAACTCCTCTTGCAGCAAGCTGTATCGGGAAGTCTCCGCCGAGGAACAATACCGCATCAGGACCTTTTCCTGCAAGTGTTGCTTCAACGACTCCTCCTTGTACAAGGTTTATCGAAACCTTTGTATCAGATTTAGGGTTAAAATCGCTGTCAACCATCTGGTTTACGACCTGTGCCTGGTCACGTCCAAGCGAAACCCATACGGTAATGCTGTCCTCACTCTCTTTAGAAAGAGAATTGTAGTCTGAGAAGAACGAACCTACAAATGAGTCAAATCCGAACTTGAGTCCTCCGAAGAAAGTCTTATCTGCTGAAGTGAAATCCTTTCCTGCGGGAGCAAACTCAATCATATCGACTTCAAGCGGCTGACCTCTGTATTCTCTTACCCACGAAGAAACAGATGTGATATTATCCTTTATCTGTGAAAGAAGCGACGGAATATCATCAGGTCTTTCTATACACTGGTCAAGAACCAACGCCATTTTCTCAAGCGTAACAGCTTCTGTTCCTGCAGTACCTGTCAGCCCTTCTATATATGCCTTTGTATCTCTTAGCGTCTTAGCAAGCTTTTTGAAATCAGGAACGATAGACGGAATAGCAACATCGATCATATAGTTGTTATACTCGTCAGGATCAGGTCCTGTTATCTGTCTTATTCTTCTGTAATAGCTTGTCGTTTCATAAACTACATCGTCAAGCTCTGACATAACCTCGCCTATCTCACCTGGAACAGCTTCCATTGTAAACTCGTGTTCTCCGGCTTCTAGGTAGTAGTAAATAATGTTTCCGTCAGCGTCTTTCGGAGTTGTTACGACCCATTCGGTATTGTAATAGAACTTAACCTGATCAGATTCAGCATTAGGAACAACCCCGTCTATGAGAATTCTTCTGTTTGAATAGAATCCTCTCATCTGATTTTGTCTGCCTCTTATTCCGATTTTATAATAACCTGAAGTTTTAACATTTACCTTCCAGGTAATTGCCTGCGTAGCTTGCGTCCAGTTTGCAGAGCCTATAGTATTATACTTTGTTTTGTTAGGGTCTGAGGGAGATGTCAGATAAGAATCCTTATCACTGGTAGGATATAAAACTCTGTCTGTTTTATATGCTGCCCCTTCACCCTCAACCTTAATAATATCGGCGTCTTTATTTTGTGAAAGCTCTGATTCCGACGGTGCCTGATAAGCGTCGGGTTCTGCCTGCTGATACAGCTTAATACTCTCAATTGCAAACATAGCTTTTGTTGATTCTATTGTAATAGTGTGCTTACCCTGTTCAAGATAGAACCAAAGCGGATCATCATAAAGTCCGTCTATATCTGCAAAGTATTTTTCCTGCCAGCATACCTGCTCAACCTGTCCCGGTCTTATATCATTGCCGTGATAGTCCTGCTGGATCTCATTTTTATTTACCCATCTTTTATCAAGAGTAATTCTAGATGCAGTGTCATAAGGAGTTTTGCCGTCTATTTTAAGATCAAACTCAACCCCCGTTGCTCCTCCTGCAAGAATTTCATAAACTATCTTTATGTTATAAACACCGGTTTTGGAAACTTTAATGGGAAAAGAAACCTTTCCCTCCTGATTAGCCCATTCAAGAGCATTTCTTCCGTCAACAGTTTTTTGAGAAATCTTTGCTCCGTTACCGGCTTCAAATTTTGTTTGGTTTCCCCCGTAGATGTACCCATCATTATCTGAAACAGCAGGTCTTTCTGCTTCAGCATATTGTTCACGGTACTCAGTGTAAGAAATAGTATCGCCTGAAGATGTTGACGCAAGTTCAATATCTTCATTAGAAGTTGTCTGCGCACTTGTATCGGCATTAGAATTTGCAGCGTCATCCGCCATTGCAGTTGGAACGAATGTCGCCGTCATAGATAGCGCCAATACAAAAGAAAGCGTGCGCTTGAACAATTTGTTCTTCACTATAAATCCACCTTTCTAAAATAAATTCTGCTTTTGGTTTAAGTCAAGCTACGACTTAATAAAAAACCTCTGATATATTCACCATAGGATTAATAAAGAAAGTTAACTGCCCGATTTGAAAATTTCAATTTTACCGGTTTTCTCATCAAGCTCTGCCTTGACCTTATCTCCGCCCTTTATACCAAGTGCTTTGATATAGTCTTTTGGAATCTGAAGCCTTCCGCTTCTGTCAAGAACGATAAGCTCTTCATGCGAATCTTCAGAATCTTCATCAGCATTGACAATATCACCAAGCTCACCGAGCTCTTCCGCCATAGACCTTTTCCGTATAATTTCAGAACTGGTCCTGCCGTCTCTTATAGCAACCACACGGTCTATATGTTTAGCCAATTTTAAATCGTGGGTAACTATAACTATTGTAATGCCTTCTGTTTTATTTAGATTTTTAAAGATATTCAAAATCATTTCCGACGCCTTTGTATCAACCGCACCCGTAGGCTCGTCGGCAAGAATCAGCTTAGGGTTATTAGCAAGAGCTATCGCAATTGCAACTCTCTGCTGTTCTCCTCCCGAAAGCTGATCCAGCTTTGAATTTACCCTGTGCGAAAGACCGACCTTATCTAAAAGCTCCAAAGCTCTTTCCCGTCTCTTTTTAGAGCCTTTCAAAAGCATCGGCATCTCAACGTTCTGAAGTGCAGTCAAATACGGAATAAGATTTCTCGCATTATTCTGCCAGACAAAACCCACAGTATTTCGCTTGTAGTCCATATAGTCCTTGTCAGAAAACTTGAGAAGGTTCTTTCCGTCAACTATCAGCTTTCCCGCAGACGGCTTATCAAGTCCGCCCAGCATATTCAAAAGCGTCGATTTTCCGCTTCCCGAATTTCCGACAATTCCTACAAGCTCGCCTTTTTCAACGTCCAGATCCAGCCCCTGCAGGGCAACGACCTCAACTTCCGACGTCTTATAAATTTTAACTAGATTTTCACATCTTATCATATATTTATCATTTTCAGATGGTACTGTTTCATCATCGGACAAATTATTCTCCGACAGATCAACATAATTTTCGACTTCTGTTTGATTATCAAAATTCCTTTCAGAATTATCATTGTCGACAGTACCGTTCAAAGTGAAATCATCAGCCAACAATCTCACCGTCCTCTAATGTATAAACCCTGTCTGCAACCTCCATCATACTCGGATCGTGAGTGGTCATAACAATTGTCATACCCTCTTTTTCAACAAGTTCTTTAAACAGCTTTACTATATGCAGAGATGTTGTCGAATCAAGCTCGGCAGTAGGCTCATCAGCAAAAACGATTTTTGGCTTGTGAGCAATCGCCCTTGCAATCGCCGTTCTCTGTTGTTCTCCTCCTGACATTTCTCCAGGGCGGTGAAACATACGCTTTTCGAGATTTACATTTTTCATAACCTCACGGGTACGATTGTCACGCTCAGAATAAGGAACATCTGCAAGCCTTAGACCGAACTCAACATTTTCATACGCAGTCATACTCGACATAAGGGCAATTGACTGGAAAACAAACGCCATATCATATCGCCTTAATTTATCCCGCTTCTTTTCAGACAACTCTGTAATATCCTTGCCGTCGAACCAGACCTCACCGCTTGAGGGTCTATCAAGTGCGCCCAGAATGTTAATAAGTGTTGTCTTACCGCTGCCGGAAGGTCCTCTAAGAACCGTAAGCTTGCCTTCTTCAATATCAATGTTTATATTCTTTAATGCATTTACAACAATATTATTTCCTGTCGTGAAGTCCCGACAAACGTCTTTTGTAGAAAGAATAGTGCCCATAGCTTCTCTCCGGCATACATTATAATTAATCTTCGTTTTGTGCAATTTGCACATATTGTATATTTTCAACAAAATATGTACCACATTTAGAGAAAATCATCTTAAAGATGCTGTAAAAATACAATTTCATAAGTATGTTGTTGTGATTTTGCTCAAAATAAATATAATTTTCTAGCTATAATTATAGCAATATTACTACTGTTTGTCAAGGTTTTTACTTATTTTAATAATATTCTTTTTTTGTGCAATTTAACACAAACTGTTCACTTTATACAAATATATAATTGTTTATTTGTGTAATATGCACTCAAATTAATAAATAATTTATAAATTTATCTATTCTAACTTCAAAAACAAATCTTATTCACAATTTATTAAGTGTTTGAATTTACAAAATTGACAATAATTCAGAAAAATATATGGTTTTATAGACAAAATGTCATATATTCATTTTTTATTCATTGAAAAAATAAGAGCAATCTGCAATTCAGACTGCTCTTTTTATTTACATACAAATATTATCTGACCTTTGATTCAATTTCCATTATCAATTTAGAAACAAGCTCATCTACAGACATTTTTCCTATGTCGCCGTCTTTTCTCGACCGAACAGACACAGTACCTTCCTCCATCTCCTTGTCTCCGACAACAAGCATATACGGAATTTTTTCAAGCTGTGCCTGACGGATCTTATATCCCATCTTCTCACTTCTGTCGTCTATTGAAGCCCTGATATGAGCTTTTTGGAGCCTCGACAACAAATTCTCGGCATAATCAAGCTGCTTATCTGACACAGGAATGATTTTAACCTGTTCAGGCGCAAGCCAAAGCGGAAATGCTCCGGCAAAGTGTTCAATCAAAATTCCTATAAATCTTTCTATACTTCCGAACACAACTCGATGAATCATTACCGGACGGTGCTTATCTCCGTCAGCGCCTGTATATTCAAGCTCAAATCTCTCAGGAAGCTGAAAGTCAAGCTGAATAGTTCCGCACTGCCATGTTCTTCCCAGCGAGTCCTCCAGGTGAAAATCTATCTTAGGTCCATAGAATGCTCCGTCTCCCTCGTTTATAACAAAGTCAAGACCGATTTCTTCAAGTGCGTCTTTAAGAGAGTTCGTAGCAATCTCCCAATCCTCATCGCTTCCCATACTATCCTCAGGTCGGGTTGAAAGCTCAACGTGATACTTAAATCCGAACAGACTATAAACTTCGTCGATAAGTGCAACTACACCCTTTATCTCGTCCTTTATCTGTTCCTTTGTCATAAAGATATGAGCGTCGTCCTGAGTAAAGCAACGCACTCTCATAAGTCCGTGCAATGCCCCCGAAAGCTCGTGACGGTGAACCAGACCAAGCTCACCCATACGTAAAGGAAGGTCACGGTATGAATGAAGTTGGGTCTTATAAACCAGAAGTCCGCCCGGACAGTTCATAGGCTTGATAGCAAAATCAGTCTCGTCTATCACGGTAGTATACATATTATCCTTGTAGTGATCCCAGTGTCCTGAACGCTCCCATAAAGCCCTGTTCATCATCATCGGAGTAGAAATTTCCTGATACCCCGCTCTTGTGTGAACCTCTCTCCAGTAATCAATAAGCGTGTTCTTTAAAATCATTCCCTTTGGCAGGAAGAACGGAAATCCCGGTCCTTCATCCATAAGGGCGAAAATTCCAAGCTCTTTTCCGAGCTTTCTGTGATCTCTCTTTTTAGCTTCCTCTAGACGGTCTAGATATTCCTGAAGCTCACTCGCTTTAGGAAATGCCGTTGCATAAATTCTTGAAAGCATCTTGTTCTTTTCGCTGCCCCGCCAATAAGCGCCTGTACAAGAGGTCAGCTTAAACGCCTTAACCGGAGCGGTAGTCATAAGGTGAGGGCCAGCACAAAGGTCGGTGAACTCTCCCTGCTTATAGAAAGAAATCGGCTCGCCCTTGTCTGAATGTTCCCGACATAATTCGACTTTATATATTTCGCCCTTGTCCTCAAGATACTTTATAGCTTCATCAGGCGGAAGCTCAAACTGTTCAAGCTCAAGACCTTCCTTAACGATTTTTCTCATCTCAGCCTCGATTTTTTCAAATTCCTCTGTTGTGAAAGGAGTCTCCCTGTCAAAATCATAATAGAAACCATTGTCGATAGCCGGTCCTATTGCAAGCAGAGTTTCAGGGTAAAGACGTTTAACAGCCTGTGCAAGAATGTGAGACGCAGTATGCCAGAAGGTTTTCTTACCGTCTATATCATCAAAGGTCAGCACCTCAAATTCACAATCGCTGTCAATAATCGTTCTGATGTCCTTGACTTCACCATTGATTTTGACTGAGCAAGCTGCCTTATAAAGTCCCATTCCGATACCCTTTATAGCCTCGGCAGCGGACATACCGCTTTCGACCTCTTTAACGCTTCCGTCCTTTAATGTTAACTTAACCATATTTTTTCTTCCTCTCTATTAATATAAATCAAATTTTATCGTTTACTGAAAATCGGGTAATAGTAATAATCCAAAAATACAAGGATTCCCACAACCAAAAGACCTATACTGAAAATTGCGCTTACTATATTGAAAACAACTCTTGTTCGTTTTGAAAGAATACTCTCGCCTTCTTTATTGACGCTCAACTCATTGAACGCTGTGTTAGACCAATAAACAAAAACAAAGAGCATTATTGACAAAAGAAGTGCAACATACATAATCATTTTATGATTAACCGCAAGTAAAAACATTACCATAATTGCAATCTCAGCGGCAATTGATGCAAAGAATGTTATAAACGCACCTTTTTTCTTTAAGTTCATAGAGCGTCCTCCTAAAAAACAAAAGTCCCAAGGAAAAGATCCCTTGGGACGATAAATCGTGGTTCCACCCAATTTCTCACAGCAGAAGCTGTAACTCATTAACGCCTCTAACGCAGGCTTACGTCGCTTATTAAACGAAGCTCAAAGGCGGTGTCTGAAAATCACACATTCATTTCGCTTTCAGCCTAGACGAAACTCTCTTTAGAATATAATATTGAAATTCAGCTTCCTTATCATTGCATTTAATATTAATACATTCATAGTTTAACACTAATAGACTTAAAAGTCAATACATTTATCATCAATAAATTATACTTACCTTTTACAAATTTCATCAAAAATTTGTCTCATACACATAATAAATATTTGTCCTTTTAGCCTTGACATAATGCACAAAATAATGTATAATGAATGTGTATATTATTGTATTTATACAACAAGGGCTGATTTCAGATGAAAAAATCCTTATTGACGTATAGATATTATTACTTTATTACACTTTACTTTTGAAGGTAAATGTTACTATAAAATTAATTAAAATTTAATAAGCAAATAGGGCATGCCTTCCTAAGTAATATTACTTATAGAAGGAGGAAGCTGTTAAATGGACACATGGTTGATCATACTATTGTGTTGCGGTGCTTTTTTAGTTGGTGCTCTTGTATGCGGATTTATTGCGTTTAAGCAAGGTATAAAATCAAGAATACGTACTGCTGAAGCTGAAATAGGCTCTGCTGAAAAAGAGGCAGAACGTATTGTCAATGAAGCAAAAAAGAATGCGGAAAATATTAAAAAAGAAACTTTAATTGAAGCTAAAGAAGAGATACATAAACATCGTTCTGAAGCTGAAAAAGAATTAAAAGACCGCCGCAATGAAGTATCCAGACAAGAGCGACGTATCCAGCAAAAAGAAGAGACTATGGACAGAAAGCTGGATAACATTGAAAAGAAAGAAGAAACTTTACAATCAAAGCTTAAAAAAGCTGACGAAACTTTAGCCGAATCAGACAGAATTAAGAAGAGCCAGCTCGATATGCTCGAGAAAATTTCCGAGTTTACTAAGGAACAGGCAAAAGAACATCTTTTGTCCAGTCTTGAGGACGAGTTGATACACGAAAAAGCTGTTAAAATTCAGGCATACGAAGCTAAAATCAAAGAGGAATGTGAGAATAAAGCAAGACAGTATATATCTCTAGCAATTGCCAGATGCTCTGCCGATCAGGTATCTGAAACGGCGGTATCGGTAGTTCCGCTTCCAAACGATGAGATGAAAGGACGAATCATCGGGCGCGAAGGAAGAAATATAAGAACAATTGAAACCCTAACAGGTGTTGATTTAATTATTGATGATACACCTGAAGCAATTACACTATCCTGTTTTGATCAGGTTAGACGAGAAATTGCAAGAATTGCTCTTGAAAAGCTCATTCAGGATGGTCGTATACATCCGACCCGCATTGAAGAGGCAGTTGAAAAGGCAAGACGTGAGGTAGAATACAAAATCAAACAAGAAGGTGAACGTGCAATACTTGAAACTAACGTTCACGGCATAAACAACGAGTTAATTAAACTTTTGGGAAGACTTCATTACAGAACAAGCTATCGTCAGAATGTTCTTAATCACTCTATAGAGGTTTCACACCTCGCAGGTATGATGGCGTCGGAGCTTGGTGTTGACGCTAATCTCGCAAGGAGAGCAGGGCTTCTCCACGATATTGGTAAGGCACTCAGTTATGAAATTGAAGGCTCACACGTTCAGATTGGTGTAGATGTTTGCAAGAAATACAAGGAAAACCCTGATGTTATTCACGCTATTGAGGCTCATCACGGCGACGTTGAAACAAGAACCGTTGTTGCAGCACTTGTTCAGGCTGCTGATGCTATCTCGGCTGCAAGACCAGCTGCAAGAAGCGAAAACTATGAAAACTACATTAAGCGTTTAGAAAAACTCGAAGAGTTGTGTTCATCATATGACGGCGTTGAAAAATCATACGCAATTCAGGCAGGTCGTGAAGTTAGAATAATGGTTCAGCCTGAAAAGATAGATGATGAAAAAATGGTGATCATTGCCCGTGAAATTGTAAATAGAATTGAAGACGAAATGGACTACCCCGGACAGATTAAAGTTCATTTGATTCGTGAAAGCAGAGCAGTTGAATACGCTAAGTAATAACGCGATATAAGCAACCCCGATAAGGATTTCCTTGTCGGGGTTTTTCTATACTGCTATCCATCTACCTTAGTTTGATTTGCAAAAGAATTTGTTTCAAAATATACTTCTCTAGCTCAATTAATTAGTTAAGGTTTGTAACTATATTTAACAGCGTAACTGATACTCAAATCAATATGATTATTTAAATTCAAAAAGGAGACTAAACAATATGTTTAGTCTCCTTTTATCTTGAAGTAAACAAATCTATTGAAATCTGTATACTTAAAAGCTAGTTAGAAGGAATTATTTAACCTTAACTTTTCTTAATACATAGTTCCAGTTACTATAAGCCTTCTTTGTAATACCGTTAGTGTCCTTGTATGTTGTGTAAGCTCTTACACGTACATAGTAGGTCTTTTTGCTCTTGATCTTCTTATTCTTGATTGTAAGCTTCAACTTATTAGTAGTCTTCTTGAGTACTTTAGCCTTTACCTTGAACTTGCTGTTCTTTGAAACTTCAATCTCATAGCCCTTAGCACCTTTAACTTTCTTCCAGCTAACATTAATCTTCTTCTTAGCCTTGCTCTTAACCTTCAAATTCGTAACCTTTGCCTGTGTTATCTTCAAAACTTGAATCTTAGGTGCAACTGTAGTAGACGGCGTTGCTGAAGTAGGCTGTGTATTAGTCGGTTGTTGTGTAGGTGCTGTGTAGTTAGGATCCTTTGCACCGTCTCTTGTGCAAACACCATTTTTGTAATCGTGTCCCAATGCAGGGATTACTGTCTGTACTACAATAGTTCCGCCGCATACTGAACAATGTTTACCCTCTGTTAAACCAGTCTTCGTACAAGTTGCTTCAACTGCTTCATCAGTAACAGGTGTGTGTAACTTCATTGGAATTACAATCTGTTCCTTGATTACAGTGTTGCAGACTGAACAGTGCGAACCTTCTGTGTATCCAATCTTTGTACATGTGGCTTCAACTGCTTCATCTACTACAACTGTATGAGCTATCTTTTCGATTACTAATTCCTCAGCTGTAACTTCCTTCTTAATTGTTACAGAAGTACCGTCGTCTTGTGCTGTAGTTTCATCTACAAACAGCTTCTCACATTCTGAACACTGGTAATGTGCCTTAGTTCCTTCTTCTGTACAGGTTGCAGGTACTTCAGCAATAAGCTCACCGTAATTGTGTTCCTTTGTAGTTACAACTTCTTCAGCAGGTATTTCTTTCTTAGTACCGCCTTCTTCATCTACAAACAGCTTAGTACATCTTGAACACTTGTAATGTTCAATGTTACCCGGTTCTGTGCAGGTTGCTTCTTTAGCTTCAACCTTTTGATAATCGTGACCAAGCGGTTCTGAATCAGGCTTTTCTCTTGTCTGCGTTACGTCGCAGCGTGAACATTTAGCCTCTTGAATTTCTTTTTCCTCGCAGGTTGCAGGAGTTTTTGTCTTATAATTTTCTTCTTTGAATTCGTGTCCTAATGCAGGAATTACTGTCGGTGCAATAAGTACTACTCCGCAAACACTACACCTTGTACCAACTGTTGAACCAGGCGTTGTACAAGTAGCATCCTTTGCCTGAACATAAGTTTCAGACTGATGTCCCTTTGCAGGAATTACTAATTGTCCTTCTTCTATTTCACTCTGTGGATTTTTGTCTGTAAAGTACTTTCCGCATTCTGAACACTGATAGTGATCCTTCATTCCGGGTTCTGTACAAACGTTACGGTTTTTATCCTCAGCAATAAGATCGCCATATTGGTGCCCATTTGCAGGAATTACTAAACCGTCAGCATCTGTTTCCGTCTTATCATCGTCATTTTTAAAGAGTTTATCACATACTGAACATTTGTAATGTGCAAGAGTTCCTTCATCTGTACAAGTAGCAGGAACTTCATCAATAAGCTCACCGTAATCGTGACCTAATGCAGCAATTACAAGCTCATCAGCATTAGAAATCTCAATGTAATTCTCTTCGCTGTCAATAGGATTTCCTTTATCATCAGTTGTCTTATATGTCATATTACAAATTTCACATGTAACTGAGCCGTAATTACCAGCTGCTTCGCAGGTCGGAGCCTTATAATCTTTTGTCTCAGCGGAATTCCATGTATGATGACCTGCTTGATATACATCAGTAACTGAGTCAATATACTGTAGATATACATTACCGCTCAGTGTTTCATCTTCATCGCCTGACGTCTTCAAAATCTTTGCAAGCTGTCCGCATACTTCACACTTGTAATATGCTTCTCTTGTGCATGAAGCCTCAACTTTTACCCATGTATGACCTGTAGCCTCAACTTTAAAGTCATCTAAGCTATCAACTTCAGTTTCAGCGTCAGCGTCTTTGAAATATTTTTTACAAGCCTCGCATTGCCAACCGTCAATTGCTCCGCCTTCTGTACAAGTGGCGTCACCGCGCTCTGATACTTGCGTCAATGGGAATTGATGTCCCTTTGCAGGTATCTTTAACTGCTCTGCAGTTGGTGCCTCTCCGCTTTCAACTACCACATATCCTTTAGGATTAGCTGCAGTAACAGTCTCCGGCTTAATTATTACATACTGATTACAGTTTTCACACTGGAAATATGCATATTTACCATCTGCTTCGCATGTAGCTTCCTCAGCATCACCTAATAACTGTGAATAAGCGTGTCCGTATTCGTTTACAGGTAGAGTATTCTTAGGATTAGCAGGATCAATCTCTCCGCACCACTTACACTGTTTGTAGCTTGAATATCCAGACTCTGTGCAAGTAGGTTCTTTTCCCGGAATTTCAATACCGTATTTTGGACTATCCGGGTCTTCAGGATTATCTCTATGCTCATATTTTGCAATTACAACATCAGCGTGATCATCAATTACACTACTGCCATTTGCATCCCATGACCATACATCGCAATTCTTGCACTCCCAGTGGAGTTTATTTCCGTCAGTTTCGCAATCAGCTTCAACTTGTGGCTTAATTTCAAATTGATGGCCTTTAGCTGCAATTTCATCTGTCTCGGTTGCTGTACAATATTGATTAGTACATTTCTTTGTACCCTGACCTGGATTTGTACAATCTGCATCATGATCTTCCGAACCAACAACTTCAGGTTCGCCCCAGCTATGAGCTTCCTCAGGTGCTACATAAGCATACTTATGAGCTGCACACTCTTTACATACCTGACGTGTCCAACCGCCCTTTGTACAATCAAAGTTGCCGTCAGCATCAAGTCCTGGATATTCTGCTGCTTTATCATCATCTGTAGGATTTGGCTCTGCTTTGCCCCAAGCTTCTTCACCATTTGCGTCAACGTGGTTGGTAGAATCACGCTCAATAAGCTCTTGTTTAACAAAAGTTTCACCGCAGGCACTACATTTTAAACCTTTAGTCAAACCAGTTTGTGAACATGTAGCAGTTTTAGCAGCTAAAACTGCAGGCGTATGTCCGTTAGCAGTTGCCTGTGACTGTAGTTCTGTCAACACTTGGTCAAGGTCTCCGTTACCAATCTTTGTGCCATTTTCGTCACTAAAATAGCCGCCGCATGTTTCACAAATGTAGTAAGTATATCCATCACCTTGATTATCTGGTGTGTTAGGACATTTTTCTATTTTTTGTACTTTATATTTATGTTCTGCCAAAGCTTTTTCAAAATCTGACACGTCTGTTACTTCTTGTTGACCATCAGCATCTTTGAAATACTTATTGCAGTTTTGGCACTGCCATCCGTTTATTGAACCTTTTTCTGTACAAGTAGAATCTTTTTCAAAAAATACTTGCTCTAAATTATGTTCACAGTCAACAGTTATATTTGCTTTCGTAAAATCTTCTGATAAAGTAACATCGGCTTCTTTAGACATTTCAAGTTTATAATTTTCACCGTTGCCTACAACTTGGTTTCCGCCTGATGTACCCGGAGCTAAACTCTTAACAGTACCGCCGGTAACATTTACAGTTGAAGAAGTAATAGTACCATTTACTTTTGAATCTTCTGTTTCTCCACCTATGTAGAGTTTCTCAATTGTACCGCCGCTAACGTTAAATTTAGCTGAATCCATTGAACCTCTGTTTACAGACTGAACAAGGCCGATATTTCCGCCTTCAATATTTACATTAGCTATTCCGGTACGACCGTTAGAACCGCCTGCACCAACAAATTCAATATCTCCGCCCTTGATATTTACTGTTGTATTTTTGGTATTGCTAATACCTTCGCCGCCACCGTAAATATCATTTACAGTTGCACCGTCCTCAACAGTAATAGTTGCGTTTTCAACTACACAAGGAGAACTATCAGCAGATCCTTTGTAAAAAGCATCGTTACAATCTTCAGTACACCTAGTTATAGCACTATTTGAAGCAGAACCGCCGCCTTGTATGTAACCGATTGTTGAACCGCTCTTTACAACGATTTCTACATTACTAACATGCGACTTGTGCATTCCGCCGCCCCAAACACTGCCTATCTTAGCACCGTCAACTGTTATTTTAACCGGACCTTTTACTGCATCAGTATTGTGACTGCCAGCAAAAATATGTATACCGGTAGAAACAGACATAGTGCTTCCGTCTTCATCACAAGATACGATATTCTGATTAGGATTATCTGGATCAGGCTTAACTGTGATAGAAATACCATTTGCAAAAAGAATATTTCCTGTTGTAGATTCCTGGAAGTCCTCACTAGTCATAAGAGTTAGTTCTTGAGCTTTACCATCTATTGCAGAAACAAAGACCGCAGTAGAAGGTATTGAACTAACCAATAGTGCAAAACAGCTTATTAAACTTAAAGCTATTCTTTTGATCTTCAATGTTGTTTACCTCTTTTCTTTTATAAAATTATTTTAAATGTATATATAATACTAAACGTGATATAACGCCTAGAATTATAACTAAATTAAGTATACATTATTGACTAATTAAACAAGTAAAAATTTTAAAAACTTATTTTTACATTTGTGTGAATTGGATTCAGTGCATAACAAAATTGACCGTTCGACAATAATTTTAGTATGTATAAGATACAAATCTCAAAACTGTAGGTTAATTATATCATATTGAAAGCCAAATTGCAACACTTAATTATTAACAATTTTATTTTATTATTAACACCAGAACTCATTTAAACTGTCAAAAAGTTAATCACCAATTTGTAAAATATGAACAATTTAGTATTACAATTATACCACTATCAGACATAAAATGCAATAGTAAATTTACTTAAATTTGGATTTTATTTATTTTTTACGAGGAAAGCCAAAGTTGTTGTGCGAAAAATAGAATACAAAGAGAGACTAAGTATATTACTTAGTCTCTCTTTTGGAAGTAAACAAATCAATTGAATCTGCATACTTGAAATCTAGTAGAAAAATTATTTAACTTTAACTTTTCTCAATACATAGTTCCAATTACTATAAGCCTTAACGGTAGTGCCATTGCTATTGTAAGTTGTATATGCTCTTACACGAACATAATAGGTCTTCTTACTCTTAATCTTTTTATTCTTAAGTGTAAGCTTCAGCTTGCTGGTCTTCTTAAGAACAACTCTAGCCTTCTTCTTAAAGCTGCTGTTCTTAGAAACTTCAACTTCATAACCCTTAGCACCGCTAACCTTCTTCCAGCTAACATTAATAGTTTTCTTAGCCTTGCTCTTAACCTTCAGCTTTGTAACCTTAGCCTGCGTTACCTTTAATACTTTAGGAGGCATCTTATTAGCAATTGTAGTTACATTATTATTATTTGAATTGCTACTTGGCTTAGAAATATCATTATTAACTGATGTATTATCTCCATAGTTAGGCTCTTTTTCATTACATCTTGTGCAGACACCGTTTACAAAATTATGACCAAGTGCAGGTATTACTGCCTGTGCAACAAGGGTTCCGCCGCATACTGAGCAGTGTTTACCCTCTGTCAAACCTGACTTTGTACAAGTTGCATCAGATGAAGCATCAGTTACAGGTGTATGGTCAATCATAGGTGTTACTGTCTGAGCAACAAGTACTTCGCCGCATACATCACAAACTGAACCTTCTGTTAAGCCTGTTTTTGTACAAGTAGCTTCTACTGCTTCAACTGCTTTTGGTGTATGAGCCGTCTTTTCAATTACTAATTCAGCAGCTGTAACTTCCTTCTTAATCGTTACAGAAGTACCGTCGTCTTGTGCTGTAGTTTCATCTACAAACAGCTTCTCACATTCTGAACACTGGTAATGTGCCTTAGTTCCTTCTTTTGTACAAGTTGCAGGTACCTCAGCAATAAGCTCACCATATTCGTGATCTTTTGTAGTTACTACCTTATCAGCAGTTACCTCGTTCTTAACGCCTTCTTCATCTACAAACAGCTTAGAACATCTTGAACACTTGTAATGTTCAATGTTACCCGGCTCTGTGCAGGTTGCTTCTTTAGCTTCAACCTTTTCATATGCGTGACCAAGTGCTGATTCCTGTTTTTCTCTTGTCTGAGTTGCATCGCAACGTGAACATTTAGCTTCCTGAATTTCATTTGTCTCACAGGTAGCAGGCGTTTTTGTCTTGTAGTTTTCCTCTTTAAAGTCGTGTCCAAGTGCAGGAATTACTTTTCTCGGTGTGAGTATTGTCTTGCAGACTGAACATCTTGTTCCGCCCGTAAGACCCTCGCCAGTACATGTGGCAGCTACATCCTCAGATGCAGGTATAGCTTCCTCTTTATGTCCTGGTGCCGGAATTATTAACTCGTTTTCAGTTACTTCCTGCTTTGTTCCATCTGCAGCATCTATAAACAGCTTACTGCATACTGAACACTCATAATATGCTTTCTTTCCGTTTTCTGTACAAGCAGCAGCTCCTTCAGGAGTATATGCTGGATGTATTTCGCCATAAACGTGACCTACTATGTCAATGACAAAATCATTTTCGTCGATTACACCATCACCTGCACCTGTTGCAGGATCAACTTTATCATTATTCTCAACAGTCCACGGTGTATAATCATAATCTGCAGGATTATCTGAACCCTCACTAGCCTCTGCTTTTAGCGTTGCTAAAGCATAAACTCCGCAGCCGTCGTTCTGACATACTGCATATGACTTGAGACCAGGCTGTGTACATGGATCAGGAGATGCATAACCTTTAACAAAACCGTCTTCAAAGTTATGTCCTGTTGCCTTTTTAACAAAGTCAGCCTCAGTGATTACGCCATCGCCGTCTTTATCATCAGCAGCAGCGGTCCACTCTTTATAACCACCAGCAGCTAATTTCTCTGCAAATGCTCCGCACTTATCACATTTTGCATATGCATAAGTACCATTTTCTGTACAATTTGGTTCTTTTGCTTCAGTTACTTGATCTACCCAATTATGAGTAGCATCAGGTTTTTTAGCCTCCTCTACAGAGTCAATATACTTAACCTTAACACTATCAAGGATTGTATCATCTTCTTGGTCTGTAACAACCATAGCGAGCTTACCGCAATCTTCACGATTACACATATAGTACTCATATGTTGTACAATTATCATTGAAATGATGTGCAGCATCATCTACCCACTCGTGACCTAATGCAGCAATTTCAAGCTCTGTGTCCTCAGTAACCTTAACGTATTCATCTTCGTTTTCAATTGCAACACCTTTGTCGTCAGTTGTCTTGAATTTTGCTTGACATACTGTACATTGAACTGAACCGAAATGACCTGCCGTCTCACAATCAGGTGCGTCATACTCTACAGGTGTACCCCATGTATGTTTTGCCAAAGGCTTTAGTGCCAATTCTTCATCAGTAGGTGTACCATTTGCCGGATGGATTTCTTCTATATCAGTGTAATTTTCCCATTCATCTTTAGCATCAGATTTAACTATATATGTCTTATTGCAAAGATCACAGGTGAAGTATTGATATTTACCTTTTGTTATACATGTAGACTCTGTAGCCTCACCCTGCAGACCGCTACTATAAACGTGTCCGAACGGATTTGCAGGAGCATAAAAATCACTTACTTGCTTTCCGTCTTCAATATCTCCGCATTTGCTGCACTGATTATATCCGAAATGTCCAGACTCCTGACAAGTAGGAGCTTTTGGCTCAATAGGTATGCTGAAATCATGCTCTTCGGTTGTAAATATAGAATCGTGATCTACAATTTCCTGTGTACATGCTGCATCGCTGAACCACTTATACTCGTCATTATCATGCTTGCTTTCGTATGTACCTTCTTCACGCTTACATTGTGTACAATACCAATAACGGTCGTGTCCTTCTGTACCTTCGCCCTTACAGCTTGCTTCTACCTTTGGTACTGCAACAATAGTAGATGCACCTTTACCGTTTGTATGATTTAATGCAGGAATAACTACTTTCTCTTCATATGGGCAATCTTTACAGGTCTTTGTCTTTTGGCCTGGTTCTGTACAAGTAGCCTCTTTATCGCCCTCATTTTTGATCTCAGGGTCGCCAAAGTTATGTGCTGCTTTAGGTTCAACATAATTGTAATGTCTTGCACCGCAACCACGAGCACATTCTTCTACTTGCCAGCCGCCTTTTGTACAATCGGTAACCGCAGTATATCCTTTTGCTTCGTCATCATCATTGAGTGTGCCTTCCCAAGTTTCAGGCCAACTATGGTCATCATTACGATTGAGCACTTGCGGCTCAATAACAGTCTGACCGCACTTCTCGCATTTATAACCCTGAGTTAAACCGGTTTCCATACAATTAGCCGGCTTTGCAGCTGGTGATGTTGGTATAAGATTTGAATGTTCTCCTACTTCCTTGACTTTCGCCTGAATATCTTCAATTGGTGTTTGACCTTTATTGTCCTCAAAGTATTTTCCGCATAATTCACATACATAATATGTATATTCACTTGTACCGTCACACTTCTTAGCTTTCTTTTCAACAAGCTTGTGATCTACAACATATGACTCTTCACTTACTATAACGTCATATTTTTCCGAAGTAACATTTGCAGTATGACCTTTCCTTTGAATCGTCAACTTCTTATCAGCTTTTACTTCTGGTTCTTTGCTGTTCTCACCCATAACGATAATATCGTTTTCTTCTGCATTTGCAACAGCCTCTGAAAGTTTGTCATAAGTTTGCTTGAAATTACCTTCACTGTCATTTAAAGTGAATCCGGGTACTGTAGCTTTTTCACCAATCACTACAGCCGGTGTTTCAGGAGCATTGTCTATATCTCCACTTTGTGAATAAGTAAAGTATAAATCTAAGTCACTCGGATTATTCTCTACAGAAATGGTTCCGTCAATAGTCAGCTTGTTGTTATCAGTGCTATAGAAAGATGCAACATACTGAGCCTTACCCTCTTCACCGCTACCCTTACAAACAATAGATGAAGTTTCGTCAAGTGTTACACTATCATTTTTACCTGAGAAGCAAATAGCCGCAAAGTTATTAACACCTTCGCTAAAAGGATTTGTAGATGTTATCTTGGATTTGTTTTTAATTGTTACAGTGTTGCCTGTTGACTTATAATTGTTATTGCCATCCATAAAATAGATAGCGCCCCAAGATTCTACCTCACTGTTGTCAATTGTAATATTTGCCTCTTGACTGAAAACACTTATGCCATATCTTTTTGGCACAACGATTTTACTGCCGTTTTGAATTTTTACAGCAGCACCCTTAGCCAAAATGTCAATACCTACAGCATTTCCGCCTTGATCCTCGTTAGCTTTAACAGTTGTATTGTCAAGCGTTAAAGTTCCGCTTCCTGTTCCTGCAGTTCCCTCATCGCTGAGAACTATAGCTCTAGCTCTATCTTTCACATTGGCGTTACTGTTTACTGTAATGTTACAGTCTTTAAGCGTAACATTAGGTGTAACATTAGTTTTGGAGTTAATCCAAATTGTAGTAACAATATCCTTGCTCTCACTAGGCGCAGTTTGAGTAATTGTTACACCTTCAAGTGTTACGGTATTAGCATTAATAGCGTCACCAATTATAACAGCATTCTTCTTGTTGTCAGTAGTAAAAGTCAAATTCTTTAATGTAACATTACCTTTTAGATTAAAGCCACCTCCGGTAATAGCGTTACTGCCACCGTCGATTACAACTTTTTTTGGAAAATCAACTGTTATAAATTCATCAGTACTAAAGCCGCTTGTCAGCTTAATATAACTAACACCGTCTTCATCAACACCTGATTTACCTAAAGCTTCAGTCAATTCATCATAATTTGAAGCCGTATACGGGTCAGCCGCTTTTCCATTGCCTGACGTTTCTGCAGAAACAAAAACCGCCGTAGATGGTATTGAACTAACCAACAGCGCAAAACAGCTTATTAAACTTAAAGCTATTCTTTTGATCTTCAATGTTGTTTACCTCTTTTCTTTTATTAATTTTGATTCATTATAAAATGTATATATAATACTAAACGTGGAATAACGCCTAGAATTATAACTAAATTAAGTATACAGTATTGACTAATTAAACAAGTAAAAATTTTAAAAACTTATTTTTACATTTGTGTGAATTAGATTGAGTACGTTACACAATTGACTATTCGACAATAATTTTAGCAAATAAATTACACAAATCTCAAAACTGTAGGCTCATTATATCATATTGAATATAAAATTGCAATGCTTAATTATTAACAATTTTATTTTACTAACTTCCCCAACAGCTTGTATAATTCGAAAGCAAATACTAATTATTGTTAAACTTATCTGAAAGCAAAAGCTATTATAACACTATTGCCAAAAAAAATCAATACCCAATTTTACATTTTTTTAAATAATCCAAATATTTTATATATCTGCATTCTTAAATTACAACCCCCGCAGCTGGAACGAAACCAAGCCGCGGGGGTTTATATAATGGAATTCAAAATGAAACCTTAATTAATAACTGCTTTTTCGGTATCCTTTTCAAAGATATGAATTCTATTCGGGTCAATAGCGACTTTTATTTTATCCTGTGGTCTTACATTATTACGAGGTGAAACTCTAGCCGTCATCTGAATACCAACGCAATTGAGGTAGAGGTAAGTTTCAGCGCCCATCATTTCAGCAACTTCGACGGTAGTATCAATAATACCTGTCTTAGCGGCAGAAATAAACATTTCCTCATCGTGAATACATTCAGGACGGATACCCAAAACTACTTCCTTACCAACGAGCGGTTCAAGGAGTTCCTTATCGGATTTAGCCTCAGGAACCTCTACAGTATATTTAACTCCACGAGTTTCCTTAGTATCCTCAGTACCGAACTCGATAACATATTTTCCGTCGACCTTAATGAGCTTTGAGTCGATGAAATTCATCTGAGGAGAACCGATAAATCCGGCAACGAACTGATTAACAGGGTGCTGATAAAGGTTATTCGGGGTATCAACCTGCTGAATGAAGCCGTCCTTCATAACGACGATTCTGTCAGCCATAGTCATAGCCTCTGTCTGGTCGTGGGTAACGTAGATGAACGTAGTACCCAATCTCTTATGTAGCTTAGAGATCTCAGTTCTCATCTGAGCTCTCAGCTTAGCGTCAAGGTTTGAAAGCGGCTCGTCGAGCAAGAATACCTGCGGCTCACGAACGATAGCTCTACCCAAAGCAACACGCTGTCTTTGACCTCCGGACAAAGCCTTTGGTTTTCTGTCTAGCAGGTGAGCGATATCAAGGATTTTAGCAGCTTCCTCAACCTTTTTAGCAATTTGATCCTTAGGAACTTTTCTGAGTTTCAGGCCGAAAGCCATATTCTCAAAAACAGTCATATGAGGATAGAGAGCGTAGTTCTGGAAAACCATAGCAATATCTCTGTCCTTAGGAGCTATATCGTTAACAAGTCTGTCTCCGATATAGAGTTCGCCGTCGCTTATTTCCTCAAGACCGGCGATCATTCTCAGTGTTGTTGATTTTCCGCATCCTGACGGACCAACAAGAATGATAAATTCCTTATCCTTAATTTCGATGTTGAAGTCTGAAACAGCTACAACATTACCCGGATATTTTTTATAAATACCCTTTAGTGATACACTTGCCATTTATGTATGACCTCCCGTTAATTTATTTATAGTAAATTTGCTCAATAATATAATAACAAATTTGCAAGAGCAATTTCAACGGTTTTTTCACTAAAGTTTTAACACAGAAATTATTTATAATTACTAAATCTGTAACATTCTATTACCAAGTCCTACAAAATCTTTTCAACATCTTTGTGCAAAAGTTCCAAACACTGACCAAGTGCAAGATTAGGGTTCAACTCAAGACCACCTATCTTAACGCGCTTCAAAAAAACGACCTTATTTGACAATTTATCAAACATTCTTTTAACCTGATGGTACATACCCTGCTTGAGGTACACATAACAAGTCTTATCATTTTCCTGAATAAATTCTATCCCCGCAGGAAGACAAACGTCACCGCCGTCGATTTCCATACCCTTTTCTAACTCATTTATATAATATTCCTGAACAGGGTTCTCAAGCTCAACATAATACTTTTTCTCAACATGGCTTTTAGGCGACATCATTTTATGAGCAAGCTCGCCGTCATCGGTTAAAAGCACAAACCCTTCGGTATCCTTATCGAGCCTGCCTGCGGGAAAAAGTCCCTTTCGAAAAAGCTCAGGCGGAACAAGCTCCAGCACAGTAGGAGATTTACCGTCATGTGTGGAGCAAACATACCCCTGAGGCTTATTCAGCATAATATAGACATACTTTTTATAAGCTACATTGTCGCCTTGAACGGTAACGGTATCCTTTCCTGCAACTATTTTTTCGTCGCTGTTTTTCACAACCGATCCGTTCACCAAGACCTCGCCCATTCTGCAAAGAGCTTTAGCGTCTTTTCTTGAGACGCCGTTCAACTGACTTGAAATATACTTATCAATACGCATTATTTCCGATTCCATTTTTAATTCCTTTATTATTCCCGAAACTATTACATTACCACTGCTGAGAACTGCTTTCTACTGACGTATTTTCAGATGACGGCTCAGTACTGCTTTCCTCTGTATCATTGCTATCGGTTACATTGGCAGTCTCTGTTTCTGTTTCTTCATCGTTCATATCCGACTCAGCGCTGTTGCTGTCCACACTGCTGTCGAAAGCATTCTTTACCTGCTTTTTATCAGATTTTGAATTCACATCTGAACTACTATTATCAGCTTTTTCCTTATCTTTTTTCGACTTCGCAGCAGAACTTTCAGAATCCTCCGATTCTTCTTCAACGATCTCCTCCTCTTCAGACTCCTTTTCATCTAACGACGCTTTAGAATCAGGGTCGGGGTTTTTCAAACCCTGCATAAATCCGTCAAGCTCATTACATGAGACGTCTCCGCCTATCAAGCTGCCGTCAAACACCATCAGATTAATAACAACATTCTCAGAGTTTCCGGGATAATTATACACCGCATATGTATAGATTTCAACCATTTCGCCTTTATACTTTTTTAGGTTAAAGCCCTGCTCTTTCTGAAGTTCGTTATAGCTTTCGTATGTTTCGTTAAACTCCTCTGGTATCGACACTACCTTACAACTTGTATATTCCTCAGAGACCTCCCAACCCATTTCGCTCATGAATTTTTGTCTTTCGCTCTCGGTTTTCATAGGATAAGTTTTTACCGTAGCTTTATGCACAATTCCGCAAACAATAAGTATCACCAAAAGTGCAATAAGTATTCCGCCGCATATAACTAACCCTTTTTTCCTGACTTTGAATGTTTTTACAATCATAAATTAATGCCCCGCTTTCTATACAGTTTTTCATTTATGTATATGAAAGTACGGGCATAAATATGTCCTATTAGAAGTTAGAGACTAGAAGCAAGAGGCAAGACCGGCGTGACGCCGGATGCTTTGCTGCCTTTGGGAAGTTTGATAAATGCTATAGTTAGCACAACGGCAGGCTTATTAATTTATAATTATCAATCATCAATTATTTTTATCTCTCTCCATAGCTTCATCAACCGCCCGATTAAGAAACTTGTTTAGAGAGCCGTCATAATCCTTTGCGTGTTTTGAAATTATTTCTCTTTTACCTTTTGGAACTCGCATATGAATACCATCATAGTGGTTTTTATCATATTTTTTTGTTGCTCTTTGCTGTGCTTTACTAATTGGCATATACCTCACCTTTCAAAAGTTAAATTGTTTTTTAATATATCATATTTATATATAATTATCAATATATACATATATAAATACCAAATATTTGTCTATTTTGTCTATTGTTTTTCTACAGGTACCAATATATAATATAAACATACCAAAAAGGAAGTGACATCAATGGAAAGAAAATTTAGGGCTATTCATTTATTGGACTTTTAAGATGTAACGAAAGAGGCTGAAGAATGATTTATTATAACATTAATTATCCATTTTCCATTATCAATTATCCATTATTTTCATCTCTCTCCATAGCTTCATCAACCGCCCGATTAAGAAACTTGTTTAAAGAGCCGTCATAATCCTTTGCGTGTTTTGAAATTATTTCTCTTTTACCTTTTGGAACTCGCATATGAATACCATCAT
>CANRAO010000023.1 GCA_947628615.1 uncultured Clostridia bacterium
GATTTGACTGTGTAGATATTTGTAAAGGTTGCTTCTGTTGCACTTTGCGCTCCTACCTTTGAATACTCTGTGCTGCTTACCTTTAGCTGTGAGTTTTCATCCGTTACCACTACTTTAAGTGTCCATACGCTTTCGTCATAAGTATAACCTTCGTCATTTCCCTTTGTTTCTTTTATTTCAAAGTTATATGTTCCTGCTTTGCTGAATGTAATGGCATTAAAGTTCGTACTTCCTGCGCCTGTTATTGTTGCCGTTGTATTTTCTGGAAGCTTTGCTCCGCTTGGGTTATTTGGTTTTGCAGTTATGCTAAATGTAAAGCTCTTATTATTTGCAGGTGCAACTCCTGAGATAGTTTTTGTTACCTTTGGCGTATACTCTGTCTTCGTTACATTATACCTGTTCGTAAATGCTGCTCCGTCTTCATTTGTTATTCCGCCTGCCTTTGTATAGCTATAGCTTTCAACTTCTAACTGTGAATCATTATCTGCTACATCTACTGTCAGCGTCCATACACTTCCGTCATAGGTATACCCTGCTTCATCTCCCTTTATTTCTCTTATCTCAAATTTATACTCTCCTGCTTTAGTAAAAGTAATTGCCCCGAACCTTGCAGTTCCTGCTCCCTTTACTGTTGCCGTTGCTTCCTCAGGTAGTACTGCCCCGTTTTCGGGATTATCCGCTTTTTCCTTTATACTAAAGTTAAACGTTCCTTCGCTTGGAGGTATTGCTCCTGTCAGCGTCTTTATTGCTTTTGGGGTGAAAGTTACAGGACGGAAATATATGTTTTCAAAGGATGCATTATTTTCGTTTGGCTGTACACCTACCTTTGTGTAGGTATGACTTGTTACTGTCAGAGCCGAATCTACATTTTCAACTTTCACAATCAAAGTCCATACACTTTCATCATAAGTGCAGCCTAAGCTTTCTCCTGCTGTTTCCCTTATCTCAAATTTGTAAGTTCCCACTTTGCTGAATGTAATATTTCCAAAGCTTGTGCTTCCTGCTCCCTTGACAGTTGCTGTTGTATCTGTCGGCAAAACTGCTCCGTCAGGATTGTCTGCACTTGCTTTAATGTTGAATGTAAAGACTTCTTCATCACTTGGTGCATTTCCTTTTACAGTTTTCTCAACCTGCGGTGCATACTCTGTAGGTTCTACTTCATAGGTGTTCGTATAATTGACCTGCTCCTCAAACCAGCCCGTGTTGCCGAAAACGGAGTACACGCCGGTGTAATCCTCGTTCGGTGTTGACGGGACTATGGCCGTGTTCGGCTCATCATTCACAGCGAAATGAACTGTCGGGCTGACGCCGTAGCGGGCCATGTTCCGCATGTACGTAGAAGCCTCGCCGTTGTAGTGCGGGTCAATGAGTTTACCTTCACGGTACATATAATGGAGAATGGAACCGTCGTCTTGCACCTCATCGCATATCTTGCAATTTGGGTTGTCTGAAACTATATGAGCGCTGCCATCGCTCTCATACGTGTTTTTCTTTCCAGTCCATACCGTAGAGGACGACTCCGTCTCTTTTACCGTCGTGCCGCTTGGTTGGTGGTGGTTGCCGGAAGTGCCGTCCGCCATAGTGGCGTAGTACTCCCACATGACGGCGTTGGTGTGGGCGAAAGGTTCCAGAGTCTCCGTCGCCTCAGTGTTCGGACTGCCGTCTTCGTCCACTGCCCAAGTTAGCTCGTTTTCGGTCTTCCTGTCCTCGACGCCGGGGTACAGTTTGCCGTAGGTCGCGTTTTTCTGGGTGTAAACCGGGATCTCCTGTTTGCCGAGACGGTATATACTATCAGAACCGCGCTGCTGAATGTGGGAGACCTCCTGAAGTTTGTACCCGTCCGCCATGTCCGCCTCGCTGAGCTTCTCCGTGAAGCGGTAGGCGATCCGGTTGTCCAGACCCGTCAGCAGCATACCCTCGCCGTGCTGCAGAGTGAACTCCGCCGTGCTTTTTGCAATAGTCTCATTATCCAGATTCCCGAATAGATCCGGGCGGTCGTCGCTGGGGACGATTTGGTCGTAGAGATCAACCGTACTCAGCGTTCCATTCTCTGCACTGCCGTCATTCTTGTTTGCATTGACACCGAAGGTCAGCGTCGTGGTCATGTACATAGTGCGGGTCTTGAACGGTGAAGAGAAATCGCTCAGGCTTGTTTCATTGTTCGGTTTCCTGATGATAAAGGTGTAATAGCTCAACTTCTGGTGGTTATTCTCTTCATCTTTGGTATCGTCATGGTTCCATAATTTAACGGAATCCAACATCATACCGTTGCTTTCACCTTCGGCTTCCTTAACCTCGCTGACGGGGATCAACTCTGCGTCTAGCGCCCAGTAGGATCTGGTGCCGGCAGGACGAGTACCGTCTGTAGTCGCCTTGCGGTAGCTGTCGCGGTTTTCTGCGCCCGGCTCGGATTCTGTCTCCTCCCGTTGACCCTCCGCAAAGAAGGTGGTGCGGCCATTTTTGTTAAGAGCTGCATCATCTACTTTATCTTCGCCGTTATATTCGAGATCCTGGTAGAGACGGCGGACCGTCGTGCCGGATCCCCCTCCTGCATCTTTGTTGGAAGGCAAATAGAGGTAAAAGAGATTATTCTCGGTCTTCGAGCAAGTCTCATCTGTAGGCTTGCCGTCATCATCGGCGTAGCACAGTCCGCTATCGCCCTGCACCACCAACCTGGCGGTATTGCCATCGCCCAGATCGAACAGAGCTCGGTTATCGTTGTTGTCCATCAGTAGACAACTGTTGTCCGTGAGCACGTCTATGTAAGCCAAACGTCGCTCCCATGTACTACTGTACTCGTTGTACAGGGTACGAACGGCGGTACGGATGCCTGTAACGCCCTCAACGAATATCTGATAGTTAAAATCCTTATTCAACTGATTCTCCGTCAGCGTAAAGCCCTCAGGTGGCTTCACCATTTTGGTCACATGAAGCATCTGGTTAGCGATCTCCAGACGTCCATTGTTGCCCAAATAGGTATTCAAAATCACATTGTCATCGGTGCCGGAATTGTCGGACACTGTGGGAACATAGTAGTTATTGGCGGTAGAAGTCGTGTTCTCTGCCTTTGCGTGACGGTTGTTAGACATATCGCCGGAACGGATACCACCCGGACGGGCTGCCACTGCAAACCGAAATTTTTCTTCAAACAATTTTTTCTGCTGAGCTTCATCGGTCTCGGCTTCTTGCTTTATCTGCCCGATCAGTTCCTTGACCTGCGGGTCTTCCTGAACGCCCAGCCAATACTCTAACTGTTGTTCGAGCGCAGAAATCTGGCGGTCAGGTTCTTCTTCAGTCGGGGCGCTCACCATCAGGTCGTCGCTTATGCTGCAATCGTTTTGCAGATACTCTTTCAACCTGTCTTTATCACTTAAAAACAGCTTCTCATATGTAGGCTCGCCTCGGGTATCGTCACCTGTGACACTGCGTGAAAAATACTCCAGATTGAGACTAACATTGCCGTTCATATCTGTCCAGCACAGCATATCGCCGTTATTGATCTGGTCGGAAACAAAGCCGGAGCCGAACTCGCTTCCCCTTCGGGACACGACCCTCTGCACCATCTTGCCGCCATATGTTCCCGACACTTTATTGCCCTTATCATCTTGTCCCACAGTGTCCTTATCAGGCAGATAGTACTCCACCAGAATAAAGAAATAGTCGTCGGATGAGAAAGAGACAGAACCCTCAGTGTAGCCGTTTCCGTCTGAGGTCACCTGATCCATCAGGTCCTGCTCTAAGAACACGACGCCGTCCTCTACTATCTCGTACTTGGTGCCGTGACTGTCGGTAATGGTATTGCCTCCGTTGGCTGTTGCCTCTTTCAGCTTCTGTTGAAAATCCTCTTGGTTCTTATACACGCCCATGAACTGTCCGCCGGTCCATGAGCCGGGCTGCTGGGCTGTGCCGTCAACGGTTTCCCATGTGGTTTTACCGTTGCCGCCGGTCTGGTTTTCCTCTTCGCTCCATGACTTTCCGTCTGTTCTGTCTACTGCTTTAAGGTTTTCACCATCAACACGGTAAGCGTGGGCATAGAGGGGAAGAGGCTTCTGGAACACATAGTAGCGGTTATCTGAGCTTGGAGAGAATGTCACGGTTGGGTCGCCGCGAGTGCGGGCAGTCGCCGTGTCAGTCACATAATCGTTGTAAGTGGTATTGGAATAGAAGTTGGATATGAAATATACATAGTCTTGACCGGCAACCGTATGAGCGGAAATATACTCTGCGGATATGGCGTTGAAATCTACGCCCACCTGATTGCCGTCACTGTCCCGCAGTATCAGATCCTCCTCAAGACCTACGGCGTAGAACAAACGAAATGGAGTTGACTGCGCACAATATTCCTCATATGATGTGCCGTTGCCGTCCTCGTCCTTCTCTGCGTTCTTATGGTCCGAACCGAGATTTGTCTCATAAGACAGCACTCCATCTCTGCCAAGAGTTATCTCTGCAAGCTGAGTAGGTACTGCCGCCGCAGGGATATTCAGATACAGCGACCTATCGTATCCGCTGTTGGGGGTGATCGCTCCCTCTTGATCCACGAAGTCGCCTGTATCCTCTAACCATATACGAATGTCGGACAGACGGTATACTCCGTCAACGTCAGCATATTCACTGTTGTTCTGCGGATAATCTCCCTTTTCTTCGTGCGCCTTCCATTTTGTCTTCAATTCTTCCGGCACATCGCCGTAAATGGGATTGCGATGCAATGCGTTTCGTTCTGCAGTTGTACCTGCAAATCGGTATAAGGTATATGTCGTGTTCTTTGCCTGCTGAGAAAGCTCATCAGGTGTTTCGGGTGTGTCCACGATAGGCACATACGATGTAAAGGTCTTAAAATCCAATCGATAGACCCAGCCCTTTTCCCATGCGTCTTCGGCAGAAGTACAACCGTCCGGATAAGCTTTATTACTATATTCCGCATCCTTAGTCGGTTCGCCTCTATACCAACCAATTGGTAATGCCCTTTCGCCTTGCTCGTCCTCCATGTTTGCTTTCATCCACTTGTTGTTCCACTGGTAGTCATAAACTCCCGTGCGTACTATACCGTGCATCTTGCCGAACAAAAGCAATGACATATCGTAGTTTTGTGCGTCTCTGCCTGCCTCCTCGTCGCTGTGCGTCTTGGCTTTGATAGACTGGTTCTTTACCTCCATATACTCCCCGATCGGGTCTTGATATGTGATGGATTCGCCTACCCCTGCGTCGTTGTCGCCTGAAACGGGTACGAAGATTTTGCCTAAAATTATGGTTAGAATCTCGTCAAAGATTTCGTCGAGCTTTTCAGAATCGACGTCGTAGAATTTATCGTTATAGGCGATATTATTTATGATGTCGTCGTTTGTTACGGTGACTTTATCGTCTCCGCCTGCATCATAGGTGATGCTATCGTTTTCAAGGCGACTAAGATTTATCCTTATGCCATTTCCCATTGAAAAGTCGGTTTCTTCGCCACTCTTCCACTTATCCCAAGATTCTTTCAGTTTCGTGAATGCGCCAGCTTTAATGTACATCTGACCATCACTGCCCCATGAGTCTCCATTATACGAATCTCCGAGCTTACTGTCTTTCTTATCATTCCAGTTCTCGCTTCCCCAGCCGGTATCGTCGGACTTGCCGATATCGTCAAGGGCATATTCCTTCGGGTCAAGGGTCGGAAACAGTCTCCAGCGTCCCCACTGCGGCACGTGCTTCGTGTCCACATTCATGGTATAAGTAGAAAGGTTGTTTTTCATACTTTCTGCTGTGGCGTTGTTCTTCTGCCAGCCGTGCTCGTAGTGCTTTTTCACCACATCGTTCATATACGAGGCTGTGAGCAGTACCTCCATTACGGTGCCGCCCGTTCCTGCGCGGTCGTTGTCACTGTTGTATAGTACGCCCGCACTATAACAGCTCGGCGCGGTAGAAAGAGTACCTTCCTGATAGAAGTCCGCACCGGTGTTGTATATACCGTGCAGACCGTCCCAGTTACCGTCCTCTGTCGTTCCTCCTTCTTTCCCTTTCCCTTTCTCTAACGTGTCGTCTCCAGGCAGATAGACATTATACCACTCGTCACCGACGTTGTTGCTGGGATTACCAAGACGGTGCGAAAAGTCCTTAGGCTGACCATCATTATCACTGCCATCCCAATTGTTGTCGTTCATATACCATTCGTCAAGATTACCATTAGGGTCATCAATCGGCGATTTTCCTAATTTTGCTGCATATCGCTTATTCCAGTCGTCTACCGTATAATCCGAATAGTCGTTATAGTCGTTGCCCATTTCATTAAAGGCGAAGTTAGCACCGCCATCAGACATGATTATCGTAGCAGGTATTCTCGCAACGGTGGACATTACGCCGGTGGAGAGTGTCTCGCTGTAGGTGGTTACAGTCGAATCTGCCAACTGCTTATAGGCAAGATAGATACCGCCCTGAGTATTGGTGAAATAACCCACATAGTCATCGGCTGTTAAGGTGCGTGTGTTTGTCATAGCATTTTTAAGATTGTCATCGCCGTGCTTCCATTTGTTATCGGCTATATTGTCGCTGCTTTCTTTGAAATTCTGACTCTCTATAAGACCACTCTCGTCCTGCTTCTCTACACCAGGGAAAGCCTTGACGCCGTCGCTGTTTATGTTGTTGCTGACGGTGAAGTCATGTTCTGTCCACTCGTTTGCCTCACTTGAATTGTCGTCTAACGGACCTGTGTAGGTATTCATCTCTGCGTTTGCCACAACGGTATAGCAGGTATCGCGGTTGTTCTGCCAATACCATACGTTGTCCTCACCCAGTTTAAGATCTCCGGGGTAATAAAGAGTCTCCATACCGCCGACGGAAAGGTAGGGCTTATTGTCTGTCTTCCGGTAATGGGCAAGAGGCATAATAACCACAGCGTTTGCACCGTATCCACACACTGCCACTCTGTTCTGAGGGTTCTGCTTCATCAGACCGTCGATGGTATTATTTATGGCGTCGAGCGTCTTCTGGATTCGCGAATTTTTTATACGATCGTCCATTGACACACCGTTCTGTGGGAAATCATTATCATGTGCTTTCACATACGAGTTACCGCCTGAGTCGATGTCATAACGCGTATCCTGTCCCATAGAGCCTGACATATCAAATACGATAACAAGGTCTATAGGGCTGGGCGGATATTCATTTACCACCTGCGAACTTGCAAGTGCAGAAAATGTATGAGCAAAATCCGCATTATAGCCGACACTGCCGTCATAGCCATCAGTTTCCATATCCAGATTTATTGTATTTTCGCCATTTTTATCATAAGCGAATACACTCTTATCTGTCCAAACTCTGCCTGCATAGCGAGAGCCGCTTTCCATAGACAACAGCTGATTCTGATAATCGTCCATAGTATTGGGGTCAGCCACGCGGGTGCCTGCCACGATTTTCTCCGTCGGACCGGTAACGGCAGCAAATGCTGTGCCGCTGACCATAGACGCAGTCATGCACAGACTGAGAAATACTGATATAAATTTATTTGTTATTCTGTTTAGTTTTATTGTCTTCTTATGTTTCATAGTAGTTTCCTCCTGGAAAGAAATTTTTGGAGCACTTTTACTGTTCCATTTACGCACAGTTTAAATACAGCCAATTGCTTACCGATGCCGCTTAAAACTCCCCAAACTGTGCGGAGAAATTAAAGGGTAATTATTTTTTAAATCGCTCAACATTCATTTGATAATTAGCATAATTAACATTATATAATATTACTAAAGTTGTATTATGCGACTCAATGAGAAAAAAAATAATATGCAAAATCGTTTGAATCAATATTCAAAAATTTAGAAAGCTTTTCAGCTTCATCCAAGTAAAACGGTCGAACATTATTAATTTTTTGATTAGCCGTAGGTTGAGCAATACCCAAACATTTTGCAACATCAGCTTGAGTAATGTTAAGTTTTTTCATTTGTAGTTTTAGTTTTGCAGTATTTACCATAACTGTAACTCCTTTAGTTATAAATTTATTAGATAAAACTATATTATAAGAACACACATAAAAAGCAGCATATCCCCTTTAAGATATACTGCTCCACATAAATTTATGTAATTGTAATAAGATATTTTGTATACAGCAAATAAAGGTAAGGTTATTAAGCCCCCCCCCCATTTACACAAAATGGAATTGAGTATGTTGCACAAATCATAATATCACCATAAAAAGATTAGTAAGTAGATTATATCACTTTTTAATATCTTAATCAACAAAAAATCAACTAAATTCGTGGTGTAAATGTAAGGTTTTTTTGTTTATTTTTAATAATGATAACAACTGAGTAAAACTCTGACCATAACAGAGAACGCCGATCTTAATACGAATGGTATCGAGATTGGTATTGTTTTTTATACCGCAAAAAAAGACCGCTTCATAAGAAACAATCTCTTTGCTTTTGTTGAAAATAAATAATCCTTGCATTAATATTTAATGGTTTTTAAAATAATTTTTAATCTATGTAACCTTTTACCCTTTATAATTGTTATTATAGTGAAAGGCTTTTCAAGAGGTATGGGCGGTGAAATTGTGACAGAGTGCGAATTTATTGATGCGGTTAAACGGAATAATCAGAGGCTGTTTTTGATAGCACTGTCATTTACCCACAATGATAAGGATTCAGAAGATATATTGCAAAATGTTTTTCTAAAGCTGTGGAAATACCAAAAGCCGTTTGAGGATATTGCTCATATTGATAAGTGGCTGACGCGAGTCTGCGTGAATGAAAGCAAAAATTATATAAAATCACCATTTAGGAAGCGTTCTGTTCCTTTGGAAGATGCAAAAGATAAATACAGCTTTGATTATGAATGTGATTATGATTTGTTCAGAGCTGTAATGAGCCTACCAAAAAAGCAAAGCACAGTTATCCATCTTTTTTACTATGAGGACTTATCCGTCAAAGAAATAGCCGACGTACTGAAAATAAAAGAATCCGCAGTCAAAACAAGACTTCACCGTGCACGAACACAACTAAAACAATTATTAGGAGATGAATGGAACAATGAATAAAGAATATTATAAAAGTGCTTTTTCAATGGTCTGTCCATCTGAAGAAGCTATTGAAAGGGTGTTAAGTATAACAGAGAAAATAAAAAGAAAAAGAATATTCGGGCGTAAAAGTCTGATAATCGTATTGGCGGTAATTGCAGCTTTAGTATGCGGAACTTTCACAGTAAATGCGGCTACGGACGGAAAATTATTCGGCAATATCAGAGTTATTTTAAACGGAAAAGAAGTAAATCCTGAAGAACATAATATTAAATGTAAAGCATATGTCGATGATGAAGGCAATAAAATAGCTATTGTTGGCACTTATGATTCTAATGGTAATTTACAGGGAGCATGTGCATCAGGTAATATAGGTGCATTCAACAAAATACACGATGGTAATTATGCTAAATTATTAGAGGAAAATGTTGACTCATTTTCAGAAGATAAAGACGCTGATTTGGACGTTAATATTGATGATACTACTACTGAAACAGGCGGACATTGTACCAATGTTCAGATGGATTATAAATAATCAAAAATTAAATAAACGTTAGGGAGATAAGATTTTTCTTATCTCCCTTTTACTTTGCAAATTTAATTAAAGACCCTCTTGAAAACAGATATAAATTATGTTAAACTTTCTTTAAATTGAATAAACTTCAATCGCTGAAAGGACGATATAAAATGCCTAAAATTTGTAAAAGCTGCGGTAAAGAGTATACAGGCGAATTCTGCGAACATTGCGGATACGGAAACCCGAATTTAAAGATAAAAGCCGCAAAGAAGTATGAAACCAAAATCCCCGAAAGATTTCTCCCTCTTGATGAGCAGGAACGCCTTGCAAAAGAGCGTTTAGCACAAGGTAAAAAGCCAAAAAACAAGACTGTCAAGCAAAAAAGAAATCAAAAAATCCTGCTAATAATTCTTGTTATCGCAGTTGCAGTAATCATATTATTCGTTCTCTATAATCAGGGTATGTTTTCACAAAATGAACCTGACGAACTGGTAAATCTGTATTTTACTTCAATATCAGAAATGGATTACAAAAAGTATAACTCTTGCTTTTCGTCAGATCTTGCAAATGAAAACAACGAAGCTGTAAGATCTCAGGGGCTTGATAAAAACAAAGCTATGGAGACTTTGTATTCCGACTATATCAACGTGTTCGGAAAGGGATTTAAAAGCACGGTAAAAATTGACGAAACCTTAGATATGGATAAAGGCGATATAATCGAACAGGAAATGGATTATCAAAATCAATTCGGCAAAGGCATTGACATAAAAGAGGGAAAGATAATAAAAACCACAGTAAAATTTGAAGGTTCTAAGTCAACTGAAGATGTTAAGTTTGAGGTATATATTGCAAAAATCGGAGCAAAGTGGTGTATTTTAAATGTCAAGGAGACTGACGGTACTCAGTCAGCATCAACTACAACTACTTCAACTAACGCTGGGTAAAAGAAAGGAACATAATATGAACAGCAAATTTGTTATAACTCCTAAACTCCCGAGACTTCTTCACGGCGGAGATTATAACCCCGAGCAGTGGCTTAAAGCCGACGGAGTTTTTGAAAAAGATATTGAGTATATGAAAAAGGCAGGGTTTAACTGCGTTACTCTGGGCGTTTTCTCATGGTCAATGCTCGAGCCTGAAGACGGAATTTATAATTTTTCCTGGCTTGACAAGGTGATAAATAATCTTTATGAGAACGGCATCTATACCATTCTTGCAACTCCGTCAGGGGCAAGACCTGTCTGGCTAACTCACAAATACCCAGAGGTTTCGAGAGTTGAAAAAAACAGAGTGAGAAATCTCCACGGCGGTAGACACAATCACTGCTACACTTCTCCTGTTTACAGACGGAAAACAAAAGAAATAAACACACGTCTTGCAGAAAGGTATGCAAACAACCCTGCCGTAATTATGTGGCATATTTCTAATGAGCTTGGCGGTCAATGCTATTGCGAAAAATGCCAATCGGCGTTCAGAGAATGGCTGAAAAAGAAATACAACAATGATCTTGAGGCTCTCAACGACGCTTGGTACACAATTTTCTGGAGCGAAAAATACTCAGACTGGGAACAAATTGAAGCTCCTGCCGACAACGGTATGTACGCTTTGCACGGTCTTAATCTCGACTGGAACAGATTCTGCACCGAGCAGACGCTCGACTTTTACCGTGAGGAAGTCAAAGCAGTTAAGTCAGTCAACCCAGATATTCCCTGCACGATCAATATGATGGGAATGTTCACAGGGATAGATTACTCAAAATTTGCAGATGACGTTGACGTTATTTCGTGGGATTCATACCCATGCTGGCATGAGGGCGACGACTACTGGAATGCAATGTCTACTGCATTCAACCACGACCTTATGCGTTCACTAAAAAATCAGCCGTTTATGCTGATGGAGAACACTCCGTCAACCGCAAACTGGTGCGGAGTTTCACGTCTTCGGCACCCTAATCTGCTTGAACTTACATCAATGCAGGCTCTTGCTCACGGCTCGAATACTGTTCAGTATTTTCAGTGGAGACAGTCAAACGGCTCGTGCGAAAAATGGCATGGTGCGGTTATTTCCCATCGTGGAAAAGACGATACTATGACCTTTAAAAACGTAGCAAAGGTTGGTAAAAACCTCAAAAAGCTGAATGACGGTCTTTACAGTGCCGACATAAAACCGAAAGTCGCAATAATTTTCGATACCGAGAATAAATGGGCGATCGACGACGGTATAGGACCGAGAAATATCGGAATGAAATACAACGAGGCTTGTCTTTGTCACTATGCACCGTTCTGGGAGGCAGGTATCCCCTGTGACGTTATAGATTCAACCGCCGGCTTTGATAATTACGATTTGTTAATCGCCCCTATGCTTTGTATGCTCAAAAACGGCGTTGCCGACCGCCTTAAACGCTTTGTGAAAAACGGCGGTACTTTAGTAAGCACATATTTTACAGGTCTTGTAAATGAAACGGACCTTTGCTTTAACGGCGATTTACCCGGACAAGGTTTGTCGGAGGTGTTCGGGCTTTGGCAGGAGGATTTTGACGCTCTTTACGACCATCAGGAAAATCAAATAGCTGTTGACGAACAAAAGGCAGGCTTCAAAGGAACATTCAAAACATCGGTTATGTGCGACCTTGTTCACCCCACAACGGCAGAGGTGCTCGGCACGTTCACTAAAGATTGGTATGCCGGCTGGCCCGCTTTGCTTGAAAACAAGTATGGTAAAGGCTCGGCTTTCTATATTGCCTCATTTGCGGATATTTCTTTTTTAAAAGAGCTTTATTCCGTCATTTGCAAAAGAAAAGGCATTGAAAGAAACCTCGATGTTGAGCTTCCTAAAAACGTCACTGTCGGAAAGCGTGGGAATTTCTATTTCCTTCAGAATTTTAACAACTGTGAGGAAACTGTAAACCTCGCAGATGATATGGAATTTACAAACGCTTTGACAGGTGAGAAAATCAAAAATAAAGTGGTTATTCCGCCATATGGGACGGTCGTGGTTAAATAGTATTAAGCATGCACAGATGTGTCTGCTTTAATTATGTTAGAGTAAACAAATAAAGCCTTGCACTTTTGTATAATTCTACAAAATTATCGCTTTTGCATATATTTAACTTTACTTGCATTTTTATTCGTGTTATATTTTATATATACAAAAAATTTTAAAGCAGGGGATAAATAATGATTCTACTGTGTAATTTAAAACAATTTGCAACAAAAAACAGACTGATTTTCAGTCTGTTTTTGTTGTGCCAGATCTCAGCAGTATTGATTCTGTTTTTCTCAATGGGGGTTTATCAAAACTACAGTGAAAGCAAAATACAGGATCAAAAGAAGCCCGAAGGTTTATTTGATGAAAGAACAGGCGAGGAATACGATAAGGATGACCCATTTTATTTGTTTTATGAAATATCTTATAAAAATTCAGAGGATAACCCATTAAGGGCAGGAACAGTTAAAGCATTTTATCGCGAATTAATTAATTGTATACCTGATAAATTAGACGGGTTAGGCACAAATTGTACATTTGATTTAGATTCTATTGTATTCCCTGACGAAGAGTTTGATGAAAATAAAGTTGATGCTATGCAAACATACATAAATTTTTCATATGATATAAAAAACGGAAAAATAGTATGTAATCAAGAAGAAGAAATAAAAGATTTTAAAAAAATTGGTTGGTGGAAGGGCGGCAGATGGTTTACTGAAGAAGAAAATATCAGTGGTAAAAATGTTTGCGTAGCTGATATAAGATCTATTAAAGAAAATCCATTGTTTGACGGAAAATTAAAATACAACAAAAAGAAGAAGAAATATTATTTAACTTTAAATAATATAAAATATGAGGTTGTCGGAGAACTTAACTATCCGGCAGGCAGTGTTCATATCCCATTTGAAGCTATTGATGATAATTTTTATATTATTGATACATTGTGTTTTAAACTAAACACCCCACTGACAAAAAATGAATTTGCACAAATCAAGCAGTTATATTTAAAATATTTTTCAGACAGGCAGGTTGAACTACCTAACATTGCTGTTTCAGACGCAGAGCAGTTAAGATTTTATAACACAAACCTGATTATTGCAATAGTGGTAGCTATATTGGTATCAATAAACCTGATACTTTTATTCAAATATGTTTTAATGACAAGACGGAAAGAGCTTGCTATTTTAAGAATAACAGGTGCAACTATTAATAAAGTCAGAAGACTGTATATACTCGAAACAATGATAATATCAATTATTTTATTCATATTCAGTGCTTGTGTTTTTGATATTTTCATTAAAGATATTGTTTTATCCCACTATGAATATGCGTATGTTGTATACAGCCTTAAAAATTATTGTATAACATTTTTGCTGTATATTTTAGTAATATACATAATACTTAATATCCTAATTTACAGACATATTAAAAAGACCCCTATTTCGCTATTAAAGGGCGGTGAAACAATATGATTTTCAAATTAAGTTTTAAAGAGATAAGAAAAAACAAAGCCTATACTTTTTTTAACTTAATACAACTGATACTGGTTCTGTTTTTGATCGTATTGTTAGTTTCGTCCTTGCAGTCGACGCTGAAATACTATATGCCTATGAAAGATATACTCACATCAAAAGGCTTTATGGCAAATTTATTTTTTAACGATGAAGGGGAAGTTATCTTAAACGACCAACTATACTCTTTTTCAGATAAGATCGATAAAGTATACTCAACCGGTCAGGAATTTTTTGAGATAAAAAATTCCACCGGCAAATCAGAAGACAGCGAATTTTTAACCGCCATAACGATTGACAAGGCAATAATTAATGCTCACAAGCCGTTAATGAAGAGCGGACAATGGTTAAGCGATATAACATTAAGTGATAACAAAAACGAGGTTTATGCAGTCATCACAAAGAACAAATTAGGATATACGACAGGAAGTGTTATTAACACGACTTATCCTGATAAGAATAATGTAAATTTTACTAATAAGACTGAAAATCCAATAACCATAAAAATAGTTGGTGAAATTGAAGACGGAGAAAATTTATTTTACCAATCTAACACAGCGGTTGCAGGTGAAGAAAAGCTAACAACAGACTTTGAAACGATTTCGGCACAATTCTATCCATACATTTCAGCTGATGAAGATGAACCGTTTCTAATCATTATTAAAAATGAGCTTGATGATAAGAATTATCAAACCTGGACTTCAGGAACATCATTTATAACCTTTGACAACGACACGACAAAGGAGGAGTTATCAGAAGCTAAGGAAAAGATAGCAGAATACGGTCAGGTATACAGCCTTGAAACTGTAAACAGAAAAAGTCTTCGGGAAGCAAAAGATCAGGCATTCACTATTGTTCCAATGATTGTTTCGATTCTGATTTTCCTTGCAATTTCATCAATATGCCTAACTGCGATAAACACGAAAAAGCAGCTCAGAAGCTATGGAATACTTTACATATGCGGTTCACGCTGGAAACAATGTGCATTAATAAGCGTATGCACGACCTTGCTGACCACACTGATTGCAGTTATACTTACAGGGGCGTTGATTTTTACAGCGATTCATTTTGAGCTTTTGAAAGGAACGGTAATAACTATAGGAAAATGGCAGATACTTTCCTGCTGTGCGGTGCTATTGTTTAATTTCATAATATCGCTGATAATGCCGTTTACTATTATCGGCAGAACGAGCCCGAGAGAAATCGTAAAAAACAATGAATAATATAGTTTAAAGAGCAGATGTGTAAAAAGCGTCTGCTCAACCTGTCGAAAAAGGTTTTACGAATCGACTAAAAGTTTTCGATCAAGCCTTTTTCAAAAGGCTTGCGGGTCAAGGGCGGAGCCCTGTCGCCAACCGCAGTTGGCGAAATACTTTTACGGAGTGCACTCCGCATAGGAGTGTAACCTAAAACTGCTTCGCAGTTTTAGCTAAAAAATAGTCCAGTGAACTGTTTTTAAATGGGCAAATAGACGTTAGTCTATTTTTTAGCTGAAAATGTATAGCATTTTCAGGTTGAGCCCCTGCAAGAGAGGGCTGCCCCTAAAAACAGACTTTATCTACGAAAACAGAGCCTTACAAAAATTATGTATATTTTTTGTGCAAAATTATCCTTTAATTTTCTTGAAAGCGTCACAAATTTGGGCTATAATAAAAATGTAGTTAAGCTATACTAAAAAATAAAGGAGTTTTAAACTATGGCAAACAGAATGATTTTAAACGAGACCTCATATTTCGGATCAGGAGCTATTTCAGAGATAGTTACTGAGGCAACAGCAAGGGGATTTAAAAAGGCACTTATTGTAACAGACAAGGATCTGGTAAAGTTCAATGTTGTAAAGAAAGTAACAGATTTACTGGATAAGGCATCTTTGGCTTATGAAATCTTTGACGAGGTTAAAGCAAACCCAACGGTAGACATTGTAAAAAGCGGAGTTGAAACTTTCAAAAAAGCAGGTGCTGATTATTTGATTGCAATTGGCGGAGGCTCGCCTATTGACACAGCAAAGGGCATAGGAATTATCATCAACAATCCTGAGTTTTCCGATGTTGTTTCTCTTGAGGGCGTAGCTGAAACTAAAAAGCCTTGCGTACCGATTATTGCAGTTCCCACAACAGCGGGAACAGCCGCAGAGGTAACGATAAACTACGTTATCACAGACACCGAGAAGAAGAGAAAATTCGTTTGCGTTGATCCGCACGATATTCCGGTAGTAGCAATTGTTGACAGTGATATGATGTCGTCAATGCCGAAAGGTTTGACAGCGTCAACGGGTATGGACGCTCTCACCCACGCAATAGAAGGCTACACAACCCTTGCCGCTTGGGAGCTCACCGATATGATGCATCTTAAAGCAATCGAGATTATTTCACGTTCACTTAGAGCCGCTTGCGACAACTATCCAAAGGGTCGTGAGGATATGGCACTCGGTCAATACATTGCAGGAATGGGATTTTCAAACGTAGGACTAGGCGTAGTTCACGGAATGGCACACCCTCTTGGTGCTTTCTATGACACACCTCATGGTATAGCAAACGCTGTACTGCTCCCATATGTTATGGAATACAACGCTGAATATACCGGCGAGAAATTCAGAGACATAGCAAAAGCAATGGGCGTTGAGGGAACAGAGTCTATGTCTCAGGAAGAATACAGAAAGGCTGCAGTTGACGCAGTTAAGCAGCTTTCAAAAGACGTTGGAATTCCTGCTAAACTTCACGAGATCGGCGTTAAGGAAGAGGATTTGCAAGCACTTGCAGAATCTGCATTCGCAGACGTTTGCACAGGCGGCAACCCAAGACCTTGCACAGTTGAGTCAATTCTTGAACTTTACAAAACAGCATTTTAATATATTTTCTATAAAAGCAAAAGACCGTTTCTTATGAGACGGTCTTTTTATTTTATGGTGTTAATAAGAAAGAAATATTACAAAATGTATAATTCTAATAAATTATTACAAATAGTATCATAATATATAATCTGTAATACAATCATACCAATGTACATAGGTTTCGCCGTTGACGCTTAAACGCTCATTTTTAGGCAGCAGCTCAGTCCATTTCTTTTTGTAACGGTCAATTGCCCAATCATTGCGGTTAAATCTTCGCCAAAGAATTGTTTTTCCATTCTTATCAAGAAACTGCTCTGAAACAACACCTCCATTATAGGTTTCTATATCCATAACGCAAACTGTATCAAAGCTCTTGCCGTTAATTATAACCGTATAACGACCGACAATGTCCAACAGAAAATCCTTATCTAAACCGGTAATAACATCTCCGTTTCTCTTAATTTCACCTTTTGGAGAAAGATTTGTTTCATTTCCACAGTTATTCTCTCCGAATCCCCAGTTTGGCAGAAAAGCATCGCCGTCAAGAAAGGTAATATAATTCTTTACATCGCCGTCATTTCTCAGAGTGGCAAGATAACGACAATGAGTATCTGTTAGCTGAGCAACAAAAATTCTGTCGATTACTTTTTCTTCGCCGGAACACGGCGTTTCCCTTGCAGTCAGTTCAACGCCCTCAATACCGTGAACCATTGCTTTTCCGGTAACTTTCATATCATAAATACGGTCACATTTTCTTGACGGAATATCATACATACCCCAAGTCAGCTTTTCGCCGAGCTTTGGTACAAGAAACCAACCCATCAGCTCCTCCCATTTAACTGAAAACGGCTCTTTACTGCTCAATTCAATTTTGTATTCAGGTAAAAATTCGGGTAATTTACTCATTCCAATTACTCCTTTCAATGTATCAGAGCGATATGGATATTTGCTTTTGAAGTTCTTCTTTGCAGTATAAAGACGGCTCTTTACCGTTCCCAGCGGAATATTTAATAGCTTTGCAATTTCCGACTGGGGCAATTCACGCCAAAAGTACAAGTAAAGAATTTGTTTATCCTTATCTCCCAGTAAACTCAAAGTCTCAGATACATTAGTTGTTTCTGAAACACCGTATCTGCTGTAAGATAATTCATTTTCTGTTATTCTGTCTATCGGAATTTCTAACCGACTTGCTTTTTTTCTAAAGTAGTCATTGCATTTATTGCGTGCAATACTAATTATCCAAGCCTTAAAGGAATTCGTATTCTTTAATTGCCCAAACTTCTGATAAGCCGTCAGATAAACCTCCTGTAAAACATCGTCAGCATCTGCCTTTTCAGACAAGCGAAATCGCACAAAACGTTCAACAGCACTTTTACTTTTTTCTAGCAAATATTCAAAACTATCCATAATATCACTTCTTTAGATTTGATTGCTTATCTAAAACCGGTTTCACTTATATAGACAGTAAATCACATCAAAAGGTTCATTTTTATATAATCTGTTTCATAAAAGCTTGATTTGAATACCAACGACTCCATATTGTTCCTGCAGTTCCTTTGAATAATACTCCTCCATATCTTTTGGAGAAGCTGTTTTGACATTCTGTTCTGTATATCCACACTCCAATAGCGGCAGCTTACGATAAAGCTCTGCAAAGCAATCAAAAACAAAAAGATTGACGACTTCTGCCACCAGCGTTTCGCTCAGGTTATCTGTATTGATAAACCGAATATAATCACCGATTTGAATTTTCTTTCTTTTTTTATCATATAAGCGCAATTCAATGGTTTTCTTTCCGCTCTGAATTTTTTGAAACGGTGATGGATTTAGTTTCATTATGTGTTCCATATACTCATTCCTCTACAAAACATTAAATATGATAAATATACAATTACCTTTAGATAATAGCTTAAACTATATCCACCATTCTGGAGTCAATTCACCCAATTTCAAAGTTTTGCCTGTTTTGTAGTCTATCATAATTTCTATGTCTTTATACTTTTGCGGCATAAGCTGAACCATGAGTTCACGACAAGCTCCACAGGGTGCACCTGTTCTTCCATCAGGTGTAATTGCTAACACTTTTGCAATCTCATTTTCACCGCTGGTTATCATATTAAATATTGCATTTCGTTCAGCACAAATACCAAGCGTACTGCAAGTATCAATACAAACTCCCGTATATATTTTTCCTGAAGAGGATAGTACTGCAGCTGAGACACAGCCCGCCTCTACATATTCAGATATTTTTCTGTTCTTTTGTACTGCTTTTGCAGTACGATAAAGTAAATTCCAAATTTTATCCATAACTGTCGTCTCCTTTCTCATTTTTTCATAATAGCACATTAAAAATGTTATTTCAACATTTAGCTTTATGACGCAATGGTTAATAACATTTTTATAACGCGAATTGTATAATTAGAATATGGCAAATTACATATTTTGTAATATCTCTTTCTTGTTTTATGATGTTAATTTCACTATTATTTAAAGATAATAATAAAATAATAGCAAAACCGGACAATATATATAGACAAAACAAAATTTATGTATTATAATAAAAATGTTTAATATGTGACAAAATATATGATTAAACAGCAATAGATAAAGGAAAAGGAGCAAAATAAATGCAGACACAGATGCAAAGTAAGAAGCGAATAGAGATGATTGATTGGGCAATTTTTGGTATGCTTATTGCTATCTATATGACATTAACATGTTATTTATTTTATCATCAATCAATTGGTTATAATCAATGGTATCCTTCTGATACCTGGAGCTATCTACAAGAGGTAAAAGGCATAGAGAATAATATGATTTTTACTTATCCTATTTTTTTCTGGCTCAGTTCCTTATTTAATCTGTTTTTACCCGCTGAATGGGCTATAACAGTAGTGCTTACTTTACTCAACTGCACAAGTGTTATAATTTTAAAATATTATATAAATAAGCAGTTTAATAATTTAGAAGAGTCAATATGCTGGAAATGCCCTGTTCTTTTTTGGAAAGTGATATTGAGCGTATTAACTATTACCCTCTTTTTTGTATCTATGCTGTTTCCCGTGTTCAACCACTCTCTGCCAGGTATTAACGAAAGGTATGTGGGGGTATTTACACCCAATCCATATCATAATGCCACTTATCTAGCAGTTCGTCCCTTTGCGATAATTTGTTTTTTTAAGTTTGTTGATTTGCTTGGAAGTTATGAAAAGAATTTTTCCTGGAAAAAAGGAATTGCTTTCAGTATCCTTCTTTTACTTACTACTATGACAAAACCTACTTTTACTCTGCTTCTGGTAAGTACTGCGGGATTGATTATGCTTTATCGTCTCATAAGAAGTCGTTTTGCAAATCTTAAATCAACTATTTTTCTTGGAATTTGCTTTATTCCTACCTTTTGTGATTTGCTGTATCAATTCTTTGGAATGTTTGACAATACAGGAAAAGAAGGTTCAAGCATGGCATTTGGCTGGTTGACAGCATGGAAAATGTGTTGTGGTAACATTCCTCTGGCAATATGTCTAGCCTGGGCTTTTCCCATTGTGGTGTTTTTGATTCACCACAGAGAAATAAAGGAAAATAAGGCTTATCGGTTCTCGCTACAGCTGGCTGTAATTAGTCTGATTATGGTGATGGTTCTTTACGAAACCGGCAAAAGAAGTATGCATATGAATTTTTCTTGGATTTATATGCATGGTATGTTCTTTGCTTTTGTAATGTCAGCTATTGTTATGTTGAAAAGCACTCTACAAAAAGATAAAAAATGGTACCTTTTGGGGTTAGAGTGGCTGTTTTATTTTTGGCATCTAGGCTGCGGTCTGCTATATTTCAGACAGCTACTGTTAGGACTGTCGTATCGCTAATTCTACGAGCACATATTTCACATTATAAATCAAGAACCGCAATCCGATACAATATGTATTCGGATTGCGGTTTTTTATATTTATTTATATAGTTTCCTAAAAATAACTATTTTGTATTTGCCATAAGCATATATGTGTCAATTATTCGCGGAATATATTTTTTATCAAAAATAGTTTTGTCTTATTTCTCCTTTTACCCATCTCAAAGTGATATATCGAAGTGATAATGCCTCAATATCATCTGCACGAATTCCCAGCTCTTCTTTTATTTCTCGTAGAACACAGGTTTCTTTTTCATATCTCATTTCCGCATATAGTAATCGTCTTCATTATATCTCCCCTTAAAATCCCGAACTCTTGACAGTTACTCTGCCTTAATATAATTTTGATATAGTGAATTAATAAAGGACTAATTATTTTACTCCGTAAATTTTCTTAATCTGCTCATAATAAGCTTCCTCATCCGCAAAATCAGATATTCCTCCAAACTGGCTCAATGTTCCAATTAACGGTATGATCTTTTCACCTTATAATCTATTTAAAATAATACATTATTCACTTCAATTCATAATTTAAAAATACGGAGCGATTGACTGAATCATTGAAGTGCAGCAAAATCTCAACAATCAATTTTCAAAGCAGCTTGATTTGAATACCAACGACCCCATATCTTTCCTGCAATTCCTTTGTATAATACTCCTCCATATCTTTCGGAGAAGCTGTTTTGATATTCTGTTCTGTATATCCGCACTCCAATAGCGGAAGCTTACGGTATAGTGCTTCAAAAGAATCAAAAACAAAAAGATTGACGACTTCTGCCACCAGCGTTTCATTCGGATTATCTGTATTGATAAATCGAATGTGGTCGCCGATTTGAATTTTCTTTCTTTTTTCGTCATATAAACGTAATTCAATGGTTTTCTTTCCGCTCTGAATTCTTTGAAACGGTGACGGATTTAATTTCATTATGTGTTCCATATGCTCCATTCCTCCTAATTTTTTTCATAATAACACTTTTAAAATATTATTTCAATATTTTTTGCGTAACATAATAACTTAAAACACAATATTTTAATTTCCCCTATCCGAATTGTTTTTGAGTTACAAAAATAAAAACCGCAATAGAGATACATTTTGTATCAGGTTGCGGTTTGTTATATTATAATCTTTTTATTTAATTTTATTTATTAAAATATAAAACGTGTTTGAATTTTTATATTCATCAAAATTTTCAATTTTATCTTCATTAATTGTTGAAAAAGTTTCCCATTTAAATCTGTGCCTATTGTTAAGAATTATTGAATTTTTACGCTCATTATCGACGGATTTATTTTTCTTCCACATTAACTTATCTTTAACACTAATTTCTCTTTCATCTTTTAAAGAAAACTGTGCATAGCTAACATCATCGTTCCTTGGACCTTTTTTATATAATTCATCATTAGTAATAAAAATTGTATATCCTACTTCAAAGTCTTCTTTCTTCTGGTCTTTTATTGTCTCAATTCTCTTTATATCTTTTATATAATCATAACAACCACAATCATGAGCACTTTGCTCCTTTAAATTATATACGCATCCATCAGTATCTTTGTAATAAAACTTTTTTGTTTTATATTTTAATTCTATTGGAATCCACTTTCTGTCAATAATAACTAATATGTCAATATGCATATTAGAATCAAAATCCGGACAATATTCTAATCGTACTGTTGCATCTTTATATTCATTTTTTATTATTCCTGCTAATTCTAATTGTAAATCAGCTTCAGATGTAAATATCTTTCTTTTTTCCTTTAAATTGCCAATTATGCCTTCAATGTTAAATGTAGTATTCATTATTATTACTCCAATATGTTAATATAAAAAATTATAGCACATTTTGGAATAAAAAGCAAGAATAATCTATAAATTTATATGAAACTAGTTTTATATAGCATTATAAAAACATTTTTAACGAAGTTAATCTTTAAGATATAAAAAATTCACGTTCTGTAAAATATGAAACACGAACTACCTACGTCGGCTCGCCAATAAAAACTTAGCAAAAAAGATGTACTACTAACGCGAGATACAAAAAATTCACATTCCACAAAATGTGAAACGCGAACTGCCTGCGGCGGCTCGCCAATGTAAAAACTAAGCAAAAAGATATACCATTAACACGAGATATAAAAAATTCACATTCCACAAAATGTGAAACGCGAACTGCCTGCGGCGGCTCGCCAATAAAAACTTAGCAAAAAAGATGTACTACTAACGCGAGATACAAAAAATTCACATTCCACAAAATGTGAAACGCGAACTGCCTGCGGCGGCTCGCCAATAAAAACTTAGCAAAAAAGAT
>CANRAO010000024.1 GCA_947628615.1 uncultured Clostridia bacterium
GACTATATTGCAGATTTTAATGAGTCAATAATTGAGTCGCAGGAAACAAAGAAAACACTTCGTGAGAGTATGCAAAAATGGCTTGAAGTATTTAAGTTTCCTTCCGTAGAGAGAAGCACTTATGACAGATACGAATGCACGGTAAAAAATCAAATCTATCCTGTGCTGGGAGATAAGGTTGTTGGTGATATGTCTGCCACCGACATTAAGGACTTACTTAACCAAAAGATGAACGAAGGTTATGCATACACAACTGTCAAAAAAGTATATGTAGTGCTCGGTGAATACTTTCGATATCTCACACAACAAGAAATCTTAGTAAAGAATCCTATGCAAAGTGTACCAATGATAAAGAAAAGCAACTTCTATGCATCTCAAGAAAAAGAAAATCTCCCTGCAAATGAAACCATAACGGTATTCACTCCAGAAGAGATTGAAATATTCAAAAAAGAATGCTTTCGTGCTGGAATAACGGTAAAAGAATTTATCAACAAGCTGCTGCATATATTCTTATGCTTAACACAGGGCTTCGCACAGGTGAATTGCTTGGCTTATTAAACAGCGACATTGACCTTGAAAACAGAGTGATGCATTTACAGCGTGGTGTTAAAGAAATCGCCAAGCGTGACGGAATAACCGCTGAGAGAGGCAGAGAGGTAAAAGTCGGCAAGTTAAAAAGCGCATCCAGTAAGCGGGATATTCCGCTGAATAACACGGCTATAGAAATGATAAGGGATTTACACCAAGAAAGATACTTTGGCGAAAATACGCCCCTTGTGTGCGACGAGAACGGCAATTTCACACGACCTGTTAACTTTCGCAAGAGGTATTATCGAATTCTCAAAGCTACAGGTATTGAAATTAAAGGCTTACACAACCTACGACACACATTTGCGACTAACCTTGTAAACGGTCAAAAGCAACCTGACGGCAGTATCAAATCTCTAACACCAAGACAAGTGGCTGATTTGCTTGGACACTCGACTTCGCAAATAACTGAGTTGTATTATGTCAAAAAGGATACAGCAAGGTTGAATGGGATTACAGATGGGTTTGAGATGTAGAAAGTATACCGTCTATAATAGATTTATCACTTTTAATGAATTGATTAAACCCTAACTAATCTATTACAAAATCTCAACTATTTTACCATTGTTCATTTTAATAATACAATCAAATATAGAAGTGTCTTCAATTCCATGAGCCGCAACAACTATAATTTTTTTCTGCCTTTTTAAATTAAGTAAAAGATTAATTATAATTTGTTCGTTATCAGCATCTAAGGCATTAAATGGTTCATCCAACAAAATAACATCTGGATTTTCCATAAATGCTTGGCAAATTCCTAAACGCTGCTTCATACCAAGTGAAAAAGTTTTTACCTTCTTATCTTTAAATTCATATAGATTTACTAATCTTAATGCATTCTCGATTTGCTCAGTACCGATAACATTCCTTATTCTTGACAGATACTTTAGGTTATACAATGCCGTCTCATTCTCTAAAAATGCTGAATTTTCAATTACTGCTCCATATAAATAGTTTTTATCTGTTTTAACTTCTCCAGATGTTGGTCTCATAAGATTACACATAGCACGAATAATCATTGTCTTTCCACATCCGTTATGACCAGTCAAAAGATAAATTTTACCTTCATCAAATTTAAAATTAATATTATCTAAAATACTTTTTCCTTTAATTGATTTAGAATAATTTATAAATGTAATCATTAGTATTCCTACTTTCCTAATAAATTTTGATTTTTAAATTTTCATATTTAATCAATTTATGATATAAAACAACACCCAATACAATCAAGAGTATTACTTTTTCAACTAAAATTTCGACCGATGTCATAAATCCAATTGGAAAAGGAACTAATAAGATTAATATTGGAGCGTTTAAAAAATTTATAACTGGCGAAAGAATTGAAATTGTAATTAATGTATAGAATATATGTGAATAATGAATATTAAATGTAAATAAAATTTCAATTATACAAAACCATATCAAATAAGATATAAAAAAATATATTATAGATAACAAAATAAATCTCTCTGACTTAACATGTACTATAAATAATGCTAGACTATTAACAACCATAAAACTTATTGCAGGAGATACAATCATTCTAATTATTGAAGATATTAATTTAACATATAGTTTAAATTTACTGTTACATCTAATAGCAATGAAATTATACATTTTAAAAATATCGTTTACATTTTTACATCCTAAAAATAACATTGAAAAATTCAAAACCATATTCATCATATATGTGAATCCTGTAAATTTGTCATTATCAATTGACAACCCATAGTATGAATCTAATAGTGCACATATTATGGAACTCCGTTCACAAACAATAACTGAACAAAATACTACTACGGTAAACATAATTAATATAAAAACAAATCTTCTTATTTTCATATATAATCCTTTTTTAGCATTCGATATGAAGACACAATTAATAAAACAATTGAAACTAAAACAGAATAAACAGGATTTAATAATGTTTTAATTTGATTTGTAAGATCAATATTAATAAATCCTAGACCGAGATATGCTATAAGTATAAGAAATGTTTCACCTAAAATAAAAAACAATGAAAAAACATATCTACTAGTAATAGTATATATGAGAATATATATTGCAGATGTTTTAATGAAAAATGTAATAATCATAATAAGATTAGTAAATATAATTAAATCAATATACAAGTGCTTTATAAATGCAAGAAACAAAAATGTTATATAAATTCCAAAACAAAATATCAAGCTATTAACTACGCAAGGTAACCATATTGTAAATATACAAGAACGATTATATCGAATTATCTGAAATGCATTCATAAATTCCCGCTTGTTCAAATGTAACCAAACTGAGTAAAATATAATATTATTAAATAACATCTTTTGAGGTGATGTAACAAACAATTCAAATAATTCATTGTCTAATGCCAATACATCATTAAACCGTTGATATGAGTTAAGTATGGAAAATGAAACAATTAAGTAAACACACCAAAATATAATTAGAAGTTTAATTTTAGAACTCATTGATATCTCTCCTCAAAATGCTTTCGATTAAAAAAGTATATAATAACCGAAATAAAAAGTAGCATACCAGGAAGAAAAAAGTAATTTTTAAGCAGATTAAATATTGATAAATCAGCAATATTGTAAAAATAAATAGATAGAAGATTATCGTCAAAAACTAAATATGATAAAGCATTGCCTATCCCTAATGACATATTGCCTATCGTTGAAGCTAATAAAAATGGAATAAAGTATATAAAAAGCGGCACACAATGTATAATATATTTATTATTAAAAAACAAATTGCTTAATATAGTTATAATAGAAATAATAACATTAAGTAAAATAATTAGAAATATTTGAGGTAAATATAATTTAAGACATGATACTAACGATGGACTAGTTAATGTCAAGTTACTTGTCAAAACATCATCAAAATTAAATTTAAAAATCAATCCCGTAATAGTTGTTAAAATAATAAAATACAAACTTAAAAAACAAACTATATAAATTGATTGTGCCAATATCATAGATTTTAAATACTTTTTATAATTTGTCCTTGTCATTAATAAATTACCAAATCCAGAGCTTCGATCATAATAAAATCTACCACCAAACATACAACTAAATCCCATTATGATTATTAGAAAAAAAATAATACAAAAATCTGTTGAAAATAAAAAGTTAAAAATATAACTAAATCCATTATATCCATCAATTATTGACTTTGTTTTTTCTATGTTTAAATCCGCAGCAGCTATTTGCAATTGTTGCTCCCACTCATTTTTTTCAGAAAAGGTTGCGTAATAGCTTAAGACGACAGGAATTGTCATACATATAAGCATAATTACATTTAATTTTGATTTTAAATATAGTCTTAGTTCATTTTTTACCATTGTAACTTACCTCTCAAAAGTATTAGGGCTTCATAATGCTATTAAAAAGTTATCGTTTATGAAGCCCTTATAACATTCTAAACCAAATATAATTATACTATGAAATAGATTTAGATTTCTAAGGAACTACTATTGTGCATTAATTTTATACTTCATAGTATCACTTCCACACTGATTCCATGCAGGCTTTGTTCGAGTATAATAAATATAACCAACCATACCGGTATTGTTTTTACCTGTATATATTGTATCTGTATGAGGAATTGTTAAAGAATCACTACGAACTGCACCATTAGAATTAATCAGACGAACAGATGGATTTGATACCATAGTTTGAGCTATAGCGTATACCTTATATTTACTATTACCGTTTTTTTCTTTGTAATCAGATGGCCCATTGAACTTATTTACCCATCCATCACTACTCTTTATTGTAACAGTTTTATAACTTCCCCAGCTAACTGCTGAACAACAAATAACTCCTGAAGTCATTAGTATTGCAATTGTTATGAACATTGTAATAAACTTTTTGACATTTTGTTTCATAATAAAAACTCCTTTAATTTTTGATAATATTTTTGCTATTATTAACTCTCCTTTTAACTATTTCAATGGTCAATAGAATTGATACTGCAGCAATAAATATCATTACATTTGATGCCAAATTTTTATGCATAGCTTTTAATATAATGAATATTAAGGAATCAATCACTGTTAGTATAATTGCTATCAATTTGTTTCTTTTTCGATTTTCACCTAAAGGATTATTACTATTTTCCAAAGGTGAAAAAACGATAATTGGAATTAGTAGAATAGTAGTAACAATAATAGCAACTATGTTTTGGTTTAATAGTGGAAACAGTTTGATAATTAAAACTGTGAGTGCATATACCAATGATGTATAAATAAAACAAATCTCACTTGTCTTTGCGTGATATCCACCGACAAATATTCTCAGCGGAACAAATATAAGTATAAACGCTACGAAATGCCACATACTTTTTGTGATTAAGCTGATTATAAGCGCTATAATTATGTTGGATATGTTAAGCAACAGTACCTCTAGACCATATACATACACTTCACGTTCTTCAATATCAACTATTTTGTTTTTAATCAGTAAAAATGCAATATCTTCAGCTATATATCGAAACATACCAAAGACCTCACTTTTTCTCCGACTTCTTAATTGCCTTAAGCTGTTTAGGTGCTTTAGGCTGATAAAAACCAATCAATGATGTTGAGTTGCAAGCTGCCTTTGCAGATAATGATGCCGCTCTTGCTACCATTTCACCAAACTTCGTTACCATGTGAGAAAACCTCCTTTCCATCTTTCTGATTCCTTGATGATATAATAGCAAGTTTTCCCTTGCTTGTGTTGAAATTTGCGTAATTGGTAGATTTATTTGCGTGTTTGGTCAAAATCTCCGTAATAAAAACATTTGTTTAATAATCTGTTCATATTATTATAATATAAAAAGCTGCCAATTTCTTGACAGCTTAACTCATATTATTCAGTTTTGTATCATTATTGAAGCTATTGCCTGACCATCTTCAAAGGATAAATTAAAATCTCCATCATACTCTTTCACGGTATTACTCACACTTTTTAATCCAATACCGTGCTTGACCTTATCCACCTTTGTAGTTTCTGTGCTATTACTTGTTTTGCTGCATTTATTGATAACATTTATAAGCAGAAAATTTTTCTCCGTAACTATCTTGATATCAATATACGGATCAATTTCCTGTTCGCATGCCTCAAGAGAATTATCAATAAGATTTCCAAGTATAGTTGCCAAATGGATATCTGATACTCTACATTTATCAGGCATTGCGGCATTTACAGTATATGTTATGTTTTTTTCTTTGGCTAAGGAATACTTTGTGTTTATTACCGTATCCACAGTATTATTACCGGTGTGGATAAATTCTGCTCTGTGTGTAAAAATATCTTTTTGCTCTGAAAGATACTTTGATAATTCATCATATTGTTGATTTTTTATCATAGAGTCCATTGCTAGTATCGTGTTCTTATAATCGTGAATATTATTTTTCCATAATGAAAAAGTATGCTCATGTTCCTTGAGAGAACGTTCAAGCAAATTATTCTGTTGATTAGAGAGTTCATATTCTCTTCTGTTATCCTGTGCAGTAAAGAAGTAAATACAACAAACATAAAGAGTTATTACCAAAAGCAAAATAGCAATAAAACATATAGTCATAATAAAATTCATACCATCTGATTGCGTTTTTGACTGCTCAAAATACAAAGCGGTACATACAAGTAATATAATGATTGAAACAATAGATATAATACTGCTTGCTCTATAGCTTAAACCTTTGTTTTTCTTTGCAAACTTATTGAATGATATACATATAATAATTAGAATCAATTTAGCACTTAATGAACCTAAGACTCTCCCATTAGAAAAGCCATTAAATAAATTTGATATAGTAGAATTTGTGATTATGGCTACCACAGCTGAAGTAATAAGGTCGCAGACAAACAAAACAGCATAATAAGATAACTCAACACCTATTGTCTTTAGCAATCGATAATTAAAATAATACTTATGTATTAAAACCAAAATTGCAAAAATAAAAATGGTATTAAATTTAGAAAATAATTTTATACTTCCATACAAGGTTGATAATGATAATGCAGCAATACCAAATGATATAAGCACAGCAGAATATTTACTTCGTTCATTGTTCTTTTTTAAGAATGCGTTACAAAAAACAAAGCTCATAAGCGTTTCCAAAAACGTCATAAGATATTCTGCACTCCAATAAAAGTATATCATATCTTGCGCCTCCAATAGTCAGCAAGTGCTGCTTTGACATCATTTGCCCTTCCTCTGCTGATTATGAGATGAGCTCCGCTTTCTAAATTAACATCATAGTTTGAAATGTGCTTAATGTATCTTACGTTAACAGCAGCACCGCTGTGTATCATTACAAAATCGGGGCTGTCTATTTCATGTAAGAGTTCCTTAATGGTAATTCTTACATTAATTTTGTTTTCATCGTTTAAATATATATTACAGCGCCTTTTTTCAGTTTCAAAATATACAATATTATTAATATCAACTACATAATTATCATTATTTATTTTTAAAATAATATCCTTTTCAATTCTTTTTGATAATACTTTTACTGCAGCTGAAAGTGCCAGTTCAAGTTCTCTATCAGCATTAACTTTGCGAATATACCTAAACGGCTGAAACTGAAATGATTCAAAAACATATTGCTCATGAACAGTATAGAACAGCAAAAGAATGTCAGGATAAACATCTTTAATTAGTTTTGCAGTTTCAAAGCCATTCATCTCTGGCATATCAATGTCAAGAATAACTATGTCAGCGTATTCCTTTTTGTTGACAATCGTATTAATAAGGCTTTTGGAATTATTAAAATAATTAAGCTCAATTTCCCTCTTATCTTTAAAGAAATTAGCTACAATATCTCGAGCTTTGTCTATCCAAAGCTGCTCATCATCGCAAATATCAATCTTTATAATAAGAATCACACCCCAAATCTATAAACTGAACACAAAATATATTTTATATTAATTATACCACATAATGCAAAAATTTACAACCATTTTAGCACGAACAGTCGATTTGTGATTGGTTAAACCCTTTAACAGATATCTTTATTTTACATAAAAAAATTATACCAAAGAATATTTTGCAAAGTTCATGATAATAATTTCTGTGCAACTCAATAAAAAGAAAACAAAACTTATACTGTCAAATTTTGCGTCACAATAAACAAAGAAAAAACCAAAAACAGATATAAAAATTGATGCTATTTTGATGATGTACCAGACGAAATCATTACAAATGGTTGCGACTGGATACGAAAATTGACGCTATTTATGAGCGTCAAAAGCGATAAAACAAACCGCGTGCCATAAGCATAAAGATACAGAAAAACGGCTTAAACGCAGTGTTTAAGCCGTTTTATAGTTTGTTTGCTTTAGCGTATCTAAACCCCCGGTTCTACCGGGGGAGTTAAAAAAGCTTTAGCAATAGCATTTTGGGCTTGCATAATGGCTTGACTTTGTGCTGTGTTGTATTATTGAAGTAAATAGTCACTTTCAATTGTGCGCAAAACTAATTGTTGCCGTAAGATACCCGTTTACAGGTTGCAGGGCCAGTCAATGCTATGGCACCTTTCAGTGCCCCCTTACGGGGGCTAGCCTGTAATAACCCCTTTTAGGGGTTGTGCAAACCACCACTTTAGTGGTGGTTTTGATTGGCAGGGGCAGAAGGATTTGAACCCTCGGCACGCGGTTTTGGAGCGACTGTTGAAAATTGTAAACCTATAAAATAGTCGCCGAATTTAAGCCATTGGCAACAAATAAATTATAATGCTTAATGTGATTTGATGCTTTATTGATGCTATTTCATTTTCAAAAATTTCAATCAAAATTTGCGACGGTGTAAACAAAGAATACGCTTAAAACGCAATGTTAAAATATTTTAAATAATCTTTGTATACGTTCATTTTTAAATCTTGATTATCTTAGATTTTATGGTCTATCGACTATGGTTAGGCATATCACATTTCCATGTTATTCACTTCAATTCAATATCGTGAAGTTCTTTAAAAGACCCTTTAACACTAAAACACAAATGCTTTATCAATTTTATTATAATCAATTAGAAATTGGTGTACTTTTAATGGGTCATATGTATTTTCACAATATGATAAAAGCAATTTGTTGTTAGATAAAGATAACATTTCATTAAAATACGGATTATAAATAGGAACTAGGAAATTTGCTGCCTTAATAATATCGGAATCAGAATCAATAATGTATATAGGATAATCGCCACTTTTAATATCACCAGTATTAACGTCAACATTATTCTCAATAAATAATATATATTTGCCGACTACAGCATATTGAACTTGTCCGTTTATACCTTTCATAATTAATTTAATTCTGTTTTCGTCCTTTTTACATATATAATTGCTTACACTTTCATATGTACGAAAACTTATATAATTTCCGAGATACGAAAACTCTATGGGCTGTTCTGAACCGATAATATTTTCAAATCCATTAAGCACTTCTTTGTCTATAAGCTGTCCGTCAAGTCCATAGTGATATAAAAAATGTTTATATTGATTATTTATCAATCTGCGTCCATATCCATATATTTCGCCGTTATTTACAGCAAACTGTTCTATCAATGTTCCATTACTGTCAGACCAGCTTTCATCGTTTTCATATTTCTCGCAGATAATATTTTGTTTATTTCCTTCTATATCATATATTGAAGCTGCAGATATTACCGAATAACCGGTTTTGTCGGAAGGTGCTTTGGATATACTATAAGAAAGAAACTGCTTATCATTAATTTTACACATGTATACAAACGGAGAGCTTTGCTTTATTTCGTCAATAATTTTGACATCTCCGGTTTTTCCATCTACTCTTATCAGCTTAACATCATGTATGGTTTCGTCTGTTATTTGCTGAGTGTAGCTTTTCCACTCGTAAAGATACCTGTTTTGCATAACTATTTTAGAATCTGAACTAACAACCCAGTCTTTGGTATTTGATTGATAGTTTAACGGCGTTTGAACATTAGTATTTTGATTAGTCAAACAATATTCCTCAGAAATTTCATCGCCTAATTTTGTGGATTTATATCCATAATAGTTATCACCTAAAGCTTCAAGTATTCTAAAGTCAGTAAATGAGATAAAATCTAAACTTGTTTTTAAATTAACAGTTGATAATTGAGCATTGGGTAAAACTATATCGTCGGAACTTTTACCTATAATACTTTTTTGTTCGACTTCAGATGAGGATTGATTATTATTATTTTGTTTCTTGCTTGTGCAGCTACAAAGAGAAAACACTATAATTATAAGAATACAAAATATCCTTTTCATTTTAACTTTATCCTTTCTATTTCTTATTTTATAAATATCTTTAAAAGTATTATAAGGAACTGATATCCACAAGATAAGCTTGCTCATAGTTTGCCAATAACATCATTTTTTTATTTTTGACCAGATGTATCTCCAAATTGGACTTCATCGCCTTTGGAATATCTAATTTTAAAGAGGTCTGATTTTGAAGATTTATTAAATAGAGCGGGGTATTGTCCTCTTCCCAGTTTCCGAACAGCACATAGTCACCTGCTGAAGACACCGGCTGGACATCAGCGTCTACACTTTCTACAGAAAAGGTCTTATTATTTGTAATACAAACAAGGTTAAGCGCCTTGTCTTTCAGCGTGTAAGACCACTGCATATTTATTTCGCCGTATCCATCATATTCTTTTTCAACCCCTCCTGTGGACAGGTTGATAAGCTGGGTGGTGTAGTATTCTGTATTATCTTTGTAATAGGGTTCTCCCAGTGTTAAAATGTGATAATCATCGAAAAATTCTATTTCATCTGTGTGCGCATAGCCATCTATCTTATCCACCCGTTTCTCGGTTTTCTCCGCAAGGTCAAATACAGACCAGTAGCCGTCTGACCTATGATTGCAGAGGATCACTTTCCCACCCGGAGACATAACAAAATTGCAGATCATCTTGTCTCCGGAAAGCTTTGTAACTTCCCCTGTCTTTAGGTTTAAGGCAGCGATACATTCTTTTTTTATCTCATTATCAGCATTCATCTGATATAAAGCCGCATATACAGTATCGCCGTTCAAATAGTGGAACACCTCAAATATGTTATCTGAATAATTGAATCCATATATCTCACTTCCTACTGTCACATACTCGAATGAAAACTGCTTCCCATCATAATTCCCCTGAAATTGTACTGGTTCCAGTTTTCTAAGACCGCCTTTCACGACCTCATACACACAATCCACAACTTCGTTATCCTCTTTGTCATAATGATACTCACTGACAAAGCTCTCCTGTTTTCCCGCAACCAACATATTTTCTTTTAAATCAATAGTATCGTCAGATTCAGCCACAATATCCGGCGTTTGCAGATTTGAAGACTGGGCATCCTTCTTCTGCTCACGGTCAATCTCCGTCACTTTATGCTGTCCGAAAATACCTGATAGAAATTCTTTGAACACATCGGAACTCGTAGCCGCCGCTGTAATCCCTGTTACGAACACCAGTATACAAATCAATATTGCTGCCGTCCGCATACCCTGTCCTTTTTTCTTTACAACGGGAATTTCGCTGCTGTCTTGACCTTCTTTTTCAATTTTTACTGCTGTATCTAATTGATACAACCATTTCTCAGGTGTCTTTATTTTGTCTAATTTTTTATAATCCATCATTAACCTCCATTTATTCATCTATATACTGAATAATTTTTGCAAGCTTCTCCCTGCCCCGACGCAATCTTGACTTCACAGTATTGACACTGATATGGAGAATTTCAGCCGTCTCCTTTACGTCATATCCATGATAATAATATATCATCAGTACTTCACGGTATTTTATGGGTAATCTATGCAACTTCTCCACCAGATCTGATGCTTCCTCTTAGATCCAACAAGTTTTGCTGGATATTTATTCTTAAAAAATGAAAACATTATAAATGCAATGGAAACAGGATGTAGATTAAAATCAATTAAAGATTTGAAAAACCAAGAAAATGATGAAAGCATGCAATTAACTTTATTTGAAATGGATGGTGACGAGGATGACTAAAACGGAAATTTATTCAATACATGAATTCAAGAAGATACAACACGACGAGTTTGTTTTTTTTACTTGCTCCAGTTTTGAGGAACGAGCATTTTGCATTCCTAAAAGTCTTGATGTCAATCAAATAAAAAAGTCATTTATCTTTTCGACTAATGCAACACCGAAAATCAAAGAAAATGCTACATATATAGTTAATTTGTTAGGATCTAATGCTGAATTGAGACAAATTGTAAAGAATGATCCATTTTCCTATATTCAGAAATTTAATGAAGCTATTAATGAGGTTATTCAAGAACAGCACAAAATACTATATATTGATATAACGACATTTAATCATGAAATGCTTTTAATTTTATTAAAAATTATAGACAAAAAACGGGAAAACTTTGACCAAATTCGATTTTTATATATTGGAGCCAAAGAATATTCGGTGGGTGATAGCAATGAGAATAAGTGGCTAAGCAAAGGTTGTAAAGATATACGAAGTGTACTGGGTTATCCAGGTTTCCTTATCCCTAAAAAACCTACTTGCTTAATGATATTGGTTGGGTTTGAGCATGAGAGAGCTAGTGCACTTATTAATGCTATGGAACCTGACATGATTATTATTGGACATGGCAAAGCGGAAAATAATCATGTTTTTTCTCATCAGCATATAGAACCAATGCGATATTTTGAAAAAATTCATAAATCATTATTTTCAAGTAGGCCAAATCTGCAGGGATTTGATTTTTTAGTTAACGATATAGAATCTACAATGGAAATCATCAAAGATAAGATTCAAGAAACCCAAGAATATGATCATATTATAGTTCCTCTTAATACCAAAACATCCACTTTGGCGATCGGACTTTTTGCTTTAAGAAACCAAAATGTTCAAGTTTGTTATGCAGAACCGGAAGTATATAATAATGTTAATTATTCTGCGCCTGGTGATGTGATTGTTAGCTATAACCTTTGTTAAAAACCTGAACTCCCTATGTTCTTTTTGGGATTGTATTGTACTGCAAATGAGGTGCTGAAATGGCACAAATTAGTGCAGAAAAACTGTACCGCGGTAAAGGTAGGAGAACAAATGAAAAGAGAGGATGCCTTTTATCGATGACCATCGCAGAGTCTCTCTATTGCTATGCGGGGATGCAAAGCAAAAGTTCATGAAGATATGTGGTACGGTAACATTGATCCCCATAAAAGGACTATCAAAGATCAAAGCAAGCATTATCTCTTGTCGTGAAAAATGACGATATGATGCAAGCAATGCTGTTTGACACCCGGAAAGAACAGTATGAAAAGTTACATAATTGTCAGGATGAACTAACTAATCTGCTGGAACGAAAGACATTTCCCGAAGGCTTCTGTCTCGCAGTGTAGATTATGGTGGATATCATGAATACGATGGAAATCCCATCAATAGATGATTAAAAATTGCATTGCTATAGACAAAGAATAAGCAAGCCTGTCATTGGACTTGCTTATTCTTATGTACACACAAAATTATTAGTATTCCCTCTCCAAGTAATTTTTATTCAAAAATACTTGACAAATTTTGCATTCTAATGTTATTATATAATTACATCTAGAAAATAGATGTAAGACAATTGAATAAATGCCTTTCAAATCTGTTATCCCACCAACAGTATCTATGTAAATTCAGATATCAGATTGTGAAGTTAAACTTCTTCATTAATAAAAAGTTGAATATTCATTTTGAATTTCAGACTCTTACATATCAAGGCTAACACTTAAACCGAAAGTTGCATAAATCTTTCGGTTGATTAGTTGTGCCTTGTGTGTAAGAGTCTTTTTGTTTTGCATATAAGGAGTTGATGATAAATATGAAAGTCAGATATATAACAAATTGAATTTATCAAAATCTAAAATTTAAAATAGGAGATCATTATGAAAGAATCTATTTACAAAAGTTATGACGAACTGCCGTTGTTCTTAAACGCAAAAACTATATCAAAACTACTTGGAATATCTTCAACAACAGTCTATGAACTGATGCACCAAAAAGATTTCCCTGTCCTTAGAGTTGGCAATCGTATGGTAGTTCCAAAAGAAAAGTTTAAGGAATGGGTTGAGAAAAATTCAGGAGGTAACCCATGAAATATAACCACTACCATAAGAGAAATGCAATAAGAAATTACTTCCCTCTTCCAAATGAAGTTTTCTGTTTGGGATTAACCTATGGTGAACTTGCAGTTTATTCTTACCTGATGTACTGTGAGAATAGGAAAACCTTTAAGTGCTACCCAAGCTATAAAACTATAGGGAATGCAATTGGGATGTGTAAAAACACTGTTAGAAAATATGTAAAGTCTCTTGAGGACAAGCAGTTAATCTCAACCCAACCGACTTATTAAAAAAGATGGGCACAAACTGAACGGCTGTTTGCTCTATACTATCCGCCCGATAGATGAAGCAGTAAACCATTATTACAAACAGCAGATGATAAAGTTAAAAGAAGATATACAACAAAAAAGAATACAAAATAAATTAAAAGATTATTATCAAAAACGCCCCAAAAAAGCAGTTTGAAAATGGTCATAAAAATAAGCAGGTTAAAGTGCGGGGTCTGCCCGCACAAATCACATCGGACGGCAGAGCCAACCGTTAGAGGTTTTCAAAAGAATTACAAAATCCCCTTTTTAGGGGTCTGACAGAAAGGAGTAAAAATGACAGAAAATAAAAAGAAATATGCCTACTGGATGCGGCCTTCTGTGGTCTCTGAAATCGAAGAAATGATACCAGATGCTAATGCTAAATCTAAAAGTGATTTTGTATGCAAGGCAGTTGATTTCTATATTGGCTATCTAAAACAGCAAAAGAATATTAATTACCTTGCTCCGATATTGGCAAAATCGATCAAAAGCGAAACTGACTCCGCTTGAATAACGAAATCAGTTTGATTAAAATTTAATGTTCACCTAACACAGTTAGCTTATTTGCACTATATACAATCTAGATCTGTGCATATATAGTTTTACATGTATCTACCTCTATTTTTTCATTTCAATAACAGTGAAGACTTTTATTATTTAAGTTAATGAAAATATATTTTATGATTCTAAAAACCATTTTACACTATCAGGATAACTAAATACTTTAGCATTATCAATGCATTGCTCAAATATTGTTGTATCTATCTCTTGTTTAATCATAATATTATAATCAACATTTTTCAATTTACAATATAAGTTTGAATATATTTTTGTTACATTTTTGAAAAATTCATATACATTATTAAATGTATCTTTATCAGAAAATAATTTATCTAACTTTTCATTAATTTCTGTATAATCTTTATTTTTAAAATAGTAACCCATAAAGCTTAATAAGTAATAAGAAATAGGATGCCTATTATCATTTTTATTTTGTTTCTTGTCAAATTCAGCCTTATTATATACCATAAAGAGACGTATCATATTATCTATCGTTATTTTTTCTTCAATTTTTAAAGAAAAATCTTTATAATACATTTGACTATTAGGGTTTAAGACAGAACTACCTTTTGTGAAAGCTATGTATCCATCATGTGTAAAAGCTAAAAGAACCTTTAACAGTTTTTCCAATGGGATCATTAAAGAATTTAAATTTTTGTTTTCTATTTCAAAGAAGTCATAATAACCATTATTTTTAAAATTTAATCCTTGATTTTTAACAATATCAGTATATTCTGTGTTAAATTTGTTTTTATCACTTGGCTTAACAAGTAATAACATACCTCTATTTTTAAATTCTTTTTGTATATTTATAAAATAATTTTTTTTGGCAGCAAAGGCTTTTTCGCTAATGCCATTTTGACTATTTGTATACTTAACAATATTGAAATCCAAATTTTCATGTGTTTCTTTTGTTTTTTCATCAAATACAAAGACTTTTACTAATACAAATGTTCTTTTAAATTCTGTTTTTAATTCCTCAATACTGAAATGTGAAAGAACCTCTGCAATTGAGTTAACAGTTTGGCAGCCATTTACAATCTGAGGATTTAATAGTTTAAATCCATATAAATTCTGTTTATCATCAAAGTCATTACTTCTTAAAGTTTCACATCTTTTACATATTATTGTTATTCCATTATTATAGTAAAAAAAGTTTTGCCTATCATTTTTATTGTATAATGTTTTAATAATACCATTATTTATTCCCTTCGTACCCAAATATTCTCGTATATTTTCTTCGAATAATTCATAATTAGTTTCAATTGCCTGTTTATACATATTAAATAAATCAACTACATTTACTAAAACATATCGTAAATCTATCATCCAGTTTAAATCATATTCATCTGGTCTAACATCCAATGATGTACCTGATCGTCTTGTAGGTAATATTGCTGTAAAAGATTTTTTATTTGTAAATCTCTCATCATAATACATCATACGAATATCTCCGAGAGTAAAATACTTAGCACTAATATTTGCCTTAATCTTATTTTCCCTATCCTCAATACAAAAGCTATTAATTAATGTTGCAATATCATCACTACAGTAATCGTTTGTCACATAAAAATGTAACCATATTTTATATTCGTCATCAGTAACAGCCCTATCAAAAATTCGCTGCAATTCATTCGATCTAGTATATTTACCATTTAGCAAAATCTTTATAGGAGCATATAAGAAATTTGAAACATCATCTCTTTTTACTATAGTATCAGAGGAATAATATTTATTTTGGATTATAAACAATTCTTTAGTATCTTCATAATGAACAAAACAGTCAATTCCTTTATCGCTATAATCAATAATGTTATTCGGAATCATTTCTTCATCTATACTATATATTCTGTTTAGTATCCAATAATTAAAAGCATACTCATCTTTCTTAACTTTTTTATCAATCGATGAAAATTGTTGTTTAATAATTCTAATATCATCATCAATCTGTTTTTTAAAATCCATATTGTCAATCCTCCAATATTAACCATTTTCCTGCTAACAACTTTTAAATTTACAAAATTACCTATATATCTATATTATACCTAAAAAAGAACAAAAGTCAACACTTTTTTGTAACATAATATGTTATGGTTGATTTCCAAAAAGGTGTTACAAACATCTAAAGAAATAATCCTCCACGAACGAAACCATAACGGTATTCACTCCAGAAGAGATTGAAATATTCAAAAAAGAGTGCTTCCGATGCTGGGGTAACGGTAAAAGAATTTATCAACAAGCGGCTGCATATATTCTTATGCTTAACACAGGGCTTCGCACAGGTGAATTGCTTGGACTTCTCAACAGCGACATTGAACTTGAAAACAGAGTGATGCATTTACAGCGTGGTGTTAAAGAGATTGTCAAGCGTGATGGCATAACCGCTGAGAGAGGCAGAGAAATAAAAGTCGGCAAGTTAAAAAGTGCATCCAGTAAGCGGGATATTCCGCTGAATAACACGGCTATAGAGATGATAAGGGATTTACACCAAAAAAGATATTTCAGCGAAAATACACCCCTTGTGTGCGACGAGAATGGCAATTACACACGTCCTGTTAACTTCCGTAAGAGATACTACAGAATCTTAAGATCTGCAGGCATTGAAATAAAAGGCTTACACAGTCTACGGCACACATTTGCCACAAACCTTGTTAATGGACAAAAACAGTCTGACGGCACAATTAAATCTCTTACACCAAGACAAGTTGCTGATTTACTCGGACACTCGACTTCGCAAATCACTGAGATGTATTATGTAAAAAAGGACACAGCAAGGTTGAATGGGATTACGGATGGGTTTGAGATGTAATTTAATAAACCATTATGTATAGTTTACCTGTTACGTAAATCTATACACTTATTAAACGTCAAAATAAGTTATAATTTTTTTCTAAATAAGATATACAATTTTACACAAGGTACAACAGTAAAATCTGACAATAAGTAACAAAAGTAAAATAAATATTACATAATAAAAATTCTATATTCGTATAATTTTGTCGCACATTTGAGCTACAGCCATATCATGAGTAACAATTAATACTGTTTTTCCTTGTTGCTGAATTTTACGTAGAATATCAATCACTATATTCCTGTTATTTACGTCAAGCGAGCCTGTAGGTTCATCTGCTAAAATAATTTTTGATGGCTTAAGCAATATTCTAGCAAGAGCTACTCGTTGTTGTTCACCTCCGCTGAGCTGATATATTTTTTTATTTTCATATCCTCCTAATCCAATTGATTCTAGAGTAGTTTTTATTCTTTGTTTTTTATTGCCCTTTGTGTATCTCAACGCTAACATGAGATTGTACATTACAGTTTCTTCATCAACAAGTGCAAAGTTCTGAAACAGATAACTTATTTTATTTCTGATAATTTTAACCGATTGTGAACTTTGCGGTTTTACGTTTTTTTCTCCATCAATACAGACCTGTCCTTTATCAACTGGCTCCAACAAACCAATAATATTGAGCAGAGTACTTTTACCGCATCCACTTTCACCAATTACAGCCACAAATTCCCCATTGTTTATATGAAGAGAAAAATTATCAAATATATTTTTATCAGCATACTTTTTAGTAACACTAACAAGTTCAATCATGATTATCCTCCTTTTACTATCTGTATAATATTCTTTTTGTCCTTTATTGATATATATATATACGAGAAAATAAAGTCAATAAAAAACAAAGTAAAGGTAATAAATAATACAAATATTCTATTGTTTATGAATATCATTGCAACAATACCTGAGATTATATAGCATATTAGCGTATATAATAAATAACGTGAATATCGGTCCACAAAACAAAATCCCATTAATTTTTTTACGGCAAGAACTTTTTTATATTGTTCTATATATGTTATTATACTTTGACTAATTATAGATAATCCCATTGCAAACAACAGAAATATCATTGCGACATAGTTTTTAAGTTTATTGTTTGATATTGAAATCTGATCTTCAATGCCCTGGTAAACACTTACTGCTGGGAACTTTACTTCGCTTAAATCAAAATATTTTGAACAAATTTTCTCTATCTCCTGAGTTGGATTTGTATAATCTTTAACTTTTATTTTATAAGGATTTCCCGATTCGCCGAGAATAACGGAATAATCAATAGGTTTACCGTTGTTTTCAGTTAATACATTTAGAACTGGATCTTTTACGGTGTTATAATTATCAGTCCCTGTATCCACCGCAAAAGTAAACAAATTTTGATTGTTTTTAGTCCAGATTATTTTTACTTTTCCTGAAGGTGCAAAGTCTCTATAATATGATACTATTTCTTTCTGATTACCTTTATATTTTTGCGGTACTAAAACAACACAATCTTTCTCGCTTTCAGAAATAGAAATTGTTTCTCCGTTTTCATCCTTTATCAAAAATTTTTTTAAGTAATTTGGATTTATATTAACACTTATGTTAATAGGAAATTCTGTTTCATCTCTTACATCCTCATATAGTGGTGAAAATGCTGAAAAATCGGCTAGAATGCCACCCTCGCTATTAAAATCATAATATAACTTCTGAAATTTCTCAATATCTTCATCAGTTTCACCTGTCCAATTGCTGTTATTGTCTATAACAAATGAAGGCACATAAGCAAAATTCCTAGTCTTTTCCCAATTAACAAATTTATCATACTTGAATGTGAATATTGTTTTAATCTGAGAAACTGATGCACACATTATAATAATAAGAATAGATGTAATAATACATTTTATCACCAAATTAAAGCGTATCAATGACTTAAACGGCTTTTTATTCTTAACAATAGCATTGACTGGTATATGACTGACAAAAACGAAGGGTAATGAAATCATTACAGCAGTTACGGCAATAATAGATAAAAAATAAATAGTTAGTCTTTTCAGCAGAGCCAAAAGCAATACATTAAATGAATCAGCCAAAATCATTGACAGAATAACGGTAACAATTAAAAACACCGCAAATTCTAATACTAAAATTGACGGAACACGAGAAAACCATATTGCAAATGAATCGTATCCCATAAGTTTTTCAATTCCAATTTTCTTGTATGATTTTATTAAATCATATAATATAATAAGACTAAGAATAATTGTTGCAGCAAATGCAATTATTATAAAATATGAAGAACCTTCAAATGAATAGTTATCATATTCATTGATCGTAGTAATAATCCCATTTTCTTTTAATTCTTTTTCAAACGCATCAATTTCTTGTGAATTATTCAATTGAAGAATAAAGGTTTTGTTTAATACATCTCTAGAATTACAAACATAATTTTTCAATGTTTTTATTTGAAATTCCATACTTTTTTCAAACTTGTTTATAACGCCTATTTGATTTGGACTATCTGTTTTTAACGTTGAGAGAAACAAATCGCTTTCCGTTTCGTCTTTATTGAAAAATCTACCCTGACTCAGCGAAAGCGAATTAAAAAACTTAGTATTGTTAGCAAAAACATATTTAGTGTATATCTTTTTATTGGCAATATTTTCAATATCGGAACAGTAAAGATTCGCATTATATCTTTTAAGCACCGATGAAATTATATCATATACGTCATCTGCTGATTCTATTTCCGTAGAAAAAACCACTGATTGTGCATATTCTGTCTGCCCAATCTGACTAAGTTCCGAAAAATATTGATTTTTCATCTCAAAAAAGCAATTCAGATATAATATTATGGCAATAAAAATAAATATAGCAATAAATAAAAGTTTCTTTTTCATCTATTTTATATTCCTTTCGACATAATAAAGAGGGTGCTTATAATAAAACGTATTCAAATACACAAACAATTATAGCAACGGCAAAATATTCTCCGCTTTTATATCTTTCTCCAAATTTAGCAAACTGTGCTGCATCACTTAAATCATATTTCTTATTAGATTTATTATTTAATGATATAAAATTTTGATTTACTTCCTGAATACCAAAAGTTTGATTTGCATTTCCATAGAAAACTGCATTCTGAATAATCTGTTGATTTTGAGCAATATTGCCATTTGCTGTACTAGTGTTATTCTTAAATTCATTTTTTCCTGAAACAACTTCTTCTAATGTTTTAGGTGAAGATAAATTAGATTCTAAAGATAATGTTTCATTAGAATTGGTATCTGAAACATTATGGTTTGAATTTTGATCAATTTTTTCCTTGGTGTTATTTGTATTATCAACATTTTCTTGGATATCTTTTGAATTATTTATAATGTTTTCTTTGATATCTTTAGAACTATTAATAACACTATCTTCACTTTGATTTATATCTTTCATAAACATCCTCACTAATCTATAGCTTTACTAATTATTTTTATTGTCACCATACAAAACTGTATTCTGAATAATCTGTTGATTTTGAGCAACATTGTTATTTGACATAATAGTATTATTCTTAAATACATTGTTTCCTGAAGCAACATCCTCAGATGAAGAAAAAGTAGATTCTACAGTTGATTTTTTAGAATAAACAGATTCTTTAATAATTTTTGTAATTTCAGCTGGATTATTGGATTTATAATAATTAATTTTATTAGGATCCAGCATTTCCACTGGCAAATGTGAATCATCAAGATATACTGGTATTACAAATCCAGCTTCATGATTCGTAAATGCTATATTTGCTTCTTCCATAGGTGTTTTTTTGTTAATATAATCATTAGAAATAAATAAGGCAACAAATTTCGATTTAGAAAATACTTTATAAAAGATTTCACGCTGATTCATTCCTACCAAAACTTCTTGACATTCAGGTGCAAAGAATACACTTAACCCCTCGGATTTAAGATAATGATAAACAGTATCAACCATATTTTCTTGTTCAACCGCATAAGACAACGCTATATCATATTTATTAATCATCATATCATCTTCTTTACTTTTTATTTTACATCATTATACAACATATTACAGCAAAAAGCAATATTTTTTAATAATTAAATTATTTACATTAATACAATTAGTTTTTAAAAATATTTTAGTTTATTTTATTTGTTATTACATAATCAAAATTACTAAACTAAAATGTCCACTTTCAAATTTGTATTTTCTACACTTCCTTCAGCTGAGACTTTAATATTTAAGTATATACATAATTTGAATTGCCTTCCAGCAAATATCATAAATAAATTTAACCTCTAAACTGATTATTTTTATCATACATCAGTCTAGAGGCTTGTACAATCTTTGGCAATGACTATTCAAACGGTATAATCATCTCAAAAATTATTTCTCCATGTTCATATTTTGCACGTATTTTTCCGTCGTGTAGTTCAATTATCTCTTTAGCTATTGAAAGTCCAAGTCCGCCATTTCCTCCGGTTTCGAAATTTCTGGCAGCATCGCCACGATAACTACGCTCAAAAAATTTATTTATCTGCTGTTGTGAAATTTCTTCACTGGCGTTCGAAATAGATATATTAACTCCCTCATCACATCTTTTTGCAATTAATTTAATCTCTATACCTGCTCTGCCGTAATTAATAGCATTTTTAATGATGTTTTCAAAAACACGGCTCAATTTATTTCCGTCAGCATATATCCTTAATCCGTCTTCACATTCTATTTTGACTGTTTGCTTGTTCTCCTCCAACAAAGGATAAAACTCATAGGCAATTTGTAAAAGCATTTGTGACAGATCTATATTTGTCTTTTGTAGAGTTACATTCTTAGATGAAAATAGCGTAA
>CANRAO010000025.1 GCA_947628615.1 uncultured Clostridia bacterium
ATAATATATCACACAATGCAATAGATATAATCTGCTTATTTTTGCCATCTTGGCGACATAAGGCGACGTAATGAAAACAAATAAAATAAACTATTTACAATTAAAATACAAAACTATATAAATGTTAATGAAACTGGATTAATTATTATAAAATAGAAGTAAATAGAATTAAAATATCGTGAAATTTCTCAATCGACTGGAACTCGTGTTGACGTTTGTAGCGTCTCGAGGGTTCGAATCCCTCCATCTCCGCCACAATCCCCATAGAATAGGATTCTGTGGGGATTTTTTATTTGTGAATTTATATAACCTTATGAGACTTAATAAGTAAAATATTTAGTATTTTTTAGTATAAAAATTTAGTATAAAAATAAGCTATTTGAAAAAATCATTTAGCTTCTCTGTAGCTTCGTCAATATTAGTCTTTTTGATATGTGTATAAATATCCAGTGTAACATTTATTTTACTGCGTCCGAGTATTTTCTGAGCTATTTTGGCGTCAATTAATCTAAGGGTTTTCACATCTCTAATTAAAAGTCATCATCAGTATGAACAAGTCCAGTAAACGGACAGTAGAAAAAAACACCCTCTTATGGTTGAATAAAATAAATTACCATAGGGGGTGTCTTTTGTGCTGTCCGTACAATTTGGGGCAGTTCAATTGAAGTGCGGAAGGCTTTCGTAATATGTGCCTGAGATTAATTTATTTAATAGTGAGGATTTGCTTCTAAATTATAACCGGCAAAAATTGAATCTACAATTGTCTGACCATCTTCAGTGATTGTGTTATTTATTCTATCAAATAATCCCGAACCGCCGTAACCTGTTGCTCCATTATCCCAGTAAGAAGTTACTATATCATAGTCTGCTGCATAGTAATTGAGCCAATACGCATAATTTGCTCTCTGTGCAGTATTATTCTTGTTAGAAGCGCCATATTCACCCAAGAATACAGGCATACCTAAATTGCCTGCGAATTCACTTATTGCAGCAAACTGAGCTTCCATATATGCTTTACCGCCATATGATGCATTTTCGTCCCAAGTGGTTGTACTGTAATAGTCACCTACAAAATTATACGGATCCATATAATGAACGTCAAGCATTAACATATCATCATAAGGCTTTACAAAGCCTGCAATAGTATAATCAATATTAGTAGCAAAACCTACAACTATCAGAGCACGGTCTTTATTATTCGTTCCATCAGCATTACGTACAGCATTAACAAATGCATCATTAAGTGCATTTATATTGCTGTATTCTGTGGCTGTTGGATTTGACCATGTATGATTAACAAGCTCATTAGCAGCTTCAAATACTAATCTTTGGTCATAGCCTGCAAAATTATTAGCTATATCTGTCCATACAGCTGCAAATTTATTCTTGATTGCTTCAAATTCAGAACCTGTTTTTGTTATATCAATCCAGCTTCCCAGAGTAGATGGATCGCCGTCATTATGTATATCTATTATAACATACATACCCATATCATAAGCATAATTAACAACCTGCTGGATTCTTGCCATATAAGCATTATCAATCTCGTTATTTCCATCAATTGTATTTAGATACGAAATAGGCACTTTAACCGTATTAAATCCTGCGGCTTTCACAGCCTGAATTAGCTTCTTAGTTGTTTTTGGGTTGCCCCACGCCTTTTCATTTACGTTGCCGTTACTATCAACACATTCAAGTGCATTTCCTAAATTCCATGCTACCCCCATTTTTTCAGCTATCTCATAAATTGGTACTGGAGGGGGAGGGGGAGGGGGAGGGGAATTTTGCCCATCATATACTTGAATTTTTGTAACGGTACATTTATCATAGCAGGCTAGAAATGATGTAATATCTTTGAAATCAGATAAATCCGTTGTGTATGTATAAGTCCCTGCGCTTCTACTAACATAATTAGCTACAACAGGCTCGTAAATTTCACGACCGTTATAGTCATATTCACCTGTAGGAACTAAAATTTCGGCCTGTACATTATTGCTCGTTGAGTTATAGGTAGCAGTAACTTCTACAGTTGGGTTATCCCAAGCACTTAGATCAAATGCTGAAACTCTAATATTCCATTCATTAGCATTAACAATAGCTGCAGTTGAAGGGCTTACTGTCATATCACTTGCTGTACCTTTAGTCCACGCTCCAGTAGCAGTAAACTCATCCTGAACATATGCATTCTTAATATACTTAAGTGAAACGATAGAAATACGTGATGTACCTATGTTACCAGTTTGAAGATTAATAGCGTAAGGTGTTCTGCCAGTTGCAAGTTTCTCTTCAATAGTTGATATTGGCACCAATACAGAATAAGTTGTATTTGCAGAAGGCATTATATCAGGAGCACTTGTAATATCAACACCTGCAGGTCCTACAGTTGTTTTTTGCCATCCCTGATAATTTGCATCAAACACAACAAACTCAAAGGTGTCATTATATCCAAGATATTTTTGACCATCATATGATGAAGGTATTCCCACATAATTATACTTAAACTGAATTTCAAAAGCACTTTGTTTTGAATATTCGTCTCTAGAGTAGGTTGAAATATAACTTTCATCACCAGTATACGGACCTCCGTTTGTTATTAGTGTTGTTTCAGCAGCGCTTACGCCTATTGAACTTCCACTAACAAGACTTGTAACTGCCACTACAGTAGCAGCTACAAAAGAAAATAGTTTTTTAAATTTGCGCATAGTATTCCTCCTTGACTTTTTGATTGAAAATTTGTAATAATGGGTATAAATAATATCCATTAAATGTTATTATAACACATAATATGTATCTTTGCCAATGTTTTTATATTTTTGTAGACTTGCACAAAAAAGATATTAATTATTTGTTATTTTTACTATATGTTCATATGCTGTATATAGATTTGTATTAATAAAAAGGAAAATATAAATTTAAACGTGCAACTTTTGTGCTTGTCTGGGGTAATTTTGGCTCTATTTGGAAATTTACAAGGAATTTTTCATTTGTATTTTCAAATTAGCTAAAATATAATGAAAATGTTGAATTTTAAGGAAATGGAGTGTAATTGTGAGATGTGTGCCGATATAGATATGTATAATGATGTATATGCAGATTTAATAGGTCTTATTGGTCTTGAAAACACATTAAAGATTTACAGCCATTATAACGGTCAACAGTTATCGTTTCCCAAGCGTCTGTATTCAAAGGTTTATGTCGAACGCAAGGTAATTGAAGAATATGACGGAACAAATATTAAGCAATTAGCTAAGAAGTATTCCTATACAGAAAGATGGGTCAGCGGTAAAATTAAAGAATTTGTAAAGGAGTCTTAATGATGTAAAATTTGTTGGTTCAGTAAAAATAAATATCTAATTTTAAATATTATTCAGGAGGAATTAAAAATGGGTTTATTTGACAAGGTAACAAAAACTGCTTCTAATATTGGAAACAGTGTAAAAAATTCAGCGGTAAAGGTAGGTTCCAATGTGTCGGTAACCGCTCAGGAACAAACAGAACTTGTGTCATTAAAGGCGCAGATAAATGTAATCAATCAGGAACTTGATTCGTCATATGTGCAGATTGGAAGAAAGTTTGTCGATTATGTTCTTGAAACAGGAGATATGCCTGGTATTGACGTTTCAGATACTTTAAAGCTTATAGATCCAAAAATGGAAAGAAAGCAGGAATTGGAAAAGGAAATTATCCGGCTTGAAAAAGAAATCAAAGAAAAAAATGTTCTGCGTGAGAAACAAAGGGCAGAAGAGGAGTTTCTTGCTGAAAAAGAAAAATTGGATAAGGCACTTGCGATGGACATTATTTCGCAGGAAGATTATAACGTGAAGCTTGCCGTCGCAAAGAAGAAAGTTGACAATTACATAGAAATACGCAAAATTGAGCAACAAGCAGAAATGGGACTGATAACTAACGAAGAAAAAGAAAAGCGCATAAGAGAATTGTCAGAGTAGTATTTGATTTTAAGTTATACAAAAAATAATTATCAATGAATAGGAGAGTTATTATGACAAAAAGGATAATAAATTTATTGACAGTATTGGTAATGACAGTTAGTTTAGCAGGCGTGTTGCCGGCATTTTCTGTATCAGCGGAGACCTATAGCGGTTCATGCGGTGATAATGTTACATGGTCGCTTGATATGAGTACAGGAATACTAACTATTTCAGGTACTGGTGATATGTATGATTATATTCAACTCGGAGGAGGCGAGGGTTTTACAGGCTATTCTCCGTCTTGGAGTAGTTTTAATTCGGATATTCAGCAAGTTGAAATTGAAGATGGTGTAACATGCATTGGAAAACAAGCATTTGTTGGTTGTGAAAATTTAAAAAGCATAAAAATACCTAGTAGTGTAACAATTATTTATATAGATGGTTTATTTTATGATTGTGAAAGTTTAACAGAAATAAATGTTGATTCTGATAATAATGATTATTCATCTCAAGATGGAGTTTTATTTAATTATAACAAAACAGAACTGATACAATATCCAAATGGTAAAACACAAACAACTTATATAATACCAAATAGTGTTACAAGTATTTGGGATAGTGCGTTTGCTCATTGTAGTAGTTTAACAAACATAACTATACCAAACAGTGTAACAGTTATTGGAGAAGGTGCGTTTTATGAGTGCACAAGTCTAACAAGCATAACAATACCAAACAGTGTAACAAGCATTGGAGATGATGCATTTTTGTGTTGTGACAGTTTAACAAGCATAACAATACCTGATAGCGTAACAAGTATTGGAGATAGTGCGTTTTCTAGTTGTGATAGTTTAACAAGCGTAACAATACCAGACAGTGTAACAAGTATTGGATATGAGGCGTTTGCATGGTGTGAAAGTTTAACAAGCATAACAATACCAAAAAGTGTAACAATTATTGGAGATGATGCGTTTTTTAGTTGGGACAGTTTAACAATAAAATGCTATAAGGATAGCTATGCAGAGCGATATGCAATAGAAAATGATATAAAATATGAGCTTTTAGATGGCTCAAAGACACCAAACAACCCAAACAATAATCAAAGCAATAAACCGAACAACAACTCAACCAAACCAAATCAAACTGTCAGTCCAACAAATAACAAAAAGGCAAACCCAAGCACAAACAAAGTTACCATTCCAAAACCCGTAAAAGTAAAATCCGTTAAGCTGACCGCAAAGAAAAAGAAGCTGAATGTAAAATGGAAAAAGGTAAGCGGAGCGACAGGCTATGAGGTTATGTACGCTAAAAATAATAAGTTCACCAAAGGCAAGAAAACGGTTAAAGTCAAGAAAAACAAGGTAATACTTAAAAAGTTGAAATCAAAGAATAAGTATTTTGTAAAGGTTAGGGCATATAAGACCGTAAACGGCAATACAAGTTACGGTAAGTGGAGCAAGGTTATTAAGAAAAAGGTGAAATAATTAATAATATCACTCCTATTGTACAATCAAGTGCAATAGGAGTTTTTTTATAAAATAAAGGGGCAAGGAATATCCATTTCTTGCCCAAAATTTTCTATTAAATAAAATATAATTTTCATAATTTTCATAATACGATTTTTGTCATCTAGGCGACGTGATTTAATACCGATTTGGTATTTCTATGCCAGTTAGTTTAGCACTTGGTTTTTGGCTGAGTGCTTTTCTTATGCCAATTTAATAGTTAATACGCAGTTTTTTCTTAAATTAAAATAAAAGATGTACTAGCTAATGCGAGATATAAAAAATTCACGTTCCACAAAATGTGAAATGCAAACAAGCTCCGGCGACAATGTTGCTTTTTTCTAAGTATTAACCTGCCGTTACATAAAAATAACCGCTTTCAGCTAATTTGTCAAAGGCGGTAATGCGTGCAGGGGTCACCCCTTATTGAGGGGTATATTATAAGATGTAACTACTAACGCGAGATATAAAAATTCGCATTCCACAAAATGTGAAACGCGAACAGGCTCCGGCGACTCGCCGGTGGCGGAGAAAGAGGGATTTGAACCCTCGCGCCGGTCTCCCGACCTACTCCCTTAGCAGGGGAGCCCCTTCACCACTTGGGTATTTCTCCAATTAAGTGAATTTTCCTTTTTATTAAAGAACATCAAAAATTATATCATAAAAGAAATGTGATGTCAAGATGTTTAAAAGAAATATTTTTTATTTTAATGTTAGCAGCTGGAAAACTCACGACTAAAAATAATACTTCAATTTTGAACAAATTTAGAATAACATAGGTTATAGCAATTTCAAAAGTTCGTTTACCTTTTCTTTTTCAGCAAGACCTTTGGATAATGCAGTTGCGTTTGCGGCAGCAGTTCCCAATTTGAGTGCATAATTATAGTCGTTTGAATCTATATAGCCTGCTATAAAGCCTGCAACCATTGAATCTCCTGCACCGACAGCACTTATCACTTTCCCTGACAAAGTGCCCGTTTTATAAATCTTACCATTTTCAGTTATCAGTATTGCTCCATTGCTTCCCATAGAAACCAGAACATTTACAGCACCTCTTTTCTGAAGTTCTTTTGCACAGTTGATTATCTCATCATCTGTTTCTAAGGTCTTTGAGAAAAGCTCGCCCAGCTCATAATGATTGGGCTTTATCAAAAAAGGTTTGTATTTCAGTACGTTTGAAAGCAAGTCCTCTGTTGCGTCAACAACAATTTTTATGCCCCTGTTTTGAAGCCTTTCCATAATTCTTTCATATATATCGCTTGAAAGCGTGTTCGGAACACTACCTGCCAGTACCAGAGTATCTCCGTCTTGAATATTATCAAGCTTATCAAATAGCTTGTCCATTGCACTGTCTGTGATTTCCGGACCTCTGCTGTTTATTTCAGTTTCAACACCCGTCTTCAGCTTTATGTTTATTCTGGTCATTCCCTTGTCAAGCTCTATAAAGTCAGTGTTGATACCTCTTTCTTTCAGACTTTGCTCAAGGGCTTTTCCTGTAAAGCCTGCAATAAACCCGAGTGCTGTGTTTTCTATTCCTAGATTTTTTAATACAATAGATACGTTTATTCCCTTTCCGCCAAGCTGTAATTCCTCTGAACTTGTCCTGTTTACTTTACCAGCTTTTAGGTTGTCTGCATTTATTATATAATCCCATGCCGGGTTAAAGGTTACTGTGTAAATCATTTTCTCCTCCGATTTTTATTTACATTAATCAGAATATTAGTAATTGATTTTTAGTATGCAATCAATTATAATCATATTATAACATATTTTGTTGCGTTTTTGAATAGTAAGAGGTAGTTTGAATTATTACCTGCAAATTAAATGATAAATCAGGAATAGTATGGAGAATGCGATGATTAAAGCGGTTTTTATTGACTTCTATGGTACGGTTGTGCAAGAGGACGGTGCTGTAATAGAAAAGATTACTCAAGAAATTTATGATACGGGAATTGCGGAAAGTAAATCTACAATAGGTTCTTATTGGTGGAATGAATTTCAAACTGCATTTACAAATTCCTTTGGGGATAAATTTAAAACGCAGAGAGAATTGGAATATCAGTCATTAGTAAAAACTTTAGAGCATTTTCAATCATCTGCGAATGCAGATAAGTTAAGCAATATGATGTTTGAACATTGGGTGAAACCGCCGATTTTTAAAGAATCAAAGCAATTTTTTGAGATGTGTCCCGTTCCTGTTTATATTGTATCAAATATTGACAGGGCAGATATATTAAAAGCTATTGAGTATCACGATTTAGAGCCAAAAGGAGTTTTTACAAGCGAGGACGCTAAAGCATATAAGCCAAGAAAAGAATTATTTGAGTTGGCACTTGGTAATACAGGGTTAAACGCTGATCAAGTTGTTCATATCGGCGATTCACTAAGCAGTGATGTTTATGGTGCGTCTTCAATAGGAATAAATGCGATTTGGGTGAACAGAGGTTTGAGGGAAGTTCCTTCGGGAGTTGTTTCTATCTCAAATTTGATAGAGGCATTTAGTAAATCGGAGATGTGAAATGAGATTTGTGAAAAGCAGTGGCATAAAAATATATTTATCAGATAAAGATAAGACATTAATATCATCTTTTGAATGTATAGAAAATGCTGTTTTGAAAAGCAATGTGATAGCATTTGATATTTATAATGATAATACTCTTGTTGGTTTTGTTATGCTCAATAATTTTGCTGAGGACAGTTTCTTTTTATGGGATTTTGCTATTGACAGCAACTTTCAAAATCAACATTACGGCGAACAGGCACTAATAGAACTACTGAACATATTAAAGTATGATTATAATGCCAAACTGATCACAACAACTTACAAGTATGGCAATACTCATGCAAAATATATTTATGAAAAGATTGGTTTTGTTGAGGTAGATGCGGTAAATGAGTGTAATATACATGAAGTAAATATGGAGATTAAATTATAATATAACGAAGTAATATTTTAAGAGGTGAGCGTTGTTGTTAAATTGTATTATCGTTGGAATGGGCGGTTTTATTGGAACAGTTTGCAGATACCTAGTCGGACTTTTGCCATTAAAGCCGGAAAATGGTTTTCCGATAAAAACTTTGGCTATAAATTTTGTAGGGGCATTTCTGCTGGGACTTATTACCGCAGCGGCGGCAAAGAGCAAATCAATCAATCCGCAAATTGTGTTGATGCTCAAAGTTGGGATCTGCGGCGGATTTACTACATTTTCTACCTTTGCATATGAGTCAGTAGATTTGATGAAAAACGGCAGTTTAGCTGTTGCTTTTTGTTACATTACTGTAAGTATTATCTTGGGCGTGCTTGCAGTCTTTGCTGCACAGATGATGATAAAATAAAGCGATAAGATGCTTCCTATTTCGGTTATATTCAAAGCAAGAAAGTTATAAAAGAGACAAATGAATAATTTACGAAGGTGTTATAATGATTATCAGAAGATTTAAGAATGAGGATAGCGTTGAGTTGGCTAATGTTATTGCTAAAACTTTAAGAACAACAAATATAAAGGATTATTCACTTGAGTATATAGAAAATAATATTAGCTTTTTAAGTGCTGAAAAACTTATTGAACGCTCAAGTTGGACAAATCTATATGTGGTTTGTGACAATAAGAAAATTATAGGCTGTGGTGCAATAGGTCCATATTGGGGTAAGGAAGATGAAAGCAGCCTGTTTACAATTTTTGTACTGCCTGAATATCAGGGAAAAGGGATAGGGCGAAAAATAATTGAAACACTTGAACAAGATGAATACTTTTTAAAGGCAAAACGAATTGAAATTCCGTCATCAATTACGGCGGTAGATTTTTATAGAAAAATGGGATATGACTATAAAAACGGAATTGCCGAATTAGACGAGGAACAACTCTATCGTTTAGAGAAATTCAGATAAAAATGCGACTTAAATTTATCTTGCAAAAGAATGTCGGATATAATAAAATAAAGTGATAAAATGCTTCCTATTTCGGTTATATTCAAAGCAAGAAAGTTATAAAAGAGACAAATAATTTACGAAGGTGTCAAAATGATTAGTTAAAGGAGTTGCGAAAATGAATCAATTTGTAAAGGGAATGGAGCTTTGCAGAAATTTTTTTAATGATTGTGCAAAAGCAATCATTGAAGATGAATTTCCTGATTTAAAATATTCCGCCGGTTTGATTGGATATGGCTCTGATGTTTTAGGGTATGATGATGCTGTATCGATAGACCATATGTGGGGACCTCGGTTTTATTTGTTTTTAAGCAAGGAAGATATTTCAGAAAAAAATTATATTTTTTCTGTATTGTCAGAAAATCTTCCTTATACATATAAAGGTTATAGTGTTAATTTTACTGAACCTGATCCTAACGATTGCGGCGTTCAACATCCTGAATTTATTAAAGCGGGAACGGTAAATCCTTTGATATTTATTCAGACATTCGATGATTATTTAAATGATCAGCTTGGCACATCTGATTTGAACCACATTAAACCTTATGAGTGGCTTGCTATTTCTGAACATAGACTTCTTTCATTGGTATCAGGGCAATTTTTTGTTGACGGATTGCATTGCACTGAGATTATCTCTAAAATCAAGTACTATCCTAGAGATGTTAAGTTGTATTTGATTTCTTCAAATTGGGAAAACATATCATCAGAACAGGCATTTGTCAAACGCTGTGGGGAATGTGGAGATGAAATTGGTTCAAGAATTATCTGTTCGCGAATTTGTGAACGGCTAATGAGATTATGTTTTCTGTATCGAGATACATATGCTCCATACAGTAAGTGGATTGGAACTGCCTTTAGCAAACTTGATATTGATGACAGAATTAAACAAGAAATATATGGTGCATTATCTGCTGACAATTTGTCAGAGCGAGAGGTAAGAATAGTTAAAGCACAGGCTTTAGTTGCGGATTTACACAATGCTAGCGGACTTACGCAATTTGTTGACTATCAAATAGAAAACTATTTTGGCAGGGAAATTAAAGTTATTTTTGCAGATAAGTTTACAGAAGCAACGGCACAGCAGTTAGTAGGCACTGTATTTGAAAATACACCTCTAATCGGTTCATTAAGTCAGATTGGCGGTGTATCCTCTATTTTTGATTCTATTGTTGATAAAGAAAAATATTTCAAGCAAATTAAAAATTTATATCTTTTATAAAATCAATATGGCAGTAAATCATATTTTAATAGAGAAGGAGAATTCAAATGAAATATCCTAAAATGATTTTATTTGATAACGGGCATACTCTTTTGTATGAACCCGGCTGGAATTCTGATAAAGGCAACGCTGAATTGCTAAAGTACGCCACAAAGAACCCTAACAACTGTACTCTTGAGGATGTAAGAAAGGGAGCAGAGTTGATTTTTGATAAGCACATCGAAAGTATTAGGGAAATTGGTTATGATGTTTCCGGTCAAGTTGGTGATAAAGTATTATACGAATATCTTGGGATTGAATTTTCACTGACACCACTTGAAATGGAAATCGTGTTTTGGAACGGTGCTTCTTCTGGTGCAATAATGCCTGACGCCGATAAAATGCTCGATTACATAAATGAAAAAGGCATAAGAAGTGCTGTTATAAGCAATCTTCTATGGTCAGGAGATGCCTTAACCGAACGGCTCAACCGATTGTTACCGAGAAACCGATTTGAATATGTTATGACCTCAAGTGATTATCTGGTTAGAAAACCAAATCGGATTTTATTTGATATTGCACTAAAAAAGGCTAACTTGCGTGCAGAAGACGTATGGTATTGCGGCGACAATCCTCAAGCGGATATTGAAGGAGCGGCACAGGTCGGCATTTATCCTGTTTGGTATGATAACGATACAGAAAAAAACTACAAAGATCGTTCCAACATACAGATACCTAAATGTGAACATCTGCATATCCGTGAATGGAGCGAAATGATAGATGTGTTAGAAGGAATAAGACCGTAAAATATACCGCTGTTATGGGTAACACCATAACGGCGGCTTTTGCTTTATAATTAGATGTATCGTAAATTTATCTTGCAAAAGAATGTCGTATATGATAAAATATTTGTATCAAAAATTAAGGAGAAGTTTTATGACTCATCAATATGTGTTGATCCTCGATTTCGGAGGTCAGTATAATCAGCTTATCGCAAGACGTGTTCGTGAATGCGGAGTTTATTGCGAGGTCAAGTCTTATAACAAAATGTCGATTGAGGATATTAAACAACTTGACCCTGTCGGCATAATTTTCACAGGCGGTCCTCAAAGTGTTTACGGAGACGGTGCACCTAGCATTTCAAGTGAGATTTTTGAGCTGGGTATTCCTGTTTTGGGAATTTGCTATGGCTGTCAGCTTATGGCAAATACACTCGGCGGTAAGGTAGAAACCTGCGTTACAAGCGAGTATGGAAAGACTGAGACCGAGTATGATAAAAGTTCTCTGCTGTTCAAGGGCATTGATAAAAAGGCTGTTTCTTGGATGAGTCATACTGATTATGTAAGCGAGATTCCTCAGGGATTTAAAAATATCGCACGTACAGAAAACTGTCCAAATGCAGCATTTGAAAATGCAGACAAAAAGTTGTACGGTATACAGCTACACCCAGAGGTCAATCACACACAAAACGGAAGCAAAATTCTTCACAATTTTCTTTACAACATTTGCGGCTGTGTGGGCGATTGGACTATGGAAAACTTTGCTGAAACTCAGATAAAGGAAATCCGAGAAAGAGTAGGCGGCGGAAAGGTTCTTTTGGGGCTTTCGGGCGGAGTGGATTCATCTGTTGCGGCGGCACTTTTGTCAAAAGCTGTGGGAAGCCAGCTTACCTGCATTTTTGTCGACCACGGTTTTATGAGGAAAAACGAGGGCAACGAAGTTGAGGAAGCCTTCAAAGACTGGGATATAAACTTCGTAAGAGTAAATGCTAAAGACCGATTTATGTCAAAGCTGAACGGTGTTTCAGATCCCGAAACCAAGAGAAAGATCATAGGCGAGGAGTTTATTCGCTGTTTCGAGGCGGAGGCTAAGAAAATCGGCACGGTTGACTATCTTGTTCAGGGAACTATTTACCCCGACATCATCGAATCGGGAACTGGCGACGCCGCAGTAATAAAATCACACCACAATGTGGGGGGGCTTCCCGACTATGTTGACTTTAAAGAGATAATAGAGCCTTTACGCTTGCTGTTCAAAGACGAGGTTAGAAAGCTAGGTCAGGAGCTTGGGCTGTCAGAAACTTTAGTATGGCGTCAGCCGTTTCCGGGACCTGGACTTGCTATAAGAATAATAGGCGAAATAACAGATGAGAAGCTGACGATACTTCAAGACGCTGACTGGATTTTCAGAGAAGAGATTGCAAAAGCGGGTCTTGACAGGGAAATTCACCAATATTTTGCTGTACTTACCTCAATGCGTTCTGTGGGCGTAATGGGCGACGGCAGGACTTATGATTACACGCTTGCTTTAAGGGGAGTTACCACGACCGACTTTATGACTGCTGATTTTGCAAAGATACCGTACGAGGTTCTGGAGACCTGTGCAAGCAGGATAGTTAATGAAGTTGGCAACATAAACCGAGTTGTTTATGATATAACCACAAAGCCGCCTGCGACTATTGAGTGGGAATAAACATGAATGGCTAGTTTACAATAGATAAAATAGACTCAAAAACTTATGTTATCAGTGAATACCATCACCTGGAAGAAACACATTGCTATTTGCTTTTTGGGACAGAGCGAGCCATTTTGATTGACACAGGCTTAGGCATTGCCAATATCAAAAATGTCGTTAATAATTTGACAGAACTTCCGATTGCTGTTGTCACGACACACGCACATTGGGATCATATCGGAGGACATAAATATTTTCCGGATTTTCAAGTCCATAGTGCAGAAATGGATTGGTTAAATGGCAAGTTTCCTTTGCCATTAGAAATTGCCAAATCGGAGTTGACCGCTGTAGTAGATGTTTTATAGAAGACGTTAGATATGGATGCTTTAAATGATTTGCTTAAAAGTTTTGTCACACAAAGTCAAAAAATATTAGGAGATAATCTGATTGGGATTTATCTTCATGGCTCTGCTGTTATGGGATGCTATAATGAGAAAAAAAGTGATATTGATTTGTTAGTTGTAGTAAAGGAAGCTATTCCAAACAACATAAAACATCGCTTCATGGATATGGTTGTAGAATTAAATACATATGCTCCTCCAAAAGGTATTGAACTAAGCATTGTTAAAAGAGGGGTATGCAATCCGTTTGTTTATCCGACACCTTTCGAATTGCACTTTTCTATTGCACATTTAGAATGGTATAACACCAATCCTTTAGATTATATTGATAAAATGAAGGGAACAGATAAAGATCTGGCAGCTCATATTACTATTATTTATCACAGGGGAAAATGTCTTTATGGAAACGATATCAAAGATGTCTTTGGAGCAGTCAGTAAAAAAGACTACTTTGATAGTATTTGGAGTGATATTGAGGAAGCTGAAACGGAAATAATGGACAATCCCACTTACATTATTCTAAACTTATGTAGAGTATTAGCATACAAAAAAGAAGAACTTATCCTGTCAAAAAAGGAAGGTGGTAAATGGGGAATATGCAATGTCCCTGAAAAGTATAAGACTTTAATTGTACAGACACTGGATGAATATTTATCTAATAAATCAACAGAATGGGATGAAAATAATGCCCATGAATATGCTGCATATATGATAAAACAGATAAGGAATTAGATAAATTCTTGTTTGTTAAGGTATTAAATGTTATGCTTTAGGTACTCTGGAAGCCTTATATTTCAAGAGATTCTAGACGCAATAGGAGCATAGGTGATATTTTATAACTAATCGTCTCGAAAATGGATTTCTATTGCGTAACATTGCAAAAGTAGGTTGTCAATCTGCGTGGATTTGCTATAATAAAGGCGTGGCAACAATATGGCAACAAAAAATCGGATAGCGTATGCTTTACCGATAATACAAATAATGAAGATACTATATGCTAAATCTAATAAACAAATGCGTTTAAGGATTGATTTACAGGGAGCGAGTGGGAATAATTTCACACCCACAGAAAAGCCCGTAAAATAAGGCTTTTTGCCGCTTTGATGCACTTCGTGGCAATAAAATGGCTACATTATTTGTATTATTCAAAAAAGTTAAGAGCTAACTGATTTTTGTGAAGTCAGTTAGCTCTTTTTGTTTATTCACATTACCCAACCATCACTGCTCTTATAAAAAATAAACAAAAAAACTTTACATTTTTAACTCAAATTTAGCTATATTTTTATTGATTAAGATTTTAAAAAGTGATATAATTTGTGTACTAATCTTTTTATGGTGATATTATGATTTGTGCAACACATTCAATTCCATTTTGTGTAAATGGGGGGGGGGATTAAAAACCTCACCTTTGTTTGCTGTATACAAAATATCTTATTACAATTGCATAAATTTATATGAAGCAGTATATCTTGAAGGGGATATGCTGCTTTTTCTATGTGTAATAATTGTATAGACTGTATGATTATGTATCAAAAACAAAAGAATTTATCCCTTAATTCTCCGCACAGTTTGGGGAGTTTTAAACGGCAATATGTTGCTGTATTTAAACTGTGCGCAAATGGAACAGTGAAAATGCTCCAGAAATTTCTTTCCAGGAGGAAAATACTATGAAACATAAGGAGACAATGAAACTAAACAAAATAACAAACAGATTTATATCGTTATTTTTAAGTCTGTGTATGATTTTATCGTTATTTAGCGGTAACATAACTACATATGCGGATAACGAATACGGAATTATGCCAATTGGGGAAGTGTCTGACGATTCGGTGGACGAAAAATATTTTTCTTTCAGCGTCTGGGGTGCTAACGAGGGTACGCAGGTAGGTGATTATGCAGACTTTGCTGCCCTAAAGAGTAATACTAATTCACTCGAAGGCTCTGAACTCAACATCAATGTAACGACTGACAGCTGGACAGGTCCAAAGGGTGGAGATGTAGTTGTTAATAGCGATGGAGACAATAGCGAAACAGTGCAGGAAATCCTTGCTTCCTATCCGCAAATCGAGGGCTATAAAATCAGCTCTATTCGTGTTAATGATACGATTATTCACCATTTGGGAATGTATGAAGTAATAGGAAAAGAATATGTCCATTTTACTTCTGTCGACATTAAAGGTATAATGAGTACGGTAGTGCTGCCTCAAGATTATAGCGGTGCTGCTCCGTTCGAGGTGCGTTATGTGCCGGAGGAGTATAAAGTCGACTACGAAGTCTATGTTGGCGGCGTAAAGCAAGATGACAATGATCCACAATTTGGATTGGACGCAGTCTTTGGCCAGCGACGGGTATCGGAGACCGTTGACAAATGGTTCGGTACAGATGTAACTATTCCTGCCGGTTATACTGCTAGAGTATACATAGGTAATACTGAGAATTTTAGCAGTCAATATACAAACTACCAGAAGTTTCCATCAGAGGAAGGATATGGCAACTATGCTTTAGGTCAGGACGTTATATACAAATCAGAAGACCGAAATATAACGATTGATCCTACACAAGGTCCGGGATTTTTCTCTCTGACCGGTACTTATCTGTCGGGAGACAAAGATTCTGCAACTGCAGATCAGACCGTCAGGGTGGAAGTGACAAAGCGTACTGCGGAAAGTGTAGTATTTAATCCTAATCATTGGATGGAGTCTACTGAGGTTGACCGAAGAGGATCAGGAGAAAATGTTCCCCGTGCTGCATCAGATGGAGAGCCCACCAGAACAGCCAATGATGATGGCACTTATAACCTTACATGGTCTTTTACGACTACCAATGCATTCAACCCTAACTCCGTTCATTTTGAGCTTAGATCCCTATCGATCAACGGACAGAGTATGGCTATTCCATATATAGATGAAGTAACGACAGAGGCTGAGACGGCAGAAACGGTACTTCCCTCAGGAGCGAAAGTTGTAATCGGCGTTACTGCGACGCAAGGAAACAACAATGGTCTTGTGCGTCAGTATACTATTACAATTAGCGGTATGCAGCGTAGAGCGGTAATCACGGGAGGCTCTTTGAATAATGACGATGATAATTATCATGAAGTCGTTATTGAAAAGATTTTTGGTGTGGACTTTCAGATGTGGAGGTCAGAAAACAGTACTGATACTAATTATGCTTGGAGTGATGTGAATGAGGCAACTTCTTTGCGTACGGATACATCAGGTGTTGCCGACTTCAAATATACAAATACTAACCACACCGATGGTGATAATCAAAATCAGCCGGAAGGTAATATACGTTTCAAACTGCAGGAGGGCTATGAGTGGTCAAATAATAATGTCTACAGTGGCATAACATTTGAAGAGAAAACAGGTAATAGCTCACAAACGTTTTCTGCTGATGATACGGTAATATCCGGTCCGGATGCTAATGGTTGGTATTATACGACCCTGAACTCAGTGGGCAGCGTTGGAGTTTTGTCTATTCAGTCTACGTCTATGCAGTATGTGGTGGCATATCAGAACGGTAACACAACTGATTATGAATTGAATAAGGAAAATATCACTAATATTTCAAACAGTGAAATTACAAATATGCCGGAGTTCGATAACGGTGAGCTGAGTTTTCGTAATAATAATGTCGATGCAAACCACGGCAACTATTACTCCATAGGTAGCCCAACAGGAAACTACGGCGGTAATGATACTAATAACAGTATTGTTATCCACGGAAATAGCCCTTCTTCTACGAATGAACGTCCCCCTGTCTTTAAGGGTTGGGTAGTGACAGATGAAGCTGGAAATGCGTTAAAATACACAGGCGGAAGTTTTGTGGGTCCTAATGAGACTACTGCGAACCCTGAGGAATATTATATCCTGCAACCGGGTGATGAAGTCAATCTACGTGAAATAAACGATATAGCAAACTTATATAGTGCTGAAAATCGTAACTATGTTATCTATCTCACAGCATTGTGGAATGCCGCAGCTGAGCCATATAGCTACTATGTTACGTTGAATTATACTAATGCCCAGGGAAGAGAGTTTCGGCGTATACAAGGTAGGGAATTAGAAGCACAGCATTTTTCTCAAGAGGAGGTAGATGCTGACGCAGACGCAGACGGTGCAAATGAAGGATACACCACTAATCAATATTATATTGCTAAACGTGAGACATATTTCAAACTAGGTGACGCAGGGGGTCTTTCAGTAGTAGTCGATCCGTATGCAGATAATCTGCTTAACTTTTTCGACAGTTCGATCGGTCACTGGTATACCTATGATAAAACTAAAAACGGAAGCGACAATCACAAGGGTGAGTTCTACTGGGACGAGGTTAAAAACGGTGGCGAGGTTGACGTATGGCTTATAGCGGCATATGGCACGCTGCGAATCAACAAGACGGTAACGAATACGGAACAAGCTCCGGGATCAGAGGACCAGGAATTTGCCTTTGATGTTGAGATAAGCAATCTTGAAGATAATCTAAGCACATTTGAGAACGAGAAAAATTTCTTTGGTGAGAATGAAAATTATTCTGTCAGCTACACAGTCAGCGATGAGGGGGGTACAAAAACTCTGAACCTGAGTTATGATGATGCTTCTAATACCTATAAGGGTACGATCAATCTTAAGCATAATCAGACAGCCAGCTTAGACCTGCCGGCTGGAGCGCAATACAAGGTCACGGAGCAGTCATTAGAGGGATATACCTCTGCATTAAAAGACGGCAACAGTGAGAGCGGTACTATTAACGCAGCAGCGTACAGCGATGTAGAATACGATAACACTGCCGTTCCTGGTATTACTGCCAGCAAGAGTGTGACAAACGCAGGTACCGGTGAGAATGGTGCGTTTAAAGCAGGCGACAAGGCGGAGTTTGACATTACTGTTACTAACAGCGGCAAGACAACGCAGAACAACGTAACCGTGACTGAACAGCTTGAAGGTGCAACAATTGTTGAGGGCGACGACTACACAATCAACGGTGAAGGTCAGGCAGTGATTACCGATATGGCGCCGGGCGCAGTGGTAACTGTAAAAGCAACCTATACCGTGACGCATGAGGATGTTAACAGCGATGAGGAACTTAAAAACATTGCGTTGGTAAAAGGCGATAACGGTGATGAACCCGACCCAAAGCCTGAGATTACGATTCAGAAAGGTGAAAAGGAACCGGTTCTTGAAGTTTCCAAAACAGTGGTAAATGCAGACGGAACAGAACCTGATGATTCACAGAAGTTTGAATTCAAGGTAACTCTTACACCAAGTGACGGAAGCATTTTAGAGTCAAGCTATCCTTATGTAATTCACTCTAAAGGTAGTGATGATGAAAGCGGCGATTTGGAGCTTACAGATAACGGAGATTCAAAGACAGGTACATTCAATCTTAAGAACGGACAGACTATTGAAATTAAGTATTTGCCTGATAATACGGAGTATGCAGTAACAGAAACTCAGGTTGCCGGATATTCAACTGTTAAAGAGGGAGATATAGGAACTCTTGAGAATGAAAAGACTTCAACGGCAAAATTCACAAATACATTATTAAATAAGCGCAATCTGACCATATCCAAAACCGTAAGCGGTGAAAGCGGAGATAAGAGTAAAGATTGGACATTTGATATAGTTCTCACCCCACCTCAGGGAGTAATTCTTGCAGAGGGATATACATACACAGGAATAAATACTGCTGATGGTGTTGATAAACCACAGGATAATACACTTAATCTGACTGCAAATGGCGAAGATGGTACTTATACTGCAAGCATTAACTTAAAGCACGGTCAGGGTATAATAATTAACGGCTTGCCTGAGGGCACACAGTATAAGGTCACAGAGCAAGGGGCAAATAGTGACGGATATCAAACCACTATTTTATCTGACGCTACACCAAATGACGGTGTTGCTGAAGGTACACTTTCATCTGACGAAAGAGCAGGAGCAGATTTCAATAATCAAAATCCTGCAGGAACTGGTAATTTGATTATTGAAAAGGTAGTAGAAGGCGAATCAGGAGATACAGATAAAGAATTTACGTTTACAATATCACTTAAAGACGGCGAAGGAAGTCCTATTAGTGACGGATATAGTTATTCTGGCTCAAAGGAAGGTACTATTAAAGACGGAGGAGAGATCAAACTCAAGAACGATGAGAGAGTAGTTATTACCAACTTGCCGCTAAATACGCAATATGAAATAAACGAAGTTGAGGCAAATAAGAATGGATATGTTACAACTTCTGTAGGTGCAAGCGGACAATTTGATGACGTTAATCAACAAAAAACTGCTATTTTCACAAACAGCAGAGGCACAGGAGCGCTGACTATAAGCAAAGCATTGAATGAAAGTGGCAGCACTCCGCCTGATATGGAAAGGCAATTCAACTTCCGAATAACGCTTGATCTGCCTGACGATATTACTGATGAGTCAGTAGAATATAGCTATACTGATAATAGTCCAGTACCTCAAAGCGGAAGTCTTACATTTAGTAAAGATGCAGGAACGGGCTATTATACGGCTGACACTATGTTAAAGATTGGTCAGAGTATAATCATATCTGATTTAATTGACGGTACAAAATACAGTGTAGCAGAAACAGAAGTACCTGCCGGATACACGCCTGATGTTAAATACACGCCTGCAGAATCTGCAAATTGGGGCGGTCCTATAAGTTCTGAATCAGAGGAGTTCAAAGCAGATATTGTAAATACTTATAATGAAGAACCGGCAAAATACACTCCGCAGGTGAAAAAAACTGTAACAGGCACAACACAGCACGACACAACATTTACATTTAATATAGAGGAAGGCGAAGGCAATCCTGAAAACGGGGTAGAGTTTACAAATAAAAGAGCAACAGTAACAGGAGCAGGAAGCACGAACTTCGGAGCAATTACGTTCAGCAAAGAAGGAACATATACATTCAAGATAACAGAGAAAGACAGCGGAGAGCATGGCTACACCTATGACGGAAGCGAATGGACGCTTACGGTAGAGGTGGAGGATAACGATTCTCAATTAGAAGTAACTAAATACTCATATGCAAAAATAGGTGTACTTGCTAACGAGACCGGAGCTGAATTTATCAATATTTATAAAACTAATTACACTACATATCAGCCAAATGTAACCAAAATACTAACAGGACAGGATCCAACAGAGGACAAAACCTTTAGCTTTAATATTAGGTCAAGTGCAGATAATCCTGACGGAGCAGTTTTACCGACAGATACAACGGCAACGGTAACTGGAGCAGGAAGCACAAGCTTTGGAAATATTACATTCAGTAAAGCAGGAACATATAATTTTGAAATAAAAGAAACAAAGGGCAGTGATGAAGGCTATACCTATGACGAAAGCGTGTGGACGCTGACAGTAGAAGTAGCAGATGATGATTCGCAGTTAGAAGTGGTAAGCCATAGCTATGCAAAGGCAGACGGAACAAGAAGCGAAGACGGAGCTGTATTTACGAACATCTATACATCTAAACCTGCAACATTCACCCCCAAAGCGATAAAAACGCTGACAGGACAAATACCTCCAAGCGAAGGAACGTTTAACTTTAGTATAAAGGAAAAAGCGGATAATCCCGAAAACGGGGCAGTACTACCTGAGGATGCAACGGCAACAGTAACAGGAGAAGGAACTGCAAGGTTTGGAGCAATTACTTTTACTAAAGCAGGAGAGTATAAATTTGAGATAAGAGAAATAAAGGGAGATGAAGCAGGTTATACCTATGATGAAAGTGTATGGACGCTGACAGTAGATGTAGCAGATAATGATTCGCATCTTGAAGTTGAAAGCTATAGCTATACAAAGGCAGGCGGAATAACAAATGAAGACGGAGCAGCGTTTACAAACAGGTATAATGTAACGAAGGCAGAGTATACGCCGAAGGTAACAAAAACTATCTCAGGAGTTGCACCTGCAAATAATAAGAGCTTTACATTTAGTATAACTGCAAAGCCAAACAACCCAAGCGGAGCAAAGCTTCCTGAAAATACAACAGCTACTGTAACAGGAGCAGGAAGTACGAACTTTAATGCAATTACATTCAGCAAAGCAGGAACATATAACTTTGAAATAAAAGAAACAAAGGGCAATGACGAAGGTTATACTTATGACGAAAGCGTGTGGACACTTAAAGTAGTGGTAACGGATGAAAACTCACAACTAAAGGTGAGCAGCACAGAGTATTCAAAGGTAGGAGCGCAAAGTGCAACAGAAGCAACCTTTACAAATATCTACACAGTCAAATC
>CANRAO010000026.1 GCA_947628615.1 uncultured Clostridia bacterium
CATACGATTGTGCATAAGAACTTCTCGGATAATAGCCAGTCTTTGCTTTTTATCCTCTGGCATATCGCCAGTTGCTTCAGTACGCAGAAGGTCATTGTATTCTGTCAGAAGTGAGGTATAGCCATCAGAAGGCTCTGCACGCTGATCAAAAGTCACATCGCTTTCATGAACGAAGTAAACACCCAGTCTCTTGTCTTCAGCAGATGCCATTTTTGCCTTATTTCCCACAATAATTCCATTGACCTTTTCGCAAAACGTCTTCCATGTGACTTCGGTATCAAGAATTTGCGCATTGGCGAGGGATGCACGAACATTGTCAAAATTGTTCTCAATCAAGCGCATTCTCCATCTGCGCTGGAACGCCGTATCAAGCGTGAACACATTCTGGTCGGAAGTGTTCATCGTACCCACGATGGACAAGTTTGAGGGGATACGCACCTTGTGAGTGGAATCACCATAGATTTTTTCTGCCATATACTTATGAGTAATTCCGTATTCACTTGTCCCAACGGGGTAGGTAACACCTTCTGCTGATTTCAGTTCAACAGTTCTGTCAAGCAGTTGGAATACCTCACCAAAAATAGCTGGTGCATTTCCACGGTTTATCTCCTCAATAATAAGTGTGTATTTCTGTGTCGGATGTTCATACGCATCCTTTAGTATTGTGGTAAAAGGACCAGGTGTGAATTCGTAAGTAACCTGCTTTTCAGCATCCACAACCGGTAAAATTTGTCCTATGAAATCGGCATTCGTGTAATCAGGATGGAAAACCAGTCTTTCTACTACACTACCAGGATAGCAGTACTCATGTTCGATGGTCCAACTTTTTCCTGAACCGGGAACTCCATAAAGCAGGATATTGTCACCACCGTTAATTCGTATAGTCTCGTCAATGATCTGCTCCCACACGCCAAACGGATTGCTTGCGGAATTCCTAAATTGAACACGATATGCGTGTAAATCTATCACGCCACGTCTTTCATTTCTAAACATTTCCTCTAATCCAATGCCCACAGGCCAATCCTGGGGCATGGAATGGCAATTGATAAAGCCAGCATAGTACTTCTGATAGGATGTTCTTAAAATTATTATCACAAGGTCATCAATTATACCTTCAAAATTCCCCTCAGAGGTATACTCACCATCTTGATTTCTGTTCGGCTCAGGAAAACCATTCTCTAATCGCCACGCAGGATGCTTGTATCTCATATTTTGACGACTAATTCGATAATTATTTCTCCCGCCTCTCGGCGCAAACTCAATAAAATCTCGCTTCTGTGCATCGCCAAGAACATAGGCGTTAAAAGTGTAAATATCTCTGGACTCATCTTGAAGTGGACTATCGCTGATTTCGGCGCACGAAAGAAAATCAACGATTTTATCGTTTGAAATTCCTGCTGCCTCTAAGTATGTTTGCCCACCGCCACTCTCTGGTCGATCAATGTCATACAGCTTTTTGAAATCTGACGGGTTAATTTTCCTGTAAAAAATTCTTTCAATGTATTCCATAATCATGTCTTCCTTTCCACTGATATAAGATATTCTTTCAGCTTTGACGGTAGTTTGCTGTCATTGCTTTTAAAGCGATTATAGTCTATTAATTGCACTTGAACCTTACCGATTTTGCCAAAGCATTCCTTCAATTGTTCAAGTGTAAATAACCCATCCTCACTATAGCTCACTAAAAATGTATTGCAATGCATTTCATTCATGATTTTTTCAAAAGACTGTAAACCATGCGTTTTGGTACATAATTTCGAGTGCTGATCCCACCAATCCCGTAAGCCACTTTTTCCTATGGCTTCTGGAAAATCTCCACGAGCAATTGTTTCTAAAATATGGTAATTTGCAGCGTATTGCCGTTTCATATACGGGGGATCAATGTAGCAAAGGTCGGCAGTAATTAGACCGGCCAGATTCTCCGCAAAGCCAAGGCGAACCGTATGTCCATCATAGTTTTTTGGATACACTTCAACTGGCTTGAGCGCAATGGTGTCACAGGCATTTTTCTTAAAATCAGATAAAAAATACCCATATGTCCCTGAAATATTTGCGACTTCATTAACAGCCATAATGAGCGTGTGCTTGAGAAGTGATTCCTCAATTGCAGTAATACATTGCTTATCAACCCATTCATTAATCTGTTCCCTAATTGCATCTATTTTTGCTGCATTAGAAGAAGTGAAATACTTTCGTGCTGGGCAACCGTTTAAAGGTTTTCCATCGGGCGAAAATTCGCGATAAAAAAAACTATGTTTTGCCTGCAAGTTATTAAGATACAGCAATACATCCTCATATGGTATTTTGCTGTTAGAGGAAATGACCTTGCAAGTTGCCAATCCAGTAAACTGAGGATATTCTCCAATTTGAAGGTTGGTAACCAAATGATGATACGAGTACGTCATTACATCAGATGCTATCACTTTATAACCACATTTACGTAGTTCGAGTGAAACCGACCCTGTACCGGCCATAATATCTGCAACAGTTCCAGTATCACCAATCAACTCACGAACTCGTTCGGTTATGTGAGGCAACAGCTTCGTTTTATTTCCAATATATCTATACAAACTTGTTACACCCCCATCTTCATGTTTATGACTGCGCGAAGAGGAGGCAACTTGTCCATCTCGGTGGCAATCAATTTACATTCTTGCTCAGTAAGTTCATATTTCTTCATTACCAATTTTTCAAGGCGCAAATCCACAGAATGATCATAATGCTCCATGAGAGTTGAGGCAATCCGAACAATTTCATGATCAAGTTTACTTCCTGTATATGGCCGAATTGGAAATGAAAAAACAATCTGTTTTGTGAGATATGGATGTGACTTCCATTCATTTTCCCCATAGGTCTTGAGGTAATAGTAATATACCACTCTTGAATTTATTAAGGCCAGGTAGTATTCCAGCGGAGTTGCATTATTGGAATCTAAATATTTCAAGATATACACAGTTTGGCTTGTTAAGCTTCCTGTATAGTCAATGGCGCTGTAAATTCCCAGACCCGTTTTCCTTATAAGCAATTTTGGCGGGGTATATAGGTCGCGATTTTTATAGTTTATTCCTTCAATATCAGGACGAATATAAAATTCACCAGCAACCCCATATCTCTGTATATTTTCGCCTACATAAATTAATATGGAATCTTTGTTGGGTAAACGAGTCACTACATTCATTACAGTTTCTGTTGTTACTGCTATTTCCGCCCCACAGTTGGTGCATTTTTTTCTACCAGACTTTAGCTGACCTTTTTTATAGCCTTGTGCATAGTTACAATTGGGACAACACACAATCTTTCCCGTTTTAGATATTTCTACGCCTCTTCCAAAGATAAACACATTATTCCAGTCAATGCTATTGGATTTAATTTTACCAAGAAGGCCTTCCTCGTCGCTACGTGTATCAATATCAAAATTATATCCACTATTGAATATAAATCTCTGTTGCATTACATTATGAGATTTTTTATTAAAAAACGTCAAAAGCGTTCCTTTATCGGATAAATAAGCTTTTCTATCATCAGTAGAAAGTCGAAAGCAAGTTGTTATAGAATCTCTGGTGGGAATAGCTTTTTTACATACAATTACAGTGGTAGCACGATTGACTTCATCGAATATTTTTTCACCGAGTCGAGCAATAACTTTAATTTGCATTTTTTCGGCGAGAAACTGACGCAGATTCTCGTTCTGCGTATCAAACAGAGAGTCAGGAATGATAAAGGCCAGTAACCCATCCTCACATAGAATATTATAAGCTAATTCAATAAAGAGAACATAGCTATCATATTGTCCTGAAACCAAGGTAAATCCTGCTGCAGATAATGCTTGCCGGTCATAAATCTTTTCTGAACTCCATGGTGGATTTGCTATTACAGCATCTACATTTGGCAGTCTATCTTTCCAGTATTCTGCGCTTCTCCTTTTTACGTTTTTTGGCATTATGGCATCGTTGTGAATAACTGTAAAGTTGTCTTTTGTTCTGTTAACAGCATCACTATCCACGTCAATGCCTATATATGTGGTGTTATTGCCAAAAATCTTTTTTGCAGCTCTAAGCAATGCACAATCACCGCTTGCAGGATCAAGTACTACCTTTACGGGACTTTCACCCGCCGTCAGTTTTAATAGCTCCGCTACAAACTTTGACAAAGTATTCGGCGTATATACCACACCATATTTTTGTTTAATCATACGCTTTCTCCCTTGCCATGCTTAAAATTCATTAATGTCAACACCTGCTGCCAGTAACCTTTCGTATCTTTCGTATGAAAGGATGACAGCAATTGGTTTCCCATTCTTTAATATAAAAGCTGTTTTATCAGATTCTGATAATCCTCTAATTAATTTAGAAGCTTGACCTCGGTTAAATTCTCCTATATTCAAATGCTCCATAGGCGATTTAATTTTTTTGTTGTCATTCAATTCTAATACCCCCTCAATACAACTAAACTATAATATTATTATATCACAATTCGTGACAAATTTCAATCCCTTTTTGAATTTTTTTTAGTTGCTATTTTTTAATTGCTATTTTCATTACTTTTGATAACTTCTATGTAACACATCTTACTTCCACCTAAAAAACATCCTCGGACTAAACCTCTCCATCTGGAAAACGTCCTCGCTGCCGTCAATCCAATGCACGGTCAAAGTGCCGTTTTCCTGAGTGATTAGTCTGTCTATGATCAGTACGAGGTCGTCCTCGTCTGCCCACAGATTCCATACGCTTGACCGCAGGCAGCGGTTTATCGCTCTTTGTACGGACTTTATCCTATTTTCGTCAATGACGGCTTTTAGGCACTCCATTAAGTCTTTCTTCACTTCGGGCAGTCTTTTTATCTTGTTGACCGCCATTGTATGCGTGACATAGTGAAGATACATATCATAAATGTTGACGGTCTTGCACCTTACAGCTTGATTATATCGGTTTCTGCATTGCCATACTAAATCGTTATAGCTTGTGGAATGCCACGGCCGCATTCCGTATTTCTCACCGCATTTGCCGCATATTATCTTGCTGCAGTAAAGAGCGTGGCCGCTGTATCGGCTTAGAGTGCGTGAAGTTTTCAGCATTCTCTGTTGCTGAACATAATCAAAAAGCCACGGGCTGATAATAGCTTCGTGGTCGGAGGTGACATAATACTGAGGCAGTTCGCCGCGGTTTTTCTTCTTTTTCTTGCTCAGAAAATCTATGGTAAAACACTTTTGCAGCAATGCATCGCCTTTGTATTTCTCATTTCCAAGTATACTTCCGACGGTGCTTTGACACCAATTACAAAAACCGGAGGGCGTTGGAATGCCTTCTTTTGTCACCATTTTCGCAATTGATAGGAAAAAACTAGTGGGAAAATTAGGGGTATCTGAAAAAATTAAAAAAAATTTTAATTTTCCCCCTAATAAATCGCTGAAAATTTTCCTATAAGTGAAGGGCAAAATTTTCGGAGCAGTATTTCGCCACCTGTCCCGAACCTCGCCAAAGATTTTACCTTTCAAATTTTTCATCGAGAGGGGGAGGACGTTGGATAATGTTTTCTTTGAAATTAAAAGCAGGTTGTCTATGCCGGAGGTTGCAAGGTTCTATGGATTGGAAGTGAACAGGGCAGGTATGGCTTGCTGTCCGTTTCACGACGACAAAAATCAACGAGGATTTTGTGGCGGGTCTGTTTAATCGAGAGTTCGCTGCTTCTATATCGTTTTATTAAACCCCACACAAATCACTTTCAAGTATACAATGTCGAAAGGAGGCACTATGCGCAAAGAAAAACGCATTTCACTCTACAAGAAAATATGGTGTAAAATCAGATATTGGCAAAATCTCAGGGATATTTCCGACAGCGAACTTGCCGCATACCTGAACATCGGAGAGCGCACGCTTCACGAATATGACAAGTGTGCGAAAAACATCACCTTAGAGAAAATCGACAACTTCCTTTATGTAAACAATATGGAAATTGCCGACCTTATGTCGTTATAAATTTTCAAAAAACTATTTACATTTGTGTTGAAAAGTGATATAATATAATTGTAGTTTGGTATCACTTTTCGGCACTCGGAAAGGATATGCTATGAAAGCTAAACAACTCCCATCGGGAAATTACAGAGTACAGGTCGTCGCGGGATATGACGCAAAAGGCAAGCGCGTTGTTAAGTCATTTACCGCTGATACGCTGTGGAAAGCTCTGAAAATGGCGGAGGAATTTAAAGATGGATTGAGTACGGACAAAGACGGCGATTTTACCCTGCGCCGCGCTGTCGAAATCTACATTGACAGCCGCAGAAATCTCATCGAGGAAACTACAATTTCCAACTATGAGGAGATACTCCGCAACAAGCTGCAGCTTATTATGGACGTCAAAATCAAAGACCTGAAGGCAATTCAAATTCAACAGGCGATAAACACAGACGCGCAGAATTTAAGCGCGAAATCCGTAAAAAACGCTTTCGGTCTTATAAAGTCGGTTCTGAAATTCCACGAGCACGACATTCACCTTGACAACATCAAGCTCCCGAAAATTGTCAGGAAAGAAAGAGAGCTTCCGACCTTTGAAACGGTTTTCTCCATTGTAAAAGGAACGGAATCGGAATTGCCCGTACTGCTTGCCGCGTGGCTGAGCTTGCGTATCGGCGAGGTCATAGGCTTGCAATTTCGAGACGTGGACGAAAAAAACGGCTTAATAAAAATTCGCCGCACGAAAATAATGACGAATGAAGGTGAAAAAGTCCGCGAGGGCTGCAAAACCGAAAAAAGCACCAGAACCCTCACTCTCCCGCCGTACATAATGAGCCTAATTTCAGCGATACCGCACGAGAGCGAAACCGATTTCATTATCCCCAAAAGCAGACGTGCGGTGTATGGGAATTTCAAGAAGCTGATGAACCAAAGCGGTATTCAGATGACATTCCACGATCTTCGACATCTGAACGCGAGTGTTATGCTGATGCTCGGTGTGCCTGACAAATACGCCTGCGAACGCGGCGGGTGGTCTACCGACAGCGTTCTTAAATCGGTTTATCAGCAGACATTTTCGTCGGAGCGCAAAAAGGTCGACTGCCTGATTGACGACTACTTCGGCGGCATTGTAAAGCAGCTTACAGAGGAAAAAACTTGCGGCAAGACATAATCACACGGACAATCACACGAGGTTGAACAAATGGCTTTGTGATAGGAACAGTTCAAGATAATTGTTGTTCAAATCCTGTCACTAAGACCAGCAGGGCAATGCCCTGCACCATTACGTCTCAAGCGTTTGCTTGGGACGTTTTCTTTTCGCTCGGATTCTGTGAAATTCTGTTCAAGCGCGATAACTTCCCGCGAATAGCGTTGCAGAGCCGTTTGCGGGATTTCGCTTTTTCGGGATTTTGCTCTTGTCCATTGTTCGCGACTTTTTACAAAATGTTACTAAATGTTATTTGCGTTTTGTTTATCCCGCAAAAATGCAGAGGTTTTATGTTGCTGTCCGCTTGCAGTGATGTTAAAATCGGAAAGATTAAAAACTGTAGGCTAATTGAGAATTCTTGACTTTTTTGTTTAGAAATGGTATTATTTAGTTAGTCAGCTAATAAGCCGGTCAAATAAGATAAAACCTTAAATCAAAAAATGCATATTCGCCGCTTGGCGGGAAAGGGAATGTTATGGCTTTTGTATGTGAAATTGTCCAAGAAAAAGATTTTGATTTTTTCAAGTCTATGGGATTAAAAAACTGTTGGGGGACAGACCCAAAGATATTTTTGCCGGGGCGAACAGAGTGGATAGCAGACAGAGTTCGAAATGCATTTTTAGTTGCCATTGGGGGAGGGATGCATGATGTGCCGCTTATTTACGATTTATGGTGGAATGGAAATGTCGTGCGTTTGGAAGTTGAAGATTTTCGAAGCGAGGGTAATCGATGTGAAAGCTTTAAGTTAGTATGGGATGTAAATAAAATTCTTATTCCAAAACCAATTTGGGAAAAGCGAGATTTAATTATAAAAATGGTAGAAGAAGCCATGTCAGTTAATCAAGGTGGTGTAAAGAAAGCAAATCTTAACTCTATCATTGTTAATATGGGTAACGCAGCTGCTATTGAAGCGGAGGATTAATTAGAAAATAGCAATGTTCGATACACCGACCACAACTCAATTTTTCCGGAGCTTGACAAGTCCAACAAGCGGCGGCACAAAATAGCACCCTCGACCAAACTGAACGGCGCGGTCACCGATAAGCTGATGAAAGAACACGGCAAGCGCAGAAAATAAGAAAAGGCATTACCGACTGCATAAGTCGATAATGCCTTTTTCCCGCGCTGAAAATCAGTTGTCATTTTTCTTCAAATTATCCACGCGGTAGACGATAAGCGGCAGTAACGCCCATTGTAACGCAAGCCCGAACAACCCCGTTCCTATGCTCGTCCAGATTGTCGAAACGTTGATTTGACTTCCGAAAACGTTCACTCCGAGCAAAATTGCGCCCGCTCTTACTGCACGTCCCGCGATTTGCGCTATAACGACCTTAACGATTGTCGGCAGTTTTACATTCCGCAGAAGTCCCGCCGTTAAGCCGTAAACGCAGAGTTCAATCATCATAAACGGGAGCATAACCGCACTCGGCATTCCCGAAATTGCAAAACTTGCAAGCGGACCTAAAAGCCCCGCAATTGCACCTGCGTATTGCCCCGCCAGAAGTCCCACAAGAATTATCGGCAGGTGCATTGGCAGGAACACCTCGCCGAGCGAAGTTCCAACGCCCGACACCGCGCCGAGCGCGTGAAACAATTGCGGAACAGCCACCGCTCCGACAATTGCAGACAGCGTTGCGATTGTCTGTACCTTAATCGACAAACGCGGTTTTTCTAAAGTTTTAACTGTTGTTGACATAATAAAATCTCCTTTTTTCTTATTTTATATGATTAGATTGACAAGCAATCCCGTCACCAGAGAAAACGCCATTACAAACGCGAGATACAGCAGAAACCGTTTCATTCCGAGGACAATTTTCAGCGCGCCTAAATTAGTGATTTTCGTGGCAGGTCCTGTTATCATAAACGCCGAGGCACTTCCCATAGACATGCCCATTGACAGCCACTCGCGGATTAGCGGAATTGTTCCGCCTCCGCAAGCATACAACGGTACTCCGATTGTTGCCGCCATAAGCACTCCGAAACCCTCGTTATTTTCGCCGAACAGCGCGGCGAATTTGTCTGCGGGAACATACCGCTGAAATAATGCGGAAAGCAATACTCCTACGAGAAACCACAGTCCCGTTGCCTTAATGTTCCGTCCCAAGTTGAACAGAAACCGCAAAAACGGGTTCGGATGAGTGTCGTGACTTTCCCTCGGCTCAAAGCCCGCGAAGTTGAAAAACGGCTTGTTTTTGTAGAAAATGTGTACGACAATCCCCGCCACAATCCCGCAGACCGTGCAGGAAATTATCCTTATCGCGAGTGCCGTTGCTCCCAAAGCGGTGGAATACATAATTAGTTGGGGATTTAAAAGCACGCTTGACATCATAAATGCCGCTAACCAATCGTGCCTCATTCCGTGTTTTGAAAACGACGCGGCAATAGGTATCGTGCCGTACATACAAAGCGGCGAGGCAATTCCGAGCAGGCTTGCGGGAACAACTCCCCACAATCCCCACTTTTTATCTCGAATGCGGTCAAAGGCGTTGTGAATAGCGTCCTTTGCGAACACCGAAACCAGCGACCCGACAACCATTCCGAGAACCCAATAAACGACGATTTGCCGAAACTGAACAGTGAAGTAATACCACACATAGACAAACTCTCGTTGCAGTACCTCAACCGCTTCATTCATCAATCTTCACCAGACTGTAATGACGGCTTCCAAGACCGATTTCCTCGGCGTGTTCCAACGTATGCAGACCGTTTCGGGATTCTATTCGCTGAACAAGCGATTTCCCGTCGCCGTCTTTTTGCGCGTAAATTAAATCAATGCACGCCTGATCTAGCGCCACGGGGTCTGTTGACGCTAAAATCCCAATGTCGTGCATATCCGGCTCGGCAGGGTTGCCGTCGCAGTCGCAATCTACCGACAGGCGGTTCATCACGTTGACATAGACGATACGCTTGCCGTTTCCGAGATAATCGGAAACGGACTTTCCCGACTCCGCCATTGCCTCTAAGAAAGCGTCCTGCTTACCGCCCCAAGCGTTGGTTTTGCTCGTTCCGCCGCTGTGTATCCATGCCTTGCCCTCGCTGGAACCAAGTCCTATTGAGATATTCTTGATAGCACCGCCGTAGCCTGCCATTGAATGACCTTTGAAATGTGACAGCACGAGGTAACAATTATAATCGCCGAACGCCGCGCCGACATAGTTTTCTTTGAGAACCGAGCCGTCCTCTACGGGCAAAGTCATAGAGCCGTTTTCGTCAAGTATCTGAAAGTCGGCAATATCCGTGAACCCGTGATCCTTTGCGACCTGATAGTGCATAGCTGTTTCACTGCGCGAACCGCCGTAAGCGGTGTTGCACTCAACGATAGTGCCGTTCACCGACTGCACCAAATCCTTTATAAGTTCGGGGCGAAGATAGTTGCTTGCGGGCGGTTCGCCCGTGGACAGCTTTACGGCAACTTTTCCCGTGGGTGTCCAGCCGAGCGCATTATACACCGCTGTCAGCCCCTCAGGCGAAATGTCCGAGGTCATATAGACGGTAGGAACATCGGAATTTGTCTGAATGTCAGACGTGATACCGTCGCTCTCGCCGCTGTTTGTACTGCCATTTCCGCTGCTGCTCGAATTATCGTTCTTTTCGGAATTTGTATTGGACGTATTTACATTAAACGATATGTGGTTATCAGAACCGCTTGTCGGCGTGTTCTGTGTGCAGCCTGTGAATATCATTATCAACAGCAATGCGAAAAAAGGCAAAACCCGTTTTCTCATACTTTAACCTCCTTGTTTTACAATTTTTTGCCTAGGTCATACGCCATTTGCGGATATTTGGAGTATGTAAACGCTGTCCTTTATCGCTCCTGTTTACTAAATGCGAACGTGGCTGTGTTCCATAGGTTTCTGCTGTATCGAAAAACGTACAGCCATACTCGTAAGTCTCTTTAATGGCGCGAATGCTGTACGCACGCTCCGGTGCATTGCCGTAGCCGTGAGAAAAGCCCATACACCCCATCCCGATCTCTGAGACTTCGATTTGCCGCAATTTTCTGATTTTCATTAGACACCTCCGCTATGTTCTTGTATCGTTTTACATATTTAATTTTTCGGCAAAATCAGTCATAGCCTTGGAAACCTTGATCTGCTGCGGACAGACGGCTTCGCAGCTTCTGCAGCCTATACAGGCGCTCGGCAGTTTGTCGTTCGGATACGAGGACATTGCCATCGGTGCGATAAATCCGCCGCCCGTGAAGCAGTGCTCATTGTAGAAAGCCAGCAAGGTCGGAATATCCAGTTCCTGCGGGCAATGGCTTACGCAGTAATGGCAGGCGGTGCAGGGCAGGACAATCTTCCGTACCATTTCATTTGCCATAGCCAGCAGACTTTTCATTTCTTCATCGGAAAGGGGTTTCTCTTCTTGGAAAGTCCGGATATTTTCTTTCATCTGCTCCATGTCGGACATACCGGACAGTACAACAGTCACCTCAGGAATGGACTGCAGAAAGCGGAACGCCCAAGCAGGGATCTTCTCATCGGGGCGCATGGCTTTTAATCTTGCCTCTTCCTCGTCTGTCAGATTTGCCAGACGACCGCCCCGCAATGGCTCCATAACCCAAACGGGAATGTTGTATTTTTTCAGAAGCTCCACCTTTGCTTTGGCGTCCTGAAAACTCCAATCAAGGTAATTCAGCTGGATCTGACAAAATTCCATGCTCTTTCCGTATTTCTCAAGGAAACGTTCCATCATATCATAGCTTCCATGCGCAGAAAATCCGAGATGACGGATTCTTCCGTTTTCTTTCTGTTTCATCAAGTAGTCATAAAGTCCGTATTTTTCATCCAGATATGCGTCAATGTTCATCTCACAGACGTTATGGAACAAATAGAAGTCAAAGTATTCCACTTGGCATTTTTCAAGCTGTTTCTCAAAAATTTCTTCCACTTTCGTCATGTTGGACAGATCATATCCCGGAAATTTGGTAGCCAGGTAGAAACGGTCTCTCGGATATTCTTTTAAGGCTCTTCCCATCACGAGTTCCGAATTGCCGTCATGGTAGCCCCAAGCGGTGTCATAATAATTCACGCCATGCTCCATAGCGTAAGCGACCATTTCTTTAGCGGCTGTTTCATCTATCTTGGAATCATCTCCGTCTATTACCGGAAGGCGCATAGCACCCATGCCCAAGGCGGATAATTTCAAATCCTGAAAATCTTTGTAAATCATAAGTTCGTCTCCTTGTTAATCCATATAGGTCTGATAGTTGTTTTTCGCATGGTATGTTACGGCTTCCCGCATTGCAGTCGTAACATCAAACGCTCCGCCTATCTTCTCGGTCTGCGCCGTGTAATCTCCTGTCTCAAAGGCACGGTCATAGGCGCTGAGGAAACTCCGATAGTAGTTCAGTTCCGCGCAGAAGGTGGGATCGGGCTGGATCAACATACTGTTGTACGCCCGAATGATGCCGGATATGGGCACGCCGTAGGCATTATCGTCCAAAGCAGACCAGTCGTCACAGCGGTACTTCCAAGTCTCCTGATATTTTCCTTTCATTTCAGCCAAAGCCCGTTTTTCACTGCCAGTGAGGGGCTTGAAGTCCTGCATATAACTTGTGTTGTCCGTCACCTGGGCGAGATTGCTCATGCCTGAGAGGACTGCCAGCACACCTTCCTGCGAGGCGGCAAAGCGGATCGCAAAGCTTGCCGCGGAGGCGTTGGGATCAATATTATGAAAGATGTGTTCCGCGCCGACGGGGACTTTTGCTAGTGCGCCGCCCTTTACCGGCTCCATGACGATAACCTGCTTGCCGTGCTTGCGTATGGCCTCGTAACACTTCTTCGACTGGATGAACGGCTCCTCCCAGTCGTAGTAGTTCAGAACGATCTGAACAGCGTCAACCTCCGGGTGCTCGGTCAAAATCTGATCCAGATGGGCAGCGTCATCATGGTAAGAGAATGCGATGTGGCGGATCTTACCCTGTTCTTTCCACTGTTTCATGTGATTAAACAAATGGGCGTCCTGAACTTCCGTGGCATAGATGTAGCGGTTCAGATTGTGGAGCAGGTAGTAGTCAAAGTATTCCACCCCGCATTTGTCCAACTGCTCACGGAAAATAGTTTCCACCTTGTCCTCGGCAGGTATCTGGAAAGTAGGGAATTTCGACACCAGCAGGAAGCTCTCCCGTGGATGGCGCTTGACAAGGGCTTCCCGAATTGCGGTTTCAGAAGCGCCGTCATGATACACATAGGAGGTATCAAAGTAGGTAAATCCCCGCTCCAGAAAAAGGTCTGCCATCTGTTTGAACTGTTCCAAGTCGATGTCTGCTGCATTGTCGCTTTTCTGGGGAAGGCGCATCAGCCCAAATCCCAGTTTCTTGATCTCACTCATTGTTGGTTCCTCCTGTTTTTTCGCTGATATAGGGTCGTATCATGGCGGGTAAAAATAGTCTGCAAAATTCTTTTGTCCGTTCTTCAAAGCTGTATGCACCGCCGGACATATCCCAGCAAAGCATTTCGCCGTAGATCACATCTACAAGTGCATTGGCGAGCGCGTCTACAGGTGTATCGTCCGTCAGTTCGCCCCGCTCAATTCCCTTTTCGATCATACCCTTCATAGAATCAATATCCATATGGAGTTTGTTTTTGTTGTACGGGGTTTCAACGAGGTCGGGGTCTACGGTGTTCCGCACCCATTCCTGACAGAGCTTCAGCCCGTCACGTTCAATGTGTCCGGAGAAATTCACCATGTAAAATACCAGCCGTTCCATAAATGGACCGTCATGAGCCTGCGCTTCCTCATAAATTCCCTGATACATCTCCCGGCTTAACTCAAAGACTACATCTTCCTTGCGTTTGAAATAGGTATAAAATGTGCCGTTCGATACACCACAGGCTTTTGTTATCTCCTCAATTGATGTGTTTATCAGCCCTTTTTCGCATATTATATTTTTTGCCGCTTCAAGAAGCCTTTTTTTAGTTTCTATAGCGGCAATCTGTCTGTTAGTCACATTATCACCTCTTATTCTGCAATTTCATTATATCACATTCATTGAATGAAAGTCAATGACTTTTAATCGTTTTTGTAGATATGCACATATTTTTCTGCTAATGATTGTCAAAAACAGACAAAAGATCTGCGGACGGTGTGACCGCATGAGGTTTTGGACTTTATTCCGTGGCTTTCGCAAGATGATAATGTCGCTTTTCTTGCCGATGCAGTAGGACTTGATACTTTTGAATGTTTATGTATTTATTTTTTTACTAAAAACAGCCTTTCAGAAATTTCGCCAAGGGTACTTATAAGTAACTGTTCGGAGCAATTCCTGTTTTCGTTGAAAGCATAATAGCCGCCGTAAACGCTGTATGTCAGCATTATTTTAAATTTTTCATCTGAGAGATCAGAGTATACCTCGTTTATCAGTTCTATTGTTACATTGAGTATCTTTTTAGGCAATTCCTGCGTTCTGCTGCCCGAAAAAATTGTTGAGATAAGCGATCGCTTTGAAGTATAGAGGACAGCAAGCTGTTTGGGCAGATTTTCAGGTCTGTTTATCAAATCATTAACGTCAATTTCATTCATTATCTGGGCGGTTATCTCATTTTCAATCTTGTCGGACAGGTCATAAATATCAAGATAATGCGCGTAAAATGTGGACTTGTTGATGTTAGCAAGTTCACAAAGTTCTTTTACGCTGATACGCTCTAACGGTTTCTTAGACCGCAGTTCAATAAAAGCATTGAATATTCCGTTTTTCGTTTTTTCTATTCTCTTATCCATAATTACCCCACTATTTTCTAAATCGGTTGCTTTTCCAACGGTTATAACAAAATGACGGTTGAGTTTTTCTTCATTTTCTATTATACTATAATCATCAGAAAAAAGCAACTACCGTTGGATAACTTTTGAGGTGAAAATATGGATTTTTACAATTTCTATATGGGCAGCGAGTTTGAGGCATATCGTTTTCTTGGTGCGCATTTTGATAATGGCGTTACTACTTTTCGCACCTTTGCACCGAACGCGAAAAAAATCTCTGTAATAGGCGAATTTAACAACTGGACGGAAACGCCGATGAACAAAATATATGACGGCAACTTTTGGGAGTGTGTTATTTCAAACACATCAGAGTGGCAGATGTATAAGTACCGTATTTACAAAAAAGACGGCTCATATATTGACCATTGCGACCCATATGCTTTTTATTCGGAACTTCGTCCGGGTAATGCCTCGCGCATATCAAAATTGAATACATCATTATTCCGTGATAAGAAATGGCTGAACAGCAGAAGAAAACATTTTGAAAAGCCTGTCAACATTTACGAGATACATTTCGGCTCTTGGAAAAGAAAAGATAATGGAGAACTGTACTCCTATGCCGAACTTGCAGATGTGCTGATACCTTATATCAAAGAAAACGGCTACAACTATGTGGAACTTATGCCCCTTAACGAATATCCGTCTGATGAGTCTTGGGGTTATCAGGCAACGGGGTTCTTTTCACCTACATCTCGTTACGGTAAGCCTGATGAACTAAGAGCATTTGTTAATAAATGCCACAAAAATAATATCGGTGTTATTATAGATTTTGTACCCGTCCACTTTGCCGTTGATGATTATGCACTGTGGAACTATGACGGGACAGCTTTGTATGAATATCCTCACTCCGATGTAGGATACAGCGAATGGGGAAGCTGCAATTTTATGCACTCCCGCGGTGAAGTATGCAGTTTTCTTCAATCCGCAGCTTGCTATTGGCTTAGTGAATTTCATTTTGACGGTCTGCGATTTGATGCGGTGAGCAATTTACTTTACTGGCAAGGTAATAAAGAACGCGGTGAAAATCGATCTGCTATTAAATTTATCAAAAATCTGAACAGCGGTCTGAAAGAAAGATTTCCTGATGTAATGCTTATCGCAGAGGACTCGTCGGCTTACCCTAACGTAACGGGTGCAGTAAATGCAGGCGGTCTTGGATTTGACTATAAATGGGATATGGGTTGGATGAATGATACTCTTGACTATTTCCGCCTTGCTCCATATGACAGGGCGGCGCAGTACCACAAACTTACTTTCAGTATGATGTACTTTCAAAGCGAAAGATTTATACTGCCGTTTTCCCACGATGAGAATGTTCACGGTAAAGCAACGATAATTCAGAAAATGAACGGGGATTATGAACAGAAATTCCCGCAAGCAAGAGCCTTGTATCTATATATGACAGCACACCCCGGAAAGAAATTGAACTTTATGGGAGGAGAGTTTGCTCAATTCCGTGAATGGAATGAAAGCACAGGTCAAGACTTTGATATACTCCACTACCCCATTCACGATGCATTTTACAAATATATCAGAGAACTTAATCACATATATCTCAGCAATCCCGCACTTTGGGACGATTATGATGAGAACAGCTTTAAGTGGATAGACTGTCATCTTGAAAAGAAATGCGTTTACTCTTTTCTGCGCAAAAGCAAGGAACAGACCTTGATTGCGGTATTTAACTTTTCCGATAAACTTGCCGATTATGAAATGGAAATTGAGGACGCTCAAGAGCTTGTCACGTTGCTTGATACAGATGCACAAAAATATGGCGGAAACTCAATTCCGCAAAAATCTATAACAGGCGAAAATGGAAAGTTTATATTATCTATTCCGCCATTTTCGGGAAGATTGTACGAAAAATCACATTCTAAATAGGACTTACCATTTTGTATTGCCAGCTTAGGATACGCTACTTTCGTAAATATTCAAAAGCAATCGAAATTTCTTCCGAGTGCCGCCTATATCTTTATTCTGTTACGCTTTAATTTCCGTCCCGTCTTTGAATGTAAAGCGGATATCCACACATCAGACCCATTCTTGTACTGCCTTGTCCTCCCAATCAGCAGACGCTGAAATGGAATAGTGATCAACGGCATAGGTACTACGAGATCCTTGAAAGCGCCGACAAGGTGAGAATATTATCACCGCAGTACACCAACTACTTTATGTATGCGCGCAACCGCCACCTCGTTGACAACAGCGCATACCTCATATGCTATCTTTGGGAACAGCGCAGAGGGACTGCATACACCGTCGATTATGCAAGGAAAAGGGGGGTTCATATAATTCAACTTTGACTGTCATATAAAAACAAATGCTCCCCGATAGGCAGGGGAGCAAATTGTATTTTGTTATGGTAAGAAACACGCAGATAGCAACGCATTGAACTTGAGAACTTGTACTTTACCTGCTATCAGCAGTAACCTGCAATGCCTTAAAAATATGCAGACGGTAGGGCATAGGTGTTTGAAATCTGTATATAGTTTGTACATTATTGTTATAAAAACATACCCCAAACTGCCAAAAGCACCCTCGCTCATTCAAATCCTGTCACTCAGACCATTTTGACTTCCCGCAAATGGCTCAACGCATTATCCGCCTGACGGCGGAAAACGCTAAGCCGTTTGCGGGATTTTTGCAGATTTCGGGTTTTGTCCGCTACTTGTCCGCTACGAGGTCTTTTTCTCTTTCGAGCAACTTCACGCGCCGTGCTTTTTCTTCAAGAACTCGAACGCGCCGTCCATTGCCTCGCAGACACGCGCCTGCGCGGTCTGGAATTGATGTGAATAAACGTTCAGCGTGGCGGTTGAGTTGCTATGCCCAAGTGCGCCCGAAACGGTCGTCACATCAACCCCCGCAGAAATCAGCGAACTTGCCGCGAAATATCTATTATGTAAGACGAAAATTTTAGCGTATTTTGCGAACGTCACTTTTGGTTGTGTTCGTGTAAATGCCCCTGTCGGTGATTTGGTTTGAAGTTCTCCGAACGTCGATTATATTATTCTCAAAGTCCACGTCTTTCTGTTCCAAACCGAGCATTTCGCCGCGCCGAAAGCCCGTGTACGCCATAAGATAAAAGAACGCCTTGTATTTGAGCGGTTCGCCGTACATAAGTCAACAATGTTTCCATTTCTTCTTGCGTGTAAATCTGTTTCACGCAGACCTCGCTTTTCGGAATGATTACTTTACTGCAAGGATTTTCCGACACCATTCCCATTCTAACGGCGTAATTAAACACGTCCGAGATAAACTCGAAATGTAGCCGTATGGTTTGCCGCCAACGTTTTACCTGTTCGAACGTTTGCGCCGTCCCTCGCTAGGGAATTAGCGAACGCTTGAAGTATACGCGGCGTTATCTTGTCCGTCCATTCGCAAATGTCCGATTGCAGAATAAACTCGCTTAAAATGCTGTTTCAAGCCGTAAAGCAATAATATAGCGCAAGTTTAGTTCGGCGTACTCGTGAAACCACTCGTCGGCAAGCCCCTCAAACTTTACCGCCGCGACCTCCCCGCCGAAGGCGGGGAGGTCGCTTAATTACTTTGCACTCAACACTATTAACTGTAATCTGTTAAAGGCGGGGGGGTAATGAAATGCAATTACTTTCTCTTGCGGGAAACAACTATAACTGCGTTTGCCGTAACGTCTGTTTAATTGAGAGTAACCTTGCGAACATTCCCGTATACTCAATAT
>CANRAO010000027.1 GCA_947628615.1 uncultured Clostridia bacterium
GATATAAACGCGTGAACAGAAGGAACAGTTCAATAGTGATTTTTGTACGCGAAGTGCCTGCGGCGGCTCGCTGTGAATTAATTTAGTATAGCACTTGATATAAACGCGTGAACAAGAGGGCAGCTCAATAGTGATTTTTATACGCGAAATGCCTGCGGCGGCTCGCCGCTGGTCTGCCCAGCGAGAATCGAACTCACATCAAAGGAGTCGGAGTCCTTCATTTTATCCGTTAAACTATGGGCAGTAATTAATATCCACCGAATTTCTACCGTTTTTCGGTGGATATATTTTTATCTTATTTTACTTCCGACAGGAATACTCTGGTCGGGGAAAATGACGCCTGCAGAGCCGTCAGGCATATCAGCGGCGCAAATCATTCCGTTTGACATCTCACCGCAGAGTTTTACAGGCTTAAGGTTTGCAACAACAATGACCTTTTTGCCTATCAAATCTTCCGGAGCGTACCAATCTGATATTCCCGAAACTACTTGTCGTCCGCCCCTACCGTCGTCAAGCTGGAGCTTTAGCAGTTTTTTAGAACGCTTAACCTTTTCACATTCTAAAACCTTTGCAACGATAAGCTCAACTTTTGAAAAATCGTCAATTGTGATTTCAGGAAGGGTCTCAGCTTTCGGTTTTTCATCAGCAGGAGCGTTGTTTTTAATAATATTGTTAAGCTCGTCAATTTCCTTTTCAACATCAATTCTAGGGAAGAGCACCTCGCCCGGATTCACTTCAACATCAAGAGGTAATACTCCGAATTTCTTTGCGTTTTCATACGTTGCATAGTCTGACGCACCGATTTGTTCTAAAGCCTTTGGCATTGTTGCAGGCATAAAGCAGGACAAAAGCGTAGATGTAATCCGGATAGCCTCTAAAAGGTTGTATAAAACCGTTGCAAGTCTTGCTCTTTTTGATTCGTCTTTAGCGAGGATCCAAGGAGTTGTTTCATCAATGTATTTGTTTGCCCTTGAAATGACATTGAAAATTTCTGCAAGTACATTGTTAAGCTCAGTTTTGTCTATTAGAGCATCGGTCTTTTCACACAAGCTCTCGCACATTGAAATCAGCTCGTCATCGAATTCTCCGCTTTCACGGTCTGTTATCAGCTTTTTGTCAAAGTATTTGTTTACCATTGCAACCGTTCTTGAAACTAAATTTCCGTAATCGTTTGCAAGGTCTGAATTGATGCGGTTTATCATGATTTCATTTGAGAAGGAGCTGTCAGCACCGAGTGCCATTTCTCTTAATATGCTGTAGCGTATAGCGTCAGCACCATAGCGTTCACCGAGAATGAACGGGTCAATCACATTGCCGAGCGATTTGCTCATCTTCTGTCCGTTAAACGTGATCCAGCCGTGAACTGCCAGATGCTTTGGAAGGGGCAGTTCAAGCGCCATAAGCATAGCTGGCCATATAATTGCGTGAAATCTCATTATATCCTTAGCAACCATATGAACGTCTGCCGGCCAGAATTTGTCATAGTCATTATATTCATCATTGTAAAAGCCAAGTGCTGTAATATAATTAGAAAGTGCGTCTATCCATACATAAACAACATGACCTTCGTCAAATGTAACGGGTATTCCCCATTTGAAGGTAGTTCTTGAAACGCATAAGTCTTCAAGACCAGGCTTTATAAAATTATTTACCAACTCAACCGCTCTTGATTTAGGCTGAAGATAATCTGTTTCGGTAAGAAGTTTCTCAATCCTGTCAGCAAAAGGCGACATCTTGAAAAAGTATGCTTCCTCCTTAGCTTCGGTAACTTCACGGCCGCACTCAGGACATTTTCCGTCGACAAGCTGTGAATCAGTCCAGAAGCTCTCACAGGGAGTGCAGTATTTACCGCTGTATTCGCCTTTGTAGATATAGCCTCTATCATAAAGCTCTTTAAAAATTTTTTGAACGCTTTTGATGTGATAATCGTCGGTAGTTCTGATGTATCTGTCGTAGTCGATGTTCATAAACTTCCAAAGTCTTTTAAATATTTCAACTATCTCATCAACATATTCTTTCGGAGTAACGCCCTTTTCTGCGGCTTTTTGTTCAATTTTAAGTCCGTGTTCATCCGTTCCTGTCAGAAACATAACGTCTCTGCCCTGCATTCGCCTGTAACGTGCAATAGAATCGCACGCAACTGTTGTATAGCAATTACCGATATGCGGATTGCCGGACGGATAATAAATAGGTGTTGTGATATAATATGGCTTTGACATATTATCTTCCTCCTTTTCCTTTAATATCATTTGATATACAAATTATTATATAACATTTATTCGGTAAAATCAAGTAAAAAAGCCTATATAAACAATCATTTGTAAATGTGTAAAAAAAAAATGCAGTACCTATTGGCACTGCAACAAAATAAAAAAACTATGTGTAGAACAAAAGAAAGGAGACAACAAAACGGATGTTAATTTAATGATAAATTAACACCAATTGCATTATAGTACAATTTGTAAAACAAGTCAAGAGTTTATCCGTTTTTTAACCAAATTGTATTTTATTTTGTAACCTTTAGCTATTAAAATGTAATTATTTTAGATAATATTACAAAATTATTGCCAATAAAAAAAAGAGAGTTTGAATTTTTGTTAATCGCAATTTGCAAACTCTCTTAAATTGCCAAAAACATTTTCAAACTCCCTTTTTTTATTTTCAAAAGTAAAGTATTCCTTAGCGGCTTCCGTGAGCTTCGGCAAGAGGACTCTCTCTTTTGAAAAATAATGATATGCACCATAATGCTGAAATTGCGACAAGTGCATATACAATTCTGCTGATGATTGCGGCAGAACCTCCGAATAGGAAGGCTACAAGGTCAAACTGAAAGACTGCTATAAGTCCCCAGTTAATACCGCCTATTATCAACAGAAGCATAGCAATTTTATCTATCATAATAAAACACCTCCAACACAAAACTGTTTAATGTTTTGTGTGTAATCTTATTATGTCTTTTATAATTCTAAATATTCATTCATAATAATAAAAAATTAAAAACATATATTAAATACAATAGACAAAAAAATATTTATATGATATAATTGAATAAATTTTGCAGTAATTTTTGATTTTAGAAAACTTTTTACCAAAGGAGAGAAAGTATTGTCAACGGCAGAAAAAATACTTTTTAAAAATCAGGAATGTGTTATGCTTAAAGCAGACAAATACACAGCGGTTATTGCCGACAAAATGGGTTCAAGCGTTTTAAGGCTTCGTGATGAAGAGCTAAAGGTCGAGGTTTTCAGATATAAAGATGATGTTACTATGGAAACAATAGACCAAGCCCGAGAAATTTGGGGACTTCCCACTCTTTATCTGCCAAACCGTTTTGACGGCGGAGTTTTAAAGACTTCCGACGCAGTATATGATCTTCCTGTTAATGAGAAGGAATTCAACAATCATCTGCACGGATTTGTACAAAACCGTGTTCATAAAATAAAAGAGCTTTATACAGATAATGAAAATGATACAGCGGTCTTAGTTACCTGTTATGATTATGATGAAAACGACGAGTTCTTTAAATATTTTCCGCTGAAATTTAAAATTTCATACACCTTCACTCTTTCAAGGAACGGTCTAAAACAGGAGATAAACTTGACAAGCCTTGCTGATAAGATGCTTCCTGTATCTGTTTGCACGCATACCTGTTTAAACGCCCCTTTCTGCGACGGTGGAAATGAGGCGGATATGGTTTTGTCAGTGCCTATTGAAAAGAAGTGTGAGCTTAATGAGAGAAATCTTCCTACAGAAAAGCTGACAGAGCTTTCCGATTGGGATATAGAATACAAAAACGGGGTTAAAATGCCTACCTTGCAGGATATTTCAAACGATATGTATACAGCGTGTATGAACAAGCTGGACGGTGAGGACTTTTACGGCTGTTATGCAACAGACAAGAAAAAGGGTATTCGTCTTTGCAATGAGGTCTCTAAGGAGTTTAAGTTCTGGAACATATGGAATGACGAAGGGGACAAGGGTTATTTTTGCCCTGAGCCGATGACAGCTATGATAAATGCCCCTAATCTTTCGCTTGAGCGTGAGATAAGCGGTTATACAGAGCTTTCTAATGGTGAAACCTTTTCATGCTGGCAGAGATTTTTCACAAAAAAGTGTGAAAATTTTAAATGATAATTAAAAAGGCAAGTTCCGATTTTAAATATATGGGATAATATAACATAGAAAAATAACGTGAACATATTTTCACGCAGGAATGGTGATTTTTATGAAGTATGGTTATTTTGATGATGAAAAGAAGGAATATGTGATAAACGATCCGAAGACACCGTATCCTTGGATAAATTACTTAGGCTCTCAGGAGTTCTTTTCGCTTATTTCAAACACAGCGGGAGGTTACAGCTTTTTCAAGGACGCGCGCTTGAGAAGAATAACAAGGTACCGCTATAACAATGCGCCTATAGATATGGGCGGAAAGTATTTTTATATCAACGACGGCGAGTGTGTGTGGTCGCCGGGCTGGTCGCCTGTTAAAGCAGAGCTTGACAGCTATACTTGTCGGCACGGTATGGGGTATACTATAATAAAGGGCGAGAAAAACGGTATCAGCGTAGAGGTAACATTTTTTGTTCCGCTGAATTTCAGAGGCGAGGTTCAAAAGGTTACTTTGGAGAATACCACAGACAAGCCTAAGACTTTTAAACTGTTTTCGTTTGTTGAGTGGTGCTTATGGAATGCTCAGGACGATGGCGAGAATTTTCAGAGAAACTTCAACACAGGCGAGGTTGAAATAGAGCGTTCGACAATTTATCATATTACAGAATACAAAGAGCGCAGAGATCATTTTGCTTTCTATACCGTAAACTGCGATATTGACGGATTTGACACAGACAGAGAGAGCTTTATGGGCCTTTATAACGGTTTTGGTGATCCTCAGACTGTTATGGAGGGAAAGCCTAAAAATTCTGTAGCCGACGGCTGGTCGCCTGTTGCTTCTCACTGTATTGCGATCACTTTAAATCCGAATGAGAAAAGAGATTTAGTTTTTACGCTCGGATATGTTGAAAACACTGATAACGACAAGTGGAATGAGGACGGTTCTATCAACAAAAGCAAGGCTTATGAAATGATAAAGTCTATGGATAGTGCCGAAAAGGCTGATAAAGCACTAGCAGAGCTTAAAGAAAGCTGGGATAAACTGCTTTCTAAATATACCGTTAAAACTGATGATGAAAAGCTCAACAGAATGGTAAACATCTGGAATCAGTATCAGTGTATGGTTACATTCAATCTAAGCCGTTCGGCGTCATATTTTGAAAGCGGTATCGGCAGGGGAATGGGCTTTAGAGATTCCAATCAGGACTTACTGGGATTTGTTCATCAGATTCCGGAAAGAGCAAGAGAGAGAATTTTAGACCTTGCCGCTACTCAGTTAGAGGACGGCGGCTGCTATCATCAGTATCAGCCGCTCACCAAAAAGGGTAATAACGAGATAGGCGGTAACTTTTCAGACGATCCGCTTTGGATGATTCTATCAACGGCACAGTATATAAAGGAAACAGGGGATTATTCTATACTTGATGAGATGGTTCCATATGATAATGATGAATCTAAGTCTCAAAGAATGATGCACCATCTTCATCAGTCGTTTTACCACGTTGTGAATAATCTAGGGCCTCACGGACTGCCTCTTATCGGCAGAGCCGATTGGAACGACTGTCTGAACCTGAACTGTTTTTCATCTACGCCAGGCGAGAGCTTCCAGACATCTACCTCAAAGGACGGCAAGGTAGCAGAGTCTGTTATGGTGGCAGGAATGTTCACTTTTATTGGTCCTGAGTATGTAAAGCTATGCAAATATAAAGGTCTTGACAGTGAGGCTGAAAAAGCTCAGAAGGCTATTGAAGAGATGAAAGATAACATCATCAAGCACGGCTTTGACGGCGAGTGGTTTTTGAGAGCTTATGACGATTGCGGTAATAAAGTAGGTTCTAAAGAATGCGAAGAGGGTAAAATCTTTATTGAGCCTCAGGGCTTCTGCGTTATGAGCGGGATAGGCAAGGAAAAAGGCCTTGACATAAAGACACTTGACAGCGTAAAGAAATATCTTGATACGAAATACGGTCTTGTTTTGAACAATCCTGCATTTACAAAATACTATATCGAGTACGGCGAGATCTCCACATATCCTGCCGGATACAAGGAAAATGCAGGCATATTCTGTCACAACAATGCGTGGATAATCTGTGCTGAGGCGTTTTTAGGACGCGGAAATCAGGCTTTTGAATACTACTCAAAGATTGCGCCTGCTTATCTTGAGGATATATCTGATATTCACAGAACAGAGCCTTATGTTTATGCACAGATGATTGCAGGAAAGGACGCAAAGCGTCACGGTGAGGCTAAAAACAGCTGGCTGACGGGTACTGCGGCATGGAACTTTGTTGCGGTTTCCCAGTATATTCTGGGTATTATCCCTGACTACTCAGGACTTAAGCTTGATCCGTCAATCCCATGCGAGTGGGACGGCTTTGAGTTGTCTAGAGAGTTCAGGGGGATAAGATATAATATAACATTCAAAAATCCTGACAATGTTTGCAAGGGAATAAAAAGCATAACCGTTGACGGAAAGCATATCGACGGAAATGTTCTCCCTCTGTTCGAGGTAGGAACGGAACATACAGTTGAGGTTGTTATGGGTAAATAAGGATTGTTCGATAAGATAAAAGAGGAATTATATAAATAATTACAAGTGTTATTAATATAAATAAGCAGACGCTGCGGTTTTGCGGCGTCTGTTTTAATGTAAATAAACTTGATAATAAAATCCGATTATGTTATTATGTTAGGGAATTCGTGTTTTTACACTATGATTAAATTATATTATTTAAGGAGTTAAATAAATGATTACAGTTTCAAATGTGAGTCTTCAGTTCGGCGGACAAGTGCTTTTTAAAGATGTTGATTTAAAGTTTTCAAACGGAAACTGCTATGGAATAATAGGTGCAAACGGGGCAGGAAAATCTACCTTTTTAAAAATCCTCTGCGGAGAGATCGAGCCTACAACGGGAGAGGTTATTATACCAAAAGAAACACGGCTTTCAGTGCTAAAACAGGATCACTTTGCATATGACGAATATACCGTTTTGGATACTGTGATAATGGGGAACGAACGTCTTTATGCGATTATGAAGCAAAAGGACGAGCTTTATGCCAAGGAGGATTTTTCAGAGGCTGACGGCGATTTGGCAGCAGAGCTTGAGGGAGAATTTGCCGAGCTTAACGGCTGGGAGGCAGAAAGCGACGCTTCAAAGCTAATTCAGGGACTTGGTTTGCCTGAGGATATTTTATATTCACAGATGGCGTCACTTTCGGGAAACGAAAAGGTTAAAATTCTTTTAGCGCAGGCGCTTTTCGGAAACCCAGATATTATTCTTCTTGACGAGCCGACTAACCACCTTGACATTGATGCTATATGCTGGCTAGAAGACTTTTTAGCCGAGTATTTCGGAACTGTTCTGGTTGTTTCTCACGATAGACACTTCTTAAATAATGTCTGCACGCACATAGTTGATATAGATTATACAAAGATTAAAATGTATGTCGGAAACTACGAGTTCTGGTATGAATCCAGTCAGCTTATGCAGAGAATGATTAAACAGCAAAACAAGAAGGCTGAAGAGAAAATTAAAGAGCTTCAGGAATTTATTGCTCGCTTCTCTGCTAATAAGTCAAAATCTAAGCAGGCAACTTCTCGCAGAAAGCTGTTAGACAAGCTGACTGTTGAAGAAATGCCTGCGTCATCAAGGAAGTATCCCTATATTAGTTTCAATATGGACAGAGAACTTGGGAAAGAAGTTCTTTCGGTAAACGGCATTTCAAAAACTGTGGACGGCGAAAAGCTTTTAAATAATATCAGCTTTACTGTAGGCAGGGAGGATAAAATTGCAGTAATAAGCGAATCGGAACAGGCTATTACAATTCTTTTTAAAATTTTAACTGAAGAAGAAACTCCAGATGAGGGAGATTTTAAGTGGGGAATTTCAACTTCATTATCTTATTTCCCAAAGGACAATTCTGAATTTTTCGATGGAAAGAAAATGTCGATTATAGATTGGATAAGACAGTATTCCAAAACTGACGAAACAGAAACGTACCTCAGAGGCTTTTTGGGTAAAATGCTGTTTTCAGGCGACGAGGTTTATAAGCCTGTTGAGGTGCTGTCGGGAGGAGAAAAGGTAAGATGTATGTTCTCAAGAATGATGCTGTTCGGCTCTAATGTTCTGTTACTCGACCAACCGACAAACCATCTTGATCTGGAGAGCATAACTGCCGTGAACAACGGATTGTCTGATTTTAAGGGCGTGGTGATATTTTCTTCGCACGACCACGAGATAATGCAGACAGTTGCAAACAGAATTATTGAAATCACTCCAGACGGAATAATTGACCTTCAGGGAACGTATGAGGAGTTTCTTGAGTTTAAGAAAAAATTAAAGACGAAATGAATAAGCTAATAAAATAAACCAGTGGATTATTTTTAAAGATGGGAAGCACTGTAATAGAGGGCTTTCCCTAAGAAATAGACTTAAAAATGCAAACAAAAAGGCATACGGTTTTCCGTATGCCTGAATTTGTATAATAACTTAATTGTTATTTATAAAGCTCTCTCTTAACATATGTTGTGTGAAGAACGTGGTGAGCTTTTTCACTACCCGGCTTGCCAAAGAATTCTTTATAAACTTGCTTGATAGCCGGATTCTCGTGAGATTTTCTGATAGGCTTAGCGGCGTCGTTGTTGTAAAGAACGCTTGCTCTCAATGCCTGAATGTCAACAGTGTTTCTTACAGAGCCAGGCTGCTGAGGCTGACCGCCTCCGTTTACGCATCCGCCCGGACAGCCCATTATCTCAATAAAGTGATAATCTGCTTCTCCGCTTTCAACCTTTTTAAGAAGTTCTCTAGCATTTGCAAGTCCTGAAGCTACTGCGATTTTTACGTTCATACCTGCAACGTCATAGCTTGCTTCTTTAATGCCCTTTGTTCCGCGAACTTCTTTGAAGTCAACGCTTTCAAGCTCTTCGCCTGTTAATGTTTCAACAGCGGTACGAAGTGCAGCCTCCATAACTCCGCCGGTTGCACCGAAGATAACTCCTGCACCGGTTGAGATTCCCAGAGGATCGTCAAACTCTTCATCTTCAAGTTCAAGGAACTTGATGCCTGCTCTTTCAATCATTCTTGCAAGCTCTCTTGTTGTGATTGAAATGTCAACGTCAGGAACGCCTGCCGCGTCTTCGTCATCTCTGCCTATCTCGAACTTCTTAGCTGTACACGGCATAACTGCAACAACAACAATGTTCTTAGGGTCAAGACCCATTTTTTCAGCATAGTAGGTTTTAACAGTTGCACCGAACATCTGCATAGGCGATTTACAGCTTGAAAGATTTTCTGTAAGCTCAGGGAAGTAGTGCTCGCAGTATTTAACCCAGCCTGGTGAACAAGAAGTGATAAGCGGAAGCTTTCCGCCGTTTTGAACTCTTTCTACGAACTCGTTAGCCTCCTCCATAATTGTGAGGTCGGCGCCAAAGTCAGTGTCAAATACCTTGTCAAATCCAAGTCTGCGAAGTGCAGCAGCCATTTTTCCCTCTACATCTGTTCCAATAGGAAGTCCAAATGCCTCTCCTAGAGCGGCTCTTACAGCAGGAGCTGTCTGGACAATAACAGTTTTTGTTTCATCAGCTATAGCCTCGAAAACCTCAGAGGTGTTGTCCTTTTCGTATAATGCGCCAGTCGGGCAGACAGCAATACATTGTCCGCAGGATACGCATGAGGTATTGCCTAGATCGTCCTCGAATGCACAGCTTATGTTTGTTTTAAATCCTCTTTCGTTAGCGCCGATAACGCCGATACCCTGTGTTTTAGCACAAGCCGCTACGCAGCGTCTGCAAAGAATACACTTGCTGTTATCTCTGACCATATGAGCAGATGAACAGTCAAGAATCGATTCTGTTTTATCACCGTCATAAATGCCTTCGTCTTCTATCTTATAATCTTTAGCCAGCTTCTGAAGCTCGCAGTTTCCACTTCTTACGCATGAAAGACACGATCTGTTGTGGTTTGAAAGAATAAGCTCAAGTGTTTTCTTTCTTGAGTCGATAACTTTCGGTGTGCTTGTGAAAATGTTCATACCCTCAGATATAGGGTATACACAGGAAGCAACAATTTTCTTAGGTCCAAAGCCGTCGCCTCTTTTTTCCTGTGCCTCAACAACGCAGATACGGCAAGCTCCTATTTCGTTGATTTCCTTTAAGAAACAAAGTGTAGGAATCTCGACATTTGCAAGGCGAGCCGCTTCCAGAATAGTTGAACCTTTAGGAGCCTGATAATCTGCTCCGTTGATTTTAATATTTATCATATCCATCTAAAACGCCTCCCTACTTCTTTGATATTGCGCCGAACTTGCATTTTTCCATACAAGCGCCGCACTTAATACATTTACTTTGATCAATAGTGTGTGGATTTTTAACGCTTCCCTCAATAGCTCCGGCAGGACACTGTTTTGCACAAAGAGTACATCCTTTGCACTTATCCTTGTCGATAACGTATTTGAGGAGGTCTTTACAAACTCCTGCAGGACAGGTCTTGTCAACAACGTGTGCGATATACTCGTCCTTAAAGTAGCGTAGAGTCGAAAGAACAGGGTTCGGAGCAGTCTGTCCGAGTCCGCAAAGGGAGTTGTTCTTTATGTAGTAGCATAGATCTTCGATTTTATCTAAGTCTTCAAGCGTACCCTGACCCTTTGTAACTTTGTCAAGAAGCTCATACAAGCGTTTTGTACCGATACGGCAAGGCGTACATTTTCCGCAGGATTCGTCAACTGTGAATGCCAAGAAGAACTTAGCAATATCAACCATACAGTTATCCTCATCCATAACGATAAGTCCGCCCGAACCCATCATAGAACCGATAGCGATAAGGTTATCGTAGTCGATTTCAATATCATAATGCTCAGCAGGAATACAACCGCCCGAAGGGCCTCCTGTCTGGGCTGCCTTGAATTTCTTTCCGTTAGGGATTCCGCCGCCGATTTCTTCGATAATAGTTCTAAGCTTTGTACCCATTGGGATCTCAACAAGACCTGTGTTTTTGATTTTACCGCCGAGTGCAAATACCTTTGTACCCTTTGATTTTTCCGTACCCATTGAAGCAAACCAGTCCGCACCGTTTACAATGATCTGCGGAATGTTTGCGTAAGTTTCAACATTGTTTAGAATTGTCGGCTTGCCGAACAAGCCCTTTTCAGCAGGGAACGGAGGACGGGGACGAGGTTCGCCTCTGTTGCCTTCAATAGACGTCATAAGAGCGGTTTCCTCACCGCAAACGAAAGCTCCTGCGCCAAGACGCAGACCGATGTCAAAGTCAAAGCCTGTGCCAAAGATGTCTTTGCCCAAAAGTCCGTATTCTCTCGCCTGATTAATAGCGATTTCCAGACGCTTAACAGCGATAGGATATTCAGCACGAACATAAATGTAACCCTGTGAAGCTCCTATCGCATAACCTGCGATAGCCATAGCCTCTAAAACAACGTGCGGGTCGCCCTCTAAAACAGAACGGTCCATAAATGCTCCCGGGTCGCCCTCGTCGGCGTTACAGCAAACATATTTCTGGTCAGCGTCAGGAACGATGTTGCGAGCGAGCTTCCACTTCATACCTGTCGGGAAGCCGCCGCCTCCTCTTCCTCTCAGACCTGAATCGAGAATAGTTTGGATAACGTCTTCAGGCGTCATTTCGGTAAGGACTTTACCCAAAGCCTCATATCCGCCTGTTCCTATATATTCTTCAATATTTTCAGGGTTGATAACGCCGCAGTTTCTCAAAGCAACACGGTGCTGCTTTTTGTAAAAGGCTGTGTCATTAAGTGATTTAATTCCTTTGTCAGTAACAGTCTCATCGTATACAAGACGTGAAACGATTCTTCCCTTTAACAGATGCTCAGAAACAATCTCAGGAATATCATCTACCTTTACCATTGAGTAGAATGTTCCCTCAGGATAGATAATCATAATCGGCCCTAAAGCACAAAGTCCGAAGCATCCGGTCTTTACTACCTGAACCTCGTCAGATAATCCGTTTTTGGCAATTTCGCTTTCTAGCTTTTCAACGATTTGTGCACTTCCGGAAGAAGTACAGCCTGTTCCGCCGCAGACTAAAACGTGTGAACGATACATATATGTACTCCTCCTTAACTAATTGTATAATCAGAAACTACCTGACCTCTTATCAAATGGCGGTCGATAACTTCCTTTGCTTTTTCAGCAGTCATTTTGACGTATGTTACTTTATCCTTACCCGGCTCCATAATTTCAACTATCGGCTCATATTTGCACATACCGATACAGCCGGTTTGTGTAACCATAACCTTGTCTCCGATGCCTTTTTCTGCAACGCCTTCGACAAAAGCGTTAAGCACAGGTCTTGCACCGGCTGCTATTCCGCAGGTTGCCATTCCGACAACTACACGGGTAACATTATCGTCTTCATCACGAAGTCCGACTTGTCCCTGCATTTTTTCACGGATAGCTCTTAACTCTTCAAGTGATTTCATTTATATTTCCTCCTATTATAGTGTTTAGCGTGAAAGAGCGTTTTCACGCACGCTTTTTAAAAAATAAGGTCTTCATCGACTTCAGCCTTGTTTGATCTCAGAAAATCCATTATGTAGGCTGAAACTTCGGGAACATCAAAGGGAACATCGCCCAAAATCTCACGAAGTTCTCTGGTGTCCAGTTTGAAAGATCTGTCATTCACCGTATAAGTGTAAACAAAATCAATATTTTTGTTTAATGTGATAAGACTGTGCATTGTGCTTGACATATCGCCAAGCGGCATTCTGTCAATGTGGTCGAGAGTGAATATTGCGGTAACCTGCGTTCCTTCGCCGACCTTTGACTTTATCTCAAACGAGCCGTCTGTATTTTCTGCGGCTTCCTTGAAAAAAGGCACCCCAAGTCCTACTTTTCTGGTAGTTCTTGTTGTGAAAAACGGGTCGCAGACCTGTGAGACCTGTTCTTCGGTCATTCCGCAGCCGTTGTCGTCGATTTTAATAGTCAGTTTATTGGCGTTTGTATCAGCAATAACCGATACTTCAACTAATGATGCGTTTGCTTTGACAGAATTCTGTGCGACGTCTAATACATTGAGTGATATTTCGGTCATCATCAGTCTGAATATTTTGAGATAATGCCGTCGACGTCGTCAACTGTCAGACGTCCGTAAACGTCATCGTTGACAGTTAGAACAGGAGCAAGTCCGCAGGCGCCGATACATCTGCAGTCAACCAGTGTAAACTTACCGTCGGAAGTTGTTTCTCCGCCCTTGATACCCAGTTTTTTTGATAACTCGTCAAAAATATTTCCTGAGCCCTTTACATAACAAGCCGTACCAAGACAAACGGAAATAGTGTATTTTCCCTTTGGGTTCAGCGTGAATTGTGAGTAGAAGGTAGCTACTCCGTAAATTTTCTCAAGCGGGATATCCATTTCAGCTGCAATGATTTTTTGGACCTCAATTGGAAGGTATCCGTAAATTCCCTGCGCTTCCTGAAGAACAGGCATCAATGCTCCCTTATCGTTTTTATGAGAAGCGATAACTTCTCTGAGCTTTTCTTCCTGTTCTTTAGTGCCTGAGAAAGGGATAGAACATTCTTTTGCTGCCATTTGTGAACCTCCTTAATATTTAGTGTAAAATCAAACATAGTTAAATTGCTGAATTTCAAATCACATACTGTTATAGTTATTCAGCGTAATCGTAATTATAGTAGAAAAGTAATTTCCCCTATAACACCTCAATAAGTGCATAATAATCACTTATTGAACATTATAACATATTATTAAATAAACTGCTATGAACATTATGAACATAGACAAGCTATATTTTTTGTTTAAACTGTACAATTTGCACGTTAATAGGTAAAAAAATATCGGTTCATAATTTTCCAAGCAGTAAAACGGGCAAAATGGTCTTGAAAACAAGTTGAAAAAATGTTATTATATAAATGTATATGTATAAATATTAAAATTCAGAAATATTTTTTAACAAAGTTTTTTAACAAATATATTAATTGTATTTAAACATTAATTTTAGATTTTTCTAACATTACATAAATGTAAGACGCATTATCCGGGCGTCTAATCTATTAAGGAGGATCATTATGACAATTTCAGAGGTTAAGGATTTTCTTGAAGCAAAAATACTTTGCGGAGACGAGTATATCGGAAAAGACGTTCACACAGCCTGCGGTTCTGATATGATGAGCGATGTACTTGCGTTTGTCAAGGATCAGTCTGTGCTGATAACGGGGCTTAACAATCCGCAGGTCATCAGAACTGCCGAGATGATGGACATTATCTGTATATGCTTTGTAAGGGGTAAGGTTCCTGATGAAACTATCATTGAAATGGCGGCAGACAGAGGACTTGTTTTAATGGCAACAGATATGAGAATGTTTGAAGCCTGCGGAATTTTATATGAAAAGGGACTTCGTGGGGGTGCAAAGCATTGAGTACGTCTGTAACATTCAAGTATACCGTTGACGGGAAGGATTTTACCCGTGCGGGGGAGGCTTCAAGCAATGTTAAGGGCAAGCTCAAGCAAATGGGGGTAAGCCCTGATGTTGTAAGAAAGGTAGCTATAGCTATGTATGAGGGCGAAATTAATATGGTCGTTCACGCAAAGGGCGGAGATATTACCGTTGAAGTTACCCCTGAAGAAATAATAATGACGCTCAAGGACGTAGGTCCGGGAATACCCGATGTTGAAAAGGCTATGCAGGCAGGGTATTCAACAGCGAATGAAAATATAAGGTCTCTTGGTTTCGGAGCAGGTATGGGACTGCCCAATATGAAAAAGTATTCTGATGAACTGACAATAGATACTAAGCTCGGTGTGGGAACTACTGTAGTTATGAAGGTCAAAATTAATTGATATTTTGGAACACTTTACATAGTTTAAAAGAAATGAGGTGTGGGAATGGAGAATTTTACAAATTCGGTAAGGCTTGATAAGGATCTGTGCAAGGGCTGTATACACTGTATAAAGCGATGTCCTACTCAGGCTATTAGAGTAAGAAACGGAAAAGCTCATATTATTCCTGAATTTTGTATAGACTGCGGCGAATGTATTAGGGTTTGCCCTCACCACGCAAAGAAAACCCATTACGATCCGCTGGATATTTTAGATAAATTTGAATATAAGGTAGCGCTTCCTGCGCCGTCTTTTTATGCTCAATTCAACAATTTAGAGGATATTAATATAGTATTGCGCGCGTTAAAGCATATGGGGTTTGACGACGTGTTCGAGGTCTCTGCGGCGGCTGAGCTTGTTTCGCAGCTTTCGAGAGAATACATAGAAAAGCATAAGGACAATGCTCCTTTTATAAGCTCGGCTTGTCCGTCGGTAGTGCGGCTTATAAGGGTGAGATTTCCAAATCTTATCGAGCATATTCTGCCAATAAACGCACCTGTTGAAATAGCCGCCGAGGAGGCTGCTAAGAAAGCGCTCAAAGATACGGGACTTCCGAGGGAGAAGATAGGAATAGTCTTTTTATCTCCGTGTCCTGCAAAGGTTTCGGCTGCAAAGCACCCGATAGTTAATGAAAAATCAGAAATAGACGCAGTTGTCGCAATTAAGCACGTTTATAAAGAAATCCTGCCGTATATGGTCGAGGCTCAGAATGAGAGCGACGACCTTTTGCAAGCAGGAAAAATAGGCATAAGCTGGGGAGCTTCAGGCGGAGAAGCAGGAGGTCTTTTAACGGACAGCTATCTTGCTGCCGACGGCATAGAAAATGTTATAAAGGTGTTAGAGGAGCTTGAAGACCAAAAAATTTCAAACCTTGATTTTATAGAGCTTAACGCTTGCTCCGGCGGGTGTGTAGGCGGAGTTTTGCAGGTGGAAAACCCGTATGTTGCAAAATCAAAGCTGAAACACCTCAGAAAATATATGCCTGTTGCAAAAAATCATATTGAGGAAACAAACGGTGTTAATAAGGCTTACTGGGATAAGGATCTAGAGTATCAGCCTGTATTTAACTTAGGGCGTGATTTTGCTGACGGTCTGGCAAAAATGGAGCAGGTCGAACAGCTTTGCGAAAAGCTGCCCGGTCTTGACTGCGGTTCTTGCGGAGCCCCGACCTGCAAGGCGTTAGCTGAGGATATTGTCAGGGGAATCGCAAATGAAAAGGATTGTATTCATCTTCTTCGTGAGTATATACATAAATTATCAAGTGATTTAAAAGAGATTTAGCTCGGAATAAATGTTATAGGAGGATTTTTATGACGGCTTCTCAGCTTGTTGAAAAAGCAGGATTTAAGGTGTTAAATTTTCCTGATGAAAATAAAGAGAGAAATATCAGCGGTGTGTACTGCTGCGACTTGTTAAGCGTTGTAATGTCAAAGGGCTTTGAGGACTGCGTTTGGATAACCATTATGGGGAACATAAACGCAGTTGCAGTTGCGGCGCTTACCGAAATGAGCGTTATAGTTCTTGCTGAGGGAACGGCAATAGATGAAAATATGCTTCCAAAGGCTGAGATGCAGGGGATAACGGTCGTGCAGTCAGATAAGCCTATTTATGAAACGGCAGTTATGATCTACAGCCTGCTTAAAGAAAATGCTTAGCCTGTCATACGATTTACATATACATTCCTGTCTGTCGCCCTGCGGTGATAATGAATCTACCCCTGCAAATATAGTCGGAATGGCTTACGTGAAAGAGCTTGATGTTATCGCTCTGTGCGACCATAACACCTCGAAAAACTGCGTTGCTGCAAGCGAGGTCGCTAAGGCTTACGGCAAGACCCTTATCTGCGGAATGGAGCTTACCACTGAGGAGGAAGTTCACGTTGTTTGCCTTTTGCCCAGCTTGGAGAGAGCGCTTGAGCTCGACGAGTATGTAAATCAAAGAATTATGCCTGTAGAGAATAATCCTGATATATTCGGCGAACAACTAATAATGAACAGCGATGACGAGGTTATCGGACACGAGAATAAGCTGCTTATCAACGCAACTACTATTTCCTTTTCAAAGGTGTTTCCTTTAGTTGAAGGTCTTAGCGGAGTTGCTATACCTGCTCATATAGACAAGCAGGCAAATTCGCTTTTGGCAAACTTAGGATTTATTCCGCCGGATTCTACATTTAAAACTGTCGAGCTTAAAGACCTCAATAACCTTCCCGAGCTTAAAGCTCAGCACGATTACTTAAACAGCTGTAAGGTGATAACAAGCTCAGACGCACACTATCTTCGGGATATAAACGAGCCTGTTAATTTTCTTCACGCTGAGGAAAATTCAGCTGAGGCTGTTATTGAGGCGTTAAAGAATCCAAAGATCTTGTAGATGTTTTATAAATCAGGGTATGAAAAAATTTGCGTATGAATGGAGGATTTAAAATGAAACAATGCTGTCTTCACGAATCTGGAGAGGATTATTTAGAAACCATTTTAATACTTCACAATAAAACAGGATATGTGCGCTCTATTGATATTGCGACAGAGCTGGGGTATTCAAAGCCGAGCGTGAGCCGTGCTATGGGTATTCTGAAAACGAACGGATATATAACTGTCGAGCCGTCGGGGCAGATAGTTCTAACAAACGAGGGCAGAAAAAAGGCGGAGTCTGTATATCACAGACATTTAGTCATAACCGATTTTCTGGAGGGTTTAGGCGTATCAAGGGAAAATGCCGAGCTTGACGCCTGCAAGATAGAGCATATCATCTCAGAGGAGACCTTTGCGAGGATAAAGGAAAATTGCGATAGATAATTGATAATTGACAATGGATAATGGATAATTATTGCTATAATAAATCATTCTTCCGCCTCTTGCATAAGTTTATAACAATGTTCGCTTAATTTTACAGCTTCATCTGCTAAACATTCAAGTGCTCCTCTTAAAATGTCATCACCATATATGTGTATAAAGTACATTACACATACTTCAGACAACCCTTCTAGCTTTTCAGCCTCTTTCATTATTTCTTCAAAATCCACTAAATGGATTGCTCCGATTTTTTCTTTCATTGATGTCACTTCCTTTTTGGTATGTATAAAAATATTATACAATGGTACCGTTGTATAAACAATCGGTAAAAGCCACAAATATTTACTTAATATTGTTGTTTGATTTGATAAATTCATACAACTAAAGTAAATATAGAATTAAATTATAAGTAAGGTGAAATAAATATGCCAGCAAGCAAGGCTAAAATAAAAGCAAATAATAAATATGACAAAAATCATTATGATGGTATTCATATGCGAGTTTTAAAGGGTAAAAAGGAAATAATTACAGAACACGCAAAAAAGCACGATGGTTCTCTGAACAAGTTTCTTAATCGGGCGGTTGATGAAGCTATGGAGAGAGATGAAAATAATGGATAATTGATAATGGAAAATGG
>CANRAO010000028.1 GCA_947628615.1 uncultured Clostridia bacterium
TTTGTCGTTACAATTCGTGGCTTCGTCCCCAAATTGTGTATACAATTTGTAGTGTATTTATTCTTTTTTCTGATTATTTGTTTTTGTTTTTGTCGATTTTTTCCGCTTGTATATATTTTTAGTGGTAGAAATGGTTAGAATATTGTTTTGAAATCATAAACAATTTATAGATATATTATTAAATTTTCAGAATATTTGAATCTTGACCACATGGCAAATATTTAATAATGTTTTAATATATTATATTTGCCATGTGGTTAAATGGTTATTATATTTTTTTAAAAACTAGACCATAGAATATCATTGAGTATGGCGAGGGTGAAGCATCATTCGAAGATGGATTTACTACTCTTGGAATCACTCCGTAATCGCTTTCACTATTTTCTATTCCTAATATAAAACGTGTAAATACTGACGCTGTCATATATTGGCCGCCTTTGCCTTCGCTTTCATTGATTGCCAATTCGCTTAAAGTTTTTCCCTTGTCTTCTATTTTATTCGTTCCATTAAAAGGCACATTATTTTTATACTCTAATTGATTATACAATGCGTAATTTGTTCCACTAACAGGAAATTGGCTTACTGGATTAGTTTGTGGCATTAGTACCCCCACTAATTTGTCTGTCGGTTCTATTTGACCACTTATTTTTATTTCTTTTATATAACAATCGGCATTGGCATCTGTTCCTATGACTGGGAACGAATGTGTTGAGTATTTAGTAACTGTAATACCTGGATCTTGTGGTTTTTGGGAATTGCGTCCATAAAATATGATTTCAAATATACCGCAACAGACCAGTTTTTCATTTAGTATTGTTTTCAATTCCTCGATTTCTGCTGTGTGTTGGTTTACTGTTTCTACTTGATTCTGTACTGTGGTATCCAGTGAAGACAGTGTGCCTTGTTGTGAAGTGATGTTTGCTTCATTTTGTGCCACTTCCCCGGATAAATCTTCGTATTCATGTTCCAGATTCTGGATGGCTTCTTCATTCGTTGTAGTTCTCTGTGTGAGATTGGATAGTGAAGAGCTATTGTTTGTTACCTGACTATTTAAAGTATTATATTCTCCTTCCAATGCTCCTACTCTTGTGTCCAGTTCACCGCTGGTTATCTGTGTTTTTGTGATCGATGAAGCTAAGCCGTGTAGATCTTCATCAATCATAGACATGGCACCGTTAAAATCGGTCAGCCAGTCTGTAACATCCTCTGGCGCGAAAAGTGGTAAATTGTAATTAGTTGTTTTCTGTGATGCACTCATTGTTTTTCTCCTTCCTTAATTTGTTATTATAACGGCCGCGTGCCAGTCGTACTCGTACGCTGTTATATTTAAATCTTTATATCTTTGTGCCGTTACGTTCAGATTATTATATTCCTGTGCCGTGAGTCCATTCGTCTTATGAAGATCTGATAACTGTAACACTACATAAGATATCAGAGTCTTCTGACCAGTGAACGGAGAAATCATATATTTTTCATCCTCGTACTTGTTGAGCCGCTCAATTACTTCCTCTTTGAAGTCTGATATTTCCTTTAGAAGTTTCTGATATGCTGGATTATATTCTAAAATCCTGTCAAATATCTGTCTGGCTCTTGTGTCGTACTGCTGGGCACTGATAAACAGTTTTCTGTATTCTTCCGCTGTTATCTTTCTTGACTGGTAATCGATCGCGGTTATTCCATTGTATTCTGTCAGTATTTTATACAAGTCGTTTATGGCGTCCTGAAGCGTTGTAACTTTCCCCTGAACTGGATTATATACCCTTATGCGTATTCCATTCACTTCCGCATAAAATTCCTGTATAAGCTCCGGCAGCTGGTCTTCTATCTTCTGTAATCTGTCTTCCAGTCTCTTATCTGTTTCCATTACGGACGCGGCAACCTTTGAAAAGTCATTTGATAATTGCAATATGTTCCGGCTGTTTGTTGTGACTCTGTAGTCTACAGTTGCCAGCCACTCCCGAAGGTTCCGTATCGCGTTCATGTTCTGATCTATTCTGTCATCCCTTATTTTAAACATTTCAGATATAAGCTTCTGGTATTCTTTATATGAACTCTCCAGATTGTCAATTTTGGAGTTCATATAAAAAGACCAGTCTGATATCTCTTTACTTAGCTTCTGAAATGCGTTGTTTATGACCTCATTCGTCTTCTGTCTTTCTATTCGTTCGCTCTCTGTTATCCGCTGGTCTGTATATTTCTCGGCTGCTTCTACTGCCTGTGTGACTGATTCTTCTATTGAATTGTATATATTTTCATATTCCGCAATAATTTCGTTCATTTTCTGAATAAGGATATTCAGCTGGTCTTGATACGTCAATGCATTTTCGAATTCTTCTGGAATCATTGGCCAGTTCTGATAATACATTGGCGTTATCCGGCGGAATTGTGCCATAATATCACCCCCTTAATATATTCCCATGAATAGATCCGCCAGCTCTTTAATAATCAGATCATCCAAATTCATTATTAAAGATCTGTATTTTTCTATCTGGTCTAATTTGCTTTTCCCCTCAAAACCCTTTCTAATATGTTCTATGTGTCCGGATTCCGCAAATTTTCCATTTTCGCTTGAAGTGTTTTCGCTTGTTCTGTCCATTGTATTATTTTCTGTATGTGTTCCGCTGCTCTCCTGTGCTGTGTTTTCCATTTCGTTCTGTGTGCTTGTGGTGTTCCTGTTTTCGCTTCCTGTTTCGCTAGTTTTCCCCTCTGATGTTTCGTTTGTTGTGTCTGTGATATGTTCTTCTCCTGTGGTTCCCTTCCCTTCATATGAAGTTTTTTCTGTCCCTGTCTGCTTTCCATTGTCGGCAACATTTTTATATATATGCTCCGTATTGGTTTCTGAACTGGTGGTTGAAGTGTCCCTTATTGTTCCATTGGTCTCATTTCTTTCTGAACTTGCCCCGCTTGCGTAATCATTGTTAAACGCTGCAACCTGTGGATAGTCCGCCACAATTCCGTCTTTCTGGACTACATAATTATCATATGTCCTTAAGCTCTCACCTGTTCCGATCTGTGTTCCCGTGTCGCTCTCACTTCCTGATTTTATATTTTCGTTTTGCATGTTTATTTCTTTTGTTATGCTTCCTGTCTCGTCCGTGCTGGTGTCCTGATCTCGTTTCCCTGATGTATCTTTTTTGCCTGTCTGCTCCTGCGTGCGTGCCGTGCTGTCTATTTCTTCTTCCTGTCCTTTTATGTTCTTTTCCGTTCCTGTTTTCCCTGTGGTTGTGTCTGCTGCTTCATTTTCTGACGTTTCTGTAATATTCCCATTGTCGGACCGTTCGCGCCCATCCGTTCCGCTCTTGTCTTCCTGTGTTTCTTCTGTCACATTTACACTGTAAAGATCTTCTATGGAAAAATCAAGCTGGGATAATGCCAGCTGGTTATAATATGGCATTATCCTGTTTAATTTCTCGTTAAGTCTGAACCGCCATAAAGCAAAATTATCAAATCCAATATCCCGGAACATGTAATATTGAAGTATTTTACTGTTCAGCGTGTCCCTGTGTGATTCGTCCCATATCGGATACGAATTGAAAATCTTTCTCGCTGCTGTTCCAATAGAAGCATATATATCAGATGTTCCGCTCCCGTACTGTCTGATAATGTCGTATACCTGAATTGTATAATATCCCAATCATTCCACCGCCTCTCTATCCGTTCCATCAAGGCGGCTGTCTCTATTCTCCAGATGTTCCATCTGTGTCTCGCTCTGCTTCTCAAGTAGATAGTCATATACTACGAGTCCATTTACATATACTTGCATGTCTGTCCCGAATAGTTCATTGAATCTGCCGCACATCTCTTGTCTTTGTATCAGAGCGTTGTTGCGATTGTTTTCAGTTCTTCCCAACTTTCCTATAACCTCATTGGATACCATTCTATCACCCTTGGCTTCGTTGACATCGTCAACCCCAATAAATGTTAAAAACTCGTGCCAGTATGATAAATAGATCTGCAAAAGCTTATCAGATACAAAAGGTACTGTAATATCCGTAACCGCCACGTCATCATCACCACCATTTAAACTTTTTGCGATTCCCGTGGTGTTGTCATATATAATGGAGTCCTCATTGGCTCCAATGTCCGCCAGAATGTTCTGCACCGTCAGCTTGATATTAGGATTATCAATACCAATCAATTTTGGTGTTTTCTGCCATTTTATATTGACGTCCATGGCGCGCACTGCATTTACCATCCGGTCAGCAATCAATTCAATCGTTCCGATTCCCTGTGTATGGTTTATATTATTCCACCCAAGAACACAGTCAACCCCAACCCTTAATTTAGGCATTGCCGCGCCATTGGAAGCAACCGGGCGAACCGTCAAAGGTTCATTATATATGTTTTTCCTCTGTGATGTGTAGGAAAGTGACGCATAGGAATCAAGACCCGGAATCCTGAAAAGTACTACACTTCCATTTAAAAGCATTTTTCTTTCCATATATGCGATATTGATACCATCCGGCACATTGCTATATGAAAAGCGCGCCATGGCAATATTGATCATGCGCTCAATGATATTTTCCCTAGTAAAGGCATTAGCGGCAGCCGCAGACATGATTCCATTTTTCCCGCGTCTTACTGATCTTCTTTTCCCCATTCCATCACACCTCCTTAAACTGGCGAATTATCCAAAGTATAATTTCCAATATCTGACGTATGCCATATTGTAAAGCCCCGGTCAAACACGCTGGCAATTATTCTTCTAGCATATTCGGGAATTTTCCCCCTGATTATGACATCTTTTGTTTTTATATAGTTCCACGATTTACGGTTCCATAAATTAGGAACTGAAAAACGATTGATTGCGTAACCAAACTTACTAAAATAATCATCTATCTTGTGCGCTGCTTCTTCCGTAACATAACGGTAATTAAAAGATGGCACCATCTTACCAGATAAGAAGCGTGTGCTTGTGCTTCCCATGTTGTGTGCCTGGTCTGGCGTTGTCTTGTATCGTGTCGTTACTGTGTTATAGGTACTTGCCAATCCCGAAACCCCGCTTATTATGGAACCAACGCCCATCCCCCCAGCTGCTACCGCCAGCGGTGCGCCAGCTCCGGAGCTTCCGGACGCTACCGCCCCCACAATTTCCGCAATCCCCGAACCTATTGAGAGAACATTCTGGACGGTTGAAATTGCCATAGATCCACCATTCTGCGCCATCCATGCTTTGAAAGTATCTGTTAGCCATGGAACGATCGGAAACCCCGATACTGTCATTGCATTTTCGATCGGGAACCCCTCATTACCTTTGTAACTGGCGGGAATAATAAGAACATCCGGTGTAAGTGTCATAGAGCATATGCGCTTAAATGTAACTCTTTTTCCCACATCTCCCACCATTTCGCCACTGAACCACTCAATCTTATATTCATATGTGTGACCATTGCCATCCTCTCCCATTATGAAATAGTAAGGATAAGTAAAGAGTTTCTTATTCTTTGGCGTAAAGCTCCAAGGGCTATCATAAGTAAAACCAACTGTAAATTCTTCTTCCTGCGGCTCCGGGAATAAATTCAGATCAGCAGTTGCAAACTTAGGTATTATCTGCATTGTAATAATGCTATCCGGGTCATCTGCATATTCACCTATTAATGCATTTAGATGTTCTACATCGGTGCTTGTTCCGTCCAGTTCCCTATATAGCAGCTTTACGCCTACGGGAATCCCATTTATAGTGCTTGTAACTGTATTATAACCGTGTCTATTCTGTGGAACTCTTGACGCGGCAACTATTATGCTATATGGTTTGAAGGTCAAACGAATAGCTGTTTTCTTTCCAAAATTTCCATATTCCCCAATTGAAAAAGGGAAGGCTTCCGGCTCTGTGTAGTTCCCGATCTCGTCATCGCTAACCATCATGCGCTCAATAAATGTACTCCCTAAGGTGACATATGGAAAGAATGTCGCAAACACATCTATTTCTATAATTATATCCGTAGATCTGGCATTGACCCATGAAGTACTGGTAATAAAACCATACATCCAGTCACTGTTATAATTTGCATTTTTCCATACTACATAATTACAGTTAACGAGTGCCGACTGGTTAGCGGGGACCCTGATTGTGTTATTCTTCACCGCCTTGGCTTTTGTATAATGTGACCAGCTGTTACCGAAATTTGTTGTTATGTATGTAAACATATTATTTTTTGCGTCGGCGATTCCAGCCGCAGTTCCGTCAGATCGGAAAAGTCGTATATTCCTGTAATCGTTTGACCATGGAACACCTTCACACACATAAATTTCGGAAAGGGGTTCCAATGGCGAGACCGCCGGCAACATATCAGCCGACGGCGTCAGTCCATTATTCATGTATCATCACTTCCTATACTGTTTCAATTGTTACTGTTTTTGTTCCACTGATTGCCGGATTCTGTATTGAAGTTGCTTTTACATCAATTGAACCGTTAGAATCTTTTGTGATCTGGGCAAGTTTCCCGGAACTGTCAATTGTAACATTTGCCGCCCCTGCGCCTTCAACTGACCATTCCACCTTATCAGAATATACACCATCGCCGGTTACTGTGGCGGTATATTGTTTTGATTCCCCTAATGTAATAGAAGCATCCCCATTTACTGTTACATTTGTAACATCACTGTTAGTAGTATATGCAACCACATTTACAAACGGAGACGTAGACCATACAGACCATACATGGTAGAAATAATTCCAGAACGCGCCCGCGCTAACTTTTGTGTCCATTGTTTCCCTGAAAACATCATAAATCTGTAAAAATCTTTCATCCATATGTACCGCCACAATCTCATCGAGTGCAGCATTCTCTTCCGGTGTGATCTTCTTATAATATGGATTATCAATTCTATAACCGTTAAAATCGTGCGACACTGACAAAAGACCATCTAAAACCGCAAGTTCACGTGCAGTAAATGAAAAACGGTTAGTAAGTATTACATGCCCGGCAAACTCTACTTTTTCCATATTAAAAGCAGCCGCCAGAACGTCGACATTCATCGCCGCGTTGAATTTGGAAGTTGTCATTAAATACTGACGGTCAAATGGCGTTACCGAATCAACCCCGGCGGCATTATATGCACTGTCAATAAAAGTAAGATTATTTGCATATTCCTTGATCGTACGTGTATAGTCCGTCTGATTCCCTGTCACTTCTACTGTTCCGACTTTATGATCTAAAACCGCCCTCGCAACTAAATATTTCGTCATTAAAAATTCGTCACGCTCTGCAGATGTGTACATAGTTCTAATAATATTATCAACCATAGACCCGACGCCGTCATAGGTTACAAAAGCCCGCTGCAGTTCCACATAAGATACAGACACGTCATAATGTTTATAGAAGTTTACTGTGTGGAATGTTTCCATAACATTTGGCTTCTTATATGATAGCTCAATAGAAGCCGCCTGCGCTGGTGCATATTCCAGAGCATTGATAAGACCTATAAAAATCTCCTGAACCGTTTCGCCATATTCCAGCAATCCTTTTTTCATGAATGCAAAAGGATTTTCATATAATAAAGCCGTAACCGTTGTAAATGCAATACGATTGATAGTGCCGATAAAAGCATTATATCTTTCAGGAAATGCCATAATAGCACTTCCGATCGTGTTAACTGCTTTTTGCAGTTCTGCCGGTGTACTCTTCTGCGTATCCGCCAGCCCGTCAAGTGCTGTCTTCATCACAGGAACAACCGAGGCAAGCTCTGGCGTTGAATTTACCACTGCCGCAGTAATTTTCAGACTGTCAGTATTTACAAGTTTTCCCGATGTGTTTTTTACCATTTTAAATTCCCCCTTAATCTGTAATATCTTCTATAGTTGTATTATACAACATGTTTTCATTTTCCGAAGCGTCAACTTCTTCAGTATCTGTTTCACCCGTGCCGGTTTCCGGTTCACTGTTTGGCGTTCCTTCCCTCGTGAAAAACCGTTCTTTATATTTCGCATATAAATCATTGTATTTTCTTTCCCATTCCCCACCACTGTCTTCCTCCCGCATTGAAAAAACGTAATCATCGCCTTCACCATCATAATCAATGCCGATTTTGTCCATAATGTCTATTCGGTCATTGTAGTCATTGTTTATATCCCTTAGAAGCTGGGTTGCTTCCTCATTATCAATGCCGACGACATCAAAAAGCCTGTCCATAATTTTCTTCATACCGTTTCTTGTTTTCACCTGTTATACCTCCATTTCCTAGTCTTTGTTTTCTTTGGTAAATAATATATGAAATTCCCCTTTGTTCCATATACAACCGGTGGTTCTGGTCCCGGCGGTTCCGGTCCCGGATCCTTGCCCGTAATATACTTATACCAGTATTTCGCATATGTCCTTCTATTATCCAGCATGGCTTCCGCTTCGTCTGGTCTTTCATAGTTATACATAAAAGCGGCTGTCAGATAGTCAATAGAAGAACTTGATGCTATGAAATCATTAAAAGAAACCGGATATTCTGCTGTCTGATAGTATTGTGTTCCTGTGGCGCGCTCATCTTCTATTTTTTCCAACTGACCAGTCAAGCTTCCCTGTTCGTATCCATTTTCACTTAGCCATACTGTGACATTGGATGAAGGAGTCCACTGCACCAACCCGAAACCGTTTTCAACCTTTATTTCTCCATTCTGCCACCTGCCCGGATTTATTGTGCTTTCCTGCTGCATGTTCCCCAGAACTGCTGCAATGGCGTTGTAACTTGCCCACCCCCTTCCCATTAGCCACGGTACAATAATATCAACATTCTGCGCCATTTCGTCCAGTGTCAGAGCATTATTATTACTGATCTCTGCCATAGGTTCAGACCTTTACTTTCTTTAGATCTGATTTTTTCCATGCCCCAGTAATTCCCGAAGATGTACCTATTACAACTCTGTCTCCCTTAATCTCATATACCTTGAATATTGAATACATAACCCACTGATCATTTTTTACACCGTTGTAATCAATCTGGGTTTTTACTTCCACAAAATCCCCCTTGCGTATGTCATTATCTTCTAACTTGCCATGTGAAAAATCCTTTATGCGTTGAAAATTAGTATCTTCCATAACGTCTCCGTCTATTGGGTATGATTCACCATTGATATATATACCATTTGTAAATTGCCAGATCATTATATTTATATCTGGATATTCTTCTAAAAGTGCTTTCATTTTTGATGTTTTGTAACCCATTTTAGAAAGTTCTTCATATTGTGCGCCATTTTGCCAATTTGCGCACCATACCGCATGACGTTTAAATACTCCCGTGCCGCTCTTTTTTGCCATTTCCCGGAGATCATCAACATTAGCATATATCATTGTATAATATGCCTGTCTTTCTATATAGTTACAAAATGTGTCCGCAATATCCGCCCATTTGTTAATCGTAATTTTGTTTTCTTCTTTGTATGTATCCCCTTCCATATCATATGCAACCGCCAGCGGCTCCCAGCTGTTTACTATAATAGCATTATAAAAGATCTTTGCTTCCTCTTCTGCTTCCTGTGGATTATCTGCGTAGCTATACCAGTATAAAACATAAGGAATATTATTGATTTCTGCGTCTTCTATGTTCCGTGTTACTTTCTTATCAAAATGAGTACCATATCCCGCACGAATAATAACCGCATCTGGAAAAAATCCCTGAATCATGCTAAGAATTTCGCCCAAATATTTATTGTGATGTGATATATCAATCATTTTCTTCATTATTTGCCACCTCGTTCCTAATTAAATACTGTTCCGAAAACTCAAAAAATGTGTCATCATCGCACTTGTCAGCGTATTTAATTCCACATATTTTAAAATTTTCTCGTTCTTCTATAACCTTCAAAATTTCTTTAGCATTTTTTTCCCTGTCCTTTGATATTTTCAAATAGATCCGCCTATCCTTAATATCATAGCGCCCGATCATACTTAACAATGCCGTAAAACCTATCTTACTACAACACACTATAAATTTTTCTATATATTCTTCTATCATTAGGTACAAGTGATTAAATTCTCCATTTTCCAACAAATAATATAACTCACATACATCTATTATGATTTCTTCTGGTCTGTTATTTTCCCTTAATAACCGGCTGCTATCCATTGTATCGAGTATTTCCATAACCCCCTGCAATGAACCATTCGGCTCAAAAGCTCTTTCATACATGTCACTATAAAAAATTTCACCTTTTCCCTTTGTCACTTTTATTTTTACCTTATATGATAAATGTAACTCCCGCAGCTTCCTTACTGTTTTCTTATACCAATCACATATTTTGATATCCCACTCTTCAAACATTCCAATTGATATTACAACTATAACACCATCTGGTCTAGTAATGTAATTTCTTTCAAAGAGTTCTAATAAGTTCGTATCGTAATAAATTTCTGAATATGTTAAAAATTCCTTTTTCATTTATTCTTCCTCGCTTTCTGCTGTGATTTCCTCTGTATTCTCTTCAACTTCCACCAGAAACAACGCCGCATCTACATAAGCTTTCACTTTGCTATTTCCTATAGTTCTTGTATATTGCCATCCTATGATTTCATCATCTGAAAACACATCCCTTGCAATATCAAAAGCTATATCATATGTAAATAATTCACCTTATAATATAAATCAAAATCTAAATTATTTCCCATTTTCTATTCTCCCATCTTATCAATTAACTTCTGCATCACATTTGTATTGTTTTCGAGTGCTTTCTTTAACGATTCTATATCGCTTGCATGCTGCATTTCCACTTTTTCCAGATTCTCCCGAAATCTCTCTAACATGTATTTAAACATATTCAACATTAAAATGCACATTATTGCGGGGAAACCTATATTTCCGATTAAATCTGCAATTTCCATTTTCTCTCACCTCTCTTCTTTTTCTTTATGGAAAAGGCGGCGTGCGTATGTGTAACTTACGCTGGCGGCTGGTCTCTTCCAACCCTACACTTGCCGCACTATTGCCGCCATTGCCAACTTATATTTTGCGGACTGCTCTATTCATTGCGTCAATTCCCAGAGCTTCCATTACAGCTTCTTTTATACCCAGCGTCTCAAAAGTAAGCTTCTTAAAATCGTAAGCTTCCCTTAACCATATAAACAAAGGATTGTTTCTTCTTATAATAAGCGCGTCTGCTTCGTAGTCCGTTGTATCCAGCGTTACAACATTCAAACAACTATTGTCTATCTTGCTTGAGCAGTGAACTGCATAATCCTTAGCATATAATCTTATGCCTATCCGAAGACTGTCAGAAACTAAAGTAAACAAATAACGCGCCGCACCGGATTTCTTTTTTACTATGCTTTTTTCGCTGTCAAAATAAAAATTTTTTTCCGTCATCGCGTCAATATATCCCGTTTCAAATGTCCGCGCAACTGGATGTGCTTTGATCGCGTCCGCTGCCTGTTTATTGAAATTAAACTCTGCTAACCATCCATTCCCCCTTAAAAATCGTGTTTCCTTTCTATATCTCTTATCAATTCCAAGATTCAGATAATACGGATTAAGCATTGTAATATAATTGCCTAATAATACAAGTACGACATCTTTGCGGCTTGCTTCTCCGTCACCTCTCGCAACTGATACAAAAAGCGATTGCAACTCTGTAATTTCGTTTTTTAGATATTTCCCGGTTTCCGTCTGGTACTCTTCAAATATGACAAAATCTACTTTCCCAAACACAGGCGAATACTTTTTAATATCGTCTGATTTTTTTAGATTTAGGACATAACCCAGAACAATATTTTTTTCTTCATTCGTTACAGTTAGTTTTACGATAGTATTTGTCACCATTATTTTTTCTTCCATTGAAAAACCGGGGAAATATCTGTTTAACACTCCAGAAAATGCACTCGCATATCCTGACATTGCCGTAATACTTCTTACAACGTATACACACTCGCGCCCGGCACTTATCGCCTGTGACAGTGCCAGAGACTGAAAGAAGCTTGTCTTTCCATCTGATCTATTGGAAGTAACAATCAGAGTCCCCGCCTGCCTTCCCTCCAGATCATTTTTTGACCTTCTTATCAACTCCATTCCGTTATAATACCGATCGGGCAAAGATTCCAATAACTGTATTGTTTCTTTAGATAACTTCAATATTAACCATCTCTTTCCCCTTATCGATATCAATATAATGCACAACAATCTGCACAACACCATTTTTCGATATCTGAGTAAACATCTGACCGATTAAATCCAGTGTCCGCATTGCACCCCTTGCATTTGTGGCGAAAAATTTCTTTGGTGCTTCCTGATCAGCCAGTACAAAATAGGCACAATCATCAATCATTACAACGCCACGAATATCAACCACTTCACCATCTGCAAAACTCTTTTTCACTGAAAGAGCACTCGTTGTTGCAATAATTGCTTCCTTTTCTGTTACATTTCCATAGATTTTAATTCTGTTCTCTGTCATTTCTTTTCCTCTCCTTTTCTTTATGACATACTTATAGTTCCATCTTAAAAATAACACAATTATAACTTGTTTGCAAGTATCATTTTATATAATGAACTCCATTTTTTCTAAAATCATCAGCATGGTCTAGTATTTCCCGGTATGTATCAGTTACGCCCAGAGTGTAGGTTGTATTAACGATTGCCACATTACTAGCAGTTGTGAACTTGGAACCCATCACTTCTATTTCGTGTATTTCTTCCTCATTATAATAAGAGACCGTCCGCCCGGCGTCATAAAATGTATTACCAATCGCAAAATTTTCCAATGTTCCTACTTCTTTAGCTGCCTTCTTTCCCATCCCCGAGACTGTAATATGAAGTTCATGATCTTTTCTTGATATATAAGCATATTTCTTAGCTCCAAGCGTTTTAAATTTTTCATAACCATCTTCTTCTTCCCAGATTCCTAGATAACGCTTTTTTCCCATCTTGTCCAATGCATAACCTTTAATATCTGAACTCTCGCACTGCTCTATTATCTTTTTATTTATCTTCTTAAGCTCCGTTGCTACTTTCTTACACTTGCGATTTTTTATGCTGTCCGTATCTGTATAAATCATATAATCCCTTGGCACTGTCAGGATTCCATCATATAAAGACCTTCTTGCATTTGCTGTCGTCCATGTGCCCCATTGATAAGGAAGAAAACCGCTTGACATAAAATAGTATTTTTTCAGTGCTGCTTCTATTTCCTGTTTCTCTCTGTTCCATCCCGCCCGATCATTGAATCTTAAATCATCCCTATACTCTATTTCATCATTCTGTATATCAGTTACCAGCATACCAAAAAGAGCATTAAGGCGATTCTTTGCTTTCATATATTCATATTCACTCCCGGAAATTCCCTTTAATTCTGTTTTCAACTTATAGTACTTCATTACAACTTCCCTGAACTCTTTCGGCAATTTCCCTTTTTTGGCAAAAATTAGATTAGTAACCATTCGTTTATCCCAATCAAAAATATCCCTTAAGATTGTGTAGTCTGTCTGTGTAATCCTGATCGTTACCATGGCTGCATAGATCAAGCGTCCATTATCGTCTACGGGATTATAAAGATTTTTACATTTCGAAACTGACACAGGAGAAACTGACGCTTCATTTTTCAACCTGAACTCTGTAAATGTAATATCAAATATGGCGCATGTGTGGTCAACCGCAAATTCAAAATCTGAATCCAGTACTTTATCCCCCGGCATTATACCCGATAATGTATTAAATTTACCTATTGGAAACATTCCATACATCAATTCATAAGGATAAGAAGACTGTCTGTCCCAACTATCCACATCTTCTATAATCTGACCACTTGTATATATTGAAGCATGTGTAACACCCCCCGCAAAAGCGTCCTTACACATCTTATAAGTTGTTGAATTTAGGCGCGTATCGATAAATAGTAATTTATTCAGTTCATCTTTTGCCATATTCTGGCGGCAGTCACGCCGCACATACCCAGTAGAAGTCAGTGGTATACTTGCGATCGTGTCTTCTCTAAGCCGCTGGGCGATTGCTTCGGTCAATCCCTTCACATCACAATAACAATAGGCTTTTTCAAAATCATACAACCTACTTTCTGGCGTTCTTACTCTTGAATAGTCAAATTCATCGCCATCTAATTTCTTATGCTTCACATTTTCTGTATTCTCAAGAAACTTGCTAAGTGACATATTGGATAAAAAATAAGAACATCTGAATTGTATCCCATCGGATTCGATATATATCGGCTTCCTTTCTTTCCTGAAGAAGTAATCCGTTATTTTCATAAAATTTTTCATGAACTGAAATTCATATGCCAGATTATGTACATATATCACTAATTTTCGCGACCCGCTCAAAAATAAATTTTTCCGTAATAGCTCCATGAAATACTGAAACTCTTCCCAGCGTCTAAGAAATACTACCAGATCATTATTTATACAAAACTGGGCTTGATACATAAAAGCCCTCGGAGGCTCCTGATGTTTTAATAAACTTGTTTCTATATCAAAAGAATTGGCAATATTTATATATTGTACCCGCTTTTTATATTCTACTGGCGCACTGTTCGCCAACTTATATAAATAGTCACTTACATAATATTCACTGACACTATACACTTTTTCAATTTCTTCTCTTACTATTCTTCCATGTTCCATAATTGGTACCTTTATTTCTTCCATTTTAGATCTCCTTTACATCTTCTTTTTAATTGTTTCGTATTCTTGTGTACTGATAAATTTCTGTCCATATTCTTCAAGATCAATTTGTATTGCTTCAATAGTTTTCCCCTCTTCCATTTCCGCCTGTAATTCTTCCCATGCTCTCGGTGAACCTATATCTTTACTATGTTTACGAAATGTTTCAGAATGTATAAACATCGTAAAATCGCGGTCAGTTATATTTTCGGGGATCTTAATGCCCTTACCCCTAAAAAAATCCGCCGTTTTCTTCTCACTTAAAGCGATCCCCTTAGCCGATGAAGATTCATGACTTAGAAAACTTTCCAACTCCAAAAGATCACGTTTGACCTGATCTTCAGACACCTTAATTGATCTTGAAAAATTAGACCGCCCTTGACGCTCCAAATACTGTGACGCCCGACGTAAAGCATAACTTTCATGTTCTGTTATTCCTTTATCTCTTAAATATTTAATTCGAACATTCACACGTTTTGCCCAAGCCTCGCGAACCTGTAATTGTTGTCTCAACCCCAGCTCGCGCCAGTCCAGTAACATGAAATCAAACTTCACATTCAGTTTCGGCGGCTCTTCTTTATTTTTTCTCTTTGACATATTACACCCCCTCAGATATAATATAATTGCCTAGTGATAAGGCGTCAATGATCTATCTTATTTTCTAATTTAATACAATCAATTTTATATCAATATAATCATATGAAATTGTCTAATAATTCAATTCAAAAAGTCTTTATTGTTTATAAAAAATACACAATTTTCTTAATATTTTTTCCGCTCATTATTATATAGAAGCGGAATAAATTGACTTTTAGCATTTCAAATTATCAGTTTATTGATTAAATTTGTATACAATTGTATACACAATTTGGGAGAATAGTACTGAAATATGTATATA
>CANRAO010000029.1 GCA_947628615.1 uncultured Clostridia bacterium
AGGATGTCGTATTAAATGGCAGGTCTAAACAAGGTAACAGTTGATGACATTAATGTAAAAGGAAAGAAGGTTTTAGTCCGCTGTGATTTTAACGTACCGCTGAAAGACGGCGTTATTACAAACGATAACAGAATAACAGCGGCATTACCTACTATCAAAAAGCTGATTTCCGACGGCGGAAAGGTTATTCTTTGCTCACACTTGGGCAAACCAAAGAACGGTCCTGAGGAGAAGTTTTCTCTTGCGCCTGTTGCAGTAAGACTTTCGGAGCTTTTGGGCAAAGAGGTTGTTTTTGCAAACGACGACGAGGTAGTGGGTGAAAATGCAAAAGCTTCAGTAAAGGCTATGAATGACGGCGACGTTGTGCTTTTACAGAACACAAGATTCAGAAAAGAAGAGACAAAGAATCTTGAGCCGTTCAGTGAGGAGCTTGCGTCTCTTGCCGATGTTTTTGTAATGGACGCATTCGGTTCTGCTCACAGAGCGCACTGCTCAACAGCAGGTGTTACAAACCATATCAAGGATACAGCGGTAGGGTATCTGATGCAAAAGGAGATAAACTATCTTGGAAATGCTGTTGAAGATCCTGAAAGACCTTTTGTTGCAATTTTGGGAGGAGCAAAGGTTGCGGATAAGCTGAATGTTATTTCAAATCTTTTGGAGAAATGCGATACGCTGATTATTGGCGGAGGAATGGCATATACATTCTTAAAGGCGCAGGGCAAAGAGGTAGGAACTTCACTTGTAGACGATACAAAGATAGACTACTGCAAGGAAATGATTGAAAAGGCAGAGAAGCTGGGTAAGAAGCTTCTTTTACCTGTTGACACAACAATAGCAGCGTCATTTCCTGACCCGATCGATGCTGAAATTGATATAGAGGTCGTATCGAGTGATAGTATTCCATCGGATAAGATGGGACTTGACATTGGAACAAAGACAGCGGAGCTTTATGCTGAGGCAGTTAAGTCGGCTAAGACGGTTGTATGGAACGGACCTATGGGAGTGTTTGAAAATCCTGTTCTTGCAAAGGGAACTATAGCAGTTGCACAATCTTTGGCAGATACCGACGCTACTACAATTATCGGTGGGGGAGATTCAGCAGCAGCAGTTATTCAGCTTGGTTTTGCAGACAAGATGTCGCACATCTCAACAGGTGGCGGAGCATCGCTTGAATATCTTGAGGGTAAGGTATTACCGGGCATTGATGTTATTGCTGATAAGTAATTTATATATTGAGGATTGCCCTGAATATGGGCAGTCCTTAAATTTTGACAAAGTAAATTTCAGAAAAAGGGGTTAATTAAAAATGAGAAAAGATTTAAGACAGGCGGTTATTGCAGGTAACTGGAAAATGAACAAGACGAGACCTGAGGCAAAGGCGTTAATTGAGGAGTTAAAGCCTATTGCACAAGATAAAACCTGCGGAGTTGTAATATGCGTACCTTTTACAAATCTTGAAACAGCGCTTTCGCTCACAGAGGGAACAAATATAAAGGTAGGCGCTGAGAACTGTCATTTTGAAAAGAGCGGAGCATACACAGGTGAGATTTCAGCAGATATGCTTGCAGAGATGGGAGTAGAGTATGTTATACTTGGTCATTCAGAGAGAAGGCAGTATTTTGCAGAGACAGATGAAACGGTAAACAAGAGGACAAAAGCGGCGCTTGCAGCAGGTCTTAAACCAATTGTCTGCGTAGGTGAGCTTTTGTGGGAACGCGAGTGCAACATCACAGAAGAGGTTATAGCACGTCAGATTAAGCTTGATTTTTATGATATAAGCGCTGATGACTTAAAGAAGTGCATAATTGCATACGAGCCTGTATGGGCAATAGGCACAGGCAAGACTGCTACTGCTGATCAGGCGCAGGAGGTTTGCAGATTTATTCGTGATACGCTGGCTAAGCTTTATGATAAAGCGACTGCTGATGCGGTTACTATTCAGTACGGCGGTTCTATGAATGAGAAAAACTGTGCAGAGCTTCTCTCAAAAGAAGATGTTGACGGTGGTCTTATAGGAGGAGCGTCGCTTGTAGCTGAAAAGTTCGGTGTTTTATTGGAAGAGGCTTCAAAATAATATAGAGATTAAGGAGAAATTCAAATGGCAAAAAAACCTGTTATTTTAGTAGTAATGGACGGTATAGGCAACAGTATTACGGGTCTTGGCGACGCTGTTACAGAGGCGAATACTCCTACTCTTGACAGACTTCTAAAGGAGTGTCCGAATACATCATTAAAGGCTCACGGCGACGCTGTTGGACTTCCTACCGACGGTGATATGGGAAACAGCGAGGTAGGGCATAATGCTCTTGGCTGCGGACAGATTTATTCACAGGGAGCAAAGCTGGTTAATGAGTCTATCGAAAGCGGCAAGATGTTTAAAAGTGAAACTTGGGGCGAAGTCGTTGAGAATGTAAAATCGCACTCATCGACACTCCATTTTATCGGACTTCTTTCAGACGGAAATGTACACTCTAACATATCGCATTTAAAGATAATGATTAAAAAGGCGAAGGAGCAGGGTGTTGCTAAGGTAAGATGCCATGTTCTTTTAGATGGCAGAGATGTTCCGGCTACATCTGGGCTTCAATATATCAACGAGCTTGAAACTTGTATGAGCGAGTTGAATGACAGTACATTTGACGCTAAGATCGCTTCCGGCGGCGGAAGAATGAAGATAACTATGGATAGATACCAGGCTGACTGGGGAATGGTAGAGCTTGGCTGGAAAACCCACGTTTTAGGCGAGGGCAGGCAGTTTGACAATGCAACAATCGCCATAGAAACTTACAGAACAGAAAATGAAGGAGTAATCGATCAGGACTTGCCACCATTTGTTATTGCTGAAAACGGCGAGCCTGTAGGAAAAATTGTTGAAAATGACAGTGTAGTTCTGTTCAATTTCAGAGGCGACAGGGCGATAGAGCTTTCTATGGCGTTTGACGACGAGGATTTCACTTTCTTTGACAGAGGACCAAAGCTGAATGTTGTATTTGCAGGAATGCTGCAGTACGACGGTGATTTGAACTTGCCGAATAAATATCTTGTAAGCCCTCCTGAAATAACAAACACTCTTTCAGAGCTTTTGGTTAAAAACGGGCTGAGTTCTTATGCTGTTTCAGAAACACAAAAGTATGGACACGTTACATACTTCTGGAATGGAAATAAGTCAGAGAAATTCAGCGAAGAGCTGGAAACGTGGAAAGAGATACCGTCTGACAAGGTTTCGTTTGACGAGAGACCTTGGATGAAGTCGGCGGAGATCACTGACGATTTGATCGAGGCTATTAAGTCGGGTAAATATGATTTTCTGAGGTGTAACTATCCGAACGGCGATATGGTAGGTCACACAGGAAGTATGGCGGCAACTATTATCGGCGTTGAATCGGTTGATTTGGGACTTTCAAGGCTTATCAAGGCTTGTGAGGACATCGATTGTACAATTATGATAACAGCCGATCACGGAAATGCTGATGAGATGCTTGAAAAGAACAAAAAGGGAGAAATTCAGGTAAGAACGGCACACTCGCTTAACAGAGTTCCTTTCATCATTTACGATAAGAATACTGAATACACCATAAAAGAGGGCAGCTATGGACTTTCAAATGTTGCACCTACGGTAGCAAAGGTTCTGGGTATAGAAGCGCCGTCTTGCTGGGAAGACAGTATGATTTAGCTGAATATGGTTAATAGATTTATTCATCAGTGCAGACAGTTTAGCTGTCTGCATCTGGGTGTAGATAAAGCCTTTTTAGGGGTAGCCCTCTCTTGCAGGGCATGCCCCTCTTAAAAAACAGTCCACTGGACTATTTTTTAATTCACCCTGTGCGGAGCGCACTCCGTAAAGCATTTCGCTGACTGCGGTCAGCGACAGGGCTCTGCCCTTGACCCGCAAGCCTTTTGAAAAAGGCTTGACCGAAAACTTTTAGTTTATTACGCAAAACCTTTTTCGAGGTTGGTGCAGACAGTTTAGCTGTCTGCATTTTTTGTACTTTGCATTATTCTTTCTTAATTGACAAAGAATAGTAAAGAATATATAATAATATATAGAAAACAAATTATACTTTTCGTATTGGAAGGATCTATGCAAATGAGCGAAAGCAAATACAAACCATTTTCAAGAAAGGCGTATTACTATGAAACTGACGGAATGGGAATCGTTCATCATTCAAATTATATAAGATGGATGGAGGAAGCCAGAATTTACTGGCTTGAGTATATAGGCTATCCGTATTCTAAAGTTGAGCAGTCGGGGCTTATGATTCCCGTGCTGTCAGCGGAATGTGAGTATAAACACCCTATACGATTTGATGAGTTGTTTGAAATCCACACAATGTTAAAGGACTTCAACGGCGTAAGGTTTTCAGTGGAGTATAGGATTACTAATCTTACAGCGGACAAGCTGTCGGCAGTCGGTAAGACGTCGCATTGCTTTGTAAACAGGGATTTTAGACCAATAAGAACAAAAAGAGATTTTCCTGAATTATATGATGTATTCAATGATAATCTGAACGTAGAGTTTTAAATTAAGGAGTATAAAATGAGTGAAATAAGAAACGAAAGTATTTGGAAAAGCGGAAAGACGAAAATTGATTGGGTCAGGGCAAATATGCCTCTATTGAACAGCATTGAAAAGGAGTTCAGCGAGAAGAAGCCTTTTAAGGGTATAAAAATTGCACTTTCTATTCATCTTGAGGCTAAAACGGCGTATTTGTGCAAGGTTCTGGCAGCAGGCGGCGCTGAAATGTACATTACAGGAAGCAACCCTCTTTCAACGCAGGACGATGTTGCCGCAGCACTTGTTCACGACGGTCTAAACGTGTATGCTTGGTATAATGCGAGTGATGAAGAATATCACCGTCACACAAGTGAAGTAATTAAGGCAGGACCTAACATTATTATTGACGACGGAGGAGATCTTGTAAATCTTATTCACAACGAGTATCCCGAGCTTATTGATAATGTTATAGGCGGCTGTGAAGAAACTACTACAGGAATTATAAGGCTTATTGCTATGAACAATGATAACGCTTTGAAGTTCCCGATGGTGCTTGTAAATAATGCCGACTGCAAGCATTTGTTTGACAACAGATACGGAACAGGTCAATCCGTATGGGACGGAATAAACAGAACGACTAATCTTATTGTCGCAGGAAAGAACGTAGTTGTAGCGGGCTATGGTTGGTGCGGCAAGGGAGTTGCTATGAGAGCTAAAGGTATGGGAGCGTCAGTTATCGTTACCGAAATTGACCCTATAAAGGCAATGGAAGCTGTTATGGACGGCTTTAAGGTCATGAAAATGGAGAAAGCGGCAAAAATAGGCGATTTCTTTATTACTGTTACAGGATGCAAGGATGTAATAACCGAGAAGTCTTTTATGAATATGAAAGACGGTGCAATTATGTGCAATGCAGGACATTTTGACTGTGAGGTAGACGTTGCAGGACTCAAAGATCTGGCTGTTGAAACAAAGCAGGCAAGAAACAATATTATGGGCTATAAGCTTCCTAACGGAAACTGGCTGAATGTTATTGCAGAAGGAAGGCTGGTTAATCTTGCTGCCGGCGACGGACATCCTGCTGAGATCATGGATATGAGCTTTGCCATTCAGGCACTGAGTGCATTGTATCTTGTGGAGAATAGGGATAAGCTGAAAGAAAAAATTATAGATGTTCCAAAAAGTGTTGACAATGAGGTAGCAAGGCGCAAAATTAAATTTTGGGGTCTTGAAATTGATAGCCTTACTCCTGAACAGGAAAAGTATCTTTCAAGCTGGGAAGTGTAGATATTTTTTATGTTAGAGTTGGATTTGATTTATCAGTCTTTACATTCAAATTATGGTGTGATATAATAAAAATGATTATAAAGATAGATATACTGGCGAGAAAGGAGAAAGGGCATTATTATGCGGAAGAACAACATAAAAAATATGTCTGGCGGTTCAAATAGAAATACCGTAAGAGGCCGCAGGAATAAAAAAAGGCAAAAGCCTATTGTTCGTATACTAAGAATTATAGGAACGATTATTCTTTCAATGTTTTTAATATTTGTGATAACAGGTTCTATTCTTGCGACTGCACTTACTATATATATTTTGAATTTTGCAGATTCTTCTAATGTAGTCAATCTGGAGAATGTTGAGATGTCTTATACTACAAGACTGCTTGCAAACAATCCTGATTATGACAAGAATGATGAGGACTCTGAAAAGTATGCTCTGTATTATTCACTTAATGCTAATGGTGAAAAGAGAATATGGGTAGATTATTCAGATATTCCAAAGTATGTCTGCGATGCTTTTGTATGCTCTGAGGACGAGCGTTTTAATATGCACGATGGAGTTGACTTTAAAAGAACCTTTGCTTCATTTGCAAACCTGATTTTGCATTTCTATGATACAAGGCAGGGTGGTTCGACTATAACGCAGCAGACTATAAAGAACATAACCGGCGATAACGCAACAAGCGGAACAGACGGTATGGCAAGAAAAATCCGAGAAATTTTCCGTTCTATAAATGTTGAAAAGGCTTATACAAAGCAGGAGATTTTAGAGGCATACTTAAATATAGTACCGCTTGGAAACAATGTTGCAGGAGTACAGGCAGCCGCTAATTTCTATTTTGGAAAGGATGTTTCAGAGCTTTCCATTAAAGAGGCTGCAAGTCTTGCGGCTATAACTCCTTCACCAGGTGATTATAATCCATTAGACAATTACGATGAAAATGTAGGAAGAGCAAACGACTTTAACCTTAAATGTATGCTTGACAACGGTGCTATTTCAACAAATGAATATGAAGAAGCACTTGCAGAAAAGCTGGTTATAACAGGCGATAAGAACTATTCAAGCGATGATACTGTAAGCGTTGGAAAGTATCAGAATACCGGTGTGACATCATATTATGTTGACGCAACCTTAGATGAAGCAGTTGACAGAATTGCAGAGTATGATGATATTTCAACCGAAGAGGCAGAGGAAAAACTGAATGCCGGCGGATATACGATAAACACTAATGTAAATCTTAATATGCAGTCTAAGGTTGAAAAAAAGTTTTTAGACGCTTCTAACTTTACGAACTACACCCTGAGTTCTGATAAACTGCAGAGTGCGTTTATTGCAATGGACTATAAGGGAAGAGTAAAAGCCGTTGTCGGCGGAAGAGGAAAGAAAAAGGTGTCAAGAGGCTGGAACATTGCAACGATGTCAGCACGTCAGCCGGGTTCATCAATTAAGCCTATTGCTGCATATGCACCGGCTCTTGACAAGGATCTGATAACATGGTCAACTATATTTAACGATAAACCTATAACTATAACAAAGAAAGATAACACTACTGAAAAATGGCCTATAAACTATTCTGAATACGGAGGAACGAGCAACTGGTCGTATAACAACTATTTCACATTTGAAATGATATACAGATCGCTTAACACAGCACCTGCGCAGATAGTTGAAAAGCTGACTCCTTCATATAGTTATAACTTCCTTCAGAACACGCTTCACATATCAACGCTTGATATAAACAAAGACCCTAACTACTCTCCTATGGTAGTTGGAGCTTTGACAAACGGTCTTATTCTTGAGGAGCTTGTAGCTGCCTATGAGATGTTTGGAAACGGCGGTCAGTATTACGAGCCAACGTTCATATCAAAAATGGTTGACAGAGAAGGAAATGTTATTTACGAGGATAAGTATGAGCCGGAGCAGGCAATTGACAAGTCGACAGCGTTTGTTATGAACCGTATGATGCAGACGGTAATAACCAATTCAAACGGTACGGGTCGTTATGCAAGACTGAGCAATGTTGATTTGGTCGGCAAAACGGGAACTTCAGATAAGTGGCACAATCTTACCTTTGTATGCTGTTCGCCGTCTTATGTAAGCGGCGTATGGGTAGGATATGCTAAGAAGGCTAAGCAGATTTCGTCAAGCGAGTATCAGAATATAGGAGCTATCTGGAAAAATGTTTTCGGTGATATAGCTAATTCTTCATCAAAGACGGACTTTGAAGTTCCTGATAACGTACAGCAGCTAAAATACTGTACAAGGTCGGGAATGATAGCCGGTTCAAGGTGTTGGTCAACGGCTACCGGATGGTATAAGGCGTCAAATATTCCCGCTGTTTGTACCTCCTGCTAAACAGAAATTAAATAAAGGAGAATGGCTATTCACTGTTTGTTTGGTGAATAGCCATTATGATAAAAATGGATAAATTAATAAGACTTAGCTGTCCGTGTCTGTTCGGGTTGGAGAGCGTGCTGTCATATGAAATAAAAAAAATCGGCGGTCAAAATCTAAAGGTAACAGACGGAAGAATTTCTTTTGACGGTGATTTTAATACGCTTGCTAAAGCAAATATTTGGCTTTCAACGGCTGAGAGAGTACTGATAGAGCTTGGCTCTTTTGAAGCTAAGAGCTTTGAGGAGCTTTTTCAAGGTGTAAAAAGTCTGCAGTTTGAGAATTTTATAGGAAAGCAGGACGCTTTTCCGGTCAAGGGATATTCTCTGAATTCTGCTTTACACAGCGTACCCGATTGTCAGTCGATAATAAAGAAAGCAATAGTTGAGCGATTGAAAGGCGTATACGGAATAAACTGGTTTGATGAGAGCGGACCTGTACATCAGGTTCAGTTTTCAATCCACAAAGATATTGCGACGATCTTTCTGGATACATCTGGTGCAGGGCTTCATAAAAGGGGTTACAGAAGAAACTCAAATGCGGCTCCTATAAAGGAGACCTTAGCGGCAGGAATCGTTGATCTGGCGAGAGTGCGTTCAAACAGTACAGTTTTTGATCCTATGTGCGGTTCGGGAACTTTCTTGATTGAGGCGGCGTACAAAGCGTTAAATATAGCTCCGGGATTGAGAAGAAAATTTGCTGCACAATACTGGAGTCAGATTCCTGAGAACGTCTGGTCAGATGCAAGGGCTGAGGCACTTGAGTCAATTGACAGACAGGGTGAATTTAAAGCGTTCGGCTTTGATATTGACGATGCCGCCGTTGAGCTTACGCAGTCTAATGCCAGAAAGGCAGGAGTGGGTTCAAAGCTGGTTATCAAGCAATCTGATGTATCAAGGTTTAAACAGCCTGAGAATTCGATTACCTTTTGTAATCCTCCTTACGGCGAAAGAATGTTAGAAATAAAGGATGCAGAACTGCTTTATAAAAAGCTGGGCGACAGATTAAATCCGTCGAAGGAGCGTCCGTGCTATATAATCACGCCTCACGAGGAGTTTGAAAGGTTCTTTGGAAAGAAAGCTGACAAGCGCAGAAAACTTTACAACGGAATGATAAAGTGTCAGTTATATATGTATTTTAAATAGATTCGGGGTTAATATAATGTTTTCAACATGGAAAAAAAGTGAGACATTAAAAATTATTGTTGCGATAATAGGTTCTTTTTTGTATGCGATAGGTATAAATTTGTTTATAACTCCTGTTGGTTTATATACCGGAGGATTGTATGGTCTATGCCAGTTGATCAGAACGTTTATAATTAAGATTCTGGGCATTAACATAGGTAATTTTGATTTGGCAGGTTTGCTATACTTTGTTCTAAATATTCCAATACTAATTTTAGCATTAAAATCAATAGGCAAGAAATTTCTATTAAAGACAATTATTACTGTAATTACGATGACTGTAGCACTATCGTTCATAACGATAGCTAAGCCGATTTTTGAAGATATTCTTACCTCGTGCCTAATCGGAAGTATTATTGCAGGAGTTGGAACAGGGCTTATACTAATATCTACTTCCTCCGGAGGCGGGATTGATGTTCTTGGTATTTATTTAACAAAGAAGTATAAAAATATGTCGTTTGGCAAGGTAAATATAGTAATTAACTTTATAATATTTCTCTTGTGCTTATTGAATTTTCCTTTTGAAATTGTAGCATATTCTATTATATCGGTGGTTTTTTATTCAATAGTGGTAGATAAGATGCATCAGCAGAATATAAGTGTAAAAGCCTTGATTTTTACAAAGGCAGAAACAAAACCGATAGAATCTCATATATTCAACGAGCTTGAAAGAGGAATTACTTATTGGGACGGTAAGGGAGCGTTTACAAATGATGCGACAAAGGTTTTGTGCGTATGTCTTTCAAAATACGAGGTAGACAGGTTAAAATCAATTGTACATACTTATGATAAGGAAGCCTTTTTCATTTTTGAAGAGGGAGTAAAGGTGGACGGAAACTTTACTAAAAAGCTATAAACAAAATAAAAGCCGGAAGGATTTACTTCCGGCTTATTCTATTGTTCTACAAAATAAACATTATACCAAATAATAAATGTAAACACTGTCCAGATTTTTCTTGAATAGTCATATTTTCCTGCACGGTGGTCGTCAAGAAGATTTACAAGTAAGTCGGTGTCGAAATACTTACTGGCAATTTTCCCCGTAAATGCTTTCTTTACAATATCGTAGTATTTGTCTTCTTTGAGCCATACACGTATCGGAACAGGAAATCCGAGTTTCTTTTTGTTTGCCGTCTGAGGTGGGCAAGCCCTAAGAGCTGCAATTCTCATAGCATACTTTGTATTCTCTTTTGTAACTCTGTATTTTGTAGGGATTTTTTCGGCTAGCTTCATAACCTTTTTATCAAGAAACGGTACTCTGAGTTCAAGAGAGTGAGCCATAGACATTTTGTCGGCTTTGAGGAGTATATCTCCGGTCATCCAGAGGTTAAGGTCAAGATATTGCATCTGAGTAACGTCGTCTTTGTTTTTGTATTTCTCGTAAAACGGCTTTGTGATTTGAACAGCGTCAGGGGCGTTGGTTCTGATTTTTAAAATAGACTTTCTTTCCTGCTCACTGAATATATAAGCGTTTCCTATAAATCTTTCCTGAAGGTCTTTTGAACGGCGTATAAGGAAGTTTACACCTCGCTTTGCAGGAAGCTTTGAAGCGATTGAGCCAATAGCCTTTCTTATAGACTTTGGAATTTTGTTGTAGAAATCCATATCGTGAGGTTCTTTGTAAATGTTATATCCGCCGAAAATTTCATCTGCACCCTCGCCGCTAAGAACGACCTTTACTTTCTCGGAGGCTATCTGACAAACAAAGAAAAGCGCTATTGCGGCAGGGTCTGCTAAAGGTTCGTCCATGTGATATTGTATTTTCTCAAGATTATCCCAGTATTCTTCTGGCTTGATAACCTTTGAGGTATTGGCTTTGCCTATATATTTAGAAAACTCTTTAGCATATCCTATCTCGTTGTATTTTTCATCCTCTCCGAAACCGACTGTGAATGTTTTGTCTACATTTGCAACAGCGGCAACGTAGCTTGAGTCAACTCCGCTTGAAAGGAAACTACCTACCTCGACGTCGGCAATTTTGTGTGCCTTGACAGAATCTTTGAACGTATCTGAAATTCTATCAACCCACTCATTGAACTCAGGACCGTTATCAGGAACAAAGTCAATATCCCAGTATCTCTGAACGTCAAGATTGCCGTCTTTATAAATGAAATAATGTGCAGCGGGGAGTTTATACACGTTTTTAAAGAAAGTTTCGGTAGTAGGGGAGTATTGAAAGGTAAGATAGTTTTCAAGAGCCGTTGTATTTAGTTCTTTTTTAAAAGAAGGATGTTCTAAAAAGCTCTTGATTTCAGAACCCCACATAAACGTATCACCGAATATTCCATAATACATCGGCTTGATTCCAAAAAAGTCTCTTGCACCGAAAATCTGCTTTTTATTTTTATCCCAGATTATAAACCCAAACATTCCGCGAAGTTTGTTAAGTAAATCCGTTCCCCATTCCTCATACCCGTGAATTAGAACCTCAGAATCAGTTTTTGATGAGAATTCATATCCCTTTTGGACAAGTTCCTTTCTCAAGTCCTGATAATTATATATTTCACCGTTAAAGGTAAGCACAATAGATTTATCTTTACTAAAAAGCGGTTGATCGCCCTCTTTAGACAAGTCGATTATAGATAGCCTGCGAAATCCCATAGCTACGTATTCATCAACATATTTGCCTTCGGAATCAGGTCCTCGGTGTTTAATTCTATCCATCATCTTCTCAACAACAGAGGAAGCGTCGTTAATCTTATTAGTAAATCCAACAAATCCACACATAAAAAAGCCTCTTTTCATTTCTCTATAATTAACTAATAGTTATAAATACTTAATTGCTAAGAAAACAGCGTATATATATATAAAAGTAAAAATAATGGTATAATGATTATATCATATTTATATATTCTAATCAAGTAAAAATAGACACTCAAGTAAAACATAAGTAAATAAATTATGCATTTTATAAAAATAACTATTGAAAAAAAGTTAAAAAGAATATATAATGATTAGGTAAAAGCTGAGATTAAAACAGATAATAATTTTGAGTTGAGGTATAGTATGAACAGAAAAATTCAAGTTACATCAAACACAAATGATAAAAAGATGAAGAAAAAAATCAAATTCAGATATAGCATTCTTATAACATTTATTATAGCCGTACTGATTATTTCCTTTATAATTTATATGCTTCAGACGTCTGTGAATGATATAATATAATCGTTAAAATTTGATTATTGAGTAAAGAATTTTATATTAAAAAAACACATTTTTCGACACCCCTGATTGCAATAATCAGGGGTGAATTTTTACTAAATTTTCTTGTTTTTAAAATTAACAAAAAAATATTTCACTAATAATTAAAAATTCAAAAAAAATAAAAATTTTATAATAAATAAATATTTTTTAAATCTATTTCTTAAAAATTGGAACTGTCTAACTAAAATACTTTACAAAATTTAAAAACTTAAAATATGTAAAGGTAAAAACCAGTTTTGGAATAAAAAGTAAATAAAATTCGTTAAAATGAATAACTGCAAAGTAAAAAAATTGTGCATTTTATACAAAAAAGCAGTGTGTTTTTTTACATACATAGGGCTTGACTTTTAAAAAAAAATACTATATACTTGTGTTAAAGAAAGGGTAAATACAATATCTAGTGTTTAATATCACAAACGCCGTAGAATAGGGCTTTGGAGGTATAATATTTAGGATATTAATTATAAAAAATAAAGAAAAAAAGTGTACAACAAAACGTAAAAATACCCATTTAATCTGCTGAATTTTATTTATTTCTCGACTGATTTCAACATCTTGTTGGTATGAGTTTAGTAATTTATAGATATTTTCAGTTGATTTTGGGCAGCGAGTCAGATAGTTTATTATTTTTAATAATATGTTGTCTGATGAATTTTTACAGCTTAATGATGTTTCAGAGTTATGGTCAGCTTTGAAGCATTTTTAAGATATGTTTTGAAAGAATTACTTGTATGAATTAATTTCTTTCAAAGTCAGTTCCGGGTAGAAACTTTGGAGAGGGTTTTATACGGTTCATTTTCAGTTTGGATCGGACTTGGCTTATGTTACACTTTTTGGAGAGGATTATAAAAGTCCGATTCCATAACTGGATGAATTTCCTGGTAAGGCATTTTTGTTTTAATTGTTATCAGTTTAAAGGAGGTCACTGGTTATGGCTCAATTTTTAGAACGATTATCAAAAACTTTGCATGAAGCAACTCAGGAGCTTCTTGATTTATTTGCTATAAATTTGGATTCTAATAGCACTCAGGCAGGCTCCGATATTAGAGATACTGACGACTAGGCAAGTTATCTCTGTTTTCAGAGTATAAATTGCTTGTTTGCAGTTTTTAAATTAGCTCTTAAGTTTTACATAACACATAACACACGAATTTAAGGCAGGTTTTATCCTGTCTTTTATTCGTTTATGGGGAAATTTATGTTGCCTGAGCTTATGAAGCCGATTTTATAAGTGTCTGGTCAATATAAAAGAATGCAAATAAAAACCACACACCAATTAGTGTGTGATTCAGCCTGTCGAAAATAGTTTTACGAATCGACTAAAAGTTTTCGATCAAGCCTTTTTCAAAAGGCTTGCGGGTCAAGGGCGGAGCCTTGTCGCTGACGAGCCGTCAGCGAAATGTCTTACGGAGTGCGTTCCGCACAGGGGTGTAACCTAAAACTGCAAAGCAGTTTTAGCTAAAAAATAGTCCAGTGGTCTGTTTTTAATGGGCAAATAGACGTTAGTCTATTTTTTAGCTGAAAATGCTATGCATTTTCAGGTTAAGCCCATGCAAGAGAGGGCTGCCCCTGAAAACAGACTTTATCTACACCCTGAAGCACACAATTAGTGTGTTTTTTTACTGCTTTGTTTAATTTGCCGTCATAAAAAAATTCACATTCCACAAAGGTGAAACGCGAACAGGCTCTGGCGGCTCGCCGGTGTAAATACTTAGAGAAGAAGATATAACTACTAACGCGAGATATAAAAAAATTCACATTCCACAAAA
>CANRAO010000030.1 GCA_947628615.1 uncultured Clostridia bacterium
TGCAAGCACGGCTTGCCATCCAATCCATAGCATCTCACCGAAGTCGTATTCCCGCGCTCATCGTACGTGCACTCAACTCGAGCATAGCCATTCTTATGCAAGCACGGCTTGCCATCCAATCCATAGTAGCCCTCCGAAGTCCGGTTCCCGCGCTCATCATACGTAGACTCAGATCGTGCAAAACCATCTTTATTCAAACACGGCTTGCCATCTAACCCATATAAGCTCGCCGAAGTCATATTCCCTCGCTCGTCATTCGTCTGCTCAATCCGAGCATAGCCATCCCTATTCAAGCACGGCTTACCATCAGACCCATAGTAGCTGTGCGAAGTCGTATTCCCACGCTCATCATATGTCCACTCAATCCGAGCATAGCCATCTCTATTCAAGCACGGCTTACCATCAGACCCATAGTAGCTGTGCGAAGTCGTATTCCCACGCTCATCATATGTCCACTCAATCCGAGCATAGCCATCTCTATTCAAGCACGGCTTACCATCAGACCCATAGTAGCTGTGCGAAGTCTTGTTCCCGCGCTCATCATATGTCCACTCAACTCGAGCATTGTCATCCCTATTCAAGCACGGCTTGCCATCAACTCCATAGTAACTCTGCGAAGTCATATCCCCGCGTTCATTATACGTCCACTCAACTCGAGCATTACCCTCTTTATGCAAGCACGGCTTGCCATCCAACCCATATAAGCTCGCCGAAGTCTGATTCCCGCGCTCATCATACGTCCACTCAACTCGAGCATAGCCATCTTTGTGCAAGCACGGCTTGCCATCCAAACCATATAAGCTCTGCGAAGTCTTGTTCCCGCGTTCATCATACGTCCACCCAACTCGAGCATAGCCATCCTTACTCAAGCACGGCTTGCCATCCAATCCATAGTAGCTCTGCGAAGTCTTGTTCCCGCGCTCATCATATGTCCACTCAATCCGAGCATTGCCATCCTTACTCAAGCACGGCTTGCCATCCAAGCCATAAAGGCTCTGCGAAGTGTTGTTCCCGCGCTCGTCATACGTCCACTCAACTCGAGCATTACCCTCTTTATGCAAGCACGGCTTGCCATCCAACCCATATAAGCTCGCCGAAGTCTGGTTCCCGCGCTCATCATACGTCCGTTCAACTCGTGCATAGCCATCCTTACTCAAGCACGACTTACCATCCAAGCCATAAAGGCTCTGCGATGTCAGGTTTCCGCGCTCATCATACGTCCATTCGATTCGAGCATAGCCATCCTTACGCAAGCACGGCTTGCCATCCAATCCATAAAGGCTCTGCGATGTCAGGTTTCCGCGCTCATCATACGTAAACTCAACTCGGGCAAAGCCATTCTGATGAAAGCACGGCTTGCCATCCAAGCCATATAAGCTCTGCGAAGTCTTGTTCCCGCGTTCATCATACATCCACTCAACTCGTGCGTAGCCGTCCTTACTCAAGCACGGCTTGCCATCCAATCCATAAAGGCTCTGCGATGTCAGGTTTCCGCGCTCATCATACGTCCATTCAATTCGAGCATAGCCATTCTTATGCAAGCACGGCTTGCCATCCAATCCATAAAGGCTCTGCGAAATCCGGTTCCCGCGCTCGTCATACGCGCACTCAACTCGCGCGTAGCCGTCCTTACACAAACATGGCTTGCCATCCGTTCCATAATAGCTCACCAGGACAACATTCCCCCCCTTCCACATTAATTCACGGTATGCGTACCCCCCCGCTGTACACGCCCGCCGTTCTCCTGCCTCTTCCGCAAAAAACTCTTCCTTCACTATCTCGTCTTTTGCATCATACGTGTACACCTTCTTCACCACTCCCTTTTTATCCGGCACCGCTTTCCCTTTTTCGTCAATATACGTTATGGAAAGTACGCGTCCATCCTCTCCTCGCTCATAACGACGTCCCCACACGCCCTCTACGTTTCGCACAGGGGAGCCGTACATATTCCGAAACTTCTCTTCGATCACAGCTCCACGCGCGTCTCTCTTCACCCCGTAGCGTTCCACGTTCCTGTTCTTCTGACGTGCGGCATTCCCGAAGGAGTCCTCCATGCCGAGAGAAAAAGAAGCTCCGCCAACGAGTCCCGTGTCCTCCATTCTCCCTTCGTCTCCTTCTTCTGGCTTTGAGAACACAATGGCCGATGGATACACCGTACGTGTCTGCACGACCTTCCCATGCAAGTCTTCATAGATCTGTTTCTCAACTAGCCCGTTCTCCTTATATGTCAACTTAACGGATGCCGGTCTCTCCTCCTGCCCAGGGAGGTCACTGCTGACACGCGGATAACCCGCTGAGTTGAGGGTCTCCACCTGCCTCCATTTACCATACTGCCGTTTGAAGCAGTAGTGAATCTCTCTCTGCGCGATCTGTTCTTTCGTGAGTTCCTTCCCAACCCCACAGGGGATATTGTTGAACTCCACATAATCCGCATAATAACTGTAGTGCGGCACGTAATAATCCCAGCACCACACGCCCGCTGCCACCGCCAACATGGCGGCTATGCCGCCGAATATCCGTCGCACAATGCGCTTCTTGCGCTGCTCGCGTCCCCACCAATCCCACAGATCATTCGGCGCCAAATCCAACATCTTCGCCGCCACGTCGCTGAACGCCCGTTCTTCCCCCTTGTCGGACACATCCGCCGCCAGCAAATGCAGCTCCTGCACCGCCTCCGGCGTGCACTCCCTGCTCGTGCTGCCATCCCCCTTCTGCCGCAGCATCACGGGTATCACCCGATCTGCATTCCCTTCTTCCAGCCCCACAAAGGTACGCACCTCCTCGTCGATCCAATTCTTCCCCTCCCTGTTCGGTCGTGCCGAATTCACCGAACACACCACGATGAGATATTTGGAGAGTTCCAGAGCACCAGAAAGCCCCTTGTTCAGATTATCCACGCCCAGATCCGTCTTATCACGGTAGATGGGGCGCAGGTTCTTCGGTCGATCCGGATACTGTTTGCAGAGCTTTGTCGGCAACTTATACCCCATCAAAAATTTTTGCAATCTCTGCGCAAACTTCTCGTCTCGTCGACTGTAGCTGATGAAGGCAAAATACTTGTAATATCGATGTGTACTCATAGTCTTGTTTTGTCTTACGGATTATTGGCATAAATGCCAATGAATGAGAATGATAAATAGGTTTTCATCGTGGTGTTTTTTTTCATTACTACACAATGATGTGCGAGCGTCGTAAAATCCTTCTAGTTCCTTTGGTGTTCACCCATCTTTGTCTCAACATACGGACTCTGGGGAGATAACTTCTTATATTGTCTTTTCATTTCCATCACGAAGCTATACCTGTGACGATCAATAAATGCACTTTCAATAAAGAGTATGGTAAGAGCAGCTATAACACTCCAAACCATCGAGGAAGACATTGGATCATTTGCTTTTAGCCAATGAGAATAGTAGGTGCCAAATATCCAAGCAAAACAGCAACTTTGCGTACAGTGAATGAAATCAGACCAGACAGCTATCTTCCCCGCTATACTCCTCAAATCGTGCAATGTAATCTCGCCATTACCAAGATCGCGGTGCTGTATTTCGTTGGTTTCTTTACCATCTAGACTTTTAATTTCTGTGCGATTTTTGTCTTTGTTTTCTTTGGCATCACTTCCTTCTATAATCCAACTGATTATTGTCGTATTAAAGACTTTTCGGTCTAAAATTAATTTTGCTATACATAAAATAAAAATAGAAAACAATATAGTTTCCCCGATTGACAAATGCAACAAATAAATTAAAACACATAGGCTAATTACTACTAAAGCGATTATGATTTTCCTAAATAGTCTACATTCCCCATATAGTTTATATTTTCTGCCCAGTTTACAATTCTTGAATAGTTTACACGATCTGCCTTCTTCCAACAATTCATAAATCCCCTGTATTACATAGCTATACAAATTCTTTTCTAGGTGATATATAAGCGTCCCAATAACACATGCCAGAGTCCCTATACAAATAAGTTGTTTTTTACAGCAAATGCCACTTTGGAAGAAGAATTCCTGAACTTTCCAAGGAACAAACAAATACAATGGCAAAAAGAATACGACCCCACAATAAAATTGCCGCAGGAAGTTTTGAAGTGAGAATTTAGATAAAAATTCGTTCATGGTTATACAGGATTAGGTGTTTAGTAGATAAAATATGTGTGTTCTATTCATTAGACATATCGAAGTTCTCTTTTCCGAAGCCCACTTTCCCATTCATTTAATTCTTCCATGCACTTTGAATCGACTTTTCGGCATAAATCATTAATATCTGAGTAGGAAAGATCTTCTTTTTTATTGAGTTCATCCACTTCGTTGATAAGGGATGTAAAAGTAGAAACCATGCTATTGGAAGAGGCACTGTCTGCCGGATAACCCGCATTATTTGAATAAGATGCCCAAAAAGATGCCAAACACGGGAAAAGAAGAGCCAAACCTCCTGCGACGTATTCAATCCATTCCGGGAAGTATTCCATACCACCTGCATTGACGCTTGCCGTTACCGCACGTATCACTGTAACGACAACACTTAAAACAAAACTCCCAAGAGCGAGCTGTCCAAGAGTATTTTGCAAATCTAAGCACTTCCGGAGCCTCTTCTCATGATATTTCAGTTGAGGCATGAGAAAAGATTCTTTAAGCCAGCCTAACCACTCCCTCAATTTTTTATCTGTTAATTCGATACAGGGCAAACCAAATTGCCGTGCAACCAACCGGCTATACCACGGAATCAAGGAGTACGATTCATTTGGGGAGGAGCTTGCGTATCCTACAGCCCATAAATAGGTATTGACCCGACAATGTTCGGCAAAAACCCGGTAAAAATTGTAACGATGCTGATCATATGATCTCCTTGACCTCCAAACTATACCAATGGTGCCTAGTAGCGCTATTAATTGGACTATATAGAGTACAGAAGCGGCCCATTGCTTTGCTATTACTCTAGAAATACCAAACATGTTTGAAAGTAAGCAATCTATCCTATAATTGCTTACATTGAGGGCTAATATCAACGAAATAATTGCCACTACGGGCAAGATAAATCGAAGAAATAGGGAATTTCTATATCTCTTGGCATAGAATCTACTGGCTGTGGAAAAGTCTCGCTTCACCGCCTCCCATTTTTTCTGAGAAAACTCAAACGTACACGGCCTCTCTACAGGGGACGAATGCCTTGCTTTTTCCGCAACAAAAAGTGATTTCAGATATTGCTTCGGATGCAACAATAACCCTTCCATAACACCATCGAAGGAAACTATTCGACGGTCTCTATATTCAGGTATGGGGAGCACGCTTTTAACCAATCCTGCTTGCTCAGAAGGGGGGAGAGAGCGATTTGGCAATATCCTTTCTTCCATTATTCCCCTTAGCGTCGGCTCGATATCGTAGTGGCGTTCCCCTCGATAAAGGATACACGGAGTAAACGGTTCATCCTTAGGAATATATATAACAGGTATTCTCCTTTTAAGAGCTTCCTTGATGGTCGCGTACGTTCCTGCGATATATTTGGTGCTTTTCCCATCCCAAAGAGCAACTAGGATATCGGAGTGGTTTAATACAATGTGAGCGGCATTTCTGTACCCTGCACTACTACTCGGAGCTGTCTCATCCAAAACGAATTTGTTCTTCGCCATTTCATACATCTTCTCCATTTCCCTCTGAGCCGTCCGAGAACCAAAGGATCTCCCATATTCCTTAGGTGAACGAGGTAGTACTGCTGCCAAGTCATATCCAAGATCTACCGCGCTCCGAGTTACAAGCAAATCGGCTCCCTCTGCAAGACTGCTTATTACGGTTATTCGCCCTCCATTCATTGGAATCATTCTTTCAATGAGGGGAAAATGCTCTCGAGTCAAAGCATTGAAGCAATCGTGAATTTTGATAAGGAGAGAATTCACCATCGCTCGCAAGCTACTCAGATTATTCTCCGGTATAGAACGATGCCCTGTTATTCCAATGTTAAGCATGGGTGGAATTTGTACGGCTCTACCTATAACGCTTCTCCCTCAAGAATTCTTCCTTCTGCATCGTATGCCACCATCTGGATTGGCTTTCCAGATAAGTCATACCGAATAACTATTTTGTGATATCCTTTGACATTATTGACAGGTCTTCCCTCCCTATCGAAAAATGCAACTACTGATGGAGCTTCCTGTGATGCATATAATAGGATAATCTTGTTATCATATGCATCATATTTTTGCTCAATGCGCGAGACTCCACTTGTGGAAAGGCAAGGCTTCCCCGTTGCATCATAAAAACTGCGGGATGTTTCAAAATTCCGCTCATTGTATGTTAGTTTAATTTTAGCAATCCTTTTGTTAGAGCAACAAGGTTTTCCTTTCTCGTCAAAATAACATTCTAGTACCTTATTCCCTCGCTCATCGTATTTCCACTCAAACTTGGAAATTCCATTTTTATCAAGGCTTGGCTCCCCATTTATGCCGTATGAAATCTCTGAAATTACATTTCCATACTCATCATATTCTTTCCCCACACGTGATACCCCCTCCGTAGAAAGACAAGGCTGCCCCTTAACATCGTAATAGCTACTAGACGTCTCAAGATTACGCTCGTTGTATGTAAACTTCATACTCGAGTAACCATTTGGAGAATAACACGGTTCGCCATTTATGCCGTAAAGTCTTTGAGAAATCCTATTTCCCCTTGTATCATATTCTTCCTCTATTCGAGATATCCCATCCTTGCTGAGACACGGATTCCCGTCTATTCCATAATAGCTCTCTGAGATCAAGTTCCCTTGCTCATTGTATTCCATCTCCATTCGTGACATCCCTTGTGTTGAAAAACAAGGCTCTCCTTTTATATCATAAAAACTGCGAGAAATTTCAAGGTTTCGTTCATTATATATCTCTCTCACGCTGGCAACACCTTTAGAGTAACATGGTTCGCCGTTCACACCATAATAACTTTCCTTGACCTTATTGCCGTGTCCATCGTATTCTTTTTCAATTCGGCTTACTCCATTTAAAGAAAGACAAGGTTTCCCATCCTCTCCATAGTTTGCTTCCACTGCCACTCTCCCTTGGGCATTATATTCTCTTTCGATGCGTGATATGCCACGCAACATACCGCTTATAACCGAACAAGGACGACCATCAATGCCATAAAAACTGCGAGATGTTTCAAGATCATGCTCGTTATATGTTAACTTGACCATTGCAAAACCACCTTTGGATGGGCACGGATTCCCATTTACATCATAGTAACTGTGCGATATTACATTCCGTCGCGCATCATATATTGTCTTAATGAGTGATACTCCATCTGAAGAAAAACAAGGTTTCCCATCCATCCCATAGAATGCCTGAGAAATCATATTCCCCTGTGCATCATATTCTCTTTTATTACAAGAAATACCCTCCGCTGAAAAACATGGCATTCCTTTTGTATCGTAAAAACTGCATGTCGTATATAGATTATGTTCATTGTATGTCCATTTTACACAGGAGAACCTATCTTTGGAAAAGCAAGGTTCACCATTCACACCATAATATTTCTCCAAAACAATATTCCTCTTTTGATCATATTCCTTCTCTATGCGTGATACTCCTTTTTTCGAAAGGCAAGGTTTTCCATCTACCCCATAATGAGCTTCAGAGATCACATCTCCAAAAACATTATATTCTCTCTCATAGCGTGATATTCCCTCGGAAGAAAGACAAGGTTGACCATTTATGCCGTAAAAACTGTGTGACGTGGGCAAATCGCGTTCATTGTATGTTAGCCTCACGCAGGCAAAGCCGTCTTTAGAATAGCAAGGTTCATTATTCACTCCGTAATAAGTTTCCAATATCGTATTCCCTCTTTGATCATACTTTTTTTCAATACGTGACACTCCGTCTTTAGACAAACAAGGTTTCCCATCCATCCCATAAAGAGCTTCAGAAATTAGATTTCTGTGGAGGTCATATTGCCTCTCTATACGCGATATACCCTCTACAGAAATAGAGGGCTGCCCTGCTGTGCCGTAAAAACTGTGTGACGTGGGCAAATCGCGTTCATTATACGTTATTTTAGCAATAGCAAATCCATTGATGGAACAACACGGCTCTCCTTCCTCGTCATAATACTTCCACAAAATGTCATTCCCTCTCTGATCATATTTTGTCTCAATACGTGCCGCACCGATTTGAGAAAAACAAGGTTTCCCATTCACTCCATAAAAAGTTTGTGAAATTAAATTTCCGCGAGTGTCGTATTTCTTTTCAATACGCGCTACAGATCCCACAGAAAGACAGGGACGCCCTGCTGTGTCATAAAAACTACGTGACGTTTCAAGGTTACGTTCATCATAGGTTCTCTTTACACTGGCATTTCCCTTTTTGGAGAAGCAGAGCTCATTATTTACACCGTAATATTTCTCCAAAACAATATTCCTTTTCTGATCATATTCCATCTCTATGCGTGATACTCCATCTGAAGAAAAACAAGGTTGACCATCCGTACCGTAAAAGCAATGGGATATTTCAAGGTTACGTTCATCATAGGTTATCTTTACAATAGCAATTCCATCTTTATTGCAGCACAACTCGCCATTTACACCATAATATTTTCGCAAAATAATATTCCCTCTCCGATCATATTCCATCTCCATACGTGATTCACCATCCTTGGAGAGGCAAGGCTTTCCGTCCACTCCGTAATACACCTCAGATGTCATATTTCCACATTCATCAAACTTCCTTTCAATACGGCACATCCCTTCTGAGGAAAAGCATGGGGTTCCCTTTTCATCGTAATAACATAGGGATATCATGTCCCCACAGGAATTATACTTATATTTTATGCCAGCATATCCCTGCTTTGTTAAGCAAAAGTTCCCATTTATGTCATAATAACTTTTTGAAAGAACATTTCCTCGTTCATCCAAAGATCTTTTAAAAGCAGCGAAACCTTCGTTACATATGCAAGGTTCCCCTTTATGATCGAAAAAAGAAACCGATAACATATTTCCGTTCTCATCATAGGTGTATTCGCAACGTGAATATCCAGCTATGCTCAAACATTTGCTTTCTTCATTATCATAATAAGTCCTAGAAATCTCCTTCCCTTTCTTATCACAATTAATTTTGACATATGCGTATCCTTCTCGAATAATGCACAGTTCGCCTGATCCATCATAATTCCGGATAGATGCAATATGCCCAAAGTCATCATATGACCACTCTCTTTTAGCATATCCTTCCTTGTTTAGACATAAATTCCCTTCATCATCTCGACACTCCACATATTCCATATTCCCCTGACTGTTATACTTCATTTCAATACTCGCAAAACCATCCTTCCCTATACATAACTTCCCTTGGTTATCATAATAGCCTTCAAATACCATGTTGCCTCGCTCATCATATTTCCTTTCAACCCTAGCATACCCGCATTTTGCCATGCAAGATTTCTCCTCGCCGTCAAAATAGGAAATTGAAACAATGTTCCCATTTATATCAAAGATTCGATCAACATGTGCATATCCATTTATGGAAAGGCAAGGCTTCCCTTCCGGATCTGTGTACTTTTCAGAAATTACGTTCCCTTTATCATCATATTTTATTTGCTGTGTGGCAAAAAGACTCCTGTTAAAGCACAATTGATGATTTTTCCCATAATATGCCGTTGACACACGCCTTCGATTTTCATTATAATTTATGGTAATGTAGGCACAACCATTTTTACTAACGCAGAGTTCTCCCTCAGGCCCATAAAAAATTTCTGAGGATCGCATTCCATCTTCTCGATATCTTCTTACCCATGAGCTGATAAGATTCTTTTTGTCATAGCACGGGGTTCCTGAACTATCAAAATAAGACTCCTTTATCAGATTTAAATTTTCCCATTCGAAGCGCTCCTCGGGAACACCTTTGGGACCTAATATGGGTTTTTCATTCAACCCTTGATAAACGATACGCTGGATCAGTCCATTCGAATCATATTCCATGCGCGTATAGACTATCCCTTTTTCATCGGGGAAAGCCTCCCCTTTGAGATTAACATTCGTTATTTTCAGAATCCTCCCGTCCGAATCTCTTTCGATCCGAGTTCCAGCTATTCCACAAAGATTTCTGATTGGAGTATTATAAACATCTCTATAGGATGTTTGCACGACAGCACCCTCCTTATTTCGGAAGAGTGTCATCCGTTCAACATTCTTATTTTTTTCAGTTTCGTTGTCTTCTCCGTAATCTACATTAGCGCTATGAGAGAAAGAATTTCCACCTACTCCCACGTCATGAAATTTCACCTCTGCCTGGGGTATATCTACAGCTGTGTTCTGCTCCGAAAGACTGACGCTCTCGTCATTAGTTTTCTCGCTATTTGAAGAGAAGAGCGTAACATCTATGTTTTGAGAAACCTTCGACACAACGTGGAAAGTCACAGAAAACTGATCTGGGAAACGTCTCGTTTGGACTATCTCCCCTCTTTCATCATACCACGTTTGTTCCTTTACATCCCCTGTTGTGTCATCATAGCTGAGAGTCATAGAGACGGGTCTGTCCTCACGTCCGGGATAATGAGAGGTTGTTACAGGAAGCCCAACCGAGTTCAAATTATCCAATCGTCGCACCTTATGCCTCTGCGTGGTGATACGATAGTGGCTCTCCATAGATTTTGTCTGCTCCAATGTGATCGGATTGAGTCCATGGGGAACATTGTATAATTCGACGTAATCGGTGAAATAACTGTAGTGCGGCGTATAGTAACCCCAACACCACCATGAGGCAAACAGAGCAGCAATTGATGCTATGCCACCAAGAGACCAACGAATAATGCGCCGTCTCCGAAGGACTCTCCCCCACCAATTCCACAAATCATCCGGAGATAGTCCCAGCATTTTAGCGGCGACATCGCTGAAAACGCGCTGTTCACCTTTGTCGGACACATCCGCAGCAAGAAGGTGGAGTTCCTGAACCGCCTCTGGTGTGCATTCCTTGCTCGATTCGCCTTTCTTGCGCAGCAACACGGGTATAACATAACCCGCGTTGCCTTCATCCAAGGCCATAAAAGAGCGGACCTCTGTGTTGATCCAATTTTTCCCATACCGATTGGGAGAAGCTGAATTTTTGGAGCAAATAACAATGAGAAATTTTGACTCCTCAAGTCCCCCGGATAGCCCCTTACTCAGATCTCCCGCTCCCAAGTTGGTCTTATCCCGGTATATAGGCTTCAAATCTTTGGGCTTATCAGGATACTGTTTGCAGAGATGTGTGGGGAGCTTAAAGCCCGTGAGGAATCTCTGTAATCGACGAGCAAAGCTCTCGTCTTTTCGACTATAACTTATAAAAGCGAAGTACTTGAAAATCCGTTTTTCGGGCATAGTGACTAAAGTTTTCGTTTGAGTTCAGGACGAGCAACGCAAAGAGTGAACACAATATGGCGTCTACTTATTGTTTATTTGTCAACGATTATTGCATCTTTTAGAATAACCTCGTAGCCATCAAATGAATCAATATCCTCAATTGTTCCAACGATGGTAGTATCCTTCTCTTTTTCGTAACGTGCTGCCCTTATACTCATATTTTTATCGTTTACAAGCTTGCAGTACTTATATCGATGTGTTCACTCGTACTATTCAATTTCATCTTATTGCGCAATGGGAGTTGTTTAAGATAAAAACAGAAAAGCGTTTTGATAGGGATACTTGCATAGTGATTCTACAAATCACAACAGAAAGGAAAAAGGCAAAGTGCCTTTTTCCCTCTTATTGATTGTGATATTGTGAATTCGGATTGAGAGCTCTTATTTGAAGGGCACGCCGTTGCCGTCCTTGTCCACGATCAGGATTTCGATGAAACTCCACAGCCCGCTAATGACAGCAAGATAACCGATAGAAAGCACGCTGATCAGAAGCTGAGTGATGCCGCAGCCGGAACGCTTGGCATAGAAATTGTGGATGCCCAA
>CANRAO010000031.1 GCA_947628615.1 uncultured Clostridia bacterium
GCGGAAATTGCTATGAGGTATGTCCAGCAAATGCGATAGAGAAACGAGGTTAGTATGACTCAAAACGAAAGACTTTTATATTTGATAGAATATCTGCTTATAGAGAATTCTGCCTTTAGTAATATGGTAATTCCCGATAATGAGACAGAACAGTTTAAGCTGTTTAGAAGTCTGGTAAATATCCGCCCGCCGAAACCTGCCAGCAAAGAATTTCTGACTGTGCAGGACGAATATCTGAAAGAGGAAATCTCAAATAAAGGCATAACTGATATTGCAGAACTCAATCCGATTCAGAACAATATATATTTATGGCAGGGTGATATTACAACACTGAAATGCGGTGCTATCGTAAATGCTGCCAACAGCGGCATGACAGGCTGTTATTTTCCTTGTCATGGGTGTATAGATAATGCCATTCATACCTATGCAGGAGTACAGCTTAGGCTTGAATGTTCTGAAATAATGAAAAAGCAGGGTTATGCCGAGCCAACGGGAAATGCTAAGATTACAAAAGCATATAATCTGCCGTGTGATTATGTAATTCACACAGTGGGACCGATTGTATCGGGACGGCTTGGCGAAAAACATTGCAGAATGCTTGAGTCATGCTATCGTTCCTGCTTGGAAGTTGCAGAAGTAAACGGAGTAAAAAGCATAGCCTTTTGCTGTATTTCAACTGGAGAATTCCATTTTTCAAATGATAAGGCAGCGGAAATTGCGGTACAGACTGTTAAAGATTATATGGAACAGTCAAACAGTGATATGAAGGTGATATTCAATGTTTTCAAAGATTTCGATTACCAAATCTACAGAAACTTACTCGGAGCTAATAGAAAAGTTGAAAAATGAGCTTAATACTGCGGATGCTGTTGTGATTGGTGCAGGTGCAGGGCTTTCTACTTCGGCAGGCTTTATATATACAGGCGAGCGATTTCAAAAGTATTTTTCAGACTTTGCAGAGAAGTACGGTTTTAGTGATATGTATTCAGGAGGCTTTTACCCATACAGCACGCCTGAAGAACATTGGGCATATTGGAGTCGATATATCTTTGTAAATCGCTATATGGAAGCACCTAAGCCTGTCTATGAGGAATTGTTTGAATTGGTAAAAGACAAGGACTATTTTGTAATTACGACTAATGTAGATCATTGCTTTCAGAAAGCGGGTTTTCACAAGAAACGGCTGTTTTATACGCAAGGTGACTATGGACTGTTTCAATGCAGTGAGCCATGCTGTCAAGAAACCTTTGAAAATGAGGATATTATACGCCAAATGGTTGAGAAGCAAAGTGATATGCGTATTCCTGAAAAGCTGCTGCCGATTTGTCTGCATTGCGGAAAGCCTATGACAATGAATCTGCGTTCAGATAACAAGTTTGTGGAAGATGAAGGCTGGCACAAAGCGAGTAAGAGATATTCTGAATTCTTACGCAGGCACAGAAATATGAAAGTTTTGTTTCTTGAGTTGGGTGTTGGATATAACACTCCTGTAATTATAAAATATCCATTTTGGCAGATGACATTAAAAAATCCGCAGGCAGTATATGCCTGTGTCAATTACGGTGAGGCATTCTGTCTGCAGGAAATACAGAAACAGTCAATTTGCATTGACAGTGATATTGGAAGAGTACTTAAAGATTTAAAATAAAGATATATTAATTTCGGCACATAGAAATCTATGTGCTTTTTTATTTATTGCTTACAGGATTTAATTGCACCCTTTTCAGACAAGATATTGAAATTAATGAGAAATAGTGATATAATAAATTGTTAATAAAACTGAAAGGAAAGTTGTATGAAGTGCTGGGAAATTAAAAAACCTGATCCCTTGAAGGTTGATGAGATTCTGAGCAAAAGTGATTTAACATCACTTTGTGCTGAAGTTTTAGTGTCAAGAGGATATGACAATATGGAAATGCTAGTTGATTTTTTCAATAACGACGAGCTTTCAGACCCGATGACGCTAAAAGATATGTCTCAGGCAGTAGAGGTGATTTCCCGGGCAATAAACAACGGCGAATTGATTTGTGTTTACGGCGATTATGACTGCGACGGCATTACTTCAACTACTATTTTGGTGAAATATCTCGATTTCAGCGGAGCGAATGTTATGTATTATATTCCGCATCGTGATGAGGGATACGGAATAAATAAAAATGCAGTGGATAAACTGAAAGAGCAGGGAGTTTCGCTTATAATCACAGTTGATAATGGAATTCTGGCGATAGATGAGGCAGAATATATAAAGGAACTTGGTATTAAGCTGGTTATTACAGACCATCATCAGCCGGGCGATGTGCTTCCCACAGCAGATGCGGTTGTAAACCCTCACCGTGAAGATTGCCCGTCTGTGTTTAAAGATTTAGCGGGTGTTGGAGTAACTTTCAAGCTCTGTGCAGCATTAGATGGGGATTACTCAATTGTTTCAGAGCAGTTTTCCGATCTTGCAGCTTTGGGAACTATTGCGGATATTGTTCCGCTGAAGGGTGAAAACAGAACTCTTGTCAAAAACGGACTGAGTATGTTTAAAAACAGCGAGAATTACGGTCTGCTGTATCTTCTTGAAAAGTGCGGTATAAATAAGAACAGAGTAACTTCAAACTCTGTGTCATTTGGAATTGCACCGAGGATCAATGCCGCAGGAAGATTTGGTTCTGCATCAACTGCGGTTGATGCTTTGCTATCGGAGGATGAAAGCGCTAAATTTGAAATTGATGATCTGTTAATGCTTAATAATCGCAGAAAAGAAACTGAGATTATGATTTTAAGGGATATTTTTGAATATATAGACGAAAATCCAAATATATTAAATGAAAAGGTGTTGGTAATAAGCGGTAAAGGCTGGCATCACGGAGTAATAGGTATAGTTTCTGCGAAAATAATGGAGCTTTACGGCAAGCCCAACTTTATAATTTCTGTAGACGAAAACGGAATTGGCAGAGGTTCCGCACGGAGTTTTGAGGGGTTTAATGTTTATAAATGCTTGAGATACTGTGAGGATACCTTGATAAGGTTCGGCGGACATAATTTCGCAGGAGGACTTACCGTAAAGGCTGATGATATTCCTCGGTTTATAAAAAAGGTATCGGAGTTTGCCGGTAAATGTGATAAATTAAGCGGAATGATAATAAAAGCAGATAAACTTCTTGAGGCTAAGGATTTTGACATATCTATAGCGGAAAGCCTGAGCATACTTGAGCCCTTTGGCGAGGGAAATAAGATGCCGGTATTCGCTGTGATTGGAGCAGTTGTTAGAAAGATTGTCCCACTTTCTCAGGGGAAACATTCAAAAATTGAGTTTTCATACGACGGAGTTTATCAGACAGCACTTTTCTTTTCAAGACCTCCTGAGTCTCTTCCGTTTAATGCAGGTGATAAGATAGATATGCTTGTCAATATGGAGGTCAACGAATATAAGGGGGAGAAACAGCTTTCGTTAAGAGTTGTTGATTTCAGAAATCACGGGATTTCTGGGAAGAAGTATTTTGCAGCTAAGTCTTGCTATGAAGCTTATAAACGGGGCGAGGCAGTACCGCAGAATGTTATTCACCGTGTTAAGCCGACAAGAGATGAGCTTGTCAGAATTTATAAATATATAATGGCTGTAAGACGTGTTTCAATAGATAAGCTGTTTATGAAATTAAATTCGCAGTCGATGAATTACTTTAAGCTGCGTATAGCTTTAGACGTTTTTAACGAGCTGGGCTTGATAAAGCTTATAGCGTCAAGGCAAGAGGTACATATGGTTGAGGTTTCAAAGAAAGTTGATCTTTCTAAATCAACAGTCTTAAAAAACATATATTCTTTATAAGAGGCAAGGACTGAAGTTATTATGGCGAATTCAAAAAACTATTCAATAGATCTGCTGATAGAGAAAATAACCAGCGAGGATAAAAAGTACGATCTTGATAAAATAACTCGTGCATACGAGCTTGCAGAGAAAAAGCATGAGGGGCAGACCCGTGATTCGGGAGAACCGTATATTACTCACCCTATAGCTGTTGCTCTTATAGCAATAGATCTTGGAATGGATACTGACTCTATTGCCGCTGCGCTTTTGCACGATGTTGTTGAGGATACGGATTTCACGATTGAGCAGGTGAGAAACGAGTTAGGTCCTGATGTTGCTATGCTTGTTGACGGACTTACAAAGCTGAGAAAGATTCCTCTTGCAACACGAGAGGAGCAGCAGGCTGAGAATGTTAGAAAGATAATACTAGCTACAAGTCAGGATTTGAGAGTTATTATCATAAAGCTGTGCGACAGGCTTCACAATATGAGAACGCTGCAATACAGAACTGACGCCAAGAGAAGAATCACCGCTCTTGAGACTATGAATATCTATGCTCCTATTGCTCACAGGCTGGGAATACAGTCAATAAAAGAAGAAATAGAGGATTTGTCATTTCAATATCTAGACCCATATGCCTATGAAGAAATTGATAAGCAGATGAATATGCGTAAGGAAAAGCGCATAGAGCTTATTGAAAAGATAAAGGATAGAATAAGAGAAAGGCTTAAAGAGGATTTTGATCCTGTCCCCGAAATTGAGGGAAGAGTTAAAAGCAACTATGGTATTTACAAAAAGATTTTCCGGGACGGAAAGGATATTGACCAGATATATGATAAATATGCAGTAAGAATTATTGTAAATACAGTTGCCGAATGTTATGGGATCTTGGGAATAATACACGAGATGTTCAATCCTATTCCTAACAGGTTTAAAGATTACATTTCAACGCCGAAGCCTAATATGTATCAATCTTTGCATACTACGGTTATCGGGCGTGAGGGTATACCCTTTGAGGTTCAGATAAGAACGTGGGATATGCACCATACCGCTGAATACGGAATCGCTGCGCACTGGAAATACAAAGAGGGAATTACTAAAAAGGACAAAAATGATGAACGTCTTGCGTGGATAAGGAAAATCCTCGAGGCTCAAAAGGAAGCCGACGATGTTGAGGAAATAGTCAGAACAATAAAAAGCGATCTTGCTCCCGAGGACGTTTTTGCGTATACTCCAAAGGGTGATATGATTTCTCTGCCAATTGATTCCACCGTAATTGACTTTGCATATGCTATTCACACTCAGGTGGGACACAAAATGATAGGCGCTAAGGCTGACAATAAAATGGTTTCCATTGACCATAAGATCCAGACGGGCGAGATAATAGAAATTTTGACCACTAATAATGAAAATCACGGACCCAGCAGGTCTTGGCTTGATATTGCAAAGACAAATCAGGCAAAATCGAAAATTCGTTCGTGGTTTAAGAAAGAACGTCGGGAGGAGAACATTGCCGAGGGTAAGGCGGAGCTTGAACGTGAGTTTAAGCGTAACTTTATTCATATCCCTGAAAGTGATTTAGAGGAGTTTCTTGCTGCAGATATGAAGCGTCATAACTGCGATAGTCTGGACAGCTTTTATGCTGCGATTGGATACGGAGGGGTTCAGCTTCACAAGGTTATCAGGAGACTTAAAGACGAATATACAAAAAAATACGAAAAGAATATTAATATTGAAAAATCTGATATTGATGTTTCTGTTAGTTCTGGCAAGAGCAATTCTTCCGGAATTATTGTAGACGGAATCGGCGATTGTTTGGTTAAGTTTGCAGCCTGCTGTTCTCCGCTTCCTGGAGACGACGTAATAGGTTTTATAACAAAAGGTTATGGTATTTCGGTTCACAAGAGAGACTGTATTAACTTTTTAAATCAAATTAAGGGAAAGGAAAATAGCCAAAGATGGGTTGCTGTACATTGGGCTGAGGATAGAAACACTTCCTATTTCAGGGCTATTCTCGATGTGGTTGCTCATAACAGAATAGGTCTGCTTGCTGATATTTCAAATGTTCTTGCGGCAATTAAGATACCTATGCACGAGGCTGTTGCAAGAGAGCTTAAAAACGGTAATGCAAATGTTATTGTTACAATAAGCGTTGCGGGCAAGGAGCAGCTTGACAATGTAATTACACGGCTTTTGAAAATAGACAGTGTTATTTCGGTTGACAGAACAGGAAAATAGAAACAGCGATGTTACATTCTCTGCAGCCTATTATAATTTTATTAATGAGAAACATAGCATAACGTCAGGCTTTATCAAAGTTAAGAGTTTCAAAGATTTACCGAGAGTTTTTGAGAATCGGTTATAGTGTTACTGCTGCGTTTTGAAAAATTGATAATATAATTAATAAGAAAAAGGGAGAAAGTTTGGCTAATGAAAATAATAAAACTTAAACCGCTTAGTGAAATTGGTACTAACTCTTATATTGTTGAAACAGATAAAAAGAATGCGGTCTTAATTGACGCACCTGCTGATGCGGATTATATTATTTCTCAACTTAAATTAAACGGACTAACCTTAAAAAAGGTGTTGCTGACGCATGGTCATATTGACCACACAGGGGCTGTATTTGATTTGGCTGAAAAAACAGGCTGCGAGGTTTATATTCATCTTGCTGACAATGCTAAGCTGTATGACGACGATCTCAGTTTGTCAAATTATCTGGGAATACCTTTAAAGCCTTACAGAGATGCAAAAGTTTTGTCAGACGGAGATACAGTAACACAAGACGAGATAAAATTAAAAGTCATATCAACTCCTGGTCATACTAGCGGGTCTGTTTGTTATGTATGCGGAGATGTTATGTTTTCAGGAGATACTATTTTTTATAGGTCGGTTGGAAGAACAGATATGGTTGACGGAGATCCTGAAACGCTTATCAAGTTGCTTAAAAGGCTTAAAGATATTGATTTTGATTACACTATATATTCCGGACATGGCACACCTACGAATTTAGAAGACGAAAAAGCGTTTAATCCTTATATGAGGGAACTGTAAAATGACATTGATTTTCAGCGGAAATGATTTTAAATATGAACTTGAAAGCGTAGTTAAGCTGTTTATTCCTGCTACGCTTTTTGACATTTTCTATGAAGTAAAGACTGAATATTTCAGCAATGACTTTTGCTTTATAAGACGTAAAAAAGGAAAACAAAAAACATATCTTTACACTGTTTGCAGAATTGGTGAAAACACAAAATATAAAGTTAATTGTATTTTAAATTCAGCAGACAACTATGAGGGAAATTGTGAAATAATACTTGCAAGGCTTTTGTTTCAATGTCTTACTGAACTTACAGGGAAGTCGGCAAAATGGGGGATATTAACAGGTATACGTCCAGTTAAGCGTGTCAATAAAATGCTTGACAGGGGAATGTCAAGAGAAAAAATCGAGAAAGAGCTTTCTGAAAAATTTCTTTGTGAAAAATCTAAGATAGATTTAGCTTATAAAACTGCGCTTACACAAAAAAGAGCTCTTGAAAATATGAGCAGTAAATCCTTCAGTTTATATATTTCCATACCTTTTTGCCCATCGAGATGCTCGTATTGTTCGTTTGTTTCGCAGTCGGCAGAGAGCAGTATAAGGCTTATTCCCGAGTATGTTGACCGTCTCTGCGACGAGATTTCTTACACTGCAGATGTAATTTCCAGTAAAGGTCTAAGACTTGACACGATTTATTTCGGCGGCGGAACCCCGACGTCTCTTGATTCACATCAGCTTGAAAAGATAATGAAGACTATTTCCCGACATTTTGATCTATCAGCTTTGCGGGAATACACCGTAGAAGCAGGAAGAGCAGACACCATAACAAGAGAAAAGCTGGAGGTCATTAAGACTTTCGGTGCAGACAGAGTTTCTATAAATCCTCAGACTATGAACGACAGTGTACTTGAGGCTATAGGCAGACGTCATACTGTAAAGCAGTTTTTAGAAAGTTTTAAACTTGCTAAAGAGATCGGATTTAAAATAATTAATACCGATTTAATAGCAGGCTTGCCGACGGACACAGTAGAGAGTTTTAAGAAAACAATAGAAGATATAATAGCTCTTGACCCTGAAAATGTTACGGTTCACACGCTGTCGATAAAGCGTGCCGCTGATTTGAATCGAAGAAGTGATACAGTTATTTATAATCCGGCTGAGCAGATGGTTGACTACGCTTCAAAAAGTCTATCGGAGAGCGGATATGATCCTTATTATTTATACAGGCAGAAAAATATGCTTGAGAATTTAGAAAACATAGGCTGGTCAAAGCCCGGCAAGGAAAGCTTGTACAACATTTATATTATGGAGGAAAATCAGTCTATAATTGCGCTGGGAGCAGGAGCGTCTACAAAGCTGGTTGCAAAAGACGGACATTTAAAGAGGATATTTAACTATAAATTCCCGCTTGAGTATATAAAACATTTTGATTTAATGCTTGATAAGAAAAATGAAGCTAAGGAATTTATTGAGAAAAATATATTAGATTCAGAGTGAAATTATGAGAAAAAATGATATTATAAAACTTAAAATATACAGCATTACAAACGAAGGCAGCGGAGTGGGCAGATATGAGGGAATGGCAGTTTTTGTTCCGTTTACAGCAATTGGTGATGAAATAGATTGCCGAATCGTCAAGCTGAAAAAGACCTACGCTTACGGTATCGTTGATAGAATACTAACTCCGTCTAAGGATAGAATATCGGTTGAATGCTCTACATATAAAAAGTGCGGAGGGTGTTCGTTTAGGCATTTAAAATACGAAGCGGAGCTTGAATCTAAGCAGAACTTTGTAAAGGATTCATTTGAGCGTATAGGAAAGCTGTCAATTGACTTTGATAATATACTCGGCTGTGATGAAACTCAGCATTACCGCAATAAAGCGCAGTATCCTGTATGTGAGAAAGACGGCAGGTTAGAGTGCGGATTTTATTCAAAGCGTTCGCACAGGGTAGTTGATAACAAAGACTGTCTTTTACAGCCTAAGATTTTCAATCAAATTGCAGATTACACGGTAAAGCTGTTAGGAAAGAATGGCTTTAGGGTTTACGATGAGGAAACGGGAAAGGGTCAAATCCGTCATATTTATATAAGGCAGGGTTTTCACACTAAAGAAATAATGCTTTGCATTGTGGTTACTAAGCGTGATGACAGATTTAAAAATATTTCCGAGGAAATAACAAACGAATTTTCGGAAATAAAGAGCATAGTTTTGAATATCAATCCTGATAAAACCAATGTCATTCTTGGGAAGAGAAATGAGGTTCTTTTCGGTAAAGAATACATTTCAGACATTATGTGCGGAAACAAAGTGAGGATTTCTCCGCATTCATTTTATCAAATAAACATCGCACAGGCTGAGAAGCTGTATGGGATAGTAAAAGAATATGCAGATTTAAAGGGAAACGAGACTATTCTTGATTTATATTGCGGAATAGGAACGATAGGTTTTTCGCTTGCAGGTAATGTGAAAAAGCTGATAGGAGTAGAGATCATTCCCGATGCTGTAGAAAATGCAAAGCTCAATGCCCAATTAAATGGAATTAAAAATGCTGAATTTATTTGTGGAGATGCAGGAGAAGTTGCAAATATGCTTATTGAGAGGGGAGAAACGCCCGACATTATTATTGCCGATCCTGCAAGAAAAGGCTGTGATAGTGTTTCGCTTAACGCAATGCTAAAAATGTCTCCCGACAAAATTATAATGGTTTCCTGCAATCCGTCTACGGCGGCAAGAGATGTAAAGTATTTGTGCGAGAACGGATACAAGGCAGTTAAAGGACAAGCTGTTGATATGTTTCCGAGAACGGCACATGTTGAGACGGTGGTATTGATGTCAAGGGATAAATAATTTTTTTGCAAAAGAGATAGACCTATGAACGGAAAGCTTAGAAATATGACAAGCTTATACTTAAAAAAGGACGACAGTTTACTGCTCTTATATAGAATTGGTTCAAAAGTCATTGATTCTTAGTATACAGGTTCGGCAGGCGGTCATTTTGAAAAAGATGAACTTAATGACGCTGAAACTTCTGCACAATATGTCATTTTGCATTATGTTAAAATTGGAAAAGATAACGAAAAACTTTATGCCGGTATTGCTACGGAGAGTGGAGTTGCATTTGCGGAAATGCGAGAGTTTTGATGACAAAAAGATAGAAAGGATAAAAACATGAAGATTGACCGACTTATTGGGATAATCACAATCTTGCAGCAGAAAAAGAATGTTACCGCTCCTTACCTTGCTGAGAAATTCGAGGTATCTCGTCGTACCATCAATCGTGATATTGAGGACATTTGTAAGGCCGGCTTCCCTATTGTTACCACGCAGGGTGTGGGCGGCGGTATTTCAATCATGGAAGGCTTCTCTCTTGATACTACCGTGTTTACTGAGCAGGAGCTTGCGGCCATCTTTACGGGTCTCAAATCGCTTGACAGTGTTTCCAATTCTGCCTTGGCAGAAAAGCTCGTTCAGAAAATGGGAGGCAGCTCCGCAATCAGATTGGCAGATAACATGGTTATTGACCTGTCTTCGTTTTATAAGGATGACTTTGCCGCTAAAATTGATGAAATTAAAAAGGCAATGAAAGGATCAAAATGCATTACATTCCGTTATTACTACAACAAGGGCGAAGCAGATAAGATAATTGAACCGTACCTGATTGTTTTCAAGTGGTCAGACTGGTATGTATTCGGTTTTTGCAGGGAACGACAGGATTTTAGGTTGTACAAGCTCCGCCGCATGTGGAACTTACAAATAACACAAGAATCCTTTACTGTCAGGGACATTCCGGAGGAGAAAAAACAGTTCGGTTCGCATATTACGGATGATTATGTGATAACCGCTGTTTATGAACCTTGTGTAAAATACAGATTGATTGAAGAATATGGACATGCCTGTTTTACGGAACAGAAAGATGGAAGATTGTACACGGAGTGGGGATTTACTACACAAAAAGGCGCTGTGGAGTGGTTTCTGAGTTTTGGAGATAAGGTGAGAGTTCTTGATCCTCCGGAAATGGTTGAAGTAATGAAATCCACCTTGGATTCAATAAAAAATTTATATGAAACATGACATACTGTTGTCATGTTTGAAGTGATATAGTGAAAGAAAAAATTGGAGGTTATACATATGGTTGATTCAAGATGTGGTCTGCACTGTACCGGATGTGAATATAAGGAGACTTGCGGTTGCGGGGGATGTATCGAAACAAACGGGCATCCTTTCCATGGGGGAGTGTCCTGTTGCGATATGCTGCCAGAATAAAGGTATCATACATTGCGGCGAATGTGCTGATTTTCCCTGTGAGCTTCTGATGAAGTATTCTTGTGATTCTGAGCACGGCGATACACCTCATGGTGCACGAATCGAACAGTGTAAAAGGTGGGCAAATGTATGATAAATAATTTTACAGATTTTTGCGATGAACTGATAAAATGCGGATTCTCTATGGGAGGTGGTAACCCAAAAGGTATCTATGCTGTAATTCCTTACGGATGGCAGGAACAGGACAGCATCTTATCTCCTATAAAGTGGCACACAGGAGACTTTGAAACAGATCCGTGGGAATGGCGGATGCGAGTTTTG
>CANRAO010000032.1 GCA_947628615.1 uncultured Clostridia bacterium
TACTCAATATTAGTTACCGATGCAGGTATAACTATCTTCTTTAATGACGAACAGTTAGGAAATGATACAAGTCCTAAAGTTTTAATACCTTCCTCAAAAGTAACAGATGATAACTTTTTACAGTTTTCAAATGCACAGTTTGTATTACCTTTATACGTTTCATACTCTGATCTGGCAATTATCCAATCTGTAATACTGGATGGGATAAAAATACTTTGTAATGCACTGTTGCAGAACACATAGCTTCCAACAATAGTTAATCCATCAGTAAGCGTTACATTCTTTAATGATGAACAATCACTGAATGAATAAGCATCCCATTTAGCTAATGATTTAGGGATTATTACATTATCAAGTGAAGTACATCCATTAAAAGCATAACCGCCAATATGTTTGATACCCTCAGTTAGGGTCAGGTTTTTAAGTAATGGACATTCAGCAAAAGCATAACACATAGTATGATAGTCATCTTCACTTACGTGACCGCTCTCTGTAGCTAGAAGCTTAACCCTAATACCCTTAAATTCGGTAATGGTTGAAGGTAAGGTAACCGTTTCAAGCTTTGGCATTTGATAAAATGCACAAAATCCTATTGATGTTGCTCCCTCTTCGATTTTTACTTCTTTTATAGCATCTTTGTGTTCCTTATATGTGTATATATTCGGGAAATCACCAACTTGTGATTCAGCATTACCATCAGTAACTTTAGGCGAATCCATACCACCCTGACCCGAAAATGTCAGCACTCCGTCTGAATCAAGCGTCCAGCTTAAGTCTCCGCAAGTGCCTGAATCAACAGTATCAGCTGATACTGTCATTGCACCTGTCAGTGCAGTTAATGCCATTGCCGCAGATACGGCAAATGATAAAAGTTTATTAAATTTCATTTCACTTTTCCTTTCATTAAAAATATAAAAATTTTATAAATTAGAATTGTATAAAGAATAACGCCTGAACCATCCCCTGTTCAGGCGCCTCCCGCCCTTTCGGGCAATATATTTAGGAATATTTAGAAGAAAACTAAATTACAAACTGTCAGAAATTTAAGGCAAGACTAAATGATATATTATTGACCACCGACTTCTTGTCTTATGTTTCCTGAACAGCAATAGATTACAATCTATTACTTAACTTTAACTGTTCTAAGTTTCTTATTCCAGCTGCTGTTAATTCTCTTTGTAACTCCATTATCTTTATAAGTAGCGAATGCTCTTACTCTTACATAGTAAGTCTTTCCGCTCTTGATCTTTTTGCTCTTGAGAATTACTTTCAGCTTTTTGACATTTTTCTTTTTAAGTATTATCTTGCTCTTTTTGAACTTTTTGTTTGTAGAAACTTGTACTTCGTAACCTTTAGCTCCTTTAACATTGTTCCATTTAACGGTTATCTTCTTCTTAGCCTTTGACACAACCTTCAGCTTTGTTAACTTAGCCTGATTCATCGCTTTAACAGCTTTATTCTTAGCATTTTTAACATTATTGCCAGGCGCCGTAGTTGCTGATGAAGGTGTGTTCGGCTTATTAACATTTGTATTTCCGCCATTATTATTGTTCTTGTCATTAGACGAATTTGACGGAGAAACTGTCTTCTCTTTAAGTCCTTTTACAGCATCCTCAATTGCCTTTGCAAATCCGTCAACTTTCGCTTGATCGCTTGCGCTAAGACCTTTCTTAACAGCGTTTACAGCGTCCTGAAGTGCCTTTACTGTATCGTCAGTGTACTTAGAAAGATCGCTCGGTACTTTTGCAAGTGCATCGTCTACTGCTTTGTAATCAGCTTCTTTGATCTTTAGAGTGTTCAGTATATTGTTAAGCGCACTAAGTGCAGCATCAATTTCGCTCGGAAGCGGATATGCAACTTCGTCAACAGCCTTTGCAGCAGCTAAGGCTTCTTGAAGAGCTTGTACGCTTTCATCAGTATACTTACTTAGGTCAAGAGCGTCAGCTCTGTTAATAGCTGCCTCTAATCCACCCTTAGGATCAATGCCAACTACTCCTAAAAGATTTCCGTCTTCATCTAAAAGTTCTACCTTTGTTACTTCAAAAGCATAGTCAGATGCTGTTCCCCACCATGATTCAGTCGAACCAATAAATTCATATTCGTCGCCGACTTCAAGTGGGTTTTCAAACAACAGTGTTGCAGTCCAACCCTTTGAACCGTTTGCATAAGATGAATCTGTTCCTGTAAATTCTTCATCTACAACCGATTCACCTACAGTTGACCTAAAGTATATAGCAGTATACGGATTGTACTGAACGTCAGTTGCACAATCAAATGTGAATCTAACTTGTGCTGCTCCGGCTATTGCTTCATCAACTACGCCGTTTGCAATGACTGTTGCCATTTCTTCATCGTCATCCGATGTTGTATCATCATTTGGATAAATGTATTTCTCAATGCTTGCGCTGCTGTCTAAATATGCAACAAGAAGATTATCAATTGCGGTTTCAATTGCTTTTCTTGCACCATCAATTTCTGAAATCAAATTGTCTTTTGTTATAGACTGAGCCGCTGTAACTGCATTTGTAAGAGCTGTGTATGTAGACACACTATAGTCGTCTTCTTTATATGCGCTTACAGAATCAATTGTCTCTTGCAGTTTATCATATGCGTCAGAACCGTCAGCTTTTACTAAGTCGTTTATTGCCTTTTTCAATGCTGAAGTCGCTGATTTTACCTCTTCAGGCGTTGCGTCCTTATTTATAGTAACTCTTTCTGCCATTACCATATTTGCTGCAACTAATGCATATGAGCCAACTGTGTAGTCATCGCCAACAAGAGCCTTAGCCTGTGCAATATAGCCTTGCAGCGTTGTGAAATCAACTGGCATGATTATCTCTGCCGGTGATTTAACTACTGTTGATATATTATCCTTAGTCAACTGATTATAAACGTATACTTTACCCTTTACATTGTTAAAAGTATTTGTTGTAGTTATCTTCGGGTCAATTACACCCATTATGTAAATCTTAAGATCTGTGTTATTACAGCCATAGAATAAGTTAGTAGGAAGTTTAGTAATGCTCGGCGGTAATACAATAGATTTTAGGCTTGTGCATCCTTGGAATGTAGCAGTAGCTAAATATGATACATTCTCAGGAATATCTATAGACTCTAAAGATGTACATCCATAGAATATCTGACCTGAAGCTGTATATGTTGGATCTCCAATTTCAAGTAAACTTTCAGGTAATTTTACATCAGCAAGAGCTTTACAGTTGTAAAACGTCTGAGTACTAAGCCCTGTTACTCCCTCAGGAATTTCTATAGCTTGAAGGGATGAACAACCATAAAATGTACTAGATCCAATATTATTTACACTGCTTGGTATTTTAATATTTACAAGAGACGAACATCCTTTAAATGCCTGACCTATAGAAGAACCAAGACTCTCTGTACCTTCACTCAGGTTAACCGTCTCAAGAGCTGTACATCCGTTAAACGCGAGACCAGCCAATTCTTTAACAGTTCCCGGAATTGTTACAGTTGTCAAGCTCTTACAATTTGAAAATGTCGCCGCACTCTTATTCGGGTCTCCTATGCTTGTAACTCCCTCTGGTATAGTCAGAGTTGTTAAACCTGTCTCTGAAAATGCATAATTTTCAAAAGTCTCTATAGTTTTCGGAATAGTTACCGATGTCAGCCTAGATGCCTGATAAAATGCGTAAGATTTAATAGTCTTAACAGAACTTGGTATACTATATGAAGTGTTGGTTTTTGCTGCAGGATATAAAACAAGTTCTGATTTATCTGCGTTAAACAGAATTCCGTTTACAGATGAATAACTAGGGCTTCCCTCCGGAACATTAAATTCTGTTAATGCTGTACATTTTCTGAAAGCACTTGGATCAAATCTTTCAAGATTTTTTGGTAATGTTATTGATTTAAGAGATGTACAGCCCTGAAAAGCACTACTTTGAATCTCTTTAACTGCATCTGAAAATGTAACGCTCGAAAGGTCGGTACAACCGTCAAATGCCGAGTCTCCAACAGTTTCACTTGGAATCATTATCGATGTAAGACCTGAACTTCTAAATGCATAACTTCCAATATTGTCAACGCTTGGCAGATTGATTTGCTGAAGCAATTTACAATTCTCAAACGCACTATCACCAATAGTTTTTACATCAAATGAAAGAGTTACACTGTTAAGAGAAGAAGCTCCCTTAAACATTGCTTGACTGATCTCTGTAATACCGCCGGACTCGACAACTACTGTCTCAAGACTCGTGCAGTCTTCATAAGCTGATGATCCAACTTTTTTTACTGTGCTTGGAATTGTCAAATTAACAAATTTTGTGCATCCTTTAAAAGCATAGGAACCAATAGATGTGATTCTGCTCGGAAGTTCAAACGGTTCCAGACTGGAGCATCCGTTAAACATATCATTCGGTAATTCTGTCATATTACTTGGCAATGTAACTGTTTTAATACCTCTACAGTTCACAATAACACCAGTGCCCATTTCTGTTACACTGTTAGGGAACTTAATTGTTGTAAGCTCCGTATTAGAGCAATTAGAAAAAGCACTGTCACCTATAGATTTTAAACCGCTTGTTGGAAGTGTAATTTTTTTAAGTCCTGAACAACCACTGAATGCCGCACGATCAATCGATTCAACACCGCTGGGAATTGTTAACGTTTCAAGCCCGCTGCATCCGTCAAAAGCACTTTCTCCGATTGACTTAATTTGATTTCCTATTGTTATTTCTGCTAAAGCGCTGCACGATTTAAATGCTTCTTTCGGAATAACAGTCATTCCGGTTGGAATATTAGCAGACTCTAGCTTAGAACAGCTTGCGAAAACGCCTTTGCCCATTGTTGTTACAGTGTCAGGAAGTTCAATAGCTGTAATTTTAGAACTTTTAAATACCTCGTCACCTAAGGTTGTTAAGCCTAAGCCTTCTATGCTCGGCTTAGTAATTGTAACAGTATCAAGAACTGAACAACTTTGAAAAGCATTATTTCCGATAGATTTTACATTACTGGATATAGAAACAGTTTTAAGTTTTGAACAGCTATCAAATACATTTGCCCCAACAACAGTTTCTACATTGCCTTCTGTGAATGTAACGTCTGTCATAACTTTACATCCTTGGAAAGCATTATCACCTACTGATTCTACAGTGCCCGGTATTGTAACATTTGCGAGCTTTGTACAACCCTGGAAAGCACTGGCGCCTATAGATTGCAGTCCATCATTAAGATTGACAGTTACCAAACTAGTGCTTTTATAGAAAGCTTGTGCGCCCATCGACTTAACTTTAGCAGGGATCGTAATCTCCGTGAACTTTGCAGTTGAAAAAGCGCTGTCTCCGATAGTCTCCAAAGACTCAGGCAAATCGACTGCAACCCTGAGTGAAGCAAATGCATTATTTCCTATAGACTTCAAAGTATTTGGCAAAGTTAGTGAAGTAAGCCTTGTATAATTGATGAAAGAGCTAGCTCCTATGTGAGTTACACCCTCTCCGACAACTATAGAAGTAATATACGAGCTACTATTGTTCCATGGAGTTCTACCTGTAAAATCTGTCATGGCTCCCGTACCTTCGCCTGTGTACGAAATGGTAAGTGTGTTATTAGCAGAGTCATACTCCCATACAACACCATCTCCGCAGCTATTTGCCGGTTCTTCAGCAGCAAATGCTGTGATCGACATTGCTCCGCACAATGCCGAGATCGTCATTGCTGCCGCTACAGCAAATGACAAAAGTTTTTTAATTCTCATTTTTAATCCTCCTAAATATTAGTTACCAAAACGTAATTATAAAATATTAAAATCTATCCGCCTCCTCAAAAAAATAATTAAATTCAGACTTTCCTATATCGTATAAACCAATTTACATTAACGCACGTATTAAATCAAGCATTTTTACGTAAACTGCAGATTTTTGTCGTAACGTGCAAAAATAGGCTCAGAATAAAATTCCAAGCCTATTTCAGCATACTGAAAGGTTATTCAGTTTTTAAAATAACCAGACAGCAAAAAACATTATTTTCTTCAAAAAATCGACAATAACCCTTATACTTTTCTGCAATATCTCTGATAATTTTCACACCAAATCCATGATGCTTTTTATCACTTTTAGAAGTTACAAGCCGACTATTATTTTCAAGCACAGACTCATTAATAGAGTTTTTAACAGCGAACCGATAAATATTATTTTCGCAGCTTATATCAAGAGAAACAAATTTATCTTTATTATCAGGAACATTCATACAAGCTGTAACGGCATTATCCAGCGTATTGCCAAGCAGGTTGCAAAGATCTATATCGTCTATACCGACAAACTTCTTAACGCTGCTGCATTGAACATTAATGCCAGCTGACTGTGCAGCGGTAAATTTTGAATTCACAACAGCGTTTACAATAATGCTGTCGGTATTAACGATATTACAATTTGATGTAATCACATCCACATTTCTGCTTATATAATTCATAGCGTCATCTGTTCTGCCGTCTACAAGCATAGCGTACACAGCCAAGAGCTGATTTTTAATATCGTGGCGAATTTTTTTAATTGAGTCATACTGCAAAGCGACATTTTCTATATACTGTTTGCGATATTTCCCCCGAATTCTCGTTATCTTTTTTTGATAAAGAATCAAAAGCACCTCCAGTATAATTGCAGCGGCTAACGCACTGCAATATTTTTACTTACGATATTCGGGAAGTCATATAGGATTTTATAATTTATTAATAAAAATGAATAATCATTTAACTTTCAAAGTAACCAGGCAACAGAAAACATTTTCCTGCTCAAAGAAATCACAGCGTCCTTGATATTTGCCTGCAATTTCTCTAATTATTTTAACTCCGAACCCGTGATTCTTCTTATCACTTTTTGAAGTTAAAAGCCTTTTGTTATTTTTAAGCACAGATCCATTTATAGAATTTTTTACAACAAATTGATATATTTTATTTTCACAGCTTATATCAAGAGATACAAATCTCTCTTTATCTTCAGGAATTTTCATACAAGCCGTTATTGCGTTATCAAGAGTATTACTTAGCAGATTACAAAGATCCGTTTCATCTATGCCGTCAAATCTCTTTACCGTACTGCACTGTACTTTTATTCCCACTGTTTCAGCAACAGTAAATTTTGAATTAACCACTGCATTTACAATGATACTGTCAGTATTAATAATATCATAATGCGATGAAATAATATCAGCATTCCTGCTGATATAATCCATAGCGTCATCAGTTCTGCTTTCAGACAGCATTGCATAAACAACCGATAACTGGTCTTTCATATCGTGACGTATTTTTCTTATTGAATCGTACTGAAGGTCTGCGTTTTTTATATACTGTCTGCTATACTGCTCCTGCAGCTTTAGAATTTCGTTCTGCTTTTTCTGCAACTCCAATTCATTTTGGTTTTTGTAAGAAATAATAATCTGATCAAACAAATAGAACACAAAGAAATTCAGCGTCAGAAGTATAACGGCAATTATTAAAGGCTTTATAATACTTCCATTCTTAAAGTTAATCACCAAACAGCCAATAGCAATACTTCCTGCCGGTATAAAAATCAGCACAAAATAGTAAATTGCTTTAATAGACGATGGCACTTGAAATCTTTGCTTTATAAGGGTTCGCAAAAACAATGCAGTTATAAACAATAATATCGGCTCAATAAACTCAGATATAAGCACAGTTTCTTCTTTGACAAAAAAGTTTGCTATACTCATCACAACCACGATTTCCCAGAACATAGTTGCAGCATAAACTATAAAAGTAGTAAATATCTTGCTCCAATATTTTGATTCATATAAAAAAGTAATAAGAAAAATCGGTATTATGTTTGAAGCTACATTCACTATTATGGTATTTAACCACAAGTAGAGAAAAGAGTTTATACAATAAAATACAGCAAAAGAAATAAAATATATTAGGTTGTGTTTCTCTTTTTTGTGTAAGAACACACCTATTAAAATATAAATGGCATATACCCTTAAAACATTTGGAATCAAATAAATCAAAATCTCCAATTAAGACACCTCCAAAATAATAAACATTTAATACTCAGAACGTCTTATTTGAATTAATTTATTTTGTCATCAACGCAACCATACAGCAAAATACATTTTCCTGTTCAAAGAAATCACAGCGTCCTTGATATTTGCCTGCAATTTCTCTAATTATTTTAACTCCGAACCCGTGATTCTTCTTATCACTTTTTGAAGTTAAAAGCCTTTTGTTATTTTTAAGCACAGATCCATTTATAGAATTTTTTACAACAAATTGATATATTTTATTTTCACAGCTTATATCAAGAGATACAAATCTCTCTTTATCTTCAGGAATTTTCATACAAGCCGTTATTGCGTTATCAAGAGTATTACTTAGCAGATTACAAAGATCCGTTTCATCTATGCCGTCAAATCTCTTTACCGTACTGCACTGTACTTTTATTCCCACTGTTTCAGCAACAGTAAATTTTGAATTAACCACTGCATTTACAATGATACTGTCAGTATTAATAATATCATAATGCGATGAAATAATATCAGCATTCCTGCTGATATAATCCATAGCGTCATCAGTTCTGCTTTCAGACAGCATTGCATAAACAACCGATAACTGGTCTTTCATATCGTGACGTATTTTTCTTATTGAATCGTACTGAAGGTCTGCGTTTTTTATATACTGTCTGCTATACTGCTCCTGCAGCTTTAGAATTTCGTTCTGCTTTTTCTGCAACTCCAATTCATTTTGGTTTTTGTAAGAAATAATAATCTGATCAAACAAATAGAACACAAAGAAATTCAGCATTAGAAGTATAACAGCAATTATTAATGACTTTATATTCCATGGCAGAAGAGACATATACCCTATAACTATGCTTCCAAAGGGAATAAAAACAAGTACGAAGTAATAAATTGCTTTAACGGCTGACGGGACCTGAAATCTTTGCTTTATAAAGGTTCGTCCAAACAGCGCGGTTACAAACAACATTAATGTTGATACAAACATACTTACTAAAGCATTTTTAATGTACAGCGCATAAAAAACAGCACATACAACACTGTCCCAAAACATAGCTATAGCGTAAATAAAAAATGTAACAAACGCTTTTTTCCATACTTTGGAGTTATATAAAAATGTAATTAAAAAAATCGGTATAAGATTTGAAGCAATATTAATGATAACAATGTTGAGCCTGAGATAAAGAAATGAATTCACAGCATAGAATGCAATATAAGCACACAAAAACATCCATTTACTTATATCTTTTTTTTGAAAAAATACACCTATTAAAATACAGATTGCATACACCCTTAAAACATTAAAAACTAAATAGATTAAGCTTTCCATTATAACACCTCTGAATTTTCATCAGTTATACTGTTTGCTCAAATCTTCATAATATTATCAAAAATACTCATAGGGTTTGCTTTAAATATTCAGTAAATTTTTCGTCAACCAAGTGCTTTAAATTTCTGCTCATTGGCAGGCTGAAATCCTGTTTAAAAACACATTGATCATTTTTCATATCGAGATTAAAAACGTGCTTCAGATTAACCAGATACTTTTTGTGTATTCTGACAAAGTCATAATCCGAGAGTTCTTTTTCCAACTCGCTGATATTCGACCGGACCATAACGTAAAATATTCTTTTAGGCTTCACGCCTAGAATATAATACCTGACATAGTGGTCATCGCTTTCTATATACAGAACATCGCTGTATGACACGCAAAAGCGTCCTTGCTTTTTATCGTACAGAACCATTTTCTTATGCTGTTTGAGATGAAGAGTTAATTTGCTTATAACATCTGACAGCTTATTTTGAAACTGCTTTAGATTCCCTTTTTGTACAAAATTGAAAGGCTGAAAATCCATACTGTCATAAACCAACTCAGAATGACTGGTAATAAAAACAATATAGCAGTCATTTCTTTCTCTTCTAAGCTCTTCTGCGACATCAAATCCCGTAATCTGAGGCATATCAATATCGAGAAAAACAACGTCAAAGGAATTAAACCTGTGCCTGTTCAAAAGCTCTTCACCACTGTTAAATTGCTCAATAACGACATCATCAAAATACTTGCCGATTTCCTGATGCAGCAAATCATTCGCATATTTTAAGAAACCGCTTTCATCATCAACAACTGCAACTCTAAGCAAATCTCAGCCCTCCTTTACATAAAAAAGGACACAGTACGCCTAGCGCACTATGCCCCATAATATGAAACTGTGCAATTCAAATAAGAGCTACTAAGCAGCCCCCCCCCCCATTTCCAGATATTGGGGTTAAACATGTTGCACATAACTTTCACGTCCTCTGAATTTATGAAGTAAATTAATAACATACCACATCATTCAAAGTTTTCAGTATTTAATATATCCCCACTGAAAAAGTCAAGAGGCTTTCGCCTCTTGTGAATGCGAGGTATATCTTAATTTAGTTATAACAACTAATCATACATTTGTCAAGCACTTATTTCTTTGCTGATTTTATATCATTGGTCACAGAAACGCAAATATAATTTTCTAAAACTATTCAGGCAATACTTAACAAGGAGATAGTTGTTCTATCAATTAGTTTTGCCTTTTTTGTGCGAATTATATTACATCAGTTAACGTATAAAATCAAGAATTTTGACGTAACCTGTATTTTTTTGTCGCGAAATGCAAAAATAAAACCCAGAATGAATTTCCAGGTCTTATTCAAATCATTATGTGCTTTTAATCTAAATAAAAAGGCACATAGATTTTTTCTATGTGCCCGAAATAAATATTTAATCTAGTATTACCTATTTAGCCTTCCTGCCTTTAAGTTTTCTCCTCCTGAAAGAGAAGTAAACAGTATTCAGTCCCAGCAAGAATGTTACCAAAAA
>CANRAO010000033.1 GCA_947628615.1 uncultured Clostridia bacterium
TTCCTGCTCGGCTTGAACACTGTTTACTTCTCTTTCAGGAGGAGAAAACTTAAAGGCAGGAAGGCGAAATAAATAGGTTAAATTAATAGAAGTCGTATGTGAACGATATATTCATATGTGGCTTCTGTTTTTTTAAATATTTTAATTAAAGCATGTAGTTATTACTGTAAATTATTTAAAAAAGGGGTTGACATTCTATAATATATATAATATAATAAAAGTGTATAAAAAGTATTAATCGGCAAAGCAGTTGAAAAGCTGTGGCGCAAAACTATAGGGTCTTTAAAATGGCATCCGGTTGCATTTATGTTAATGGTAATATTATTGCCGGTTTCTACGGCAATTTTTTAAAAACAACTTTATTAAAAAAGAAAAGAGGGGTGTATTATAATGAGACATAAGAAAAGAATCATTAGCTTAACAACAACGTTTGCACTTTCACTAAGTACTATGATGGTTTCAGCACAAGCTGCAAATTTTAATAATACTAAGTTGGAAGGAAAAACTATTTCTAGCGGCAATTACCGTTATAAAGTAGTTTCTGTAAACGGCAAAAAAGGAACAGCAACTCTTATAGGAGCTAAGACAAAAAAGGTTAAGTTTGTGAAGATCCCCAAAACGGTTAAAGTAAAGGGATATAAGCTGACTGTAACCGGCATTGGAAACAATGCGTTTAAGAAATACAAAAAACTTAAAACAGTAAAGACCAATACTGAATTGACAACTATCGGGAAAAATGCATTTGCTAACTGTACCAAATTAAGCAAAATTACGATTTCTTCAAAGAAGCTAAAATGCGTTGGTAAAAATGCTTTAAAAGGAATCAGCGAAAAAGCTGTTATTGAAGTTCCGAGCAGTTCGGGTATAATTTACAGTGAACTGTTAAGCAGCAAAGGTCAGGCTTCTACCGTTGAAATTCTGACTATGGACGGAGAATCATTAAATGTAAATGATGCGCAAAACACACAACAAGCGCAGATAATAACAACATCGGTAACTGCATTAACTGCATCTGCAAAACCTGCTGTATTAAAATCAGCAGCTGTAACAACGACTGCTGCAACATCGTCAGCTACTGAAACTACAACAGCTACACCGTCGTCTACGACAACTACAACTACAACACCGTCAGTTACGACAACTACAAATACAACACCGTCGACTACCATATCTACAGCAACAACATCGTCGGCTACAACCCCGTTGACAACTACAACTACGACTACTGAACCGTCGGTTACAACAACGACTACTACAAAGCAGACAATTACTACTCAGACGACTACAACACCGACTACGACTACAACACCTCAACCAACAACTACAACTACTACAACTACAACAACAACTACTAAACCAACTACTACAACTACAACAACAACTACTAAGCAGACAACTACAACTACGACTACTACTCGAAAGGCAACTACAACTACTACGACAAAGGCAACTACAAGACCGACGACTACGACTACGACGACAACTACAAAACCAAAAACAACAACGACAACGACTACAACAACACCGAGAACGACTACAACTACTACAACAACACCAAGAACGACTACAACGACTACGACAACCAAACCAAAAACAACAACGACTACTACGACTACGACACAGCCGCCTAAGCATACGACTCATACATTTGGTAATTGGTATGTTAAAAGAGCAACATCCTGTCAGATTTTCGGACTTGAAGAAAGAGTTTGTACATATTGCGGCGTCAAGGAAACAAGACAGATCGAAGCGCTTGCTCACAAGCTCGTAAGTGACGGAGAGATAAAAGCAACTTGTACAGAAAGAGGAAAAGAGTATTTCCACTGTACTGTATGCGGTCAGGTATTCTTCCATTATACAGATTTAGCATTGGGTCACAGATATTCAGATAACTATACAGTTGACGTTGCAGCTACTTGCACTAAGGCTGGAACAAAGTCAAAGCATTGTATGAATGCAGGTTGTACAGAGAGAATAGATGTAACAACAATCCCTGCTCCGGCAACCGGACATAATTATGTTTTTGAGTCTCAAACGGCTGCTACTTGTACTGAAAATGGTGTTATAACTAAGAAATGTACTAACTGCGGAGATATAAAGAAAGAATATACATCAAAATTAGGTCATAGTTATGATTATGAATATACAGTTGATGTAGAAGCTACATGTACAACTCCGGGTGAGAAGTCGAGACATTGTACAAGACAAGGTTGTAATGCAAGAACAAGTATAACAAAAATCAATAACGGCGGACATACTTGGGGCGAAGTTAATGTAACAAAGATGCCGACTAGCAAGGATACAGGTACCGGTACTCAAGTTTGTGAAGCTTGCAGGACAACTAGAAACGTTACGATTGCAACGACAGAAGAAGGTTTAATTACTCAAAATCCAATTGAAGTTACTTGGAGAGGCTATGAAGAAACAGAAAAAGTTGTTGACAAGTATGGAGAAGTTGGCACAATTTGGTTTGCAGAGTTTAAATGCGATACAGCTAAGTGTGAAGGCTTTGACGGTGGTAACTCCAGCGTTATGGTAAGCAGAAGAGCAGAAATAGATACAATAACAAAAGAAGCACCTAAAGCTAGAGCCGGTTACGTATTTGTTGGTTGGAAAGTTTCTATAGAAGAAATTGGGGAAGAAAAAGTACCTATTAAGGTATATGAAGCTAAATATGTATCTGTTGTAGAAAGCAAGTAAAACAGTTACTAGTTTACACAAAAATAAAACCACCGCTAAGCGGTGGTTTTTATTATTACCATAATAAAATGACAGCATATAATCACAGCCTGTTGATTTAAATGTTAAAGTTTATTTTTTTCTGTTTTTTATACAGTTGATTAGATTTTGTTCTGCTTTATCCCAGTCAATTATGTTGAACCAATCATCAACATAATCAGCACGTTTATTATAATGCTTTAAATAGTAGGCGTGTTCCCATACGTCGATATTGAGAATGGGGCATAACCCTTGTTCGATAGGGGTGTTCTGATTAGGTGTTGTAACAATTCTAAGCCTATGCCGACTGTAAACAAGCCACGCATATCCGGAACCGAAGACTGACAGTGCAGCTTTTTTGAATTCAGATTCAAATTGGTCGAAGTCATTAAAACATTGATTTATTGCCTGAGCAAGTTTGCCATGCGGTTCTTTTTGGGCTGGGTTGGTAAGCCCGTCAAAAAAGAACCGATGATTGTATATTCCTCCTGCATTGTTGCGTACAGCAGTTTGAAGCTGTTTTGGAAGTCTGACTGAGACTTTTATCAGTTGTTCAAGAGATAGCTTTTGAAGTTCAGGATGTTTCTCTAAGACGGTATTGAGGTTATCAATATATGTCTGAAGATGTTTGTCGTGATGCAAATACATTGTTTTTTCATCAATGAACGGTTCAAGAGCGTCATAATCATAAGGCAGCGGTGTGTTGACAAAAGGATAATTGTTGTTTTCCATATTTTAACCCTTTCAATACATTTTTTAATAAATATATGCGTAATGTTATAAATTATGATATTTACAATAGTAAATTTTTTAGTATAAATTTGTGCATATTAATTTATCCTGTAATATGAAAAAATTGACTTATTATTTTTCGTGTGCTATAATTTAATTATACTAAATAATATTGGAGGAATGTAATTATGGCTTTTTGTTCACAATGCGGCAATAAGCTTGCTGACGAAAGTAAGTTTTGCGACAAGTGCGGTGCTCCTGTAGAAGGAGCAGATTTTCAAAGCAATAGTAATAAAACAAAAAATATTTCTGATTCTGTTGAGGATCTAGGAGCTAAAATTGCCGATTTTAATAATACAGCAGATTATACATCTGAATTTGACCAGACCGATATATCAAGCAACAAAGCGTTTGCAGCGTTGGCTTATCTCGGAATTTTAGTTTTAATACCGATTTTAGCCGCACCTAATTCCAAATTTGCCAGATTTCATTCAAATCAAGGGTTGGTTTTACTGATAGTAAATGTTATTACCAGCATTGCATTATCAATTGTGAGAATTGCTATGTATGCTATTGCAGATCCACTGGGAAGAATCATTTCTGTAATTACTTGGGCAGTAGGGATTTTGATTCTTGTCTTAGCCATTATAGGCATAATTAATGCTGTTCAGGGTAAGGCTAAGGAATTACCGTTAATAGGCAAGATAAAGCTGTTAAAATAGTCTATAGTAGTTTAAAAAAAAGTAAAGACCTTTTAAGTTTAACGCTTAAAAGGTCTTTTGTTTTGTATTGTATTATTCATTGTCAGATATATCTTCACCGTAAAGTCCTGCAAGGAAAATGCTCAGCTGATTATCGTTCATATTTAAAATATCTTCTTTTGTATAACCCATCTCCTTTAGGTCATCGTCTGTTATTCCCATAGAGTCGAGAAGCCCTAAAATGTATTCATCAGATTTGTCAGAATTATTAAGAGAATTATTTAGCTTATCTTCTGAAACCTTTTTATAATTCTTTATCTTATTATAATAGCTGTCGTCGCTTTCAAGTGAAATGCTCTCAATGTTCAGATATGAGTCAATTTTCATTTCCATAACCTGATGAACATACTCAATCATTTTAAGCTCCTGATTGTTAAAGAAATATGAAACAGTTTGATTTGAGCTGTTTGAATCGGTAAAATCATATCGCTCTCGAATGTAATTCTCATTGTTATAGCTTACACTGTAGGTATCCTTGTATTTAAGCAAATCTTTCGATGGGAAATATGTGTCTATAGTAGATTTTATGTTTTGCGCGGTCTTGTTCTTTGACACGGCATACAGCTTGTCGTTGCTGTTTAGAATGTACACTGTCCCGTCTTTTACCAAATATTCCTGATAAGACGACACCGTCTGTACTGAGTAATAATAGTTGTTTTCGTCCTTTACGGAAATCGTTATAGGACTTTCTGTAATAAGCCCCATAGTACCCGATTTAAGCATTCCTTTGATTGTGTAGACCTTGCCGGAAATTATCTGCTCAATGGAGTCAATATAACTTGTTTTTTCGTCAAAAACTGAAAGCTCGGTTATTTTTGTTGAATCTTTTGATACAGTTGCACTGTCATTTCCTGAGGAAGTCTTTGTCTTGTTTGCCTCAGTGCATGAGCAGAGAATTGTTGCGAAAATACATAGGATTATTAACATAACGGATAATGATGTTTTTTTCATTTTATTAACCATATTCCTTTCTCTGTTATAATCTTAACAGGCTTAAAGTTATTGTATAAGTCAGTTTTTAAGTGAATGTAAAGGTGCAGGGATCTGACCTCCGCGATTGATAAATCGAGACGGAGATTCCTTTTTCAGTGCCATAACAGGTGCATGACCGAAAAGTCCGCCCCAGTCAAGCTCGTCTCCTACATCTTTACCGATAGCAGGTATAATCCTTACCGCAGTCGTCTTTGTGTTTACCATACCAATTGCTGCCTCGTCTGCAATTATTGCCGCTATTGTGTCGGGATAAGTGTCTCCGGGAACAACTATCATATCAAGTCCTACCGAACAGACCGCAGTCATAGCTTCCAGCTTTTCGACAGTTAAAACTCCGCTTTCAGCTGCCGCTATCATACCCGAATCCTCAGATACAGGTATAAACGCACCTGAAAGTCCTCCTATTCTTGAGCAAGCCATTACGCCGCCCTTTTTAACGGCGTCGTTTAAAAGAGCAAGAGTTGCGGTAGTTCCGTGAGTTCCGCATTGTTCAAGACCTATTTCTTCTAAAATGTGAGCAACGCTGTCTCCGACAGCAGGGGTCGGGGCAAGTGACAAATCAACTATTCCAAACGGAACGCCCAAACGCTTCGAGGCGGTAACGCCCACAAGCTGGCCAATTCTTGTAATTTTATAAGAAGTCTTTTTTATTATGTCCGAAATTTCCGTGATATTTGCATCGGGGTATTTTGAAAGTGCAGAACGCACAACGCCCGGTCCTGATACTCCTACATTTATCATACAATCAGGTTCTCCGACGCCGTGAAAGGCTCCTGCCATAAATGGGTTATCCTCAACGGCATTGCAGAACACAACGAGCTTTGCCGCACCGAAACAGTTTTTATCTACAGTTTCTTCTGCACACTGCTTTACAATGCCGCCCATCAGCTTGCAGGCGTCAAGATTTATTCCCGTCTTTGTAGAACCGATATTAACCGACGAGCATACCTTTTCTGTTGACTTTAACGCTTCGGGGATAGAGTTTATAAGCTCAATATCACCTGCCGAAAAACCCTTTTGAACAAGCGCAGAATATCCGCCTATCAAATCGACACCCACAGCCTGTGCCGCTTTATCCATAGCTAACGCAAACGGTACAGGCGAGCATTTGCAGGCGGCTGACACTATTGCGACAGGAGTTACCGAAATTCTCTTATTTATAATAGGTATACCAAATTCCTTTGAAATTTCATCTGCGGTTTTGACTAAATCTTTAGCGCATCTTGTTATCTTTTCATAGACCTTCCCGCAAGCCTTGTCTATGTCGTTGTCTATGCAGTCAAGCAGGGAAATTCCCATTGTGATTGTACGAATGTCAAGATTTTCGTCCTGTATCATACGAATAGTCTCAAGTATATCATATGCGTTAAGCATTACTCAACCTCCAATATCCATTGTCAATTATTATTTATCAATTGATAGACCTGCCGTTGTACATAGTTATAACATTGTACAAATTCTCCAAAGGCAGCAGAGCCACCGGTGGCTCACCGGTCAATTAAATATGGTGCATACAGTTAAAAACGTCCTCGTGCATTGCGGTTATCGAAAGTCCGAGTTCTTTTCCCAGTTCCGACATTTTATCGCTTAACTCTGCAAAAGGAATATTCAGCTTTGAAATATCTACAAGCATAATCATAGCAAACATATCCTGCAATACAGATTGAGTAACCTCTATAACATTTGCTTTGTATTCAGAACAAACTGACGAAACCTTAGCCAGAATACCTATATCGTCTTTTCCTATTACGGTAACTATAGCTCTCATTATTAAACCTCCGCAGTATTATTTTTATATTCTTATTAAGTATAACATAAATTACACAAAAAAGGAATACCTTAATTGGATATTTTTATAATATGTTTGGAGTTAGGCAATAAAAAGGTATATGACATAAAAAGATTTTATTTATGATTTAGTCTTTTTTTGACTAAAATAAAATAATAACATTTGTTTGTGATATAATTAATTTGCACATATGAAAGAGGTACAATTTGTAATCAGGAGGAATTAAAAATGGAAAATAAAAACACAAAAATCAGACAAATACATTTTGATATTGATGAAGAAAGATTTTATAAAATTCATTATGTCTCTGAATATTATGGACGTTCACTAAAAAGACAATTGAGTTATATGATTAACAGTTATATTTCTAAATTTGAAAAGAATATCGGTCCTATTGATATGGATTTTTACAATGAAAAGTTTAAGTAATTATACATAATGGCAAGAATAATTTTTTGCTGATATTTAAGTTTGAATCGGAATAAAAATCGCAAAATATTATTGACAAATCTTAAAAAGTGTAATACAATGTATTACAGAAGGAGATGATACTATGACTATTTCGGTAAGATTAAATGATGAAGATACAGAGCTTTTTAAAAAATATGCGGAGCTTAATAATATTTCCTTATCGGACTTGATTAGAAATGCGGTAATGGAAAAAATTGAAGATGAATATGATTTAAAATGCTATGAGGAAGCCATTACAGAACACAGAAAAAATCCTATAACCTATTCTATTGATGAAGTTAAAAAGGAGTTAGGTATATGAGTGGTTACAGGGTAGTTTTTTCTGACAGAGCATTAAAGGACTTGAAAAAACTAGACAGGCATACAGCGTCATTGATTATCGGTTGGATCGAGAAAAATCTTGAGGGATGTACAAATCCACGAAGTTTTGGAAAGGGCTTAACTGCTAACAGGTCGGGGCAATGGCGGTATCGTGTTGGAAATTACAGGCTGATTGCCGAAATTGAAGATGAACAGGTTACAATCTTAGTTTTAAATGTTGGACACAGGCGAAATATCTATGACAAATAAAGAAAACATTCACATATTAAAGCCGGCAAGGTTATCCCTGTCGGTTGACTTTTTAATGAATATATTATATAATCTAGTTATATAGTATGATTTAAGGAATGAAAACATATGAAAATTTCAACAAAGGGAAGATACGCACTTAGACTTATGGTCGATCTAGCGGCTAATGACAACGGCGAATATACTTCTTTAAAGGTAATTTCGCAAAGACAGGGTATTTCAAATAAATATCTTGAGCAGATTATAACTATACTTTCAAAGGCGGGATATGTAAAGAGCGTGCGCGGTTCTAGCGGTGGATATAGGCTCGCTAAAAGCCCTAAGGATTACACAGTGGGAATGATAATACGTCTTACGGAGGGAAGTCTTGCTCCTGTGGCTTGTCTTGAGGGTGAGGAAAACGAGTGCGACCGAAGCGAATCGTGCGTTACATTGTATGTGTGGAAAAAGCTATATGAGGCTATAAACAATGTTGTTGACAGCATTACGCTTGAGGATTTGGTTGAAATGCAAAAGAGTTTAAACGGCGGAAATTATGAAATTTAATCTGCCGTACAATATCAACACGGAAATAATATGTTATTATGTGATTATATGCAGTATGTTATGTCATACTGCGTTTTTTGTTGTATTAACAAGAAATCACTTGAAAATCTAATATCTGTGGAGTATAATAAGTTTGAGATTTTTACTTAAAGAAGGCGTTTCTTCTATATGAAAAGAAAACAGCTATTGCAATACATATCGGATCGGTATAGTGTGGACGAAGAACATCCTTGGGAAAAATACCCCAATCATACTGTATTTAGGCACCAAAATAATAAAAAGTGGTTTGCACTTATTATGGATATTCCCAAAAGCAGGTTGGGATTAAAAGAAAATGAAATGATAGATATACTCAATGTCAAGTGCGACCCTATCGTAATTGGCTCGCTAAGGCAGGAAAAGGGATTTTATCCTGCATACCATATGAATAAAACAAATTGGATAACTATTGCTTTAGACGGCAGTGCAGATGATGAGAAAATAAAATGGCTGCTTGATATGAGCTTTGAATTAACAGTTCTGAAACGAAAACAAAAAAAGCAGCCCAAAAGTCAATAAGAAATATATTAGCCGAGCGGTTTTCATTAAACGAAGATCGCTCGGCTTATTGTTTAATGCCCCTTACATAGACTGGACATTTTGCTTCTGGCTTACTTATGGCTATCATTATATAAATCAATATTTTCAAAAAACATTTTACTATATTCTGCGCTGATTCAATCTCTTTTGAAGAACGTCCTTGTACAAGTTTTTGCCATTCTGAAAATAAAGTTAATTCGTTTTTTGGAATATCTCCAAATTTTAAATATTATTCGTGGAAGTTTTTGTGCAATTTAAATTTTATGTCAAAAATTATTGACTTAGTAATTGTATTATGATAAAATAAAATTATTATTGCGATATGCAATAATAAACTTTTTGCAATCGACTTTAATTATTATCTGTTTATTTAAAAAGCAATCTATTTCTTTTGTGAAAGGGTGAAAATTATGAGAAATCAAATACGATTCAAAGGCGTCGGCATTAGGTTTGTTTTTTGATATTCCTATGTAAACGTTTACATATATTAATTCTTTATTAAAGGGTGGTAATTTATGATAAATATGAAATCACATATTAATTTACGCAGAGTTATGTCTTTCTTGCTCAGTCTGTGCATGATTACGTCAATAAGCAGTTCAACTGTTGCTGATGCCGTAATTGTACGGAGCGGCGATTCATCGTCCTCTGTTGTAGGTGTCAAGCCCGCAAAGGAATATCCGGACGTGGAGCGGCATACTGTAGCGGAGATGCTAGCAAACGGCTGCGATGAGATCTATGTACCTTCCGCTCCGGAGGATGTGCCGAACGCGCAATCTGCCAAAACCATAGCGGACGCCTTGGCAGAGCTGACGGACGGCGGCGTTATATGGCTGACGGCTGACGCGTCCATAGATACGGTTGCCTTGATGAATAATGTA
>CANRAO010000034.1 GCA_947628615.1 uncultured Clostridia bacterium
TTAGTCAGCAAACAAAGGCGTTGATAAGTAACGGTCTCCCGTATCGGGAAGAAGTGCTACAATAGTTTTTCCCTTGTTTTCGGGACGCTTTGCAAGCTCGGTTGCTGCCCATACAGCCGCACCTGAAGAAATTCCCACGAGAAATCCTTCGGCTCTTGCAATTTCCTTGCCCGTTTTGAATGCATCGTCGTTCTCGACTGCTATAATTTCATCATATACATCTGTGTCAAGGGTGTCGGGAACAAACCCAGCGCCTATTCCTTGAATTTTGTGAGGACCGCTCTCGCCCTTTGATAGAACAGGTGATGACGCAGGCTCAACAGCGACAACCTTTATATTAGGATTTTTAGATTTCAGATACTTACCTGCTCCGCTTATTGTTCCTCCTGTTCCTATACCTGAAACAAATATATCAACCTTGCCGTTTGTGTCCTCCCAAATTTCAGGACCTGTCGTTGCGAAATGTACAGCAGGGTTGGCAGGGTTTACAAACTGTCCCGGGATAAAGCTGTTCGGTATCTCCTTTGCAAGTTCATCAGCCTTTTCAATTGCACCCTTCATTCCCTTTGAACCATCGGTTAAAACAAGCTCTGCACCGAATGCCTTTAATAGATTTCGCCTTTCAACGCTCATAGTTTCGGGCATTGTGATAATTATTCTGTATCCTTTAGCCGTAGCCACAGAGGCTAGACCTATACCCGTGTTTCCGCTTGTAGGTTCGATAATTACCGAGTCAGGTTTTAAAAGACCTTTCTGTTCAGCGTCCTCAATCATTGCTTTGGCAATTCTGTCCTTAACGCTTCCTGCTGGATTGAAGTATTCTAGCTTCCCTACGATTTTTGCTTCAAGACCGTTTTTCTTTTCATAGTTTGAAAGCTCCAATAATGGAGTTCCTCCTATTAAATCTGTGATTTTCTTTGCAATAGCCATAATAATTTCTCCTTTTCATAAAATTGTTTAGGTTTTTGATTAATTCCTAAATTCCTATCTGTTTACTATGTTATATATTATATTCTGAAAAGTTATGATTGTCAAGGGTTTTTTCAAATTTTTTTATTTTTATGGAATTTAACTATATTTTTGTATAATTATTTTTTTATCTTTAGTAGTGCTTGTTAAATTAGTAAAGTTTTAAGCTTATTATTAGGCAAACAGCGTAATTTTTCTTGACTTATTTTTGTTTATAATATAAAATATATAGTAATATTTAATAAAACCAAGGAGAAAATTTATGAACAATACAGATAAGTCAATGGAAACAATAGTAAATCTCTGCAAACACAGAGGATTTATTTTTCCGGGAAGCGAAATTTACGGAGGCTTGGCGAACACTTGGGATTACGGTCCTTTGGGAACAAGGCTAAAAAACAACGTCAAGGATACATGGAGAAAAAGATTTATTCAGGAGAGAGCTAACAGCTTTGAAGTCGACGCTGATATACTTATGAACCCGAGAGTTTGGGAGGCAAGCGGGCATGTTACAAGCTTTTCTGACCCGCTTCTTGACTGCAAGGAATGTAAAATGCGCCACCGTGCAGACAATCTTATTGACGACTTTGACCCGAACGCTCACGCAGATGGTATGACAAAAAAGGAAATGTTCGATTATATAAAGGAACATTCTATCCCCTGTCCGCATTGCGGAAAGCACAATTTTACCGATATTCGTGAATTCAATCTAATGTTCCAGACATTCAGAGGAGTTACAAACGACAGCAAGAGTATAATTTATCTGCGTCCCGAGAATGCACAGGGAGAGTATGTGAACTTTCTCAATGTTCAGCGATCAATGAGGGCAAAGCTGCCGTTTTCTATCGGTCAGATAGGCAAGGCGTTCAGAAATGAAATTACTCCGGGTAACTTCACATTCAGAACTATTGAGTTTGAGCAGATGGAGTTCCAGACCTTTTGCAAAGAGGGTGAAGACTCAGATTTGTATGATTATTTCAAGGAATACGGAATGAGTTACTTCAAGGATCTAGGAATTGATGGCGAGCATCTTCGTTTTCACGATCATGAAAAGCTTGCACATTATGCTAAAGCCGCTTGCGATATTGAATTTCTGTTCCCGTTTGGTTGGGGAGAAATTAACGGCACCCATAACCGTACAGACTTTGACCTTACCCGCCATCAGGAATACAGCGGACAGAAACAGGAGTATCTTGACCCTGAAACAAATGAGAAGTTTATACCATATATTATTGAGTCTACTTACGGTCTTGACCGTACTGTTCTTGCACTTATCTGCGAGGCTTATGACGAAGAGGTTATAGATGAAGAAAAGAACGACACCAGAGTGGTACTTCATCTCAGTCCGGTTGTTGCACCTTATAAGGCAGCGGTATTACCTCTTTCAAAGAAGCTGTCTGATAATGCGGCAGAGCTTCATAAAAAGTTATCTAAGTCGTTTATGACTGATTTTGACGTTACAGGCTCTATAGGCAAGCGCTACCGCAGACAGGACGAAATAGGAACGCCTTTCTGTATAACATACGATTTTGACTCATTAGAGGATAATTGCGTTACCGTTCGTGATAGAGATTCAATGGAGCAGGAAAGAATTAATATTGATGAACTGGAAAAATATATTAAAGATAAAATAGAGTTTTAATGGATTAAATCTTTTTAAGCAGGTGTTTAGATAAATACCTGCTTAAATTATATAGCAGCATTATTATACTGCTGAAAACAGAAAAAATAGATGAGAAAAGGCGAATTTTATCTGTTTATTTAGGTATTAAGAGTTTTGGGGAAAGCATTTGCAAAGTTTACAAAATATTAATGATTAAAGGAATTAAAACAGTTGAAAAAGATATTAAAACACGGTACACTGTAATTTAATATTATATTGCAAAGAAGTCAGGTTTGAAGGTTAAGTAAACGGTTAAAAGAAAAGGAGGATTTTATGCTAAACACCAACATTGACAGCAAATTTGGTAAAGAGGGATTGACCTTTGATGATGTTCTGCTTATTCCTGCCGAAAGCAGTGTAACACCGAATATGATAAAGCTCAAGACTAGATTGGCGAGTGATATTTATTTAAACACGCCGATTATAACTTCCGCAATGGATACGGTAACAGAGTCAAGAATGGCTATTGCCATTGCAAGAGAAGGCGGAATGGGAATTATTCATAAGAATATGTCAATAGAGCAGCAGGCAGACGAGGTCGATAAGGTCAAGAGGTCTGAAAATGGAGTTATTGTAAATCCATTTTCGCTTACAGCGGATAAACTGGTTTCAGAAGCAGATGAGCTTATGGGGAAATATAAGATCTCAGGCGTGCCGATTGTAGACGAAAAGGGAAAGCTGGTCGGAATTTTAACAAACAGAGATTTAAGATTTGTAACAGATTTTGATATTCCTATAAAAGATGTTATGACAAAAGAAAATCTCGTTACCGCACCTGTCGGTACTGATTTGCTTGGTGCAAAACAAATACTTATGAAGCATAAAATCGAAAAACTTCCTATTATTGATGAAAACGGAATGCTTAAAGGTCTTATTACAATAAAGGATATTGAAAAATCTGTTCAGTATCCCAATTCCGCAAGAGATTCAAGAGGAAGACTTCTTTGCGGAGCGGCAATTGGCGTAACAAAAGATGTTCTTGAAAGAGCAGGTGCTCTTATTGAGGCTCAGGCGGATGTATTAGTTCTTGACTCTGCACACGGACATTCAAAGAATATTATAGAATGTGTAAAAAAGGTAAAAGAGGCTTATCCTGATACGCCTGTTATTGCCGGAAATATTGCTACAGCAGAGGCGGCAGAAGCACTTATTGACGCCGGTGCTGACTGCTTAAAGGTAGGTATCGGACCGGGTTCTATCTGCACTACCCGAGTTGTAGCAGGTATTGGAGTACCGCAAATTACCGCTGTTTATGACGCTGCCTGCGTTGCGGCAAAGCATAATATTCCTGTTATTGCAGACGGCGGAATCAAATATTCGGGAGATATTGTCAAGGCTCTTGCGGCAGGAGCAAATGTTGTAATGCTTGGGTCTCTTCTTGCAGGCTGCGAAGAAGCACCGGGAGATACCGAAATTTTTCAAGGCCGTCAGTTCAAGGTATACAGAGGTATGGGAAGTCTGGGTGCTATGGCTTGCGGTTCAAAGGACAGATATTTTCAAGAGGGAAGCAAAAAGCTTGTTCCTGAGGGCGTTGAAGGAAGAGTTCCATATAAAGGTCCTGTTTCGGATACTGTTTTTCAGCTTTGCGGAGGAATCAGATCGGGTATGGGTTATGTAGGATGCGAGACTATTCCCGAGCTTCACGAAAAAGCAAAATTTGTTAGAATTACAGGCGCAGGACTTAAAGAGAGCCATCCGCACGATATTTATATAACTAAGGAAGCGCCAAACTATTCGGTTCAGATTTAACGGTAGGAATAAATTTATATAATTAAAAAGCAGCATAGCGATTAACTTTCGCTATGCTGCTTTTGTGTTTTTAGTTTATACTTTAACATTTGCTTTTGACAGTGCTTTATTAACTGCAGCTGACAACACTGCTGCACAAACCATTTTTAGCAAATCAACTAATATAAACGGAATAACGCACACAAGCAAAGCGTTTTTTACTGTACTTTCTGTAGATATAACAAACCAGAAAGTGCCGAAAGCGTACATTAAAACAAGAGATAAAATCATTCCGAAACAGATATAAAAAACATTTTTTCTTTTAAACAGAACAGCAGAAAATGAGATGATCAATACCATAAACGGATATGCAAAAAGAAAGCCTCCTGTAGGTCCGATCAGCTTTTGAAAACCGCCCTCGTAATTTGAAAAAACGGGTACGCCGACTGTGCCAATCAATATGTAAACAAGAGTAGATAAAACGGCTAAGTGAGGAGGAAGCATTGCGCCAATAAGCAATATACAGAACACTCCAAGTGATATAGGAACAGGCCCTATTGGAATAGAAATGGGGGCTAAAACACAGGTTATGGCAGTTAATACTGCAGCAATTGTGAGTTCTTTTAGTGATATTTTCATAAATTTGTTTCCTTTCTAAAAACACTTATATTTGCAGTTTAGGGTTAATTTAAATCATTCAGCCGAACACTTACTTCTCCGCTTGAAAGATGTTCAACAGTTTTATCTTTGTATTCAACTACAAGTCGGGCTTTATCGTCAATATCAATGGCTTTCGCTGTTTTATTACCGCTTGATTTTATAACTGTAATTTGTCTTCCGATTAAAAAGCTCCTCTTTTTATACTCGTCAAGATAGTATTTTGAACTCAGATTTTCCATCTGCCCTGCAAGCTCATTGAGTATTTCTGCGATAAGCCTGCACCGAACATTGCCTTTTACGTTATCAAGAAACCCGCCGGCGGTATTTTTTATTTCATCAGGGAAGCCGTCTTTCGATGTTGAAATATTAACACCTATGCCGACAACGGCATATTCAAGTCTGCCCGATTCAAAATCAAGAGAAGACTCTGTTAAAATTCCGCAAACTTTTTTTTCGTCTACGAAAATATCGTTTACCCATTTGATTTTTGCTTTTTTATCGCATAGGTTTTCAATGGCTTTTGAAACCGCAACTGCCGTCGAGGTTGTTATCAGCAGAGAATCCTCAATTGTCATTTTCGGTCTTAGTAGCACAGACATATAAATTCCCGTGCCATTCGGGGAGTAAAACGACCTTCCCATACGTCCTTTTCCTGCGGTTTGCTGTTCGGAAATTAAAACATAACCTTCTTTCGCACCGTTATGGGCAATTTCTTTTAAAACGGTATTGGTTGATGTAACAGAACCGCGAATATCAAGTGTAATTCTGTTCTTCGTTTTTTCATTGAGAAATGGCATTATGCCTGTCTTTGAAAGAACACTGCTGTTTTCAGACAGAGAATATCCCTTGTTTGTAACAGCGTTAATATCATATCCGTCATCTCTCAAAGACTTAACCGCTTTCCAGATCGCTCCCCGTGAAACATACAATTTTTCAGCTAAAGCCGTGCCTGAAATATTTTTACCTCTATTAAGTTCAAGCTCGTATAAAACCTGTTCTTTAAGCGTCATTTCAATACTCCAATTTAATCTGAATTTTCTGTTGTGTTTATGGTATCAGATAGTCGTTTAATTGTCAACCATTTGCAGTGAATAAGTCGACAATTATGTTTTATATTCACACAAAATCTCTCACATTCATACGATAATTTGAGAGGGTGAATATAATGCTCGTAATAACCTTATTAGTGCTTGCGGTATGTATTGACAGCTTTGCGACTTCAATAACCTACGGCATAGGAAAAATAAAAATACCGTTTCACTGTACGCTTTTAATAAATATTATCGGAGCGGCTATGCTTGCGGCGTCATTAATGCTGGCAGATTTTATTTCCGACAGAATTTCAATAATCTCGATTAAAATTTTAAGCGGCGGACTTTTATTTATAATGGGTGCGGTAAATTTATTTTTTCCGTTTATAAAGAGCATTTTCACAAACTGCAAGGGCAAAGAGCTGACGAATTTTGCTCTTGTGAAAAAATCAATACTTCTTGTGATTTTTTTAGATGAAACGAAAGCGGATTTGGATAAGTCAAAGAGCTTGTCTGTTAAAGAAGCTTGCTTTCTGGGGGTGGCGTTATCGGTAGACTCTTTAGCGAGTGGGTTTTCAGGGGGCTTGGGAATATGTCAAGGCTACTTTATTTACGGGGTTTTGCTTTGCTTCTTTTTGGGGCTCATAGGTATAAATTTGGGTGCGAGGTTAGGAAGGTTAATTTCGCTTAGGGTTTCAAACAGGCTTGATTTATCCTTTTTGAGCGGAATCCTCTTAATAATACTTGGTTTTACAAAGCTCAGATAGAAAAATGATAATTTTTACTTGATTATTTTATTCAAATATGTTATCATTATCAAGGTTGGTTTTTAGGTTGCCAATCAAGAGCGCATTGGTGTCATAAGGAGTGGTTTTTTGGCTGAGACGATAACAAACTGGTTTACATCTACTTTTCCGTTCCTGCCAAAAGAAATGATTTTATTTTTCGTTTCTATGATACCGATTGTTGAACTTCGCGGCGGATTGATAGTTGCACCGCTATTACACATTTCTATGGGAAAGGCGATATTATTCTGCATTGCAGGAAACATTCTGCCTATTCCGTTTATCTTGCTATTTATCAAAAAGATACTTGAGCTTATGAAAAAGTGGAAATACACGAGGCGATGCGCTTTATGGCTTGAGGAAAAGCAAAATTCTCCGAAAGCCGATAAAATCAAAGAGGTCGAGTTTTTAGGACTTTTGCTGTTTGTTGGAATACCTCTTCCGGGAACAGGGGCATGGACAGGCGCTTTGATTGCAGCACTACTGGGAGTTAAGCTAAAAAAGGCTGTTCCGGCGATACTGCTGGGGCTGTTTCTTGCGACGGCGATAATGTGCTTTATAACCTACGGAATACCTTGGGTAGTAAGGCTGTTCTGATTAATTTGGTTAAGACGGGAAACCGTTTTAATATATGCGGACAAGTGTGAAAAGCACCCGCCTCGGGATAGGATTTGACCCGTGTAAAAATATCAGATCCATATGCGGATATGGCGGAATTGGCAGACGCGCTAGATTCAGGTTCTAGTCGGGGCAACTCGGTGCAGGTTCAAGTCCTGTTATCCGCACCAGCGGCGAGTCGCCGCAGGCAGTTCGCGTTTCACATTTTGTGGAACGTGAATTTTTTATATCCCGCGTTAGTGGTACATCTTTTTTGCTAAGTTTTTATTGGCGAGCCGCCGCAGGCAGTTCGCGTTTCACATTTTGTGGAATGTGAATT
>CANRAO010000035.1 GCA_947628615.1 uncultured Clostridia bacterium
ATAAGCATATGCGTAAGCTCGGTTACCTGAGGAACATCAAGACCTATATTCTTAAGCTCCTCGACTCTTGAAAACACCTTTTTCGGAGTGTCGTTCATAACAATTTCTCCGCTGTCCATAACAACAACCCTCTCAGCCTGTGCCGCTTCGTCCATATAGTGCGTTATAAGCACTATTGTAACTCCGAACTCCTTATTGAGCATTTTAATCGTCTTTAAAACCTCTTTCCGACCGTTCGGGTCAAGCATTGCGGTAGGCTCGTCCAATAAAATACAGTCAGGGCGCATAGCAAGTATCCCCGCTATTGCTACCCTCTGCTTTTGCCCTCCCGACAGCTTGTGAGGTGCGTGTTCACGGTACTCATACATACCCACTGTCTTCAATGCGTCGTCAACACGTCTTCTAATCTCATTTGGCTCTACGCCCATATTCTCAAGTGCAAAAGCAACGTCCTCCTCAACGATCGTAGCGACTATCTGATTGTCGGGGTTTTGGAAAACCATTCCCACCGACTGTCGAATATCAAGCAAATGCTCTTCATCTTTGGTGTTATAACCGTTGACGATTACGTCTCCCTCCTCAGGTATGTTTATGCCATTAAAGCACTTTACAAGAGTAGACTTACCGCTTCCGTTATGACCAAGCACCGCAACAAATTCGCCTCTTTCAACGGAAAAGTCCAAATTGCGAAACACCGTTGTTTTTTTTGAATTCTCATTTTCATCAAAATCATTTATATATGAAAAAGTTATATTTTTAGCATCTAAAAAACTCATATTTGTCTCCAAAAATTTAATTACAGAACACCTATAATATGATATTCCAGTAAATGTCCGCCGGAAAAATCTGATACATTTTCAATAATAGCATCTTCATAATCAAAACTATATTTTGTATGTGTTTTTCCGTCATACCTTGTATATCCCGTTTCCTTGAAACCTGCCTTCTCCATTGCCTGTTCGGCTGTGAAATCATCATTGTAAAAAATATACCCTATCCAATGGTTACAGCTTGAGCCTCCCTCACCGCAATAGCGACCCTTTTTCAAATGATAATAATCAGGGTCGTCCAGAACAATGTTTTTGACTAATTTAAAGCCGTAAGAAACTTCCCATGTTTTCAAGTATATCCTTGTTAATGCAACGCACGCTATTCCTATAATCAAAATACAAGCCAGAATTATTAAAACTATTTTTTTAGTCTTAGACATTTTATTACTCCTTAACTTTTTACTAATACTATAATCAACATTCTAAATGCTTCCACGCAAACGGAAGCAAGTCCTTTATGCAAACCTTTACAAGCTTTCCGTCATCATCATTTAGAATAACTTTTATATCAGGACAATACTCAATCAACATTTGACGGCAGTTTCCGCAAGGAGAAATTACTGAATTTACAGAGTGCTCATTAACAGCAACTATAGTATCAAATTCCCGTTCGCCTGCCGATATAGCAGTACCGATCGTGATATACTCAGCACAAGAACCGTGAATCCCGTCGCAGTTTACGCCTTTATATACCTTGCCGTTCCTGCATCTGAGCGCACAACCGACAGTATGGTGATATATATTATCATCAAAATTCTCAGCCAAAACTTTTAATGCTGTTTGTATAAGCTCCCTGTCAGAATCGGTTATATCGTAGAAGATCATAATATATAACTCCTATTCACATTAAATTCGACCCGCCGTTTATCAAACTATCCCTATATCTTATAACTTTCAAAAGGCGGCACCGAATACAACATTACAACAATGAAGGGTTCTATTAAAAGTAAAATCCCGCCATTGTGCATTGTCTAACATTTAGCAAACCATAATAGGCAGCTCACTATGCAGGAGCATATCAATATATCCTTTAGTACAAAGTTAAGCCCGCCGTTGTACAAAATGATACATTATGCAAACTCCACAAAGGCGGCAACGGATGCAACGTCACCGTTGCCAGATTGCGGTTGAACCGCAAGGCAGAATACCGCCGGTCGCCTCAACCGGCAAGCCAATCTCATCGGCAGTTACTTTACCGCCGAACTTTTCTACAAGTATATCGTTTATAATGTATGCCATAACCGATGGCGAAAGACCTGTCGTGTAGCTGTTTAAAAGAAAGAATAAAGAATCGTCTGACAGCACTTCCGAGCATACCTTTACAAGGTCGTAGATAGAATCCTCCAGCTTCCAGACCTCGCCGCCAGGACCTCTACCGTAGCTTGGGGGATCCATTACAACTGCGTCATAAAGGTTTCCCCGCCTGATTTCTCTGCACACAAACTTTTCACAGTCGTCTACAAGCCAGCGTATAGGCTTGTCTGAAAGGCTAGAAGCCGCAGCGTTCTCTCTTGCCCATTGAACCATTCCCTTTGAAGCGTCAACGTGTGAAACTAAAGCTCCTGCCTCAGCACAGGCAAGAGTTGCTCCGCCTGTGTATGCAAAAAGATTGAGAACCTTTATCTGCCTGCCTGCATTCCTAATCTTATCGGACATAAAATCCCAGTTTACCGCCTGCTCAGGAAAAAGTCCCGTGTGTTTAAAGCCTGTCGGACGTATGTTAAAGGTAAGGTTACCGTAAGAAATATTCCATGAATCGGGTAACTTTGCTCTGTATTCCCATTCGCCGCCGCCCTTGTTTGAACGGTGATAAACTGCGTCTGCCTTTTTCCACATACTTGATCTGCGTTTTGACTTCCATATAATTTGCGGATCGGGGCGGACAAGTATCTTACCGCCCCAACTCTCCAGCTTTTCGCCAGTTGATGTATCTATTATTTTATAGTCTTTCCACTTATCTGCTACTCTCATTTATAAAATCCTTAACTTATAAATAGATAAATAGGTTATTAAACTCCAAACTTAGCATTTAAAGCCATAGCTATTGTTTTTGCATAATCTGTAATAAGTCCGAGATGCTTTCCCTCTATCATAACACGGATAAGAGGCTCTGTACCTGATTCACGAACTAATATCCTTCCGTCATCTCCGAGTTTTTCCTTGAATTCATCAATAAATCTGCTCACTTCAGGTTCCTGTGACCAAACGCCCTTGTACTTTGTATCAATAGTAACATTCTCTAAAACCTGCGGATATTCTTCTATAATAGACGCCAGCTCAGACGCTTTTGCCCCTGTATTGACCATAACCTCTAAAAACTTAACACCTGTAAGCTCTCCGTCGCCTGTGTTAGCATTATCTAAAAATATAATATGTCCCGACTGCTCTCCGCCTAAGTTATAACCGCCCTTTTGCATTTCCTCCAAAACATATCTGTCGCCTACATTGGTAGTTGTGGCAATTATGTGATCTTTTTTGGCAAACTTGAAAAATCCCAGATTTGTCATAACTGTTACAACACAGGTATTGTGATTAAGAGTTCCTTGCGTCTTCATATATTTTGAGAACACAGCCAGCAGCCTATCTCCATTTATGATATTTCCCTTTTCATCACAAGCTAAGCACCTGTCTGCGTCGCCGTCAAATGCAAGACCTACATGACACTTATTTTCCACTACGTGCTGACAAAGCCTATCCATATGAGTTGAACCGCAGTTTTCGTTGATATTTGTTCCGTCAGGGGTGTTGTTTATAAAGTAACAGCTTGCTCCTAAGCCCTGAAACAGCTTAACCGCACAAGATGACGCCGAACCGTTTGCACAGTCAATTGCAACCTTAATACCATTGAAATCGCAATTGACATTCTTCATAATATATCTGACGTAATCCCACTCGGCATTTTTTTCTTCATATACCCTGCCGATTTTTGTTCCGTTCAAAAGCTTTATATTTTCAGGCGTATCAAGAATAAGCGACTCAATTTCATCCTGTATTTTATCATCCAGTTTAAAACCTGTTCCTGCAAACAGCTTTATTCCGTTAAACTCAACAGAGTTATGTGATGCCGAAATCATAACTCCTGCATCAGCATTGTATTTGTTTACAAGCATTGCAACAGCAGGCGTAGGTATAACTCCTAGCTTATGAGCGTCAGCACCGACAGAACAAATACCTGCTATAAGTGCCGATTCCAAAACATCGCTTGAAATCCTCGTATCCTTTCCTATAAGTATTTTAGCCTTATGCCTTCTTTTCTGAGTCAGAACAATAGCGGCAGCTCTTCCTATCTGCATAGCCATTTCGCAGGTAAGCTCTGTAACAGCTATCCCTCTTGCACCGTCTGTTCCAAATAATCTTCCCATATATCTTATCTCCTTCATATTTTTATTTGTATTTTTCCGAATACCAACATTTAATAGTCTTTACAAAAGACTTATTATCCTTATTTAAAACAGGCTTTTATACATCCTATCATCAGAAAGCTGTACTACTATGTTCATTGCGCTTTCCTCAATAAATTCAAGCATTCTGTTGTATGTAATATATTTAGGGGATTTATATTCTCTGCTTTTGTTGTCAAAAAATTTATTGCACACATACCATTTGCTTCCCGAAAGCTCCTCGTGTATAAGCAAGCCTTCAACCGAATATCCCCATTCCGTATAAAGCTCCTCACGTACGTTGCGTGTAAAAGGATATTCTCTTGCAAGACGGTAATCAATATCATCCGTATCAAATATAAAACCGTCAAAAAAATCTTTGCCCTGCTCTGAGTTTTCCTCACCATTCATAGCCTTGATGTATTCCGGACGAATCGTTTTCATATAAAGCTCGTCGCTTAACAAGTGTACTACATATCCCTTTAAAAAATCGTTATATTTATTTGCGTCAAAAATTCTTTCATCTATGAATTTACTCACTCTGTTATGAAAAAGCTCCTGATTTTCATCAGTTAAGAATTCAGCGTCTCTGATCCCCTCACGAAGATGTGTTCTTTTTTTATCTTCTATACTAAAACCAGTTCTTGCATGAATAGCGTCAGGACCTATGCTTCCGCAGTAAAATAACGGTATATTATCAAACTTTTCATCTCCCACAAGTTCAATGATTTTATCAGCAATTGCAATATGTGTAATTGCGCCCGGCATAATTTTTCCCCCTTAACAAACTAATAATTCTCTACATGGCTGCAAGCCCTCTAAGCGCCTGCTTGATCATATCCTCAACGGAAGTATCAGGATCAATCGCTGAAATAACCCTTGTTGCATCTGACTGAGAATAACCTAAAACAACAAGTGCTGATATTGCTTCCGACGCATTTCCTGTACCCACAAAAGAAAAATCAATATTGCTGTTGTCACCCATAAGCGCAGTTTCCTTAGAAACCTTATCCTTAAGCTCTAAAACTATCCTCTGAGCAACCTTAGGTCCTACTCCCTTTGCTTTGGTGAACATCTTAGAGTCCCCAGACGCAACAGCAAGCGCAAATGATTGAGGGTCGCACACTGACAATATTGCAAGCCCCACTTTAGGTCCCACTCCCGACACTGATGTGAGCAGCTTGAATGCGTGCAGTTCGTCAAGAGTTGCAAAGCCGTAAAGTGAAACGTCATCTTCTCTGACAACCATTGATGTGTATAGAGTTACTTCTCCCTGAATACCCTGTATCTGACTTATAGTTGAAAGTGTAGTATTACAAGCATATCCTACTCCTGAGCATTCTATGACTGCAAAATCCTGTCCGCAGTGAATAAGTTTTCCTCTTACGCTGTAAATCATAATTAATCTCCGTATATCAAATTAGAATTGGTCGAATGTCCGTGTGTAATTGCCAAAGCCAAAGCATCGGCAGTATCGTCCGGCTTTGGAACTTCCTTTAATTTTAATATAGAACGCGTGAGCTCCTGAACCTGTTTTTTCTCAGCTCTTCCGTATCCCACCACTGCCTGCTTGACCTGCAGCGGTGTATATTCACGGATCTTTATTCCTCTCTCAATGGCAGACAAAAGTATTACTCCCCTAGCCTGTGCAACATCTATAACAGTCTTTTGGTTTGTATTAAAAAACAGCTTTTCAATTCCCATTTCATCAGGCTTATACCTGTCCAATATTTCACACATATCGTCGTAGATAGTTTTAAGCCTCAATTCAAAAGAAGTATGTGCTAAAGTGGTTATCGAACCAAAATTAACTACTTTAAATTCGCTGCCGACATAATCAAGCACACCAAAACCTACTATTGCAAATCCGGGATCTATACCGATTATCCTCATTATTATATATGCTCCTTGCTTTACCATTAAAATTAAAATTTCTAAAACAAGCAATACTTTCTCAGTATATTAATAATTAATTATATCATTATTATATGGAAAAAGCAAGTGTTGCAGAATATATATTTAGACCATAAAAATTTTATTAAAGAAAATTTAAATTAAGTATTGACAACTCTTTCTCAACAGTGTATAATAGTTAAGTAATTTGCAGCTGTGGCGGAATAGGCAGACGCGCTAGCTTGAGGGGCTAGTGGTGGTAACATCGTGTGAGTTCAAGTCTCATCGGCTGCACCAGCAACGATGACGTTGCATCCGATCCGCGTACTGATATAGTACGCGGATTTTTATATTTATGCTCGCGTTACCGGCGAGCCGCCGGAGCCTGTTCGCGTTTCACTTTTGTGGAATGTGAATTTTTTTATATCTCGCGTTAGTAGTTATATCTTCTTCTCTAAGTATTTACACCGGCGAGCC
>CANRAO010000036.1 GCA_947628615.1 uncultured Clostridia bacterium
AGGAGTTTTATTTTCAATACACCGCTTAAGCTCTTCTGAACCCCCGGTACAACCGGGGGTTTTCTTTATACAAAAAAAGCCAACCGCTTATTTTTCAAAACGATTGGCTTTATGTATAAAAAACGGACACATAGATTTTTACTTCTATGTGCCTTATTTTTTCAAATATTTGGTTGGTGATAGTTCGAGTTCTTACAGTTCCGCAAATTCAGCAAAATGCATCTATAAAAAACTATTCATTTTTATTGCTTTTTTAACGCAAGAAAGCCCGAAAAATCGGGGCTTTCTCGCTAAAAATCTTTTTTACTAACTTATCCTGGAAAGGTGTAGCATTTTCGATCCCCTGAGTTATCACTTGAACTAGCACTTTTATAAATAAATCAATTTCATAAATAAAACTGTTTTCTATTCTGTTATAATTATATCATATTTTGAAAACCAAACTTCCTCTCCGATATAAATCAACGCAATTATAGTTAAACGCACAAACAATAAAAAAAGAAATAACTTTTTAATTTCATATTTTCTAAAACTTGTGGTTTAGATGAAATCAGGCTTAACAATTCTATTTCTTGATATAATGATTTAAATTATTTGAAGTTTTCTTATCTAGTATTAAATCGTATTTTTTATAATTTTTCTTAATAATTTTGCCTAGTTGCTTTGCTTCATTACTGTCAATATTCAAACCATGTTTTTTGCACCATTTCTTGGTAATTTCATTTTTCCTCTCGCTTCAGTCCTTTTATAACCTCTATTAATTTTTCTATTTTATCCATAACAATTTCTATTCCTTTCTAATTTTTTATATGTTTATTTAACTTAGGTTTTTGTATTTTAATAATTTTAGTAGTAACATTTTTCCTTATTCTGTTATCATTAATAATAAAAATAGACATACTAATAAGCAAAATAATGTAATATGTATTATACTATAATGCTAGTACATCACATAATTAGGAAAATGCAACAGTTTTTTGAGATTATTGTTAATATATTTAATATTATTAGAGACATTAGTCAATCAACACTTACCTTTTTACAAACATTTGTTCTTAAGCTATAATATTTATTAGAACATAAGTTTATGATTGTGAGGTAGACTATGAAAGAATAATTCTCCATTCAGATTTGAATAGCTTTTATATTTTTGAAGAAGTGCGTACCCTTGTATTTTTCATTACGAAGAATTGACAACACACCTATATCACTCCACTTTGTTTTCCTCTTAATGTTAATACATCAGAGGTCAGTCTGGCGACAATGTCTTTTAAACTTCAGCCTGCAAGGTATTCTGCATAAGTTTAAGATTAACGCATTCAGCAGATATGAAGTGTCATCATCCGCCGTAAGATGACTGACATAAAAGCGTATGGTCTTTTCAATGAATTCCGATTTACTTTTGCAATTATCTTGAAGATATAATTCATTGACCTTATCTCATGTTTCAGGATAAAGCCACAAAGCAAATTTATATTTATCTTTTGGTACAGACATTAATAACAATCCTTTCTTGGTATAGTTTCAGAAACGTATTTTGAAAACAACCTTTTGCTGCCTATGAATTTTGCGTCCATACAACGCACATTCTTGAGATGTAATCAAAAAAAGTCGCACGACTTCCTCATAATCTATTCCAGCATATTTTTTCTGCATATCTATACTCCTTCTTTACTTTAACAATTCCGTTAAATTCATATTCTGCAGAAAACTCTATTCATATTATACACGTTTCATAGTATGAATAGGGTGGATTTTTGATAAAATATTTTTTATTCTATTTAAGAGTTGTCACAGGAAACAATAATAGGAATGAAAATTAAAACTGAAAAAGCAAACAGCAACGGTGGTACTATTCCCTACGGTTTCAAAGTTGATAATAAAAGGCTAGTAAATGATAAGGAAATTGCGGAAATCGTAAAAGAAATATTTAAAATGTATTCAGAGGGTAATTCCAAATCAAAAATAATAAACACATTTAAGAATAGAACTTTACATCGTGGCAAGAAGATAAGTCTAGGAGTATTAAGCAATATGCTAAGTAACAAAAAGTATATTGGCATCTATCACTTCAATGACATTGAAGTTGAAGGAGGCTGTCCTGCAATCATTGATATAAATTTATGAAACAAGGTACAAAAGATAGTTAAGTAAAATAAGAAATCAATTGGAACACCAAAAACCGTTGTGGATTACTATCTAAGAAATAAAATCTTTTGCAGAGAGTGCGGTGTATACGAAGGTATCGGCTTTAAATCTGTTGTAAATTGCTTAATGTCATTGTAGGATACATATCGGCTGGATGAGCGGATTTGATAGATGATACATCGCTGTACCTTGGTTTTTGGAAACGCTGTATTGATAGTTTTCACAAATCCAGTTAAACCATTAACTGATGCAATCAGTATATCAGATACCCCACGATTTTTCAAGCCGTTGAGAACCGCCAACCAGTATTTTGCTGATTCATATACAACCAGCCGGATTCCCAACACATCCTTTCTACCTTCTAAATCAGTACCTATCGCTACATATGCAGCCTTTTTAGTTACAATTCCATTATCTAGGGCATTGTATTGTATGGCATCTAAAATGACCATTGCGTAAACGCTTTGCAGCGGTCGTTCCTGCCATACCTTTATGAGCGGCAATGTTTTATCTGTGATTCCTGGCGCACGGCTGTCATCTACATTGATGCTGTACATTTCCTGCATGGTCTTTCGTATTTCCCGTGTTGATACGCCCTGTGAATACAGGAAAATCACCTTGTCCTCTATAGACGAAATATCGGTTTGATTCTTCTTTACTAGCTGCAGTTCAAATTCACCATCGTGGTCACGGTAAATTTGCAGTTCCATCTCACTCATGATGCCCTGTACAGTCTTGGTAGAATGTCCATTGCGGTTGTTGGTTGTTCGCTTGTTTTTATAGTCGTACTTGCTGTAACCAAGCTCACTGTCTAACTCCGCATCCAGAGACGCTTGAATGGTTTCGGCTATCAGCATTTTTACAAACTCGTGCACATCGTTCATGTCCTTGATCACGCATTTTGCAATTAGCTCCTTTAACTTACTGTTGTCTTTTCTTCCCACTATTAAAACCTCCATCATCTATTATTTCTATTTTAACTGATGTTGGAGGTTTACTCAATTTTTTATAATCTACCTTGGCTAGCACAATCACCCACAATATTTGATAATCTAATACTTTAGGCACAAACCACAAACAAAATGCAAATCTCAAAAACATAAGTTGTAAAATATAATTCGCTCTTTAATTTTAGGCAATCTCCCTGTTATGATGCATTTGCAATGCTATGCAACTCTATTGACAATATCCAATACCTGATTTTTTAAAAAATCTAGCTTCTTTATATCAAATTCTCCAACAAGATAGTATCTAAAATCGTCCTCTTTAAAAGATGTATTCGTCTTCTTTCTAAGATAACAAGCTAGGCAAGCTAATATATACTTACCGCAAATTAATTTTGAACAATCTCCATTCAAACAATTCTGAAATCTTTCTTTATAAAAAATATATAATTCACTGTAATTCACAATTCTAGTTTTAAGCTGATCAATATAATCTCTTATTTTTTGGTAATCTATTTCTCCACTTGCGCTATCAATATATGTATGAGGTGGTATTCCTACATTTTTTTCTTCTGGAAAAACTCTTTGTGCAATAATATAATTAATAAACAATTCTTGCAATGACTGGTATGTATATGTTTCGCAATTATCATATTTAACTATATCATTGATATCCATTTGCCTTTTTTTCATTTTCCCAGACATAAATCGTAAAGTAGCACCTTTATCAGCATAGTAACTTTCAATATTATATCTATCTAAATAAATAAAATTAGGATGATTAATCCTTTCTTTTTCCATAATAACATCAAAATCACCATCTACAATATAAATAGATGGTTTATTATCAATATATGCACCATACTCTTTAAATGCTTTTTTCACTCCGGGTTTTCCTCTCATAGGAAAGATATTATTAATTACTAATTTATAAGCAAATAATCTATTGAATATATTTTCATATTCATATTCTTTATATTCATCTTCTACAAATATGTTTAATTCATTAGAGCCAGAAAGAAATAATACTGTATTAAGCAACGCATCTTCTGAGTAAAATAGACCTTCTTCCATCTTTTTATTCTCCTCTTCGTATCTTTTTTTGCAATATAACCGCTTTATCACGATATCGACCTATTAGTTCAGGAGAATGTGTTGCAAAAATTAATTGAATATTTGAGGCCGTTTCCAATATTGAAGGAATAAATTTTGATTGCCATTCTAAATGCAAAGAAGCTTCTGGCTCGTCAACAATAAATATTCCTGTTCTTTTTCCTTTTAAACCAAAAATCAAACTGGCAAAAGTTATAATTATTTGTTTCTCACCAGAAGATAAATCTATTAACTTCAACTTACGACTATGCGTTTCAAAATATACTTGTCCTTCATTTGTTATTGATATTTTTTTATCAGATCCGCTACTATCGAAAAAATCATTTATTATTTCTAAAAATAACTCTTTAGGTTTTCTTACACTTTCTTTCTTTTTTTCATTTTCTTTAGCTAATTTTGCAATATCTTCTATTTTTAAAAACTCTCCATATTGCCATGCAAAATTAATTTTAATACCACCACTTTTATCATTTATTCTTTTCTGGTATTCATCATATGCCTTCTTAAATTCAGAAAAAAATTTATCTATTCTTCCTTGTATTGTTTTGTCATACACTCCAATTTCATTCAAGGTTTTAATATATGCAATCTTAGATTTTTCTACATCTTCCCATTTACATTTATCAATTTCTTTAATTATTTGTCCTATACGCATATCACTAGATACACTTATTGATGAACTTAATACATCCTTTCTGAATTTATCATTAATGTCATTTTCCAGAACATTAATACTCATACAACTATTCCTAATCAATTCAGCAACATATCGCAATGATTCATTTAAATACGTATTATTTGGATTCCTTTGTTGAATAGCATAATACCCTCTACTATTAACATATCTATAATAGTTTCTGCTTTCCTGATATCCATCATTACCATATCTATTTAATGGCAGATAAACATAATTAAATGTATCTTTTATTTTTTTTGCAAAAGGATACAAAGTAAAAAAAACTCTATCTAAATCATCATCCTCTGATTTATGAAACAGCTTTTCATTAAGATTATCTATATCATCTAAAATATATTCTTCATTATCAAAGAAAACTTTCATTTTTCTTATGCAATCTATATTATTAATATTTATAGAAATATATTTACGATTATCTTCTTCATCTATATATTCTAATAAAATATCATTAAATAAATAATCTAGTAAATTATATAATTTTCCTGTGACTATTGATGTCAATATATTCAATATTGTAGTTTTTCCACAACCATTAGTGCCATACAAAAAGTAATCTGAGAATTAAAATCAACTGTATAATCATATTCTCCGTGCAACGAACTAATGCTTATTTTACTTATAATCATTTGAATTTCTCCTAACATCATTATCAATGTTATCATCTCCCATAGGAATGATAACACAAGTAGTTTAAAAATTTTGTCAAACTATTATAACAGATTTTATCAATAATAAAGTTTTATTATTGTACTGTAAAATATATCTCCTTGCAAATAGTTTTTTTACTTATAAATAAATAAAGATATTACCAACATAATAATTTCTATACCTAAAAAATCCCCCACTTTTCTGGTTTTAAAAAACAATAAACAACAATAAAAGCGTCTATCCGATAATAAATATAAAATAATTTGTGCTGTTTCAATATTTAGAAATTTACTTGCCCATTTTCCAAAGACTATTGTATCACATAATTGTCGAAAAAGAATATTTCAAAAAATATCTTTACATATAATTTACATATTATACATATTATATATTATTTTCCATTATATTGGCTTTAAGTATTTTCACAAAAATAAATTATTCATGTTAAGAATAAGAAATGGTATTTAAATTGTACCAATTACAAATGTAAAAATGGAATTACATCACTACGTTATCGTACACCCGACAAAACCGAAACCGATTTTCTAAGTAGACAAGCCAATAAAAGAAAAAAAGATCTGGACACTAATGGTTCAAATACATAACTTTAGCCGTTTTAGTATTCAACTTTGAGATGTTTTGGATTAACTGTACGAATCAATAAAATGAAAAAAGCACCCGTAAAGGTGCTTAAATAAAGGGTTAAACATAAAAACAGAGGTCGTATTCGAACGCTTATGGTTCAGATTACGACATCTGTTCACCTGGTGCCGCTGGCCGGACTTGAACCGGCACGGATGTTACTCCGAGGGATTTTAAGTCCCTTGTGTCTGCCTATTCC
>CANRAO010000037.1 GCA_947628615.1 uncultured Clostridia bacterium
GTGTGAAATCTGTAGAAGAGTATCTAGCGTATTAGATATTTTATATAGTTATTTTTGGAAATATTTTTAATAAAATCAACACAAGTTTTGTGTGGATTTTATTTTACATCTCAAACCCATCTGTAATCCCATTCAACCTTGCTGTGTCCTTTTTCACATAGTACATCTCAGTTATCTGTGATGTAGAGTGTCCGAGTAAATCAGCAATTTGTCTCGGTGTTAAGGATTTGATGCTTCCATCAGGCTGTTTCTGTCCATTAACAAGATTAGTCGCAAATGTGTGTCGCAAGCTGTGCAATCCTTTTATTTCAATACTCGCTGCTCTTAAGATTCTGTAGTATCTCTTGCGAAAGTTAACAGGTCGTGTGTAATTGCCGTTCTCGTCGCACACAAGAGGTGTATTTTCGCCAAAGTATCTTTCTTGGTGTAAATCCCTTATCATCTGTATAGCCGTGTTATTCAGCGGAATATCCCGCTTACTAGATGCGCTTTTTAACTTGCCGATCTTTATCTCTCTGCCTCTCTCAGCGGTTATGCCGTCACGCTTGGCGATTTCTTTAACACCACGTTGCAGATGCATTACTCTGTTTTCAAGGTCAATGTCGCTGTTGAGAAGTCCAAGCAATTCACCTGTGCGAAGCCCTGTGTTCAGCATAAGAATATATGCAGCGGCTTGCTGATACAACCGCTTTCCTGTTCCCCAGCATCGTAAACATTCTTTTTTGAATATTTCAATCTCTTCTGGAGTGAATACCGTTATGGTTTCGTTTGCAGGGAGATTTTCTTTTTCTTGAGATGCATAGAAGTTGCTTTTCTTTATCATTGGTACACTTTGCATAGTATTCTTTACTAAGATTTCTTGCTGTGTGAGATAACGAAAGTATTCACCAAGTACCACATATACTTTTTTAACAGTCGTGTATGCATAACCTTCGTTCATCTTTTGGTTAAGTAAGTCCTTAATGTCGGCGGCAGATATATCACCAACAACCTTATCTCCCAGCACAGGATAGATTTGATTTTTTGCCGTGCATTCATATCTGTCATAAGTGCTTCTCTCTACAGATGGGAATTTAAATACTTCAAGCCATTTTTGCATACTCTCACGAAGTGTTTTCTTTGTTTCTTGCGACTCAATTATTGACTCGTTGAAATCAGCAATGTAGTCTGTGATTTTCTTGTTGACCGCTTGCTTTGTAGTACCCGAAAAACTCTTTCTTTTTCTAACTCCGCGCTCGTCCATATACCAGACTACACCGCACCATCTGCTGTCTGTTCTTTTGAATGCATTGCCGTTTGTCAATAATCTTTTTTGTGCCATACAAATCACACCCTTTCTTTAGCACAACACAATACCACAATTCATTTTGAATATCCAGTGCTTTAATGAATAAAATAATGTAACGCTTATATTGACGCCCTATAAAACGTCTATATTTCGTTATTTCCCGTATTTGCAACCCCTTAATTTTTTGTTTTGCAAAAGCGTTGTAAAGTCCGCAACGAACGGCTCTGCCGTCCGATGTGATTTGTGCGGGTAGACCCCGCACTTTAACCTGCTTACTTTTATGACCATTTTCAAACTGCTTTTTTGGGGCGTTTTTGGTCATAATTTTCAAGTTTATTTTGTATTCTTTTTAGTTGTATTTTTTCTTCTAACTTTATCATTTGCTGTTCGTAATAATAATTTACAGTTTCCTCTATTGGGTGAATAGTATAGAGCAAACTTCCGTTTTGTTTGTGTCCGTCTTTATTAATAATAGTTGTCGGTTGGGTTGAAATTAACTGTTTGTCCTCAAGAGACTTTACATATTTCCTGACAGTGTTTTTACTCATACCAATGGCGTTTCTTATGGTTTTGTAACTTGGGTAGCATTTGAAAGTTTTCCTATTCTCACGGTACATCAAGTAAGAATAAACAGCAAACTCTCCATAGGTTAATCCCAAACAGAAAACTTTGTTTGGAAGAGGGAAGTAATTTTTTATTGAATCTCTTTTAATATATTTCAATGGTTACCTCCTGAATTTTTATCAACCCATTCCTTAAATTTATCTTTCGGAACGACCATACGATTGCCAACTCTAAGGACAGGAAAATCTTTTTGGTGCATCAGTTCATATACTGTTGTTAATGATATTCCAAGTAGTTTTGATATAGTTTCTGCGTTTAAGAACAACGGCAGTTCGTCATAACTTTTGTAAATAGATTCTTTCATAATGATCTCCTTATTAAATTTTATATACTATTCAATTTGTTATATATCTGACTTTCATATTTATCATCAGTTCCTTATATGCAAAACAAAAAGACTCTTACACAAGGCACAACTAACCAATCGAAAGATTTATGTAACTTTCGGTTTAAGTGTTAGCCTTGATATGTAAGAGTCTGAAATTTAAAATAAATATGTTTAACTTTTTTATTTTATGAAGAAGTTTAACTTCACAATTTAATATTTGCTGTTTGCATTTATCAAATTTTAAAAGGCTTTTATTCAATTTTATTTATATCTATTGTTTAGTGTAGTTATATGATAGCATAAAAATGTAAAATTTGTCAAGCGTTTTATGAATAAAAATTGCTTGGATATGGAATACTAATACTTTTGTGTTACATATGAAAAAGGCAAGTCTGTTGCTAGGCTTGCTTTTTCTTTGTTTATTGCGGTGTAGATTTTAGATGTGTATTTGAGTCTTTGAAAACTGGTTAAATTTGCGTTGTAAGGGGTTTGGTTATTAGGGGGTGAACTTTCTGTTGTTGATAGAAAGCTTTACACGTGACAGAATTGTGGGTGGTTTGGGGCGGTTTGTTGCTTTTTTTACAGTGCTATGTTTTATTATAAATCTTTTAATCTTTAGCAAATTAATATTTTCATTACGAGGTAACATACTACATTAAATAAAGTAGCAAAGCATTATGAGGGCGGCAACAAAGCAAGTAAAAATTTTAAGAAATCTAAATATCAATTAAGTTATTTTTCAAAACATGTATAAAAACTGAGTTAAAAACAAAGAAACTATTTGTAAATATCAACAGTTTTTTAAGCAAATTTTGTGTAAATCTACAAAAAATAAAAATTATCATTAAAATCATTGAAATTATTTGAAAAATAATGTAATATATTAGTAAGATATAAAAAGTTGGGGGGTGAGTTATATTTCCCATGTATGTAAGCAAATGGCTTCTTTCTTTTTAACTACTAAATGCAATTTAAGATGTGTTTATTGCTATAATTGTGAAGAAAGAATGTCAACCAATGAACAGTATTTGCCATTTAATATAGCTAAAGCAGGTATTGATTATTTTTTTGATACGAATACAAGTCGCCATATACGTTTTTATGGTCCAGGTGAACCAACTCAAGCATTTAGTTTATTAAAAGATATTGTAGAATATGCAAAAACAAAGGGAGGGGATAAGGTTACAGTAGAATTACAAAGTAATGGGGCTTTTAATGAAAAAATATGTGACTATATATATAATAATGTAAATATTGTTTGGATTTCAATGGATGGAACTCCTGAAATTCAAAATTATAATCGTCCTTTTGTTTCTGGAATAGGATCCTCAACTGTTGTTGAACGTAATGTTAAGAGATTGGCAAAAAGATCTGTTGATGCAGTAAATGGTGTAGGAATTAGAGTTACAATAACAAATGAGAATATAAACAGACAGATTAAAATGATTGATTATTTCTCAAGTTTAGGAATAAAATTTATTTGGAATGATCCTGTGTTTCCAGAAGTTGAAGATTATCCGTTTTGTGATGATGAAAAAAGAAAAAATAGTTTTAATTTCAATTATGATTTATATGTTGATAAATATTTAGAAGCTTATGAATATGCCAAAAAAAATGGCGTGTTTTATGGGAGTTTTTTAACTATTAATTTTGATGGAGAATCTCATTATCATTGTCGTGCGTGTACTCCTGTGCCTCATTTCACAACTGATGGTTTTATATCAGCTTGTGATCTTGTAACATTTGGTGCTGCTCCAAAACATATGGATTGCTTTGTTTATGGAAAATGGAATGATAATGAAAAGAAATTTATTTTCAATAATGAAAAAATACAAAAGTTAAGAGAACGATCTACAGATAATATGGAAAACTGTTGTAAATGTGAGGTTGCAAGTCATTGCGGAGGATATTGTCTTGGGGAGGTGGCTAATGAAACAGGTTCATATATGAAAAACAAGTCTAGTGTATGTCATGCAATTAGACGATTATTTAAAGAACTTGGCCCTGCAGAATTTTCATATCCTTTTTTACATCCATAAATTAAGGAAAGGTGTTTTTTATGAATTTTATAGTAATTGGTGCTTCAAAACCAGGTTATGCGGAAGCAATAACTAGAGAACTAATTTCTAAAGGAAATATGGTAATTGGTACATATGATGCTGAATATGTTGATAATGCAAAAAAAATGTTGACCGAATTTTCTAAGGAGCAGCTGACATTACATGAAGTCAATCTTTCGTCAAGAGAAGATTTGGCTGATTTTGTTGTTTCTATTAATCAGAAAATAGACGGATTAGTTTTTGCACAGTTTTATTTTGCAATGGAAGACCCTGAACATTTTGATTATAAAATATGGGATAAAAGTTTAGCAATTAATTTAACTGCACCAAATTTTCTTATACACGAATTAAAAGATAAAATGAACCGTGAAAGTTCTATTGTCATTATTACGAGTACTGAAGGTTTTAGAGGATCTTATGGTGCATCAGCATATGCGGCTACAAAAGCAGCCGTCCATAATTTAGTAAAAACTTTAGCTAATAATTTAGGTAAATTAGGAATTAGAATTAATGCTCTTCCAGCTGGTTGGATTGGTGGAGAAATGGATACAGATGAAATTTTTAATAAATCTCGTAGTTTGACTCCATTGGATAGATTAGGAACAGATGAAGAAATTGCTTCTGTAGTTCTATTTATGTTATCTTCAGAGTCAAGTTTTATTAATGGAACTACTATTGTTGTCGATGGGGGATATTTATGTTCTGATCCTCTATCAAAATATGAATTTGAGGATTCAATTGAAGGATAATGATGTAATATGAAATCAAAAAATAATAATTATACTTCTTTATTGACAAAAGTATGTGCTGTTATTGGTGGAATTTCAGGGGTATTTACAATATTAAATGTCATAAATAATATTGTTCAAAACCTTAATCAGTGGAGATGGGCACCTATTGTTATTTTAACTTTTATAACCGTTGTAGGTTGGGGGCTTGCAGTATTTTTTTCTTGTAAAAATAAAAAAAAGGAAAATTCTATAACAGATTCATCGACAGATGTTAAGCCGGTTGAAATGAAAATAAATGGCGAGTCTAAGTCAAATGCAATTTGTGCATGGTTTGATGATTATATTCAAAGCGGTGAGGGATATGAATATATGAAAACCATAGGAAATGCTGAGGAACAAAATTTGAAAATCAAACAAATGCACGATAATTTGAATGAACTTAAAGGAAAACACGATTCTGGTTATTTAGAAAGTCGATTGTATTATTTATATATTTTTGCATTATTACATGGGGCCTCAAAAAGAGTATGGGCTGTGTCATTAGGCGGAGAATGGATTGACTCTCCTGAAGAAAAAGAATTTTTAAGAATGAATTTTGAAGTGGCGAAAAAACATATTGAGTTTGAAAGGTTTTTTGTTATTTCAAAGTCCGAATTGCCTGATTTATTATCATCGGAACCAGTGTTAAAGCAAATTGATTTTCGAAATAGCTTTTTTAAGACATATATAGCATTTAAAGAGGATTTAGATAAGGTATCACATGACCTTTACAGAGCTCTTGGGCAAGGTTTTTTAGCATTTGATGATTTTGCTGTTGCAGATGATAGATTTCAAAATGATGTTGCTAGAGGCTATATTTTTACAGATCAAGATATCTGTAGAGATTTTAGCCTAAAATTTTCTCAGTTAAGAGATTTTGCCTATCCTTTTGACAAAAATTTTTTGGAGCAAAATCAGTAATATAAGTATTTAAATAAAATGCGTAAGGTAACAAAGACCAAGAGGCACCTTCGTTTTCGACGATGTTCTCACTGCCATTTGAACATTGTTATTGCGTATTATAGTTATACATCGCTTTTTATGGCATTAAATATACTTTATCAGCACCTCTGCCAGATACGACAATTAATCCTTCTTCGCACATTTGTTTTGTAAGCACATATGTGCGAGTTCTTTTTAACTCAAGCAGTTTTTGTATTTCATCATCAGTAATATGACCATGTTTTGCAATATAGTCCAATATTTTTTGTTTTTGTACAGTCACTTTTTTTGAAGTTTT
>CANRAO010000038.1 GCA_947628615.1 uncultured Clostridia bacterium
TGAGAGCGTATAAAAAAGCAAACGGCAATACAAATTACGGTAAATGGAGTAAGGTTGTTAAGAAAAAAGCAAAATAGTGGTGAGCCAGCAACGGTGACGTTGCATCCAATCTGCCTTTGGGGGATTGTGATAGTTTGATAAACGGCAGGTAAAACATAACAGATAAACACAAAAGCGTTCAGGATTATCCTGAACGCTTTTCTCTTGCCTCAGTTTTTAGAAGCCAGAAGTTAGAAGTAAGAGACAGGATATTACTACTAGAACTTTGTAGAAAATTCTGCCTCTGGTTTCTTGCATCTAGGTACTAGTCTGCCGTTGTACAATGTAAACACATTTTACAAACTTTTTAAAGGCAGCAAAGAATGCAACGTCACCGTTGCTCTTACCTATAGGAGGTATATTATAATGAATTTAATTCCTGTTGCAAAAAACTAAGAGTTATGTTAGAATAACCTTAATCGAATAATGCTTATTACATACAGAATATAAATATAAATTTTTAAGAAAGGAACATACATATACAATGAACGATAAAATCAAAACGACAAACAGTAAAAATATACAGATACTGCCTTGCGTTGCAATGAGGGATATAGTTTTGTTTCCGAATATGGTAATGCATTTTGACGTTGCACGGACAAGGTCTGTGCTTGCGCTTAAAGCTGCGCTTGATAGTGACAGAATGGTATTTTTAACTACCCAAAAAGATTTGATTGTTGATAAACCGGAATTTAGTGATTTATATAAAATCGGTGTAATAGCTGAAATAAAGCAAATTATTAAAACACCGGAAGGTTTTTCAAGAGTTTTGGTAGAAGGGATTTATAAGGCAAAGGCGCAAAATGTTTATCTTGGGGAAAATAATTATCTTGAGGCAGAAGTTAAAAAACTTCCCACCTATTCACGTGAGAAAATGGACGAATATGAGCTTCAAGCGGTAATGCGTGAGATAAAGCGTACATTCAGAGAGTATGCTGAAAATGTTCCGAGAATGCCTAAAGAAATTTTAGCGTCGGTATATTCTGCGCAGACTCCTAAGGACTTATTTGAATCAATAGTTTTTAATATAGCTCTATCGACGGAGTACAAGCAGACGCTTTTAGAAATAAAAACCGTCGGCGATAAGCTGGCTAATCTTATCACCATATTGTCAAGCGAGCTTGAGGTTTTGTCAATTGAAAAGGAAATTCAGTCGCAGGTTTCTCAGAACATAGAAGAGAATCAAAAGGAATATTACCTGAGAGAACAGCTAAAGGTTATACGCTCTGAACTTGGAGAGGATTCGTCAGAGGACGATATTGAACTTTATACAAACAAAATATATGAGCTGAGACTTTCAAAAGATAATGAGGATAAGCTGTTAAGTGAAGTCAGAAGACTTGAAAAAATGCCGTCAGGCTCTCAGGAGGCTGTTGTTATAAGAACATATCTTGATACTTGTCTAGCACTTCCGTGGAACAAGTCTACTGAGGATACGGCAAATATTGAAAAGGCGAGAAAAATTCTTGACGACGACCATTACGGACTTAAAAAGGTAAAGGAAAGAATATTGGAGATCTTGTCGGTAAAGGCTCTTAATCCTGACATTAAGGGGCAGATCATTTGTCTTGCCGGACCTCCGGGAGTGGGTAAAACATCAATCGGAAAATCAATTGCCCGTGCGCTCGGACGGCAGTATGTAAGGGTTTCGCTCGGCGGTGTTAAGGACGAATCTGATATAAGAGGACACAGAAAAACCTATGTAGGTGCAATGCCGGGAAGAATTATAACTGCGCTCAAGCAGGCGGGAACAAACAATCCTGTAATGCTTCTTGATGAAATTGATAAAATGAGTAATGATTTCAGAGGCGATCCGTCTTCTGCAATGCTTGAGGTTTTAGACAGCGAACAGAATAAGGAATTCAGAGACCATTATATTGAAATGCCGTTTGATTTGTCTAATGTATTGTTCATTACTACGGCTAATAACCTTAACACCATTCAGGCACCTTTGCTGGACAGGATGGAGGTAATTGAGCTTTCAAGCTATACGAGAGAGGAAAAATTCAATATTGCAAAGCGTCATCTAATACCTAAGCAGTTAAAGGCTAATGGAATGAAGTCAACACAGATGAAAATTGCCGACGACTGCATTTATACCCTTGTTGACAGCTATACCAGAGAAGCAGGTGTAAGAAAACTTGAGAGATGTATAGCTTCACTTTGCAGAAAGGCTGCAAAAGAAATTGTGGAAAACGACGTTAAAAAGGTCACATTTAAAGAACGCAATATCGAGAAATATTTAGGTGTGAAGAAATATCTTCCCGACCTTGTTGCTAAGGACAGCGAGGTAGGTCTTGTAAACGGTCTTGCGTGGACGGCAGTAGGCGGAGTTACTATGCCTATGGAGGTTCTGGTGCTTGATGGTAAGGGAGAGATAACTCTTACCGGTTCGCTTGGAGACGTTATGAAGGAAAGCGCTAAGATTGCTGTAAGCTATTGCAGAAGTGTGGCAGATAAATTTAATATTGATAAGGAATTTTATAAAAATAAGGATCTACATATCCACGCACCTGAGGGAGCAGTACCAAAGGATGGGCCTTCGGCAGGAGTTACTATGGTAACGGCTATGATTTCAGCACTGTCGGGCACACCTGTTAAAAGCTCTGTCGCTATGACGGGCGAGATTACCCTGCGAGGAAAGGTTTTGCCGATTGGCGGTTTAAGAGAAAAGTCAATGGCGGCTTATAAGGCAGGAATCAAGACAATAGTAATCCCTTATGACAACAAGGCTGATATTGAGGAAATTGACGACGCAGTTAAATCGTCGGTTGAAATTGTTCTGGCAAAGAATATAAGCGATGTGCTTGAGACCGCGCTTGATTTTAAAGAGAGTGATGATAAAATCTCGCTTGGTATGATTGCAGGTGAAACATCACAAGAAAGCATTACTGCTGCGGTTTAGTATTAAAAAACCTTATGACAGTTAAAACGACAAAAGGAGGAATGCCCCAAAGGGCATAATTACAGACTTGAATTTTAACAATGTAGAATTTAAAACTTCATACGGCAGGTTTGACCAGATACCGAAAGCAGAGCGAATAGAAATAGCTTTTTCCGGGCGTTCAAATGTCGGGAAGTCATCGCTGATCAATAAAATTTTCAATCGCAAACAGTTGGCAAAGGTAAGCTCTATGCCCGGAAAGACGGTTACTATAAACTTTTTCAGCTTTGAGAATATTTATATTGTCGATTTGCCGGGATACGGTTATGCTAAGGTTTCAAAGAATGATAAGAACAGATGGGCAAGTCTGATAGAGGGGTATTTGAATGATAAATCAAGAAGGCTTGATTTGATATTTCAGCTCATTGATATGCGTCATGCGCCCTCAAAGGACGACCTTTTGATGATAGATTTTATGGTAGAAAACGAGTTGCCTTTTGTTATTGTGCTTACAAAGGCTGATAAGCTAAAGCCAACAGCGAGAAAACATAGACTGGAAGCGTTCAAGAGCGAGATACCCTATTTTGATGATATAACAGTTATACCTTGTTCTGCACAGACGGGTGAGGGTATTGACAGGATAAAAGAGATAATTGAAGAAGTAAGCGATAATTAAATCTGAAATCTATAAGGAAGGATTGTTCGTTCTAATGAAAATACTTTTTTTAATTGCAATTATTATTGTTTTAATTTGTATTTTATTTGAACAATTCACTCGTGCAAAAAAAGACGGCTTAGACAAGCTTGGAATTATAGGATTATCTCTGTCAATTATAGGAATTGTAATAGTACTAATTTCATCTTTCTTTATTTAGAATCTAAATGAAATAAATGTTTACTAATCAGACCGCTTGAGCAGAAATGCTTGGGCGGTTTTGTCTTGTTACGTTCAATTATCAACTATCGAATAATTTTGGTCTTTACTTTTGCGTTTTAATGTGTTAATATAGAAATAGACATATTCACGTTGTAAAGCGTGAAACTATTTGAGCAAAAGTGCGTATAGTCAATACGCAGAACGGAGGATTATAATGAAGGACGGCATACGAGATAAGAATATGAACGATTTGTTCAAAGCGATTCTGTGTCTTGAAACCGAGGACGAATGCTTTGCATTCTTTGAGGATTTATGTACTATTCTTGAATTAAAATCGTTGTCACAGCGTTTTCAGGTAGCCAAGATGCTGAATGAACATTATGTATACAGCGATATAGTAAAAGAAACAGGAGCGTCTACTGCAACTATAAGCAGGGTAAACCGCTCTATAAATTACGGCAGCGACGGGTATAAGGTTGTATTTGAACGAATGGAAAAGAAAAATGACGGAGAATAATTACACAGCATTTGCCAAATATTATGATGATTTAATGTCAGATGTTGATTATCAGCATATAGCGCAGAAGATAAACGATATTGTAAACGAATATTTTCCCGAGGCTGATTTTCTGGTCGATATGGCATGCGGAACGGGTTCTTTGAGCGAGGAGCTTACAAAGCTGGGTTTTAATGTTCTGGGGGCTGACATTTCCGAGGAAATGCTTTCTATTGCCGAGAATAAAAAGATAAACCCTGGAATGGGTATGCAGTATGTCTTCGGAGATATGACAGCCTGGTCGCTTGGGAAAGGCAAAGCGGACGTAATTGTGTGCATGCTAGACAGTTTAAATCATCTTGACAGCTTTGATGAAATAAAAAGGGCATTTTCTAATGCTTATGTCAATCTTGCAGATGGCGGATTATTCATTTTTGATATGAACACTCCGTACAAGCATAAGAATATCTTGGTAGACAACGCTTTTGTATTTGATAAGGAGAACGTATACTGCGTATGGCAGAACGAGTATAACAGTGAGGACAACAGGGTAGACATTTTTTTGGATTTCTTTGAAAAATCTAACGATAATAATTACAAAAGGTATCATGAGGAGTTTTCGGAGATTGCTTGTGAAAGTTATGCTATAAAGGAGTTTGCCAGAGGTACGGGGTTTGAGTACTTAGAGAGTTTTGACGATTTTTCAGATAACAAGGCGAATGAAAAAAGCGAACGCATATTATATGTTTTCAGGAAATGATTTTGATTAAGTGATAATTGAGGTATAAAATGAGTAGAATTGTTAGGTCGATATCTGCTGACGCATCTGTTGTATGCAGTGCGATTGACGGAAAAGACATAGTTTCGGAAATTGAAAGGATTCACAAGACGTCTGCCGTAATAACGGCGGCTCTGGGAAGACTGTCTATGGGAGCGTCGTTGCTGGGCTTTGGCTTAAAAGGGCAGAGCGACACGCTTACGATAAGAGTCAACGGCAAGGGACCTGCGGGCAATCTTATTGCGGTATCAGACAGCTATGGCAATGTAAAATCATACGTTGCCAATCCGGTCGTTGAGATACCCCTAAACAGCAAGGGAAAGCTGGACGTAGCAGGAGCAGTCGGCAAAGACGGGTTTATAAGCGTTGTGAAAGATTTAGGGCTTAAAGAGCCATATTCGGGGCAGGTGCCTATAGTTTCGGGGGAGATTGCTGAAGACATAACAAACTACCTGGCGGTAAGCGAGCAGACTCCTAGCGTCTGCGCTTTAGGCGTTTTGGTCGACACTGATTTATCAGTAAAGTGTGCAGGGGGATTTATTATTCAGGTTTTGCCGTTCGCCTCGGAAGAAACTATTGGTATAATTGAAAACAACATCAAGGGTATGAGTTCAGTTACTCAGATGCTTAGCAACGGAAAAACTGCACAAGATATATCTATTATGGCTCTTGAAGGACTTGAGCCAAATGTTTTAGATGATTTTGAGGTGGCATACAAGTGCGATTGCAGCAGAAAGAGGGTTGAAAGAGCGCTGATAAGTCTTGGTAAAACCGAGCTTGAAAGCATGTCAAACGACGAAAACACCGAGGTTTGCTGCCACTTTTGCGATAAGAAATATAATTTTTCATCAAATCAGATAAAAAATATCATAAAAAGTATTGACAAATAAAATTTGATGTTGTATAATATACAAGTCGCTGATTTTAAAGGTGATTATTGGGAGCATAGCTCAGCTGGGAGAGCATCTGCCTTACAAGCAGAGGGTCACAGGTTCGAGCCCTGTTGTTCCCACCAA
>CANRAO010000039.1 GCA_947628615.1 uncultured Clostridia bacterium
TTAACAAACAGAAAGAGAAAAGTTAATACTTTTCTCTTACCCTGTTTGATATTAAATATTCCTCAATAGCTCAGTCGATATGGAGCGAAAAGAAACATAAATGTTTCTTCGGCTGTTAATCACGACGTTGCTTATGTGAAGAATATACAAAAAATTAAATATTCCTCAATAGCTCAGTCGGTATGGAGCGAAAAGAAACGAAAACGTTTCTTCGGCTGTTAATCACGATGTTGCTTATGTGAGGAATATATTAAAAATTAAATATTCCTCAATAGCTCAGTCGGTAATGAGCGAAAAGAAACGCAAACGTTTCTTCGGCTGTTAATCACGACGTTGCTTATGTGAAGAATATATAAAAAATTAAATATTCCTCAATAGCTCAGTCGGTAGAGCGCGTGACTGTTAATCACGATGTCGCTGGTTCAAGTCCAGCTTGGGGAGCCACCGGCGAGTCGCCGGAGCCTGTTCGCGTTTCACATTTTGTGGAACGTGAACTTTTTATATCTCGCGTTAGTGGTACATCTTTATTGCTAAGTGTTTACATAAAAGGGTAGTAAAATAGATCGCCTATGAAAAGCCCCGATTTTTCGGGGCTTTTTTGCGTTAAAAAAGCAAGAAAAATGAATAGTTTTTTATAGATGCATTTTGATAAGATGAATTTACGAAACTTTATGGACTCAAACTATCACAACCAAATATTTAAAAAATCAGGAACATATAAGAAATAAAAAAATCATAGTATTTTATATACAGTTGTTTACTCTTTATATAGGATAATTAATATTTAAAACAAAATGACGATTAAAAGTTTATGAAGGATGAGTAATTATGGGTAATGATGGGGAAAACGAATCTATAGTATTCGATAATGATGGAATGATTCTGGCAAAAGACTATTGGAGCGATGAGAGAATAAAAAACGCAATTCCAATAGAAATATCTATTCCTAAGCCTGACGGTTTAGTTGTGGATGAAGATATTGTAAATTCAGAGACAAGAATGCAGATATAAAGGTATTACCTTATAATACTGGAGGAAAACTGTTTTTTAAACAGGGTGGAAAGAATTATGTCGGAAGTACTGAGTTCTGTGCGGATAAGAATCTTATTCTTACTGCTGCACACTGTGTAAGAGATAAGGATACAGGTGACTGGTCAGAAAATATTGCTTTTTATTGGGGTTATAATTCATCAAAATGTAAACAAGTAATTCCAATAAGAGCAGTGGCGCTAAAAGCTTGGTATAAGGATAAGAATTATCGTTGGGACTATGCTTTTGGTATAACGACTGAAAAATGTAATATTGATGTACTAAACTATGATTTAAATGTTTCATCCGGAAATGCAACAACTACTTTGAATTTGACAATTACTCCGCATACTTATGATTTTAATATCGACGTATATTCGTTTACGACCTACTATGATTGTAAGCGCTGTAATTATTCGTACAGTAAAAAAACAAATACAATTCTGCCTGCCAGAACTACACGCAGTGCCTCTGCTGTTTCAAAGGACAGATCATCAGCAAAAAATGCAGTAAAAAAAGCAAAAATCAAAAATTTAAAAGTAAAAAGCAAGGCAAAGAAAAAAATTACTGTAAGCTGGAAAAAGATCAAAAAAGCAGATGGTTATCAGGTACAGGTATCTAAAAAGAGAAATTTCAAAAAAACAGTGTATAATGTACATACGTTAAAGAAAAAGTTAATTATTCAAAACAGTAATATAAAGCGCAAAAAGATTTACTATGTTCGTGTCAGAGTATATGCTACATACAAAGATGTTTTTGGAAATGTAAAAATGGAGTACGGTAGGATTAATAAGGTAAAGAAGGTCAAGGTAAAATAAACATTTTTTTAATGTATCGTTAAATCATTTAAACTAAATAAATTACCCCCTGTTGTGACAGGGGGTTATATTACAAAATAAGTGTATTTTATAAAAATAGATGCTCTCAAATATTTGAGAGCATCTATTTTAATTTTCTTTTAACATTAGTTAGATTAGTCAAATAGTCAAGACTTATGTTGTAGTATTTCGCAAGTATGATGATTTTGTGCAGAGGAATTTCTCTTATACCTTTTTCATATTCACTATAAACCTGTTGTGTGGTTTGCAAGATTGCTGCTATTTCACGCTGTTTTAAGTCGTTGTCCTCTCGCAGGTCACGAAGACGACGGTAATAATACACAAAATTTCATCTGCCTTTTTATACAATTTTTACAATTATAGCATACATGAAATATTATGTATTGACTTTACACGAATATTCATGTATAATAAATATATAAAAATTTTTAGGAGGTTTTTAAATGAGTAAATTTAATCCAAAAAGAATAATATCGGGGATACCATCATTAGTTTCGCTGATCATTATTTTATTCTGTCCGGTTATCTCAATGGATTCTTGGGGAGGTGTTGACAATTATAATTTCTTTTCTTTTCTTGGCAAAAGCGGCGAGAATGAGAGTACAACTGTAATTGCAATAATTTTTTCTGTCATTTTTTCGTCGATTGCTGTTATAGTGACTATGTTTGGTAGAGAAAAAAGATCAAAAACAGTAGCAATTGTTTTAAATATTATAGGATTAATTCCAGTTTTGTGTTTGATTATTTTATTATCAGCGAATAATAATTCAGACATGATTGGCATAGGAATGTACTTATATGTTATTTTCAATATCATTGCTGTTATAGTATTAGGTATCTCGGATATGATTTTAAATAATAAGATTGAGAAATAATTAAGTTAATATATGATGAAAGTTCGAGAAAATACAAATGAAGCAATTACGAAAAAAGAATATGAAAACAAAAAAGAGACATTATTAAACATTAAAAAATGAAAATTAACGATGTTATTATCTATCCCTATCAAAGCACAGTTTGATAGGGATACTTTTGTAGTCTACACAAAAAACTTTTGTATATTTCAAGAAATTCAGGAAACAATAATAAAAAAATAAAGGGAAGGTGTTTATATGTTCAAGCACGAAAAACAGTTATTTCATCCAGTAGAAGTTGAAAAGCCTAATCCTCAGTATGCAGCGCTGATGCAAGAGCAGCTGGGCGGAGCAAACGGAGAGCTGAAAGCGGCTTTGCAGTATATGTCACAGAGCTTCAGGATAAAGGATCCTGATATTAAGGATTTGTTCCTTGATATTGCGGCTGAGGAGTTGGGTCATATGGAAATGGTGGCAGAGACAATCAATTTGCTTAACGGTCACGATGTAGATGCAAAAACGGTTCCCGCAGGCGAAATTGAGACGCACGTTCTATTGGGATTAAATCCTGGTCTAATAAATGCGTCAGGCTATTCGTGGACGGGGGATTATGTTTCTGTTACGGGAGATTTGTGTGCAGATTTGCTTTCAAACATAGCGTCTGAGCAAAGGGCAAAGGTAGTTTACGAGTATCTCTACAGACAGATTGATGATAAGAAGGTAAAAGGAACTATAGATTTTCTTCTTAACAGAGAAGAGGCGCACAATGCTTTATTCAGAGAGGCATTTAACAAGGTGCAGAAAACGGGTTCAAACCGTGACTTCGGAACGACTAAGGCGGCGAAAATGTACTTCAGTATGTCTGAGCCGTCTCCGTCGGATAACAGCTTTTCTCATACAGATGTAACGCCTCCGTCATTCAGCTAAGGGAAAAATAAAGCGGCAGTCATCTAAAACAGATGACCGCCGTTTTTAATTTGAAAAAGTTTTATACATCTCGCCCCAATTATGCATAGCGTCAAGTATAGGTTTAAGGCTTTGTCCAAGCTCGGTTAGCGAATATTCTACTCTGGGAGGAACTTCTGCGTAAACCTTCCGTGTAAGCAGACCGTTTTCCTCCATTGCTCTAAGCTGAGCGGTCAGAACCTTTTGTGATACGTTTCCAACTGATCTTTTCAGCTCGCCGAACCGCTTTTTACCTGTTAAGAGATCACGAAGGATAAGCACTTTCCACTTATTGCCGATAAGCATTAAAGTAGTTTCCACAGGGCAAGCAGGAAGTTCCTTTAAATCTTTCTGTTCGGTCATATATAAAACCTCCATTAGTATCATTTAGAAATTAACACATTAATTATACCATACATACCATTTAGAAGTCAAGAAGAATTATTCATAAAAAATTAACATTCATCATTTTATTGATAAATGTAAAGAATTATCCAATTGTTTCATTATGGTAACTGTCTAATAGTAACTTCAAGGTTACTACGGAACAAAAAAGTGCGTACTTGTGAGTGTAAAAAATATCATTATAATAATAAGTACAGAGAGCAAACGCTGATCTGAATACTTTAAAGGAGGACATAACAATGGCACTTTCTAATCTCTCCGGATGGACTGAAGATAAGGCTGTTTCTGCTTGCGGTTCAGCCTGCGGCGCTTCTGACAAGCCGGAAGAAACTCCTGCATCATGTGGTTCAGCCTGCGGTGCAGGCGATAAGCCTGAAGATGCTAATTCTGCTTGTGGTTCAGCTTGTGGTTCTGGAGACAAGTAATTCGTTTCATCAATAACGTAGTTTTCGGCGGGAACGCTCTCGTCGAAAACATTTGTAAATTACTCGGTAAAACCGATTTTATAT
>CANRAO010000040.1 GCA_947628615.1 uncultured Clostridia bacterium
CTTCTCCGTTATCGGTTTTTCCGATTGGGACATGGGCTTGTCGCACAGGTAATCGTTCAGGTCTTTGTGTCCGTTGTAGTTGTCGGAGAAGTCGCAGATGCGACCACTGAACTCTCTCGCCAAGTCCAAGTAGGCATTTCTTCCTGCCTCGTCATTGTCAAACAGGCAATGGATGCGCTCGTACCTATGCAGCACGTCTATGGCTTTGGAAACATTGGCAATCGAATTAAGGATGATGTAATCCTGCCCATCAAGGTTGGGTATGATCGGGCAGTTCCTCATCCGCAACGTAAGAAATGACAGGTAGTCCATCATACCCTCGAACACTAGGCATTTTTCTCTCGGTTCTCCCTGCTGGCATATATGGCTGATGTCCTTCGGTGCGATGCAGCCCTTGAAGAAACGGTTGCGCACTTCAAACCCTCCAGCCACATTCGGGAAGCCGATGGCGAAATAGGGCTTGCCGTTATGGATGAAGTGCAGTTCCTTACATTCCAATCTTGCCAAGTCGGTGTTTATGCCCCTTTCCTGCAAGTAACGGAGCAATGCAGGATGGGTAAGTTCTCCCACCTCTAACTGGTGGAAACTCGGTTCGGATGACTGCTGGCGAAAAGAGAAAGATACGGGACGGATGTGCGGTACTCGCTCCGCTATCTTATTGAGCAAGTAAGGCACATAGTCGGTTGCGTATAGTTCCTCTGCCAATGCGATGATGTTGCCGCCCTTGCCAAGTCCGAAATCGTACCACTTGTTAAGCTCGGTGTTTACCTTGAAAGAGGCATCCTTTTCTTCTCTCAACGGTGATTTGTACCAAAGGCTGTTGCCTTGTTGTTTGACGGGCGTATAGCCCAAACTTTGCAGATAGTCTGCAATGCGTATGTTCTTTACTTCCTGTATGTTCATAATTTTCCTATGGTTTGATGATGATTGTAAAACCGATGAATTGATGAATGTGTATGACAAACTATTGGATAACAATATTATACATCCTCATCATAGTTTCATCAAAGCACTTACCAAAAGAGAAAATCATCATTTGCCATATAGCGTATGGTCTGCCTGACCTGTTTCCTCTTTTCATCAGTAAGATGTTTTTGATGAATGTTTGATGAGAGTACAAACCTTTATATATCAGTGTAGTTATATCCTTATTCATCATTTTATCAAAATAATCAGAGTGTTGTCAACTGTTCTCTTGTTACGGTATAAAACCGTCCTATCCTCCGTATGGGAGAATAGCGGCACTCTCGGGTATAGTCCACTTGATAGGTGTTGTAAGTAAGCGTATTCGGTGCAGGAGTTAATTTCCAGCACTCCTGCAATACCTTACGGACTTGGTGCTTCTCCACCTTTACCTGTGAGTGTACCAGCAAAAGAAGAAGGTCGTTGTAGCAGAAAGAGAAAGTATCCGTACCAACACTATCCATGATGTCAAGGATAAGTTCTTGCATCTCTATCTCCAATCGGTTGCGGTTGCTGCGGATTATCTTCTGTAAGGCTTCTGTATGCAGCAAGGATGGGGCAAACCACATACGGCTTTCCTTTTCGGAGGATAGCTGTCTGTGTTGCAGGAAATGAAGAAAAGCGGGTATCTCCGCTTTCAGTTTTTGCAGAAAGTCGGTATCATCGGACTGCAAGCGTTCAATCTTGCGTACCCAATAGCGTGTTTCTCCTGCATCTATGATTACGGGCAGATACTCGTTGTTGGAGCATAGCACGAACTTGGCAAAGAACGCTATCTCGTCACGGTCTTTGCCTTTAGCTTCCACCTTATAGGATAGGGTTGTACTGAGGTTCTTCAACCTCTCGCTGTCCTCCCTGCGGTTGAGCAGCACCTCATCCACCACGATGAGGAGCTTTCCTGCCCAATCGGAATTGAACTGGCTGCGGAAATCTTCGTTGGTATTGAACGTGACATTGTTCTGAAAGAGGGCTTTCAGAAAGTTCAGGAATGTACTCTTGCCTGTGTTGCGTTCTTCAGATACCAGCAGCAGGATGGGCAGTTTCTGTACGGGTTGCAGGTAGAGCAGTTGCAGATAGTCCATCCCCAACTCGTATTGCTCTCCGAAGATGTGCCGTATCAATGATTGGATGTGCGAGAAATCACCCTCCTTTGGTCGGTGGTCTATCGGTTCATAGAGGTTAAGGAACTTACCGACCACAGGGCGGTAGCCGATGTGTTCGGGTACGGTGCAGAAACCGTCATACTTGGGAACGCTGCCGATGTAGTCCTTGCCATAGTCTTGGCGCAGGGTCTCGTTGTTCCACGCGATGCGTTTCTTTACATACCCTCCGTTCAGTCTCGGCTGCTCCACAATCTTGTAGAGCGATGTTCCCACTCGGATGAACTCTTCTTTTGCCACGCTGCCATCTGATGGCGGCTTGTGGCTGTCTTGTTGTTTGTTAGCTGACATAATCAAATGGTTTTAAGTTTGAAAAATACCAGCCACAAAAGTATAATCATTTAATGAATAGGTTGTTACGCAAAATACAGCAGAATATAGAAAAAAGCCCCTCGGAACAAAAACTTTCAAAGGTTTGTCAATGGAGTCGGATTGGAAAGACAAAAAAACTCCCGAAATGCGAATGGTCGGATTTCGCTTTTCGGGAGAAAAAATCAGAGTATCTGTCGTATTGTTGTGCTGACGTACAGATTTAATGACTGCATTACGTCAGTCTCTCATCCCAATCTACGAGAGGTATTTGGGCTTGACTATTTCGGCATTGCCCAACGAAAAGAAGATGGTTTGTTTCTTTTTTCGCAAGTACAGCCTTTTCATGATGGCATTGCGCACCCGCTTTGCTCCGAATGTGCCGAAGTGGAAAGCGAGGGCAATTATCGTTTCAAGGTTGTAAAACTCCATGCTGCACTTGTCGGATAGGCGTATGGTACGCTTTATCTCGTACTCCCTCAATGCGCCACTTTTGCAAAGAGCCTTTATCCCTGCCCGAACGGTCGGGGCGGTGACACCGAACAAATCCAACAACTCGGATTCGTTCATCCATACATCGGTTGTGTCATTTGGCAAAATAACATTGCCGAACTCGTCTATTGTGATGGTACTTCTTTCCATAGCCCTATGCCATTGTTGTGTTCCCAAAAGATTGGTTCAGTTTGTCACCGAACATTGTAAGGTCGTGGTCTATCTTCTGCGTGGTTATTTTCGCATAGAGTTGGGTTGTAACGATGTTCGTATGTCCTAACACACGGCTGACGCTTTCAATCGGCATACCTTTGCTTAGAGCAAGGGTTGCGAACCCATGCCTCGCACAATGGAATGAGATGTCCTTTGTGATTCCGCACTCTTTTATCATCTTTTTCAATGGCTTGCATATAGACCAATAGTTCAGATTCGGGAAAACGGACTTGTCCGTTTGGAACTCCTCGTAACGCTTGATAATCTGCAAAGGGATGTCAAGCAGTTTCACTTGGAACGGGACTTTGGTCTTGTGCCGTTTGGATAATATCCACTTCTCTCCGTTCACCTCCACTATATCATCGGTGGTCAGTCCCTTGACATCCACGAATGACAGTGCGGTAAAGCTGGCAAAGACAAAGATGTCACGGATGTAGGAAAGTTTGGCATCCGCAAATTCGTGTGTCATCAATGTTTTCAGCTCTTCTTCCGTCAGATACTCACGCTCCTTTATGTTAGGGCTTATATGGAACTGCGCAAACGGATTTCTCGGTATTAGTCCGTTGAAGTGCGCACGCATGACCACACCTTTCAGCCACATGCAGTTAGTCCATATACTGCCATTCTGCAATCCTCTGTCGGTGGAAAGGAAAACGGCAAACTCCTTGATGAAGTCGGGTGTCAGTTCAAGCATAGACAGGTCGCTTCGCTTGTAGTTAGCCTTGATGAATGCCGCCACATGGTTTCTTGCACGAACCCTTGCCATGTAAGTTCCTTTTACACGGTCCGTCCCCACACGCTTTTGAAACGTTGCGTTGTCCTTGTCAAACGCTCCAAGCAGTGTTTCATACTCGCTGCCGATTCCTTGATAGGCATTGCGCACCATTTCTGCCGTAACATACGCCTCTCTGTCTGAAATGCGCTGGTAGTGCTTGATGATTTGCGCCTTGATGTTGTCTAAAGCGTGGTTAATGTCCCTCGCTTCAATACTCTTGCCTTTGGCTCTGTTGCCCTTCGCATCCCAAAGCGCTTTCGGGATGGTCTGCTTGCAACTGAACTGCGCCACAGAACCGTTGATTGTCACTCGTCCCATGATGGGGACAATACCGTTTTTCTCCTTGCTGCCGTTCACGTAGAACAGCACTTTGAATGTACTTCTTGCCATACTCGTTTTTTGTTTGCAAAGTTAAATATCAACGAGTTAAACCTTGCTACGCAAAACGGTGACAAACGGTGCAATAGCGTCCTACATGTATTAAATCTTACATCTTCTTGGGTAATGATTTGCAAACCGTTCTCCTGCTATATTCTGCTTTTCCTTGCATTTTCCGCTTTTTCGGTTTGTCCCCACTTGACACCGTAACGACTTTGATGTTAAGTCATTTAGCGTCATTTCTCCCTTTTCCCGAGGTTATTCCAGCATTTTA
>CANRAO010000041.1 GCA_947628615.1 uncultured Clostridia bacterium
AAAACTTCAAAAAAAGTGACTGTACAAAAACAAAAAATATTGGACTATATTGCAAAACATGGTCATATTACTGATGAAGAAATACAAAAACTGCTTGAGTTAAAAAGAACTCGCACATATGTGCTTACAAAACAAATGTGCGAGGAAGGATTAATCGTCGTATCTGGCAGAGGTGCTGATAAAGTATATATGATACCATAAAAATCGATGTATAACTATAATACAATATAAAACATCACTCCAATATATAGCAAATCTTCAATGTTAAAACCGTTTGCAACGCAAATTTGAAATTATTAAATTTTAAAATTCACACCGCAATAAACAAAGAATAAGCAAGTCTTTCTACAGTCTTGCTTATTTTTATAAAATGCAAAAAATAATATTCCATAATCATGTACTTTTTATTCTAAAAATACTTTACATATTTTACATATTCATGTTATATTATAACTAATAAAAAGAATTATTGTATCCGTTAATGCTTTATCAGCAGCATATTGTGTTTATTATTGTTTATACTCACCGGGATAGCTTTGGAATATGTTACAGAAGATCAATCGTACATACCCTTACATGATGCTTCTTGGATTTATCGGCACACCCATACATGATGAAAACAGGGACATCCGCTATACAAAAATATATACTCTACTTATTTTCATCGCAAATACAGACCATCCGCATTTGAGGACATGATGGGACATTTACGAGCATTGGCAAGTGATGATGAATTTTTTAGGGAAATCCCCCCAGAGGAAGGACAAAGCAACTACTATGAAGGGTAAAAAAACAATTAATCAGCTGATTTCAGAGGATATTGAGCGTTGCAAACAATTTTTAAGTAATCCTACAGATGAGAATGCTGGTTGTGCTTTATATGTCGAAATAACTGGAAAATACGATAGTATCATTGAAGGATTCGGTAATGGATTGTACCAATATTACCCGAAACAACATTTTTACGATCCGGAAATCTCTTGTGAATCACTCATACACAACTTAAAAGTTTTGCTCAACAAAATGATATCTTACCAAGCAGCAAATTACCTGTCTATTCAAAACACCCCTTTGCAGCGAGAGGAGAAGCATATGAGTAATAAGATTTTTATTGTTCATGGTCACGATAATGAAGCAATCCAGGAAATGGCTTGAACACTTGAAAAAGTTGGACTTGAAGCTACTATTTTATGCGAACAGCCAGATAGAGGATTGACTATAATTGAAAAAATTGAACAGTATACTGATGTCGATTTTGCTGTTGTTCTTTATACGCAGTGTGATATTGGGAGATCAAAAACTGCGTCCGCAGGTCAGGAGAAATTCCGTGCAAGGCAAAATGTTGTATTTGAGCACGGTTATCTGATTGGCAAATTAGGACGTGATCATGTATGTGCTTTAGTAAAAGGTGACGTAGAAACTCCGGGAGATATTAGCGGTGTTATTTACTTCCCGATGGATGAGCACGGCGCATGGAAAATGCATTTAGCAAGCAATATGCAAAATATAGGATTGTCTGTAGATATGAACAAGTTTTGCAGATAACTCCCAAAAAAACAGGTGAAAAATTAATTGGTGACTCGCAATGATTAGAGAAATAGTACATAGTATTTAGTAAAAAAGAGGATAGTTAAAAGTAAATTGCTGATTTTGCTAGACTTCTATAATCCTATGTAGTTATGTTATTGCTGCAAAGAAAGTGCGACGTTGATCCCCATAAACACCTTTAAATTCTGTTATCCCACCAACAATATCTATGTAAACTCGGATATCAGATTGTGAAGTTAAACTTCTTCATTAATAAAAAGTTGAATATTCATTTTGAATTTTCAGACTCTTACATATCAAGGCTAACAATTACACCGAAGGCTGCATAAATCTTTCGGTTGGTTAGTTGTGCTTTGTGTGTAAGAGTCTTTTTGTTTTGTGTATAAGGAGTTGATGATAAATATGAAAGTCAAATATATAACAAATTGAATTTATCAAAGTTAAAAATAAAAATTTAATATCGGAGGTAACCAATGAAATATAATCACTACCAAAAGAGAGAGTCAATAAAAAATTACTTCCCTCTTCCAAATGAAGTTTTCTGTTTGGGTTTGATATATGGAGAGCTTGCTGTTTATTCGTACCTGATGTACCGTGTGTTAAAAATGCTGAAATTAGCAGACCTCATATAGTTCCTTGAAAAGGTCATTTAAATGTCCGCAAGATATAACTTAAGAACCGTTCTCCAATCAGGAATGATGCAAGAGGAAAGAACTATATAAAACCATTTACTACATTGATGCACTATAAAATTTATGCTATAATAAGCACAAGGTTAACCTAAAAAAGCATAAGAATAGGAGTGGTATACTATGAATAGTAGATTTAATAATAATTTTGTTACAAACTGGGTATTAAACACTGTTAAGGAGAAATATTCCGAAGATATTGCGCTGGTTATTTCACATTCGACGCTTAGAATTAATGACAGTGAACAGTGTATGAGTTATTTCGTGCCAATTACACAGCAAGGAAACAAGCTTGCCCATACTTTTATTTTAAATGGTGAAGGTTTTGATGTATTGGGTATTTCGTGGGATAGACTTGAAAGATTTGCAGAGCTTGAGGAATACAATATAACGGTTCTTGCGGACGCTGAGATATTATATGCGAAAAATGATGAATACGCGCGTAGGTTTAAGCTGTTACAAAAAAAGCAGCGTGCAAATCTTGCGGATAAGACCAAGATGCGTGTCTGCGCTTTAAGGGCATATGCGCAGGCAAAGAGTATTTATCTTGAAATGCTCTTTGCAAGTCGCAGCGACATAAAGCTCGCTGCCGGATATGTTCTTGACTATCTTGCTCAGTCAGTGGCTTTTGCAAATCTCACATATTTTAAGAAAGCTCAGACCGCTCAATTAGAGCAATTAAATGATATGGAGAAAGTTCCATCAGGATTTTATGAACTATATTTAAGCGTCATCAAGGAAAAAGATGGAGCCGAGCAAAAAAGAAAGTGCTATAATGCAATTCGTATAGTGCAGGATTTTCTGTCTGTAGCGTCTGTTGAAACAACCGCAAAGGAGCAAAATTTTCAAGACCTTGCCGACTGGTATGCGGAGTTGTCATATACTTGGCTGCGGCTTCGGTATTATGCGAAATACGGCGATTTTGTCAAGGTCTATATGTGGGGTATCTTCCTGCAAAACGAGCTTAACGATGTATGTGAGGATTTTTGCTTGGAAAAGCAGGAGCTTATGGAGTATTACGATTACGAAAATTTGAATGAATTTATATATCGAGCTGACGAAATTGAACATTATATGCGCCACGCCATTATTGAAGGCGGCGGGGTAATTCACGAATATAGTAATACAGAGGAATTTTTGGATGAAAACGCATAAAAATGCACGGAAAATTCTACCTGACAGACTTTTAAAAGAATTACAAGAATATGTTTCGGGCGAAACATTATATATTCCGAAAGCTGGCGAGAAAAAACCATGGGGTGAGGCTTCCGGTGCTCGAAGTTATTATAAGCAGAGAAATTCAGAAATTCGTGATAAGTATAACAATGGAGTAAATATTGCAGATTTATCGGAGGAATATTGTCTTTCATATGATACGATACGGCGGATTGTATATAAGCGGTGATTTATGGTGAATAGAGTGTTATTCATAGACACTTTGCGGTATACTTATACAATTGCGGCAAATTTAGGAATAGCACCAAGTGCAGCAGCAAGCTGAATCAACCTCATCGCTTGTAACAGCGAGTTCAATACTGTGTAAACAGTTAGAACAGATCACATTCATATATTGTCAAAATTTGGCTGTACCCCTTTTTACCGCTCCCACTCATCGCGTGCTTGTATTTTGGAATAACTGCGATGTCTTCATCATCACGATAGCTGCTTAAATCGGCGCTTAATATAGGATTGAATTTTCAGTTTATATGTCTGTCCGTAGAAACCTTGAGCGGCTGTGTTTCTTGCTATCTCTGTAACGATATTCACACCCGAAGAGATTGAAATATTCAAAAAAGAGTGCTTTGGATGCTGGGGTAACGGTAAAAGAATTTACCAACACGCTGCTGCATATATTCTTATGCTGAACGCAGGGCTTCGCACAGGTGAATTGCTCGGACACTCGACTTCGCAGATAACTGAAATGTACTATGTAAAGAAGGATACGGCTAGGTTGAATTGGATTACAGATGGGTTTGAGATGTAAGAATCAGGCATCCTTTCTTTAACATAAAAAAGCAAAAGCCGCATATGAATATATCGTTCACATACGGCTTCTATTAATTTAGCCTATTTATTTCGCCTTCCTGCCTTTAAGTTTTCTCCTCCTGAAAGAGAAGTAAACAGTATTCAGTCCCAGCAAGAATGTTACCAAAAA
>CANRAO010000042.1 GCA_947628615.1 uncultured Clostridia bacterium
CCAGATTTCTCATTGTCTGCAATCCTTCTAAATCCTTTTCAACATCTTCTGCAGTGTATCCGTGAACTTCATTCCAATATGAACTAGATACGATCGGCATATTAGATATTGTAAAGTATTTATTGATTTCATCAAAAGCAGATGTACTTCCGGCTCTTCTTGAAGATAAAACAGCAGCGCCAATTTTCATTGTCTTATCAAAATGTGTACTATAAAACAATCTATCTAGTAATGATAATATCGTACCATTTGCTCCTGCATAATATACAGGCGTTCCGATCAATATTCCTTCTGAGTTTTTAAATTTAAGTGCTATTTCATTTACTAAATCATCAAATACACATTTTCCTTTAGCTTGACAACCATTGCAGGAAATACAGCCTCTAATATCTTTATTTCCGACTATAATATTTTCTGTTTCTATGCCTTCTTTATTCAAAGTATTTTCCACTTCTTTTAATGCTCTTGAAGTGCAGCCATCTATGTGTGGACTTCCATTTAAAATTAAAACTTTCACAATTTTTCTCTCCTCTATAAAATTATAACTAAATTATACCATATCTTTATTAAGTTGTCTACTCTGAGATATTAAAAAAGCGACATCAGAACACAAACTAATGCCGCTTTGTCTCAATCAATCAGTTAGAATATCTCTGATTTCTTAGCCTCACCGCTCAAGACTAACTGTTTTCTTTTCGATTTGTTTATCATTTTGCTCTGGCTCGTCATAAAGCACAGCAGGGTCTTTTTTATCCAAATTAAGCTCAATATTAAGACCAATTCTTTTCGCCACGTACAAAAACTCCTTTGAATCTTAAATATTTTTAAATAAATAATACCCTTGCACTCATTACCATTACTGCCTGTTCTGGATTATCAAAACAAAGTCATACTGAACCAATAATTTTCACTTATACCTCATGTACTGATTTATCCGAAGAAATAGTCCATTTTCCAGGTCCTTTCTTTAATTTAGTTTTAACTTTAGATAAATCAATATTTTCTTATCAGGCGTTTTAGTTTATTTGGTATCTTATCTAATACATTTTAGATTGCGAACTTTTTAACAGTTACCATAAAATACTTAATTATTATAAGGAACTGATATCCACCAAATAGGCTTTCTTCTCGTTTGCCAGCAACATCATTTTTTTGTTTTTGACCAGATGGATCTCCAAATTAGACTTCATCGCTTTTGGAATATCTAATTTTAAAGAGGTCTGATTTTGAAGATTTATTAAATAGAGCGGCGTATCGTCCTCTTCCCAGTTCCCGAACAGCACATAGTCGCCTGCTGAGGACACTGGTTGGACAGCAGCATCTACCTTTTCTACTGAAAAGGTCGTATCATTTGTAATACAGACAAGATTCAGCGTCTTGTCTTTTTTCGTGTAAGACCACTGCATATTTATTTCGCCGTATCCGTCGTATTCTTTTTCAATCTCTCCTGTGGACAGGTTGATCAATCGGGTGGTGTAATATTCTGTGTTATGAACATAATGGGGTTCTCCCAGTGTGATAATGTGGTAATCATCGACAAATTCTATCTCATCTGTTTGTGCATAGCCGTCTATGCCATACACCCGTTTCTCGGTTTTTGCCGCAAGGTCAAATACAGACCAGTAACCGTCTGATCTATGGTTGCAGAGGATCACTTTTCCCCCTGGAGACATAACAAAGTTGCAAATCATATTGTCCCCGGAAAGCTTTGTAACTTCCCCTGTCTTTAGGTTCAATTCAGCGATACATTCTTTTTTTATCTCATTATCAGCATTCATCTGATATAAAGCCGCATATACAGTATCTCCGTTCACATAGTGGAAAACCTCAGCTATGTCATCTGAATAATTGAATCCATATATCTCACTTCCTACTGTCACATACTCGAATGAAAACGGTTCTCCATCATAATTACCCTTAAACTGAACGGGTTCCAGTTTTCTCAGACCGCCTTTCACAACCTCATACACACGATCCACAACTTCATTATCCTCTTTGTCATAATGATATTCACTGACAAAGCTCTCCTGCTTTCCCACAACCGACATATTTTCTTTTAAATCAATGGTATCATCAGATTCAGCCACAATATCCGGCGTTTGCAGATTTGAAGACTGGGCATCCTTATTTTGCTCACGGTCAATCTCTGTCACTTTATGCTGCCCAAAAATATCTGATAAAAATTCTCCAAATGTATCAGAACTCGTAGCCGCCGCTGTGATTCCTGTTATGCACACCAGTATACAAATCAATATTGCCGCCGTCCGCATACCCTGTCTTTTTTTCTTTACGATGGGAATTTCTCTGCAGTCTCGACCTTCTTTTTCAAATTTCACTGCTGTATACAATGAATCCAGCCATTTCTCCGGTGTCTTTATTTGGTCTAATTTTTTATAATTCATCATTAACCTCCATTCGTTTCATCTGCATGCCGTATGATTTTTGCAAGCTTTTCCCTGCCACGACGTAATCTTGACTTCGCAGTATTAACATTGATATGGAGAATTTTAGCCGTCTCCTTTAAGTCATACCCTTCATAATAATATAACATCAGTACTTCACGATATTTTCCTGGCAAACTGTGCAATGCCTCCACCAGATCCGATGTCCCCTCATCATATCCAAACAAATTTTCCGATTCTTCTCGGAGAAAATATCCCGTATCCACGTTTCTGTTCCAAAATGTCCTGTGGTAATCGCGACATTCATTTCGGGCAACAGTCAGCAGCCAAGCCTTAATATGCTCTGTGTCATGAAACTCCTTTGACGTTTGATATAGTTTCAGAAACGTGTTTTGAAAACAATCCTTTGCCGCCTCAGAATTTTGCGTCCACACAACGCACATTCTTGTGATGTAATCAGAAAAAAGCCGCACGACTTTCTCATAATCCATTCCGGCATATTTTTTCTGCATATCTGTCCACCTTCTTTACTTTAACAATTCAGTTAAATTCATATATCACAGAGCTCTCTCTTTATATTATACACGTTTCAGAATATAAATAGGGTGCATTTTTAATAAAATATTTTTTCTTCTCTTATTATATTGCATAAAGGACAAACTTTTTTTATAATGCAAACTGTACCGTAGCAGTCACGGGGAACTTGCAGCTCCATCTCACCCAAACTGCCCTGTACAGTCTTGGCAGAATGTACATTGCGGCTGTTGGTTGTCCGCTTGTTTTTGTAGTCATACTTGCTGTAACCAAGCTCACTGTCCAACTCCGCATCCAGAGCTCTTGAATGGTTTTGGCTGTCAGCATTTTTACAAACTCGCAGACATTGTTCATGTCCTTTACACCATATTCTTCGATTAGATTATTTAACTTTCTGTTGTTTTTTCTTCCCATAATTAAAACCTCCATCATCTGTTATTTCTATTTTAACTGATGTTGGAGGTTTACACAATTTTTTATGCACTGCCTCTTTTTTGCTTCCATTCGGAAAGTATTGATTTATCAACGGCAACTTTATTTATAATTTCATCAGCATATTTAACATCGTCAAATGGCACAACGTCCTGATTTTCCTTACGGAAAGTCAGTAGAGGAGGTAAACGACCTTATAAATCTTGCTGAAACCGACAGACCGCAGTTATGCGAAAATTTCAGCAAACAGCTATTTGCAAGTCCTCATTCAGCAACGGTTATAAACTGGTTCAGAGGGATAGCTTTGTCAGCATCGGAAATAGGAACGATAAATAGTTGTATTTCACTTCGTGATGAGGACGGTAGAAAAAATTTAAAATCTGTTTATGTTCCCACATATATTATTCACGGTGAAAAGAATCTTATTGTTTCCAATGAACTTGCTGAGCTTCAGCATGAGAGAATATCCGGCTCAAAACTCATACTTTATCAGAAAGCGGACATGGAATAGTATATGACCAACTTCAAAAGTTTAATTCTATATTTATGAACTCTATTACCGAGAAAGAAAAAAACTGAAACTTAACTAAAAAAACTCATCGGATGAATAATATGGTCATTATAAGTACTATCAATTCTGCTGTATTTATTATACAAAAGTTAATTATTATTTTTATGCAATTCTACAAAAAAAGTTAATATAATTGATTTACTTTCTTTTATTAATTATAATTAAAATTAAAATAAACAACAATAAATTGTATATTTAAAAGATCTGGTGATTATTATGAAAAGAAAAAGATTGGTGTCACTGATATGTATTTCAGTTGTACTGGTTATATTAATTGCTGTTGTTATTATTTCATTAACAGGTAAAAAGAAAAACAATCCTGACAGTACCGGTATGACTTCTACATTTTTTGTTAACGGCTGGTTC
>CANRAO010000043.1 GCA_947628615.1 uncultured Clostridia bacterium
TTTAACCAGATGGAATGGAAAGGTATTGTTGAGAATAAGAATATCTATACTGTCGACCAAAAGTCTCTTAGTGATGCTAAGAATGTTTATGTCGACGACCAAGGTACACTTAAATCAAGACCGGTACTAATAAGAGAACCATTAAGCAAAGATATACTACCACTTAACTCTGAGCTGATAGACGTTATTGCTTATGGCAAGGTTAAAATTTATGTAAGTGATGACCATGTCACAAGCTCACGATATAAAATAGTTGCTGTAGGAGCTAGTCTGGCTAGTTTGGATGCAATTCAAGAATATCATATTGCTACAATTGAAAACTATATCATTTGTTTTAATAACAAAGGTGCAAAAGTTTTTGATGTCAATAATCAAAGTGCTGGTTGGCAAGACCTTAGCAAATTTGTTGAGGTACCAGTAGTTAAGCGAGTAGTTGGAAGTGAAGTGACAACTTATCCTACAAACCAATTTACAGGAAGCTATAAAGAAGAATATATCTGGTCAAATTTTTCAAATCCCGACTTACCGAAAGGACGAGCAAAAGTTAAAGTCAATACTACACATAGCGATGAAACTTGGACCTTAGACAATGCTCAGAGAATGACTGAATTTCGTACTCTTAAAAAAGTCAATCATGTTATGAAGACTAAAGACCGTCTTTATAATAGTGACGAATTTATTAGTATGGCTAAAGGCATTATTTGTATTGGTACTTCTGATTATGTTCAAGTGTCTTTTAATCAAGGTGACAGTTTTACAAGGTACTGGTACCCGAATCATGGAACATTTTTGCGTATTGCTTCTATAAGCGATGATGGAACAAGTTATTTCTTTGTTGCGAGCGACGCGGTTCACAGACTTAATCTTGGTGATGGTACTTGGACTGCAATTTACATTCATAATCAAAGCGACAAACAAATCGGTACTAATTGGACCGTTTGTAATGCTGGCTACTATGGGTCAATTCGAGAAAATCAAGCTCTATGGCATTTTGCTACAAGTGATATGTTCGTGTTTATGCTCTATACTTCACCTTCAGCTGAATGTAGAGCTGAATTACCTATACTTTGGTTTATGGGCCCGTGGATTGTTGGCTATGACAGTATTCCAATTGATAGCTATAACGACTTAGATTTGCCATCGGGTTCTAATAAGAACTACGGTTCACCAAATATGAAAAAATATGTTCAAATAAGTGAAGAATATCGTGGTACACTTGGATGCTCAGTAGCATTATGTCGAGAACCTTTTGATGCTGCCAGTACGACTCGAGTAAATACTATTGGTAATCCATTCGAAGTGCAGGATGTAGATAATGGAGACTCATACGGTCGAAGAGTATGTAGTGCTAGTTACCTAAAAATCTTTTTGGAGACTGGATATGTTCGAAAAGAAATGACTTTTACAACTACTCCATCGGCTACCAGTACACCTGATTTTGGTAGTTCTCAGCTTACTACATATGCAACAATTATGTGTGGCTATGGAACTAGTATTGGAAATAGCTCTGGCACTATTATGAGCGCGGCATTTTGTTATATTTTGCCTGGGTATTTTTGTGGACAATATAAGTATAATAACAATACTTTTACTGAAGCACTTGATATTAAGCCATTTTGGAATAATAGATATTATTTCAAAGAACAAAAAACATCAATATCTAACATACCACCACTGGCAAGTTATATTGGTATCAATAACTTAAAAGATTGGAAGGAAAAAGAAAGCGATAGTTATTGGTACAAACCGACTAGGGCCACAGTTCTTACGGGTGAAAGCGCAACAGATAAGTATCCAACTGTAATATTTGATAGCATAAGTGTAAGCTCAAATTCAGACGTAGGTAATGGTTCAATATACAATATTCATGGCAAAATTTGGAAAGGTGATACTAATGTCGCATCGGCTACTCAAGGATGGTATGATTTTAACTGGACTCTCGGACGACCGCTTAACCGCTCTCAGTCAAGCATATTTGCGGAGGGCTGTATCTTAACTGAGATTAGTCTCGAAAACAAGTATTATAATATTACTTATAGCGGCTATGATAATTATCGTTATGCTGTGACACCAGACGAGAGTAATGTACCATTAGCATTTGATAGCGGCACTATCATAACTAACCAAGCGCTATATTGGTTTGAAGATGGAGAGCGCACCGGTCAATTTATCACAATTGACGATTGGAATGAAAGTGACCCAAACCCTTGGAAATGTCATACAGGTACTGGTAATACCAAAGAAGCAAATCGAATTATTGTTGATGGAAATCATTATCTTGTTATTCTTGATAATGGTAAAATGTACACTAACGACTTTAACGACGAAGAACATGCTACAATTACGTATACTTATACCGTTGATACCAAGTATACTGGTGTACCAGATGTTTCATATAGTGATACTGAGTTATATCTTGGCTTTGACAACAAATTATTTATTACTTCAAATACTAGAGACGATAATGGTCAATTGCTATTGGCTTTAGAAAACTTAAACAATCAAACTTTTATTGAAAATATTACTAATATTATAAATATTAGTACTTCAGAAAAAGCGATTTTCTTTGAAGATAATATTGTTATTTGTCAAAAAGTCGAAGATACAAATATGACTCTTGGCTATCGATATGATTACTATCCTACTAAATTGTCAACAGGTACTCGTAAAGGTGATAGTGTTATAAATACTATCGAAGGTACTTATACTATCTTCCCAACTAAGAGAGGCTTAGCATTTATGAACTATCAAGCCTTTATGGCTACTACAGACCAAGTATTGACCTATATGACTGATGCTATAGAAGAACGTTATGACACATTCTATCAAGAAAGTCACGAAATTAAAATTATACAAATGCGTGATAGACTATTTTTAACAAATGGCACTGATAAAATACTCATATATGATTTTACACGAGGTGCTTGGTGGTATTGGCAAATTGGCAAAATAGGTGTTTCACCATATTCTACTCATAAAATTAAGAAATTGGTTACAGACCAAGTTACTCTAAATCTAGTTGGGCATATGTACTATAAATTTGGTGAGCCTATCGGAAAATATGAAGACTATGAAATAATAAGCCAAGACTGGCTAGATGAACCACAAAAGATTGATTGGTTTATTGTTTCACAGCCATTACACTTAAATGCGCCAAACTACTATAAGAACTTAAAGCAACTAG
>CANRAO010000044.1 GCA_947628615.1 uncultured Clostridia bacterium
CATTTTCTTATAAGCTGATCCATACGTCTATGAATATTCTGTATGGATATAAAAACACTATGGACATTGCTGTCAAACGCTTCTTCCGTAGTAATAATGAACTTTCCCGTTGCGTGTGCCATATTATTGCGTGTACCAACTAACCCGCTAACAATGTTTATCTGTGATTCATCCAGTCCTATAACTTTAAACAAATTGGCAATTTCAGACTCTGGCATCCAACTGTATGTAAAGATAGACTCCACGCTGTCAGCATCAAATTTTACGTCTTTTCCATGATAAGGTCTCGCAAATGCAAATGCGTCATTATATCGGGTTGGTTCAATCTGCCCTATTTTCCATACAGTACAGTAGATGTAAGTCATATACAAAAGATGAATCCCAAAGTAAGCAAATTGATATTGCTCATACTTGTAATTTACCGCAATAAGGTTAGTGATATTTTGGACATATCTTAGCACATCTTCCTCATCATCAGGATTAATTGGAAGGAAATTCAATATTTCTTGCAAATATGGTACATCTGTGTACTCCACCGTATCCGACATACTCACTCCCCCCAAACCTCTTTAATTCTTCTTTCGATTTTTGCAGTGAATACTTCTATCAATTTCTTGGACGGCTCAATTAAAGCTTGCTCATACCGAATTTGATCTAAAATCTTCTTCTGCTCTGTCAGAGGAGGTACAGGGATACGATACTGCTTTACATAGTTGATATCAACTCTTTGCTGTCCAGCCGTTCCAGTCATAAAAGACTTTCCACCACGAATGAATTCAGTTGTGTTAATATGATAAAAAATCCATTCAGGATAAACAATCTCTGGATTTGCACGAATCACAATGTATTCTGTTGAGCCAAAACCAATACCGTTTTTTAGGCCACGGGCTATTCCTGCTTTTCCGTTCTCAAAGCAAGGAGTAATTTTAGCCAACAGAACATCGTTATCTTTAAAAAACGTAAAGCCAGAAATTACATTCCCAATTTGTCGTTCCTCTTTAGCTGTAAAATAGGCATCAAAAGAATTAATATCTGCCATTGGAACAAAAGATACCAAGGTATCACTTGGAATATCTTTCACCTCATCCTTTGAAGGCTTAAAAGAAGCTATTTCTTCTAATGCCCGATATTCTCCAACAACACGTGGTATTGACGGCAAATAACCATTTAGGATTTCTTTTGCTCCAGCGATAACTTTCCTATATCCATTAAGTTCTATAACTATTTGGCGTTGCACTTCTATCGGCGGAAGCGGAATCTGAAGTGAGCAAAAATTCTCTCTTGATATTTCTTTAAACGTCGCGCCACTGGCCAGCGCTATCATTTCTTCTTTCTTTTTGGTTAAAACAAATGCTAAATACTCTGGGATAATTTTTCCAGTATCCCTAATAGTAATGTTTTTAAAACCTTGGTTAGTGGCTAATTCTGTCTTTGCAATGCCTATCCTACCTATAGTAGCACGTGAAGATACTACTATTGAACCAATAGGCAATAGTTTCGCATTTGAGTTATCAAGACCTTCTTGGGAGATCGTCCGCTCAGTACTTTGAATCTCAGTCACAAAATCATCCGCAGGTAGATCAGCAAGTGAAATCCAGCTAATTCCGCCATTCCAATATTCTGGTCTGCTACTACTAGGCGTTCCTCCAGAGCAAACGGAAAAGTAGTGTTCGTCTCCTAAACTAATTAATGGATATTTTGCGCTCTCCTTTTTGCTTTCACGGTATCTGCTACCCACGAGGATAAAAGAATTTTGGCACACTTTATTAAGAGGGATTACTTCAAATCCCACTCTAATCATATCATCAGCCTGATCTCTATCTAACTTGCGATATTCCTCGTACTTACTCAAATCGCTCGGTGTTTCAAGTTTACGTCGATGATTATCTAATGTATAGCCGTCGCATTTTACTTCAAAGTACCAGTAATCTTTTTTCTTCTGTGATAACTTAACTTTCTGGTTGACCTTTGTTGCATATATAATATCCGTCTTAACGCCTGTGTACGGTAAAAAGACACCTTGTGGCAAAGAAATAATGCTTTGTAGCTGACAGTTATTCAGCAAATATTCACGAGTCTTTGTTAAGTCTTTACGAAACAAAAAGCCTTCCGGTACAACCAATGCCATTCTACCGTTTTCAGCAGCACTATTAATTGCTTTTATACAGTGCTGTACACAAATACTATCACCATTAGTGCTAGGCAGATCATAAAGATTACCGTGCTTCGTTTTTTGTGAATACGGCATGTTGGCAAGTACGATGTCAAAACCTTTGTGATGAATGATTCCCTTTTCATCATTATATGTTTCCGTTCCATCAATAGGATTTGCAAGGCTATCCAACATTTGAATATTGCTGTGACCGTCACCTGCCAAAATCATATTCATTTTAGTTATGCGAGCAGTATTTGTGATTTCATTGCCATAAACAGTACTTTCGCGCAATGTTTTTAGATTAGCCTCCGTTCTTGCCATATTATTGTAAATATGACGGAAACTTTCAATCAAAAATCCCCC